>JAVBNT010000022.1:0-30267 GCA_031551355.1 Candidatus Xenobia bacterium | reverse complement strand
TTTTTGCGGTCCCGGCACGCTATGAGTGGGGGTGTGGGGGCTGCCGTCCTCCGCGGCCCTGCAACGCCCCGATTAGCACGACAGAAAATGGCGAAAAATAGCTTGCTTTATAGCCTTTTGCTATTCTTTTCTTAATTTTTCACCATTTTTACAATTATATTTGAACCGGCCAAAGCCCGGTGGCCGTTATCTTTTATTCCATGTTAAAGGGGCCGCCGTTAACACGACAGCCCCTCTTCTCTATTTAACATTCTTTGCCTTTTTGCTATTTTAGGGGATTATCAAGTTGTCTGACGACAATATTCAATATTTTTTACTTAATTTAAGACGGGTCTTTATGAATTCCAATAAAAAAACATTAGAAAATTTGTTCGAAAACTGTGTTAAGCCGGGACGCTATACCGGAACGGAATACAATGCGATAAAAAAAGACTGGGACAGCGTTTTACTGCATGCGGCATTTGTTTTTCCGGATACGTACGAAATAGGTCATTCCGGAATATCCCTGAAAATACTGTCCGGCATATTGAACCTTGATGATCAGGTCCTTGCCGAAAGAGCTTTCGCTCCATGGGTAGATTATGAAAAGGAGCTGAGGTTAAACAGTGCGTCTCTTACATCACTGGAATCGTCAAGGCCGCTGCGTAATTTTGATCTAATCGGTTTTACTTTGCCGTATGAAATGAGCTATACGAATGTGCTTAACATAATGGAGCTTTCGGGTATTCCGTTTTATGCCTCAGACAGGGATGAAAGTTTTCCTGTTATAATCGGCGGCGGTTCATGTACTTACAATCCCGAACCTCTTGCTGATTTTTTTGACTTTTTTGTTCTTGGCGACGGTGAAGAAGCCATTGCCGAAATAGCGGACATAATGAAAGAATGGAAAAAAGGACAGGGAACCAAAAAATCCCTGCTGGAAAAAGTTGTATCTCTAAAAGGTGTTTACGTTCCTTCTTTTTATGATGTTGAGTATGACGATAGCGGCCGGTTTAAAAGAATAACTCCGCAAAAACCGTCATATCCCTCGTTTATAGAAAAAAGAACGGTGACTTCTCTTGATGACTCTTTTTTCCCGACCTCACCGCCGGTTCCTTATATTGAAACGGTGCATGATCGCATAATGCTGGAAATTTCAAGGGGATGCACAAGGGGCTGCCGTTTCTGTCAGGCGGGAATGATTTACCGGCCCGTCAGGGAAAGAAGTCTTGAAAAGCTTCTCGATCTAACGGATAAATCGGTTGCTCAAACCGGGTATGAGGAAATTTCACTGATGTCGCTTTCCTGTACCGATCACCGCCAGGTCGCAGGAATAGTATCTGAACTTCTGAAAAAATACGAGGAAAGGTATATAGAAATATCACTTCCCAGTTTGAGAATCGATGCATTTTCAGTAGATCTTGCAAAACTTGTTCAAAGATTCAGGCGGACGACGCTTACATTTGCCCCGGAAGTTGGTACTGACAAGATGCGTGCTCTTGTCAATAAAGGTGGCAGTGAAGAAGATGTTATAAGAACGATGAAGGATGTCAGAAACGCCGGATGGTCCAGCGTTAAGCTTTATTTCCTTACCGGACTCCCCGGTGAAGAGGATAGCGACATTATCGGCATAAAGGATCTTGTATGGAAGATTCTGCAGTCTACCGGGCTGAAACTGACAATATCTTTTTCTTCATTTGTTCCCAAGGCACATACTCCGTTCCAGTGGGAACCGTTTGTTGCAATAGAACGGACTAAATTGAGACAGGCGAAGCTTAAGAGTCTTTTGAAACATGGGAAGATAACAGCGAATTTTCATATGGCGGAATTAAGTTTTCTTGAAGCCGTATTTGCCAGAGGGGACAGAAAGCTTGCAAAAGTACTCGTGGAAGCGCATAAACGGGGATGCAAATTCGACGGATGGAATGATCTTTTTAAGTTTGAGTTGTGGATGGATGCTTTCAAAGCCTGTGAGCTTGTACCGGAAAGCTATACGGCGGCGCTGGATCCTTCCGGAACTTTACCGTGGCAGCATTTATATTCACCGGATTTTCACGAATTTTTACTCAAGGAACGTAATAATGCGTTCACAGGGGACTTTACGCCCGATTGCCGTGAGATCTGTAATGATTGCGGTGTTTGTTCCGATGGCGCTGTTGCGCCTGTTCTTCAGCCTCTTCATAAAGCAGGACTTGATATAAAGGAAGGTGCTCTCCTGTGCAGCGATAAACCGGTGCAGAAAATAAGGATAAAATATGGCAAAGGTTCCGAGGTAAGGCTTACGTCTCATCTTGATATGCTGAGAACGTTCCAGCGTATTATGCGCAGAGCCTCTTTACCGGTGGCTTATACGTCCGGATTTCATCCCCGGATGAGGCTTTCACCTGGCCCTGCTCTTGCCCTCGGAGTTTTAAGCAGGTCGGAATGGATTGATGTTGAGTTGCGGGAACGGGTTGCGGTTGATGATTTTTTTCAGCGCATAGGCGCTGTTTCCGGCAAGGGACTGCCTATTTTTGAGGTCAGAGAGGTAGCGACCTCGGCCAAAGCCATTACGGAACTGATCAATGGAGCTACATATAAATTTACCTCGGCCGGCGCTTCACAGGACAATGTGGAGGAAGCCGTAAAGAATGTTATAGATAAGGACAAACTTGAGGTCATCAGAAAAGATAAAGTCCTTGACGTAAAACCATATATACACAATATTGTATTGGCAATAAATGGCAATGAGATCACGATCAGGGTTGAAACCAATATAACTCCTTTGGGAACCGTCAAGCCGAATGAAATAATCTGGCTGCTTGAGAAAAACGGTATGAGGCAGTCTAAGTGGTCTATTGAAAAGGAAAGTCTTTACCTCCGTGATGGAGATAATGTTTCCGAACCCTGGTAATTAAAAAAAATTAGGACAATGGAGATTTATGTATAAAGAGATACTCATCAGCATAGATGAGATGGAAAACCGCGTTGCCGTGTTAGAAGACGGTACGCTTATGGAAATGTATATTTCACGCGAGGACAGGCAGACAGGGAGTATCTATAAGGGTAAAGTGGCTAATATTTTACCTGGAATGCAGGCTGCTTTTGTAGATATAGGCCTTGAGCGCAATGCTTTTCTTTGTATGGATGATGCATCGGCGATTTTTGGAGACGATATCCCGGCTGATTTTAAAAATATGTCGATCAAGGATGTTTTAAAAGTCAATCAGGAAACGCTTGTTCAGATAATAAAAGAGTCATGGGGGATGAAAGGCGCGAGAGTTACCACGCATATAACTTTGCCGGGAAGATACCTTGTGCTGTTGCCTTCGGCTCAGTATATCGGCATTTCAAGACGTATAGAAGATGACGGTGAAAGGGAGAGGCTGCGCCGGATTGCCGAATCCATCAAAAAAGAAGAGTGCGGAATAATTATCAGAACGGCCGCCGAAGGGCATTCCGAACAGGAATTAAGAAGGGATCTTGAACTTCTTGAGAAACTGTGGGAAAAGACACAGACAGCGGCGAAGCGTAAAAAAGCTCCGCTGCTGATACATCAGGAGCTGGCGCTGGTCTATAAAATAGTAAGGGATCAGTTTACTGCTGATATCAACAAGCTGATAATAGATTCAAAAAGTGAATACACAAAAGTTGCCGAGCTTATTGATATTATATCGCCGGAGTTAAAGAACCGCATACAGCTT
Source organism: Candidatus Xenobia bacterium (assembly GCA_031551355.1). GTDB lineage: Bacteria > Vulcanimicrobiota > CADAWZ01 > CADAWZ01 > CADAWZ01 > JAVBNT01. Next base: position 26,605 of record JAVBNT010000022.1, on the reverse strand, counting down.
TTTTCCGACAAGAAAAACCTTTTTGAATCCTATGGAATAGAGGCTGAGCTTGAAAAAGCGCTGAGACGCAGGGTTTGGCTTGAATCCGGAGGTTTTCTGATCATTGACAAAACCGAGGCCCTTACGGTAATTGACGTCAATACCGGTAAATATGTCGGCAGGGATAATCTTAACGATACGATATTAAAAACAAACCTTGAGGCTGCTCCTGAGATAGCGCGTCAACTGAGACTTCGTGATATCGGGGGAATCATAATCGTTGACTTTATAGATATGGACAATGATGGTGACAGAATAAAAGTACTTGAGGAATTGCAGACTTATCTAAAGAAAGATCATACGAAAACCCATCTTGTCGGCATGACTGAGCTGGGACTTGTACAGATTACCAGAAAACGTGTAAGCAAGGATCTTGATGAGTATATGCGTTCGCCTTGCCCTTACTGCAACGGACGGGGAAGAGTTTATTCACTGACTTCAATGAGATTTAAATGTGAACGCGAGATAAAAAAGATTGCTACAGACAATCAATTCACGACGATATTGATTGAAGTTCATCCAAAACTGGCAGTTGAACTTCTCGGACTGGAGTCGGAAGATATCGATCGTCTTGAAAAAATCACCGGAAAACGCCTGTTGCTAAATGCCAATGTGGATCTTCATCTTGAAAAGCTTAAAGTGGACGGAATTCCGGAAAAAAGCGTACAGCGTTACCTGCCGCAAATACAGGTTGGTTCACAGCTTGAACTCGACATTTTCGATGTTTTCGGCACAAATATAAACAATGGTCTTGCTGTTTTTTCAAAGACGCTGGTGGAAGTTCAGTCAGCGGGTAACCGGGTGGGGGAAAGACTTAGCGTTATTATTACCGCAATCGGCAAACACTCAATTACGGCAACAATAAAGGAGTAAGTTTAATGGCTTCCGAGCAGGAATATATAGGAACGGCACTGATGTATGAAGACGGGACTATAGAACTGAAATTAATTGCTTCTACTCCTGCCGGCGGGATCGGTGATGCTTTGTTGGTCTATCCCAGAGAACATAAGGACTATGAGACGATTCTGGCGCACATAGGTTCTATCAAACCGGGAGAGGAAAAAAATGTCAGGCCTTTCAGCTAAAAAAGCAGTTTTTTAAGAAATAATTGTCTCGTTAATTATATTATATAAATAATCAGGTTGAAAATTAATTGATTTTATATATTATAAATGATATAATAATAAAAAAGTCGGCTTTGCCCGGCTTTTTGTCATTTATGGATAATATTCAGATGAACGGATGTCATTGTCGCAGTTGACATATTATAAAGAATTGAAAAGCTGATTGAAAAAGATCGTGTTATTGGAGAATGTGACAGCTGACAAGGCAATTAGAGCAACTTGATTTAACATAGCCTATACCAATCATTTAAAAATCATCCGGCAATATCCGTGGGTGTAACAGATTTAATAATGGTCACGGCATATTTGTGCAGTATTGTCTACATTTTTACAAGTTGCTCTAAAATTTATAAGAAAATGAGAGGATCGACAGTATGAGTAATTTAGATGATAAACTGATTAGACATTCTGAGATTAAAACCGTAAATGGCATCATTTTCTTTAACGGCAGAAAGACAAAACATAAAGCATTTATCACAGGGACAGATTTGGTAATAGAGTCGCCTGCATTCAATTTTGAAATATTTATCCTGGTAGCAATCGTATTTTTTGTTTCGCTGTTATTCCTGTTTTTACAGATAACACTTTCTCCAACGAAATGGGAACCTGATTTTGTAACGTTTGTTCTTGTAGCGATTTCCTTCGTTGCCGGAGGGAGTATAGTAATTATGTTTATAAACAGAAAAATAACCGTAGTATCTAATTCTTCAATAAAAATAAGCGAAAAACCCATCCTGTCTGAAACAATTATAAAATCTTTTAGTGAGGAGGAAATAAAAGAGATTTACGCTGAAGAATCCTCTGCCGGACAAAATAACTGGGGAATCATAATGGTTTTCAAAGACTATAAGCATGAAATATCATTAAACAGCATGGAAGAGGCCAGAATATTGGAACTTCTTCTGAAGCAGCGTTTTGGCCTAAAAGAACAGGCATTACAGATTGCAGAAAAAATTAAAAAAACTGAATCCGGGGTTTCCGAAATACTTTTGGCAGGAAGCGGTTCCGGAAGGTGTGAAATGCCAGCGGGAGAGTGCAGTGATTATACCATAAGCAGGGATGGCGGTAATTTATTCATCAGATTTAGGCCTTTGATAGAATCTTTTTTTATTTTGCTTATTATTACCGTTACAATTCTGATTTGCGTATATTTTCCTATCATATTTTCATTAACCAGGACTGAGTTGGTGCAGTTTTTTATCCCTTATTTACTGCCTCCGTTACTAATATCGGCTTATTTGGGTGCCGTATTCAAATTTAATAGAAAAATAATAAAAGTTAATGGAAATGAGCTTACAGTAATGAATTCACCATTGCCGGTAAGTTTTAAAAGAGTAATAAAATCACAGTCAATCGCCAGAATTTATTGCAAAAAAGGGGCTTACAGGCCTCGCAGAGGCAGATCCGCCTACTGGTTGGAGTTGCGTATTCTTATGAATAACGGAAAGGATATTTTGCTTCATAAATTTGCATCCCGTGATACGGATATTGAAGCCGGAGACGAACAAAAAGCATATGAGATTGAGGCGGCTATTGAAGATTTTCTCAACATTGACGGCTCAGTGCGTGTTCTCGGCGAATACCAAAAAAATTGAGAGTTATTGGCATAATCTTAGGGATATATATCTATTAGTAAATATGCCTCTTAAAAAATCGTCTAAAATGATAATTTTACGATTAGAACATCTTCCGCAGATTGACAACCGGTGGTTTTATATATAGAATGGAATAGTAAAAGAATTATACGATATCGGAGCCGCTAGATGAAGAAACAGCCTGTACATATGAAATGTTTTGTGCTTGCACTTGGGGTGATGATGCCGCTGGAAGTGCAGGCCAGCATTGAAAAAGGCGACTTTACACCTAAAAATATCGTTGCCGGTTATTCTTACTGTGAGAACACCGATATTATTATGGATTCTATCGCGGATCCGGTTTTTGTTTGTAATCCTGTTTTGGCGGAGAGTTTGCTGGCTACTGTTCTCTGCGCCTGTTCCTGCCACTGTTCCTGCGGGGAAGTTCACTGCGGCGTTGATTGCGGTGATAAAAAAGATCGGGATAGCGATCAGCATTATCAGCCTGACGACGGTGAGGGAGCACGTCAGAGATGCTACTGCAACTGTCATTGTACAGCCTGCGGGCTTTGTTATTGTAATTGTGACTGCGGGGCATGTGACTGCTGCGGCGGCTTAAAAGCTAAATTGCTTCCTAAAGAAATGGCTTTAATAATATAAAGAGAGATAAATTGTGAAAAATAAGATTCGTTTAAACTGTTTTGCCCTGGTTTTGGGAGTTGTTATACCTTTTGAATCTGCCGCAGCCGCTTCAGTGTGTGACAATGTTCATCAAACAGGCAGTGTTTGCAGTATAACCATACAGGAAACGATGACGCGACCGGATTCGCCTGCGGCAATGCAGCTTCTTGAAACTCTGAATGAACCTGATTTTTCCAATAACGCCGATTCCGGCTTAATTGCCAGTATTATTTGCCATTGCGCATGTGCCTGTCCCTGTATCTGCGAAACGTGTGCAACTAACGATTGCCGTGACTGTAATTGCTATATAGCGCCTACAGATTGCAAGTGTTCAATATGTTACTGTAATTGTTTTTGCGGTGACTGTGGGCTTTGTTACTGTGACTGTAACTGTGCGGATTGCGACTGCTGCGGCGGTATCAAAGGCAAACTTTTACCGGCGGCAGGAGCCGGGTTTATTTTTTAAGCAATTTACAATTTAGATATTGCTTTTAATCATAACTCCCAAGCTGCTGTCTTCCTTTTCTCCAATATGCTGTGTAGTTGTGACGTTTAATTTGGGGACAGCAGTGCCGTAGAGAATAAGGTTGTTATAATATCTGCTTTTGGTGGTGCCGTTCCCAGAAAAAGGGCCTTCCACAGTCAGTTTCAGGGCTTTCACCGAATATTTCTGGCTATTTTCGCCTGTTTCACTAATTGGTATATCATTGACGTCCAGTTTATATTTATAAGCCGTATAAGGGGCATTAAAATTTTTCTCTTCCGAAACAATATTAGTTCCTTTGGCGGCATTGGCGAATATTTCCTCCATTTTCATCTGCCCGAGGTTGGCCAGGGTTTTGCCTGTCCTTACAGAACCGTAATATCTGAATCCCAATATTAAAGTCTCATAGATACTGAAAAAAACTATCAGTATAATGCCGATTGCCATTACCACTTCAATCAATGAAAGGCCTTTTCTATGATTAATCATTTATACTTTTCTCCCCAAAGTCCGGATTTCTGACCGTCCATCTCCTTACCTCCTTCAATGACTCCATACCCCTGAATTAACATTCTGGTAGATAGTGTTTCCTGTCCCGGGGTCGCTCTGCCCATTAAAAAATTGGTTATTAAAATTTTCCTGGCAACGATATTTTTGTTTCTGTCCAAAACGGTTGCCACAGACTCTATTTTAAACCTCAGAGGCAAATATATTTTATATGTAATGCCTCCGCTTACTAATTCGCGTTCTTCAATATTTTGAGCATTACTCGGCAGCCATCTTCTTGACTCAGCAGTAAAATCAAGTTTCATATTCAAAGGCTCACTATCCGGTTTCCAGGTTATTACCGGATAAGACTTGATGGTTGTTTCAATTTTTCCTTTTTTCTCCTGTGCTAAATCTATATTTTTCCATTCAAAAGTTATTATTTTCCCTGGGATTTCTAGAGAGCCTGGTGGGGGGGGGAGATCAATAAATTGGTCTAGTGTATAAGGGGCAATAGAAGGCAGATCAAGTTGTTCGTCAATTGGTTTTGTTTTCCGCGTTTCGACAAGAGCCTGTTGTGATTGGCTATAGGGGTTATTATTGGGAAAAGGCAGGTTTGTGAGTTCAACCATCGTCCTGTTCAGTCCCGATTCCGCCAGATACGAGGCGACTACGGCGTCATTTTCCGCTTCAACAATTTTTGCCTGATTATAAATCGAGGCAATAAATGCCGTTGAAATCATAAAAGCAATGGCTGCTACAAACAGTGCGGTAATCAGGACGGCGCCTTTTTGATGTTTTTGAGATATTTTAATCATAAATCTCCTCTACGGAACTATTTTTAGAATTCAGGACAAATAACTTAAAACCCCCTATTTTTCCGTCAAAACTTATTCTCATGTACTTACTGGTTCTCTTGCTGGTTATATACAAAAAACGGTAATTATTATCTCTTACGGGCTCGGTTGAGGAGTCGACGGTTAGCGTAAACGGACAAAAGTCTTCCGGCTTTAAATTCTGCGGCAGGTTTATTATATAATCACGTGTAGTAATTGTCGGAGGATCAGGGGGAGTATCGTCAGTGCCGTCGGAAAATACAAACTCTATACCATCTCCGAAAATATGCTCCATTTTTACATCCTTGATCATTACATCTTTTAAGATTATCTTATTGAGATCTAACGGATCCGGAAACTCTTCTCTAAGTTTATAAATTTTATAACTATCGCGCTTCATCTCTATTTTATAGTCCTTGGACTCCGTAATCGCTTTGGTTACGGCATATCTAAAATCTCTGAGTACAAATACGCCGGCCCGCTGAATATTGAAATTGACTTCATAACTTCTATATCCAAAGACAAAAATAGCAATAAGTATCGCCAATATAGTAATAACAACAAGAAGTTCCAGAATACTAAATCCTGATTTTTTCTTTTTAATGATATTTTTCGCCATACTTACCCCATATTTGATATTAAGGAATACATCGGCAGGAATAGGGAGATCACGACAAAGCCGACAACAACGGACACCAGCACCATAAAAACAGGCTCTATTAAGGTCATTATTGTTTCAAGCAATAAATTTATCTGGTCTTCGTATATTACCGATACCTTTTCCATCGCATATGCCAATTCATCAGTCTCTATTCCAAGTCTTACAAAGCTATAAAAAATTCCCGGTATAAACTGTTTGCTTCTGACAACAAGATCAAACGGTTCACCTTCACTAACCTGTATTCTGCATTCTTCAAATGTATCTTTATAGGCGGTATTCGGTATTATATCCTTTGTAAATACCAGAATCTGATTGATATCAACACCGCTTTTGTACATCAGAGAAAAAAATCTCGAAAACTGCCACATATATAAAGATTTGTAAAAATTTCCGATAACAGGCAGTTTTAATTTTATAGTATCTATAAGTGATTTGCCGACCATAGTATGACTGAAATTATAATATATATAGTATAGAAGCAGCAGTCCCATAATCACCCCGCCAACGATAAAGGGGTTCTGCATTATATTGGTAATGGAAATCAATATTTTTGTCGGCATGGGCATTTTGCCATCCATACCGTCAAGAAAAGCCACAAACCCCGGAAGATAATAAACCATGATAAGTCCCAATACCAGAATCGTGGAGCCCATTACAAAAACCGGGTAAGTCATTGCCGACTTTACTTTACGCATAGTATTCAGTTCGCGTTCCAGATAATTAGTCAATTCATCAAGAACATACGGCATTTTCCCCGTCGTTTCACCTATTTTCAAAAGAGCGGTATATACAGGTGTAAATACCGCCGGGTGCTTGCCGAACGCATAGGAAAGCGGGTGGCCTTTACTTAGTTCTTCCTGAATTGACTGGATAATCAGTTTAAAATTAAGATTATCCTGAAAATCGGATAATACGGTAAGACAGCGCTCAAGTGGAATGCCTGCCTCAACCATCAGTGAGAATTCCTTGGTGAAAATGTAAACGTCCTGGGCAGAGACTTTGGCTTTAGGTTGTAGGGCTTTTTTGTCGGCAATAAACGCCGATGTATCATCACCAATATAATTAATGCTGATAACATCATATCTTTGTTTTGAAGATAGTTCGGCAATAGCCTCATATTCCGAAACGGAAGAGACCGTTCCGACGACATGTTTGCGGTTTGGAGCAATGGCAGTGTATTGAAAAATTTTTTTCATAACAAAATTACTTCCGTATTTAAGGCTGCATTTTTATTGCGTCCGCTGAAGAATTATTGGACTTTTTACCCAGATATCTTGCCGCAAGAAGCTCAAAGCGTTCTCTTGGATATACAGCCGTATCCATAGTAAGTTTTTGCCCGGTTGATTTATCGGTTCCACTTAAATTAATCATAAAAAGAGAGTCATTTTTTGTTACACTGAAATCGGTTACATACGAGTCAACAGTCGTGTTTTCTATAAACCCTCCTGAAGGAGGGCTTTCTGCCTGCATGTGTGATTCAGTGCGCTTGAATGTTTCGCCGGTGAACTCGTAAACCACCCGTATGGGATCGCTTCTTTTATAGTCGTGGCGGAAGACGGTCAATTTTTTCCCGCTGCCATCGACTGTTCCTATGCCGAATTTTAAATTATCGGTTATATCATTAAGAATACCGCCCAAAGCAGACTGCAGTCTTAGTTTTGCCTGAGTATTCTTGTAGCTTTTGGTTACTGCCGAAAAAAGCGCAAAAGTAAGGGCCATACACAAAAGAAACAGCCCGATGGAGACCATCATTTCAAAAAGTGTAAATCCGCATTTCCTTTTCATTAACTAATTCCCCCGGAGTTATTGAGTGTTGGGAAACCTTACGGCAGAGTTTTCTAAAAACCTGGCAACCAGTTCAATTTTGTCTTCTTTGGCAAAATAAAATCTTTTTATGTAATATTTGAATTCAAGCTCAGGTTTAAACTTAAGCCCAAGATAAAATAAATTTCTTACATTGAGCTCTGATGACAGCTGAACAAGGCTTTTAAAACGGCCGAGTTCAGCCTTATTGTGTTTGATAATCCTGAAAGCATCGGTTAGAGGTATATTTTCATAATCGAATTTTATTCTCTTTTGTAAAACTTCACCAACCGCAAAACTTACAAAGATATCATGAGTATGTAGCAGTAAACTATTCCACTCCCCTATATTATTATACTCTGTTTCCGTAATTTTTTCTACTGCGGAAAATATTTTTTGGGAAAGTCCCTCCAGGGAAGGCGGTACCAGCAGGAACGGGGATATTGACGGAGGTGATTTTTTTGTCAAATCAAGGCCGATAAATATTATTTTCCTGTCAAATATTTTCATACACTCAAAAAATTTGCCTGTATCCGGAGCAGGGATGTTTTTTCTGGATTTTACTATTCTGAGGAATGTATCGGGCGACAGCGGGGATTGATAGTATATACTCAGGGAATCCATGCGGTCCGGCAAAAAAGCTGCCTTGGCGAGAGTTCCCGAGCCGGGGAATAAGTAGTTTATTTCTTTATACCAGTCAATAGCAGATGTCTCTATTCCTGATTCTTCCATAAAACGGGTAAGGGCATAATGAAATGGCTCACCATTACCGGAGACGGTAAGCTCAAGATGGTGTGAAAGCGGATCGGTAAAGCTGAATTCGGCACTGTCCTGTAGTTGGTGCCGGAAAATATTGGAAAAATTAACTAATTCCTTTGAAGAAGCCAATCCCTTTTTGTATTTTAAGAATATTTTTAGATCTTCTTCGAAACTTGAGCCGAGAAAAGTTCCTGCCATAAAACTTTGTTCCTTTTACGAATAATATTCGGTAAAAACAGTTAATATATAAAAAGGAAGCTACCCCCTTTTGAGACAGCCTCCTGCAAATATAATTTCAATACATTTTATCTTCTCTTCGTTCCGTCAGTCCAAAACTCGGGAATCTCTTCCATTTTTGAACCGCCGATACCCAGTTCTGTAAGCATTTCATCCCACTCAGTGTCTTTGGCAAACTGTAAATCCGTATACTGCGTGCTGAGTGAAGATTTATCGGTGGGAGCAAAGATCGTCAATCCCTGTGACTTCGGATGTTCCTGGGGATTTACCTGATTAAATAGAACCGCCTCTGATAATCTTTCCTTTACATCTTTGGCCGCTTCCTGCAGTTTTACATCCTTGGAATTGGCAATAATGTTATCGGCAAGATGACCTATATCCCTCAAATCATTATAGGGGGCCCATCCACCTCCCATACTTTCCGCATCTCTGATAGCCTGCTTAACGGAATCTTTGTCATCCGAATTTCTGACTGTTTTGGCAAAGTCATTCAGGGATGTTTTAAGGTCTTCCATTTCTGAAAGGTCAACGGTTGAAAATGTCGGAATATCATGGTTATTCTGCTGGTTGACATCCATAACGATTTTGGCAAAATCCTTAGGCTCAACATTTATCTTGTAAAGTGCCGATTCCTGAACCGTTTTGATCGCTTCCGCCATATTGCTGCCGCCGAGGATGGTGTTGTATGCCCAGCCGGGGCCGTTTTCCGTTTCTTCCGAAGCCATCATTATGTCGGCAGTGTTTCTGAGTTCGTACGCTACTTCCGACTCAGCCATCAGACAGGCGTCAAAACCGAGTATATCAATCTTTTTGCCGGTAATCTCCTGAGCTTTTTCCAAAGCTTCGCGCATTTGCGGAATGGATATGGAATTTTTCCCCGAACCGTCATCAGACATTGCACCGGTAAAACCGCCGCCGTGATCATTTAAAACCAAACATACATGATCAGCCGGGAATTTGCCGATCGCATCAACAACATATTTGGTTAGCGTATGGTAGTCGGACATATCAGTTTTGCCGAAATCTTCTATTAGCTCGGAGTTTAATTCACCCAGCTTGTCATCCTTGTTTATGTAGAGTGAGCGGCAATGCTTCCAGTCTCCCATAATATTTTTCTGCTCGCCGACATCAACATATGCAACCAGATGGGTCGTAGCATCGGAACCCACCAGTTCCTGCTGGTCGATATTTTTAAGCTGAAAATCGGTTAAATTACAATCCGCTGCGACATAATTGACAAAAAGCCATTTCTTATGAGGCTTTATCGGATCCGGCATAACAGGATCATTGCCGCCGATGTTTACCTGATCTTTTAATGAAGACTGCGGCGGAGTTTCTTTTCTTTCCGGCAGTGCTTTGCCTTCATTTGTTGATGCTGATTGAATTGCTGGCTGAAAATTTCTGATGCTGTCCATTTATAATTCCTCCGTAGTTATCGCATACAGTGTGGGAATAAATGCTGTAAATCCCATAAGACATCAATTGGAGACATACTCAAAACTTAATTACTATTATAGAGATTACCGATAAAAAAGTCAATTTGTTTTTGATTATTCCGGTCCGTCGGATATGGGCATTGCCGAAAAGCAACTATATTAAACTATCTATAATGTAATTCAATAACTGAAAACTGTGTATTCCCTTGGACTTATTATTGCAGGATTGTTAAAATAATGTAAAAATATTGTTGTAAGGAAGGTTTTTTTCGAGTTCAATTGAAGTTTAAAGGTATAGTTTTAAAGCCGGTTATGAAATAACACAGCGTCATTAGTGCCCATAAAATAAGGATTTTTTGAAAACATAATTATTTTTATGGATTTCAGACCTTCTTTTTGTACGGAGGAATTATAAAATGTCAATAAGTTTCAACCACCTAAGAACAGACTACTATGTAACATTAGAAGTAACACCACTCAGTTCTTATGATGAGATACATAAGAGCTACAGAGCCTTGTCAAAAAAATACCATCCTGACATTTTTCCCGACAAAGAAGTTGCCGAAGAAAAAATGAGAGAAATAGTGGAAGCTTTTAACCAGCTTAAGGAGCCTGAATCAAGAAAATATTATGACAGCAGAAGAATGTATCAGGTTCGCCCATACAACAGAGCCAGAAGTAAGTATATGGAAAAGAAGCCGTCTTTTTTTGAAAAACTGTTTGGGAAGAAAGATAAACAACCGGTAAAAACAATGGGTGGAAAAGATCCTGTTGAAGGAGTTTTTTCAATGGCTGTTCCGCTTGTAAAGACAAGAAAAATAGACAGTGTCGAACTGGCACATAACGAATTTGTTTCGCTTCTCAAAACCGATGGAAAAAATCCGGATTTGCATTATAATCTTGGTATAACCAGTTATTATCTGGGAAATTACTCCGATGCCAGCATTTATTTTTCCAATGCGCACAAACTGGATCCCGACTTTGAACATGCACGTCTAATGATTGGCCTGATTGCCGCCGGTGCTGAAAGAGAAAAGCAGCAAGCCGAAGAAGAACAGACACAGGAAACTGCATAAATTACTGAGTTATGAATAAGTAGAATAAAAAAGACGGCGGATTATTTTTTTCGCCGTCTTTTTTATTCTACTTAATATCTCTATTCTTTAAACGGTCAATTGCGTTCGGAGGCTAAATCAAAGCGGATATCGACGAATGAGGTGTAGCCGGACTACGACGGAATGAGCGAAAATCCGCTTTGATTTAGCCTCCGAACGCAATTGACCGTTTAAAGCCTTTGGACTTCTTCGCCCCCCCCCATAATATCCACAATCAGCTCGTATAATCTGCGCATTTCTTTCATATGAGGCAGTAGTTCTTCGGTAATAATTTTAGCTGCTTCTTCAGTCGTTTTGTTTTTAAGTTCCTCAGTAATCGTTTTTAAATCCTTGCTGTCGGATGTATAGATTTCGTCAATATAGGAAGAATCTATCAACGACAGCAAATCTGCGTTCAAAGAGCCAAGATAATCCTGACGCTGTTTAAGCCTGGGATCGATGTCGAAAAGTTCGCGTGAATATCTTTGCATTATCGCACTTCTAAAAACTTTGTTGCTGAGCACTTTTGACATTCTGGCTATTATCATTGATTCGGCCTGCACTCTTTTGGTATAGTTTTCAAGCTGTACCATTTTAAAAGCCTTAATCATTTCGTCATTAAATACGGCATATTTTCTTAAAAAGGCGGTTTTCTCCGAATCGTCAAGAATCAGCAGTGCCTCAGGAGTATTGTCCGAAGCTCTACAGCAAAACCGTTTTTCTGCTTCTTCTCTCGAGAGCTCATAGACATCTTCGTCGACGATAAAATAGTCGACTTCTTTTCGCAAACGGTCATATTCACGGTCTACAATAGCCTGAAGAGTCTCCTTTTTGTCTAAACCGTTTTTTATGGCTTCAGAGATTTCATCGATCACTTCGGCTACGGCAAGGGATATAAAAGCGATAGGGTAGTGCATGGGAGTGTTCGCTCCGGGAGTACGCCACTCGATCTTATTTCCGGAGAGTCCTATTGATACGGACCTGTTACGTTCCTGAAGAAGCGAATCTCTGAATTCCGATGTATTGCCGATAAACGCCGAAAGATAAACCGGCGCCTCAAAACCGGGCCTTCTTCTGAGATCATTGCCCCTTGAAGCGATTGATGCTTCAAGCACCTGCCAGTGTCTTCCCATCGCCGCCAGAACGGCAAGCCCTATTAAATTTACATTATCTTTGGAAACCGATGATTTGAAAAGGCAATCTTCGAAAAGATTTTCTATGACCTCTCTTTTATAGGAATGGTATCTGCAAATACTCATGTTCGTATGTTTGCCGCTGCCGTTAATACCGCTGCCTTCGTAATCCTCGGTAAAGGATTTACTGCCGATCAATGCACGGAAACCATTGCGCTCACATACATCTTCAATAATCTGTCTGGCAATCAGGTCACAGTCGGTTGCTTCCATGGCCGCCTTATATTTAAGGACTACTTCGCATTGGCGTCCTTTGAGTTCGTCACCTGTCTGACCGACTTCGAGGTGTTTCTGCACCGCCGTTATCCCCACCATTGCCAGATCTCTGACAATTTCGTTGAACAGGGCTTCTTCCTTTCTTTTGGGAATTGTCAGGTATACGCCCTGCAGATTCTGGTTTATGGGACCGGGACCGCCGACAATTGTCTGGCCGAGGTATTTTATATCAAGGCGGTGTTCTTCAATTTCTTTAGGAATTATAAAAAATTCTTTTTCATAGCCGACTGTAAGTGTGTATTTGTCATATTTTCCCGGTTCTTCCTTACCTACAAGCGACGTCAGCTTCTTAAGAGAATTATCAAGAACGCAAAGCGACATGTTCAGCGGTTTTCTTGCACACATTGCTTCTCCCTGGGGAGCTTCCATATCCGACATAATATGGAGCGTAGATCTGCGCAGGGGGTCAGGGAACATGAACCATATGCCGTTTTTGTCGGGACTTGCCTTAACCATTGATCTGTGAACAACCCTTCCGCCTCCGGTTGCAAAACTTGAACCGTCAAGCTCAGAGCCTTCTTCAAAACATTCACTGCCAAATTCCCTTATATTTATTGGCTTGGATCTCAGCTTGGAACTTACAAGCGGAGCAACGGCGTGGCCTATTTCCTTAACTCCTTTTTTATGGCACCATGCGATAAACTTATCATAATTATCTTTTATGTAGGGAGGTACCATGCATTCGGGGAAATGGTATCCCGCCATTTCCTTCTCAAGTTCCTTAAGCTCTTCCGGTTCGCAAAAAAACTCTCTTGAAACCGTTCCGAATTCATATGCTGAAAACTCGCTGTCTGACATTTAAAATAATTATCCTTTCCTGATTTTACAATTATTAAGTTATAATTAAGTTTTATTATATAGCTAAATTACAACGGTTTTGCTGGCAAAAATTCTATAGAACTCATTTTAAATCCTTCCAATTGAGCAGGATTAGGGACGCTGCTGTTTAATCAAACATTTTGTAAAATAATCTGTATAAATGAAGGTGGAATTTATGAAAACATTTGCCGTTCAGGTTTGCCGGACACTTCTGCCGCAGCTTACATTTATGACAATAGTAATGTTATTTTGCATAAGCTGTATGCCTGCGGCACAGGCGGCGCCATTTTATACTTTGAACAAGAAAGAGGCCGACAGCGAGATCCGGCGCATATGCAAAAAGCATCCGGATTTTTTTGAGCGTTTGGCGGCGATTGCGGAATTAAGGGTGGGAACCCCCTATGTGCTTGGACCACTGGGTGAGGATGATAAAAGAGGGCCTGTTTTTCAGACAAAAACAGTAGACTGCACCGTTATGGTCCTGACATCTCTCGCACTTGCCTATGGGGAAAATTATGACGGCGCCAGAGAGATGATGACAAAATTAAACTATTATGATCCTCCGGTTTACGGCAAAAAAACGGTAAGTTATGAAAACAGAATCCATTTCACATATGACCGTTTGCACACAAATCCGTATTTCAGGGATATTTCTTATAAGATAATTCCGGAAAAAGAGCTTAAAACGGTTTCCATTACCCTTAACAGGAAAAGTGACGGCACAAAGCTTCTTCCTGTACAGTGGGAAAAAAGCGTGAAAGCCCGCTATATTCCAACCGGAAAAATAAACGCAAAGATGATGGCCTCACTTCCTCCTGAGAGAATTGTCGGTGTGGGGTTTGTCAGGGAGAAGGCTTTTTCCCTCGGAGTAGTGGTTTCACACGAAGGATTTATCATTGACGGTAAATATCTGATTCATGCAGATTCGATTGCCAAAAAAGTAGTTAAAACCGACTTTTTGGATTATATGAAAAAAAACGGCGACTATTTTGACGGTGTAATCATATCGGCGTTTAGACCGGGTAAAATAAATTAAACAAACTGTTGAAGGTTAATGTTAGTTGTGTTTTGTTATAAACAATTCTATAGAATTTTATGAGAGGACAATACTTAATGCTTATAATTAGAAATGAAGTAGGTATGGTTGACTGCAACTGCTATATTGTTGCCTGCGAAAAGACCGGGGAAGGTATCATTATTGACGCCGGCGGTGATGCCGGCAGGATTGTTGCCGATGTTAGGAAACATAATGTAAAAGTAAAACAGATACTTTGCACTCATGGGCATTTTGATCATCTCGGGGGGCTGGCCGATCTGGTGAAAGAAATTAATGTCCCGATTTCAATACATGAAGCCGATAGGGAGCTTTACGAAAATATGCCGCAGCAGGGAATGCTGTTTGGCCTGGAACTGGAGCCGAATCCTGTCTGCAACCATTTTTTGCAGGATGGAGAGAATATAGCATTCGGTGAGCATATGATCACGGTTTTGCACACACCGGGACACACCAAAGGAGGCGTCTGTTTTTTAATAGGGACGGATCTTTTCAGCGGCGATACGCTTTTTGAAGAATCGATTGGCCGTACCGATCTTCCCGGCGGTTCGATGAATGAACTGATAAATTCGATTAAGACAAAATTAATGGTGCTTCCCGATGAAACCGTCGTTTATCCCGGACATGGAGATAAGACGTCAATAGGTTTTGAGAAGCAAAACAATCCGTATCTTTAGCCGGCCGCTATTTTTATGTTCTTTTGGACCATTTTGCAGGTATTTGCGATTATTCCGCAGAAAAACATCTGAAAAGATGCGGTATTCAATTGAATGCTGCAAAAAATAAACCTTATAGAGATACAGGAGGAATATTTGTGAGGCAAAAACAAACGGAGATATCGAGTAAATATTTAAAGTGGAAATCCATTTTAAGCGCGCGCGTTGTCTATTTTATTGCACTTATTTCGGGCTTTTTACTTATGGGCCGTTCGGCTATGGCTTCGGAAGCTGATTTGCAGCTGCCGTTGATTGGCAATTCGTTCTTTAATATTATGGGTGCCAATCTTGATGGCCGAGGTATTTTTTACATAGGACTTGGAATTGCATTTTTAGGTGTTATTTTCGGTCTTGTGCAGTACAGTCAGGTCAAAGCGATGCCTGCACACGATTCTATGAAAGAAGTTGCCAACCTCATTTGGGAAACGTGTAAGACCTATGTTATCAAACAGGGTTATTTTCTCATCTGCCTGTGGGTTCTTATTGCAGCCTGTATGGGGATCTATTTCGGATACCTTCAGCATATGGGTATTGGAAAAACAGTATTCATTCTTTTTTGGTCGCTCGTAGGTATGGCTGGTTCATACGGAGTAGCCTGGTTTGGCATCAGGATGAATACGCTTGCCAACGCCCGTACGGCCTTTGCCTCCCTGACGGGAAAACCGTTTCAGGTATACTCCATTCCTCTTCAGTCGGGAATGAGTATCGGACTGCTGCTCGTGAGCGTTGAGTTGATCATAATGCTGGCGATTTTCCTTTTTGTCGATCCTATGGCTGCCGGTGCATGCTTTATCGGCTTTGCGATCGGTGAATCATTGGGAGCCAGCGTGCTGAGGATATGTGGCGGTATATTTACAAAAATAGCTGACATCGGTTCTGACCTTATGAAAATTGTTTTCAATATTAAGGAAGATGACGCCAGAAACCCCGGAGTCATAGCCGACTGCACGGGAGACAACGCCGGAGACAGCGTTGGACCGACAGCCGACGGATTTGAAACATACGGCGTCACCGGAGTAGCGCTGATCGTCTTCATTTGTCTGGCGGTGTCAGGTGAACATCAGGCGAATTTCATAATTTGGATTTTTGCGATGCGCTGTCTGATGATTTTAACCTCGCTTCTTGCTTACTGGATTAATGACATGTTTGCTAAGGCAAAATACAAAGACGCCGACGATATGGATTTTGAAGAACCGCTGACACATCTTGTCTGGTGGTCCTCAATACTTGCCATTGGTGTGACGTTCCTTGCCAGCTACACGCTTTTGAACCACTACGGAGAAGGCTTATGGTGGAAACTCTCGGTTATCATTAGCTGCGGAACACTGGCCGCGGCAATTATACCTGAGCTTACTAAAATATTTACGAGCGCCAATTCAACCCATGTAAAAGAAGTTGTTAACGCTTCCAGAGAAGGCGGAGCTTCGCTGAACATACTTTCCGGTATGGTTGCCGGAAATTTCAGCGCTTTCTGGATGGGAATGGCGATTATCGTTTTGATGGCAATTGCCTGGCTTACAAGTACTCAGGGTCTTGAAGCTTATATGGGCGAGCATTATGCTATATTTGCCTTTGGGCTGGTTGCCTTTGGCCTGCTTGGTATGGGACCGGTAACGATAGCTGTCGATAGTTACGGGCCGGTAACCGATAATGCACAGTCGGTCTATGAACTGTCTCTTATAGAAGAGCAGCCCAATATTGAAAAGAATATTGAGAAGGATTTTGGCTTCAAACCTAATTTTGCGGTGGCCAAACATAATCTTGAGAAAAATGACGGGGCCGGAAATACGTTTAAGGCAACTGCAAAGCCGGTTCTCATCGGAACAGCGGTAATTGGTGCCACAGCGATGATCTTCTCAATCATAATGATGCTTTCCAAAAACCCGGTTTACGGCGGAGAAAACCTGCTTAGAGAACTGAGTTTGCTGGCGCCGCAAAATCTTCTTGGATTTATTGCCGGCGGAGCTGTTGTTTACTGGTTCTGCGGAGCTTCCATGCAGGCTGTGACGACAGGTGCCTACAGGGCCGTGGAATTTATTAAGAAACATATAAAACTTGATTCGGGCACGAAAAAGGCCTCCGTCAAAGACAGTACGGAAGTTGTGGCTATCTGCACGAAGTATGCGCAGGAAGGTATGATTAACATCTTTATAGTCATTTTCCTTCTGGCACTCGGATTCGCATGCTTTAATCCGTATTTCTTTATAAGCTATCTTATCTCAATTGCGCTTTTCGGACTTTTTGCCGCAGTTTATATGGCTAATGCCGGCGGTTCATGGGATAATGCCAAAAAAGTTGTTGAAGTAGATTTAAAAGAAAAGGGAACACCGTTGCATGAGGCGTCAGTTGTTGGCGACACCGTCGGCGATCCCTACAAGGATACTTCATCGGTTTCTCTGAACCCGATTATTAAGTTCACAACTCTGTTTGGCCTTTTGGCGGTTGAAATTGCCGTTAGCCTGGAATCTCATGTTTCGATCGGTATCGGAAGTGTTCTTGTCCTTATAGCCCTGTTCTTTGTTTACAGATCTTTCTACTGTATGAGAATACAAACTGCCGATGGACCCCAAATTCCTGTAGCAGCAACCTCTAAACCAGCGGAGAAACCGGCGAAAGTCAGCAAAGAGGAAGATAGGGAAGAGGATGAAGAAAGCGAAGAAGTGAAAAGCGAGGAAAAGAGGGAAGAAAAGAAACCTCAGACCCAGCAGCCTTCGGGGAAAAAGCGGAAAAATAAATAGACTAAATAAAAAACGGTCTCCTGAGAGAGGCCGTTTTTTATTTAGGATTGCAACGCGCCTGCCTGGGAGGCCAAGTTGCAAAGCGGGGGCGGCATTATACCGTCATAACAGCGCGCCCACCTTCAGGAAATCCTGTGGGCGTTCGGCCATGCTGCGGATGGCGTCAGGCAATTCATCGAAGGGAACGAGCTTTGTCAGCGCGGCGAGCACGTCCACCTGCCCTGACTCGATTAGGCGGAGAGCTTCCTCGAACTCCGAGCCGATGCCGGTGCGCGAGCCGCGGATGTCCAGCTCTTTGAGCGTGATCAGGGGTGTCATCAGCGGGGTGGCATCCTTTGGCCACCCCGAAAGCGCAATGCGGCCGCAGCAGGACGCGTATTCCAGCGTCTTTTGGATCTGGCTGTTGTTGCCCGACGCTTCCACCACCACCTCGGCCATGCGGCCGTTTGTGATCTCGCGGATCGCTTCCACCGCGTCGCAGTTGGCGGTGTTTATCGTATAGGGCACGCCAGCGTCCTTCGCCAGCTGCAGGCGGCTGTCCAGTACGTCCAGCAATATGGGAGTAGCGCCGTATACATTGGCGGCCAGCGCGGCATAGACGCCGATGGGCCCGGCACCGATGATGGCGATGTGCTCGCCCGCTTGCAGCTGCGTGCGATGCAGCGCGTGCAGCGATATGGTGAGCGGCTCGGCCAGCGGGACAGCCTCCCATGGTATACTGTCCGGAGCTTTGATCAGCAGGTCGACGGGGTGGGAGAAGTATTCGGCCATAGCGCCGTCGACCTGCGCGCCTAAAACCTTCAGGCTCTCGCAGGCGTTGGTGCGGCCCAGCGAGCAGGGATAGCAACCGCCGCAATAGAGGTAGGGGTTTAGGATCGCGCGGTCGCCAGCCTTCAGGCCGCGGCCGTTTTCTTCGATCTCGTAGATCTCGCCCGCAACCTCGTGCCCGATGACGCGCGGGGAATTGAGGGGCCTTCCGCGCCCCTTGAACGCGCTTATATCCGAACCGCAGACCATGACGGCTTTGATCTTGACGATGGCGTTGCCCGCCTTCTTTTGCGGCGCGGGGATGTCTTTGATCGATATCTGGCCGACGCTTGTGATGCAGATTGATTTCATACTTGGTTTCGCTCCTTTTATGATGCCGGTTCGGTAAGTTTTTGCTTGCCGAAGAACAATTTATCTGATAAGTTAATCATAAACCTTTCGCTCGGCGGATGCAAGCGGCCTTGCAAATAGTTGCCCGTTAGCCTTTTTTATTTCCTTATGGGGTAATGAGCAGGGGCCAAATGTTAAGAAGAATTTAACATTTTCAGGGTTTAATCCGTTGGGTATAAATGGTATAGTTATAGTAAGTTATAATGTACGTATATGCCCTTGAGGTATTTGCCAATGATAAACAATGTAAATAATCTGAACCTGCCGGTAAAAATAGATCCGACACGGATTGCGGATAAAAAGAAAAATGAAGACGGAAACGGCGGCGAAAGTAATATTCAGGCTGATTCCGTTTCTATTTCCGCGCACCATTCCTTTAAACCGATCAGTGATCCGGTTCAGGTTAATATGCCGGAACTGAATCCTTTCAAAAATAAAGGTAAAAGTACTGCCACCGCCATTGAAGGCTATGTACAGGGCAAAGTTCAGGATATGACCGACTATTTTACGTCGGATAAGAAAAAATCGAAAATGGCCGCCAGAATAATCGGGGCCGCTCCGTCAGGATTTGCGCGTTCACTCGGTGAAGTTGCCGATACCGGTATCAACAACCTGAACGGTATTGCCAATAACGTGAAAGTGAGAATTGAAAATGTAAAAGAAGCGGCAAATTCTCATGCAGACAGTGCTTTGAAGCAAGGGCTAAGTATTGCCGGAAGTATCGTGAGCGGAACCGTCGGAATAGCTGCATACTCGGTCGCAGCATACCTTGATATGAAATCATCAATATCAGGAATTGCCAAAAGAACGGTTTTTAATGCCGTTGATAATCTTGAGGGCACAAAAACAAAGTCCCTGCCCAAATCGGAATCCATAGCCAGAAAAGTCGATGTAAAAATACAAAAACTTACCGACAGTATGAAGGCCGGAAACGGAGTTGTAGTCGGAACGGCGCTGGGACTTTCCGCGGCCGTCGGCGGAGCAATGGTGGAAACTGTTGCCGAATGCCTTGATATGGGAAAACTCGTATACAAGAGGATGGGGGAAAGAGCTGCCGCTAAAGGCGTCAATTACTCCGAGCAGAAAAAGACAGCCTGGGATAAATATGAAACAAGCGATAAAGGTTTTGGCGATAAAGTGGAACTTGCGGCAACACGGCTTAAACAGGGAGTCAAAAAAGTTGCCGATGTCAGAATCGGAGATGTTCTCAGGAGTGCCGATTCTGTAATGAAGGTACCTAAACGGATGGTGATTAATACAGCCCGTAATATCGGCGACATCTTTTAAATCAGCTGAAACCAGCGAATCTGCGTCGTCGCAGACAAATTCTCTCGTTCAACGTAGAGACCTACGCCTCACTCGTAGAAATCAAATTTGCCTTAGCATCTCCGCCGGTTTCAATGGATTTAAGTTTTGATTTTGATAAATTCCCCTCCTTTGGAGGGGTGCCGCGAAGCGGTGGGGTGGTTTCTGCGTCGTCAAATTTAATTTCTCTCATTCCACCGTAGAGAACCTACGGCTCAATCGTAGAAATCAAATTTGCCTTAGCATCTCCGCCGGTTTCAATGGATTTAAGTTTTGATTTTAATAAATTCCCCTCCTTTGGAGGGGTGCCGCGAAGAGGCGGGGTGGTTTCTGCGTCGTCGCAGAAAATTTCTTCTCGTTCAACGTAGAAACCTACGCCTCACTCGTAGAAATTTATCTTTGCCTTAGCATCTCCGCCGGTTTCAGCTGATTTTGATTTTTTATCTACAAAAATCTACCGTAACGGCCTGCATATCGGCGATGCATAAAAAGACACTCCCTACTTCCGACTTTTGAAGGGGGGATTTTAATTTTACGAAAAAATTTGTACAGGAGTTTTTATGCCTTACATTGTTTGTGATAAGTGCGGTAAATCTATCGATCTGACGTTTCACAAAAAAGGCAGTATCTTCTGTTCTTCCTGCCGTAATACGATAGAAAAAGATATTAGCAAGCCTCAAACATATAAACCTTCATTTGAAGATGGTAAATTAATTATAAAAAGGAAGCATCTCGATATATATTCTATCCCTCTGGTTATTCCATTTGGTTTTTTAGGAATTATTACTATACTTATGTCCAATTCGGATTGGATTTTATTGCCAATGGCTCTGCCTATGATTTATTTCGTATTGGCTAAAATATTGAATATAACTGAAATACTGGCAGATGATGAGGAGATAACCGTAAAGACATATCCTTTACCCATTCCTTTTATGAACAGTAAAAAAAAGTTTAGAACAGATGATGTGTCGGGTGTTTACGTTACAAAGGGATATGTATCGCGCAGCGGTACATATTATTATCTGACACTTATTGCAAATCATACAGATAAGGTAATTGACAGATTGTCGAACGCAGAGGATGCGGAGGGGGTAAGGATATTGATAAGTAAATTTTTAAACATAAGGAAAGACGAAATTATAACCACCGGCAAGAACACTGATCGTTTAGACCATAATGCAGTATTAAGTCAGGAAGAAACCGGCGGAAATATCTCATCCGAACGGCAGGCGGAACCTCAGGTATATCATTAAGTCACTCCCGTTCATCAACCAGAAACCGGCAGATTTTCTCCCATATCGCCATATTTTTCAAAAAATGCCCGTGATGTTTAACGACATTTCTGCTGTATAATTCAAACTCACTGATAACTTTCATAAAATCATTGCGTCCGAAATATTTACAAATTTTAGGCATGGTGTAATTCAATTTTTCACTTATAGCCTTTATTTTCTCTTCGAAAACTTCATTTTGAGTTATATAGAGCAAAAGCGGTTTATATCTTATCCATCCCACACAAGCGGCGTAAAAGCGGTTTATATTATGTTCATCATCGGCAAGAACCGGTTTGAGAGCAATAGGTAATACGCCGCTGAGAAGGTGTTTGTAGGTTGTAAATCCGTCATGAAATGTATAGCAGGGCAGTTTCAATACTTTGCGGTCGCTAAGACAGGTTCCTAGAAAAGTATCTTCACCTCTTGCTCCCGGAGGATTGTAAAAAGGCATAACTCTTTGAGGATTATTAAGATTTATGCATAAATTGGCTCCGGAAATAAACTTGCTGCCCATAATTTCATTAACTTCTTCCGCTCTGTCACAGGAAAGAACTTCCATATCAGCATAAGTCACGCCAAAATTTTTCATAACTGAGTTTATTGTATCCCAATTAATGATGTCGTTGCTGATGGCTTCGATAAACATCCGGAAATCATTTTCAGTTAGAGAGTTGTCAAAATTAATATAGGGAATAGGAGATATATAGCCGCAGTGTCTTCCGTTGGTTAGATCGGCATTTTTTATATGCCGCAAATGTGTTGCAAGAATATGCTGGCCGCTCCAGCGAAGCTCGTCGTCAATTCTGGAAACAGCCATCGGGTATTCATCATCATCAAGGAATAAAAGACAGTCCATACCCGCTTTTATCGCGGTATAAAGTACGGCATTTCTTTTGACTGCATAGCCGCGTCCCCTACGGAAAAACAAGTCGGCTTCATCTTTGCTGATAACGCCGCTGCCGGTAATTGAGTCAATTTCTTTGAGCATAAATTGGGCATCTACAAAATATATGTTTTCAATCATATCCGTAAGTTTATTACAGATATTCGTATAATCAGACGGTTTTGTGTTATTATATTGCAGATCATAGGCGACGAAAAGGTTAAGTTCGACTTTTTCCGCCTCAACAAGACCGCTTTCCTTCCAATTATAAACATAAGTATTTAAAACTCTTTGAAAATGTTTTCTTCCGGTGGCAAAGCCGATTCCGACTTTTATTTTCCCATTGCTTTTTTTATTCATAATTTTCTCTAGTTTTTACCATTAACTATGCTCCTTTAGAATATTCGTCTTTATTTATTGATCATATATTATTTTAACAGAAATAACCCGTTCGTGCAATTTTACCGGGCTGAAGCTCCGTAAAACCGGCAGGATAGTGCCGCTGAAATGAAGAAATCCCCTCCCGGAGAAAATTATGGGAAGAACAGTTGTAATAGCAGAAAAACCGTCTGTGGGAAGAGACATTGCCAGGGTGCTCGGATGCAGGCAAAAAGGAAACGGCTTCATTGCGGGTGATAATTATGTTATTACCTGGGCCGTCGGCCATCTGGCTGTACTTTGCGAACCGGAAGATTATTCCGAGGATTTAAAAAAGTGGCGTTTGAATACTTTGCCGATTGTCCCTGAAAAAATGCTTTTAAAAACGGTCAAAGAAACAAAAGACCAGTTTGAGATCATTAAAAGCCTTATAAACAGCGATGAAACCGAGCAGCTTATATGTGCAACCGATTCCGGTAGGGAAGGGGAGCTCATTTTTCGGTATATATATGAATTGTCCGCTTGTAATAAGCCTTTTAAACGGCTATGGATATCAAGTATGACCGATGAGGCGATCAATAAAGGCTTTGCCTCTTTGAAGGACGGTTCGGACTATGATTTGCTTTTCTCATCGGCAAAATGCAGATCTGAGGCTGATTGGCTTGTCGGCATCAATGCAAGCCGTGCATTTTCAATCAGATACGATTCCAATCTGAGTATCGGCCGCGTACAGACGCCGACGCTGGCGATTATTGTTGCCCGTCAAAAAGAAATAGAGTCATTCGAAGTTCTTGATTATTATGAAGTCCAGTCCGTATATGATGTTTTTTCCGGTATCTGGTTTAAAGAAGAAAATAAGGAAAGTAAAATAGCATCGAAAGAAGAAGCGCAGGCTATTGCCGACAAAGTAAAAGGCAAAACAGCAGTAGTTAAGGATATTGAGCGCGACGAAAAACAGAACCCGCCGCCGCTTCTTTACGACTTGACCGAGCTGCAGCGTGATGCCAACAAAAAATTTGGTTTTTCCGCGGAAAAAACTCTTTCTGTTGCCCAGGACCTCTATGAAAAAAGAAAGCTGATAACGTATCCCAGAACCGATAGCCGCTATTTAAGCGATGATATGGTCCCGCAGTTAAAAAATGTCCTGAAAAAGCTTTATTTTCCTCCATATGACAAGCATATAGAGCCGCTTATGGCGATGAATGAACTGCCGGTTTCCAAAAGAATAGTCGATTCCTCTAAAATAACCGACCATCACGCAATAATACCGACAAACTCTTATGTAAAAATAGACGTTCTGACGCCGGATGAAAAGTCGGTTTATGATCTTATTGCCAGAAGATTTATCGCCGTATTCTATCCGTATTATCAATTCACGATCACCAGGGTTACAACGGAAGCCGAAAACGAACTTTTTATTTCCAAAGGCAAAACGATCAACGCCCTGGGGTGGATGGAACTCTATTCCGATGAAGAACCGCAAAAAGCTTCCAAGCGCAAAAAAAACAGCGAAGAGGACGAGCAGATACTTCCCGACCTTTCGGTGGGTGACACGAGAACTGTAAAAGATGCCAAAGTTCTGCATAAAAAAACAAAACCGCCGTCACCTTATACGGAAGCTGCCTTGTTGTCGGCAATGGAAAATGCCGGTCGCTTTGTCGAGGATGAAGAGCTTAAAGAGCAGCTTAAGGAAAGCGGTCTGGGTACTCCGGCCACCAGGGCGGGAATAATAGAAAGACTGATTGCCGTCGGATATATAGAGAGAAAGGGAAAATCACTTATCCCTACGGAAAAAGGCCGAAAACTGATTGAAATTGTTCCCCAGGAGCTGAAATCACCTGAGACGACAGGCAAATGGGAAAAAGGTCTCAATTCCATTTATAAGGGAACGATGGTTTCCGAACGTTTTATGGGCAGTATTCTCAGATATGTCCGCTATATTATTGAGCAGTGTATCAAAAATAAACTGCCGGTAACATTCCCTCGTAATCCCGCGAAGCAGGTAACGTCATCGCTGCCGTCCTTCGGAAAATGCCCGCGCTGCAGCGAAGGGCTTATTCTCGAAAACAGCAAGTCTTTTTACTGTTCGGAATGGAAAAGGGACTGCAAGTTTACGATCTGGAAAAATGCCCTGCAGAATGATGGAGTCGAAATTACCGGTGAAATGATTCAATCGCTGCTGGAAACAGGTGAATTCGGGCTAGGGGACAAGAAACTCACGTTTGAGTTATCGTCGGGACTGAAAGTAACAACTTAATCTTATAAGTCCGCAACAGACAACGGTTCTTCATAATTTGCCCATCAGTGTATTTAGTTCATTGGTCCTTTTTATTACTGCTTTAAAATCAGGCTTGTTTTTATTTATTTTCTCAATCAGGGGCTCGGTATTTTTATAACCGGCTTCTTCCAGATAAGGCATATATTGCTGCTTGGCGCGCTCCAGGTTCCCGTCAGCAGCGAAAATTTCCGTTTTTATGGCATTATCCCGGGGATTAAGCGCCTCATAACGTCTCAGTGCATCTATATATGACGCTCTTACCGAGGATTCTAAATACAACTGACACAGCTTCTCAACAGTGAGCTCCCTTTGCAAATGCTGATTGTCCTTAAGATTTATTTCCTTTTCTTTTTCATCCAGAGATATGGTAAAGATCTCAGTGCTCTCTTTAAACTGCCTGCTGCAATCGTACCATTTGAAACAGAAAAACAGTGACAATAGAAAAAATAACAGTGTAGATACAGACAAAATACGTACCATTTTTTATATCCTCTCGTCCTTTCTGAATTATATAATATAGATACCGTAACACGGATAAAACATCCTTTAGCTTTCTGGATATTATGAAAAAAATGATTTTACCAACTTTATCTGGCAAAACCTAAAGGTTTATTATTACTTACTAGAGCAATTTGCAATTGAACTGTCATACTCCTGACAAACAACCGACATCGGTCAATCCATAAAATACTGGTTCGCCGCAGCGGAGTTTATCCCCGCGAAGGCGGGGACTCGCGATGACGGCTACACACCGTCTTTTCCAAAAATGTTTACTGGATTTAAAAGATCTGCACTATGCCGATTATTTTAAGGAAATTGTTTTTGCCATTAAAAAATCGAGTAGGAACAGGAATTATGATTGCTTTAAAAAGACGTTATCGCAATTATGATAATGGAAGATAAAAAAGAAACAGCCGATGTGTTTATCAGCTGTTTTTATTTTTAATATAGCCCGTAGGGGATTCGAACCCCTGGTTTCCGCCGTGAGAGGGCGGCGTCCTAAACCGCTAGACCAACGGGCCTTTTTGACTTTTTAGAGGTGGCTGCCGGAGAAGGATTTGAACCCTCACATACGGATTCAGAGTCCGCTGTCCTACCATTAGACGATCCGGCACCGACCTCGTGGAGAGATTATATCACTCTGATACTGAATTGTCAATATCAGAATGCTACAATTTCAGGATTCACGCATGAGACACTTATTTTGTCTGCCAACAGACATTTTAGTAAGCTTTCATAAGTTACATGCGACTCATTCCTTCCCGCCGACAGCTTTTGTTTACTTGATTTTTTGCGAAGACGCTCCGGAACCGACC
>JAVBNT010000010.1:0-166416 GCA_031551355.1 Candidatus Xenobia bacterium | reverse complement strand
TGGCACACGTGTAGAAGTTTTGTCGAAAAAACCAAATAAGCTCCGCAACAGACTCGAAAAGCTGAATAGAGTTGAATGACAGTCATTTCCTTACAGTTATGAAGAAGGCGGCATCGGGATTTGCCGCCGACAGAATATCTGTAAGGAAAGTCGAAAAGCAACAGAAATGTCAAACCTACTTACTATCCAATTTTAGGAGAATTCGCATAACTATTCAATGTGTCTTTGGTTTGACGCTTACGACGCTTACATATAAAATGCAATTGAATTATATGGTATATGTGGCGTTTGGTTTGACAATTACAATTAAAAAATCCGCCTCTCAAAACAAGAGGCGGATTTTTTATTGATATTACCTAAAGGTTTCCTTTAATTCTGGGAAGCCTGAGTGACGGTAATAACGATCGGCGTTAATCCCAGACCTGCGGGCGGGGTGATGGTAACTGTTCCCGTACGAGGATCACTTGGAGTTCCCGATGGGTTCGAAGATGTGGCTCTGATTCTTACGTTGCCGTTATTATCCTGCAAACGCGTCGTATCTAACTCAAGCCATGTGGAGCCTGCCGTAATTGTTGCTGTCCACTCGACATTGGAAGTGATATTGATCTGATGAACAATCACATCATCGAAGGCAATATTTAATGGGTTCTGCGCCGGTGTTGTTAGTTTTAAGGTAGGCACTCCTTTTTGAGTTACCGCTATATTGGCGGTGACTCCTGCGCCGGCGTCAATCACGATGTTGCCCTGTCTTTGTACATCTGTATTCGCTGTGTTTGCTCTGAAAGTAACAGTTCCCGTGTTATTGGACGAATTTCTGTTATATGTAACTGTCAGCCAGGTTGGATAAGTTGTTACCTGCCATACGGCATTTGCGCCTACGTTTGCCACTGTGACTGTACTTGTATCATTATACTCAAGTGTCAGAGCTGCCGGAGACACGCTGATTACGGTGGTTTCATGTTGCTGTCCGATTGTTCTGGTACCTAATTTGACGTTTTCTGTATAGTCAATTGTGGCGTCTGCAATAGCTGCCGGATAACTGTTGTCGTTATGGGTGCTGTCGATATGTCTGCAGATAGCCAGTTTTGTGTAAAGTCTTTTTGAAGGAGTTGACCCTAGGTCGCTGTAGCCAAGTACCGCATTGTTCTGAACATTGGTAACTTCAAACTTGAAGTTGGAGAACTGGCTGGTATTCGTTACCTGAGTGCTGGCCAAAAGGTTGCTTAATACAGGTTTTCCGTCATCTGTTGCTGGATATAATCCAATCCATTGTCCCTGCGGGACGTCAATAGTAGGATTGTCTTTTCTCGCCTGCTGGAGCAGTCCGCTTACCGTCAGCGTTACATTGACAGGGTCTCTTTTCTGCAGTTTTATTTCACCCATATAATAGTTTTCTTTAATATAAACAGGTGCGAGAGTTAGCGGGGTTACACTTGGACTGTACTCTCTTGTTATGTCAAAAATAACTACAAGATAATTGGTATTTGCCGCAAGATTGTGAGAGAACCACGAAAGGTTTGACGTTACTTCTCTGCTATCCGGTTTTATTTTGGCAAGACCGTCGCCGTGCATGCTACCCCAGTAGCTAGCTTTTGAACCTCTGGCAACAGGGTTGCCAGCCATATCGTATATACCGATTCTGATATGGCTGTTATATACATACTGATCGTTTTCGTTTTTGACACGTGTAATGATGCCTGTAGGCGCATATGCCGTGACGTTGGCATTGTTTATGTCCACACCGGGAGTAACAACGAGGTCTATATGGGCGACATCATCTTCGGCTCCATTGGGATTGCCGCCAAACCAGAATGTATATGATCCGGGCTGCATAAGCGTTCCCTGCGGAATTGTCAAGACATAGTTGTTAGGATCTGTAAAATCAATCTGTGAGAAACCTACTACATTTTCTTTATCTCCGACTCTGCCGATATATACTGTAGTTGTATACATAGGCGGTTTAGGTTCTCCCTGAAGGCTGGCCCAATAGGAACTGTTGGTATATGTTCCTGAAACTTTGAAAGTTGGAGCTATATAGGATACTCTCGGCAGCTCTAAAAGGTTGTTTCCTCCGAGGAAGTTTGCCGGTTGGGATGTAGCATTTGCTCCGCCTATTTTGTAGTATCCGCTTGCTGCCAACGGTGTGTATTCCACCGTGTAGTTGGCGGCTGTTGTCGGCATGTCAAATGAATAGAAGCCGTCGGCCTCCGTTGTTGAGGTTGCAACTACGCTTCCTCCGGAAGTCAATTCGCATTTTACACCGGGAACTCCGAAAGCTCCGCTTTCACTGTAACGCACAAAGCCCCAGATGTTTCCGGACGGCTGCATCTGCTGATTTGCCGTAGCCTGCTGGTTCATCGTCAGCACCACATTGTCGACGGTAATTGTCTGGTATGGTCTTTTTTCGTATACTATCGTATAGATACCGGGGGTGACTCCAAGCGTGTAAGCGCCGGAAGCGTCAGTTGTTACTGATTCTCCTACCTGAACCCCGTTAAGGTAAGCCGTTACTTTAACATTTTCGAGGATGCCGCTTAAGTTGTCGGTTATTCTGCCGGTAAGATAACCAAGATAGCTTTTAAGTGATACATCCAGAGTTTGTGTCTGGTTGGCAACGACGTTGATTTCTACTTCTTTATACTCATAATTCTGGGCGGTGAAGGCTATTTTGCGATTGCCTTCGATTGGTGTAAGCGTGTAAGCTCCGTCCGGAGTCGTGACGGTGTTGGCACCGCCGCCGCTGACGGTAACTTCGGAAATCGGCAGGCCTGTTGTCGCATCGGTGACCTTTCCGACTATTTTACCAGTGATTGTTTTCGGATCCTCAGTCGGATTCGGGGTGGGACCGCCTCCGCCTCCAAGATCCATGGAATCAGCTCCACAGCCTGTCAAAAAGACAGAGAGCATAAAGCATAATGCCATAAAGCAGCTCCATAATGTCATGCGTTTCATAAAATTAAAGCACCTCCTGATATAGAAATATATAATGACTAGACCACTAAAGTTCTAGTACGGAGCTGAAAATCCTTCTGAAAAGCCGAAGTCTTTATACATGTTTGACTCTGCCTAAACTTGATTTTTTATGCGCTTCGGTTTTATTTTTTATTTAAAGGATTCCGCCGTTTTTTGTAAAATTTTTTTTGTAAAAAATACCTTTGACGGCTTAAGGAGTTATCATATGCCTTTGTACACGGTATTTCTATCGGTTTTACTGATACTTTGCTCGGCAGTTCCGGTTTTTTCTTTTTGGGGCAATTCAGAGAGCGGTCCGGCTTATAAACTTTCCTGGGGAAAGAAAACGGTAAAGGCCGGCGTAAAAATTATTCCCGGCAAAATATTTTTAGATGAATCCGGCCATGGCCTATGCTGGTTGATTGAAGGCCGTCATGGGCGGCTTCTGGAGTATGACTGTGAGAAAAAAACAGTGGCTTCAGAGCTTTATCTGCTGGCAATGCCAAAGTCAAAAGTTGCGATTTTTTCCTGTAACGGGAATTCCGGTGAATTGTCTCTTTTTGCCATAGTTGCTTCCTATGATTTGTTTTATGTTTTCGGAGCTGCCGATAAACCGGAGTTTGATGTTGTTTCCTATGTAAGCTATTCCGACTATCTGGAGTGGTACGGTGACTTTTCCAGGGATATTTCCGGCCGCAGGTATGGGACTCTTTTTACCCGGAATGCGTCATATACGGTTTTTTCCGACCCGGGAGGGGGGTGTTTTATGCTTGATTATTCGTCCGGCTCGGAGGTTCCTCCGCTCAAGCAGCGAATTTATTTTGTAAGAGATGATAAGGAAAACAGCGGCGGCATTGTTTTTTATTATTTGCGCAATCCGCAGCGGAATGTCCCCGGCCCTTCCTGGCTTGTTCCTTTTGCTGTTTTAAAATCGTTTTAGAAGAGTATTTTTTTCTCACAGAGAAAAAATACATCGAGAGTTTTTACAGGTGTTTACCTCTGTGAGTTCTGTGTCCTCTGTGAGGGAACTGGATTAAATCTTTGTGAGGCTGACTTTTTTGCAAAATATATCATTTTTAGGGAGTAACTTATGTCTAGTGTTTTGGATGAATTAAAATGGCGTGGATTTGTCGAGCAGGTATCAGGGGAAGAAGAATTGGCGAAGCTTGTTGCCGAAGAAAAAATTGTCTGTTACTGCGGATTCGATCCTTCGGCGTCAAGCTTGCATGTCGGTAATTTTTTAGCAATTATGCTGCTTACGCATTTTCAGCGGCATGGCCATAAGCCGCTTGCGCTTGTCGGCGGAGCCACCGGTATGATCGGCGATCCAAGCGGTAAATCAAAAGAGCGCAATCTTATTTCCGATGAGCAGGTGGCGCAAAACGCTGCGGCGATAAAAAAACAGTTGTCGAGATTCCTTGATTTCGAGGGCAAAGATAATTGCGCCGTAATGGTCAATAATGCCGACTGGCTTAAATCCTTTTCGTTTATAGACTTTTTGCGTGATGTCGGCCGGTATTTCCGTGTCGGCGATATGCTGGCAAAAGAGAGCGTCAAAAACCGTTTTTCCCGGGACGAAGGTATTTCTTATACGGAATTCAGCTATATGCTGCTGCAGTCGTATGATTATCTTCATCTTAATAATATTTATGGCTGCCGCCTTCAGATGGGCGGCAACGATCAGTGGGGCAATATAACTTCGGGTATTGATTTGGTGCGGCGTGTAAAAGCGGAGACTGTTTTTGGCATTACAAATCCACTGATAACCGGGGCTGACGGTCAAAAACTGGGAAAAACCGTGGACGGGGCTATATGGCTTGATAAAACGAGAACCTCGCCTTTTACTTTTTACCAGTTTTGGATAAGGACTGAGGATAGCTGCGTTATCAGATATTTGAAGCTTTTCACATTCCTTTCACAGGAAGAAATTGAACTTTTGGCCAAAGACCTTGAAGCGAATCCGGAAAAGAGAGAAGCCCAGAAAAGGCTTGCCTATGAAGTGACTGTCCTTGTCCATGGCAAAGAAGAAGCCGATTCCGCCGTGAAGGCCTCGCAGATTCTCTATGGTGAAGAGATTAAGGGGTTTTCCGGTGAAATGATCAGGCAGGTTTTTGCCGGTGTAGCTTCAACCGGAATTGATTCGGCACGCCTGAAAGATGGGCTCAAGCTTGTTGATCTTCTGGCGGAAACTTCGGTTGCCGCTTCAAAAGGAGCTGCAAGAAAGTTGCTGTCTCAGGGCGGGATTTATATAAACAATATAAGAATAGACGCCGTTGAAAAAGTCGTTACTGCCGGGGATCTGGCGTCAGATAATCTGCTTGTGCTGCGCAGCGGCAAGAAGAACTATCATCTTGTAGTTTTCCAATAAATTTTTCCTCACAGAGGGATGAGAGCACAGAGAGTTTTTACAGATATTTACCTCTGTGAGGGTCTGCCTTGTCTTTTAAGATTTCTTTCCTCACAGTCATAAGCCGCTCCGATAACCGGAAACTATATAATCCCCAAACACTCAAATGCTCTTGCCGCACTGCCGATGATACCGGCATTGCTTTCAAATTTTGCTCTCATAAAGCTAATATTTTCCGTGGGAACCATTCTTGCCCTTTCCTTTAATTCCTCTTTAAGAGAGGGGAGAAACAGTTCCATAGCTCCCGATACTTTGCCGGAAAACAGGATTAGTTCAGGGTTTACTGTTGTTGCGATTGTTGCGATGGCCCGGCCGAGATATTTTCCCGTGTCCTTCCAGATATCCTGTGCCATTTTATCTCCATTGAGAGCGGCATGAAAAATAATTTTGGGTGAAAGAAATTCTTCTTTGTGAAGAATGCTTTCCGGGTATTTTTTCAGCACTTCCATTGCCCGTATTACGATGGCCGGACCGGAAGCCAATGACTCCACACACCCTCTGTTGCCGCACCCGCACAGCGGCCCGTCCGGTTCTACGGTTATATGACCTATTTCTCCGGCTCCTTCGTCAGCTCCCAGAAGCAATTGCCCGTTAGATATTATTCCTCCGCCGATCCCTGTACCCATTGCGATGCATAAAAAATTATCATGGCCTTGGCCGTTGCCGAATTCTTTTTCGCCAACGGCCATTGCTCTTACATCGTTTAATATAAAAACCGGAATCTCTGTTTTTTCTTTCAGCATTGTGCAGATATCTACATTTTTCCATTTGAGGTTAGGGGCAAAAACGCAGAGGCCTTTTTTACTGTCGGTTCTTCCCGGAATACCCATACCGATTCCTTTTACGTATTTAGAATCGTCTCCCAACTGTGCCAGACATCCGGCAATAACTCCATAAATGTCGTTGGTTATTATTTTTTTTGCCTTTTCGCTTTTATTGATATTTTTCTCGGAAAAGGTTATTATTTCGCCTTCAGTATTTACTGCCCCGGCTGCGACATGGCTGCCGCCAAGATCTACACCGATTGCCAGTTTTTTGCTCATTTTTTTATTACCTCGCCCTTTTTTGTTTAAGCCCATATTCGACCCAAAGATAAAACTTTTCCTGTTTTTAATTTGCGGACATTCGATGGTTTGGTCTTTTTAGGTTTTCAGGCAGGTTTTTACCGTTTAATTTTGAAATATTATATGTTATGATATTTCTTTTAAATTGTCCGATATTGTTTGTCTGTTTTTGCAGTAAGCGGTAAAAGAACGATTTGTCCGGAGGAGATTCTATGGCCAGTGTCCGTATGAAGAGTGTGAAAAAGACCTATTTTGGCAGTCAGCCTGCTAAAAAAAACTGGTGGGAGTTTTGGAAGCCAGGCAGTGAAAAGAGAGAAGTAAATGTTATAAAGGACGCTTCTTTTGAGATAAACGACGGTGAATTTTTGGTTTTGGTAGGCCCGTCGGGCTGTGGCAAATCTACAGCTCTGAGGATGATTGCCGGGCTTGAGGAAATAACCGACGGTGAAATTTTTATCGGCGACAGAGTTGTAAATGACGTCTCTCCCAAAGACAGGGACATTGCGATGGTTTTTCAGAGCTATGCGCTTTATCCGCATATGGATGTTTATGAAAATATGGCCTTTGGTTTGAAACTGCGTAATTTTTCTAAAGACGAGATTGATAAAAGGGTTAAAGATGCCGCTGAAATTCTTGATATAACCCATTTATTAAACCGTAAACCAAAAGAGCTTTCCGGAGGTCAGCGTCAGCGCGTTGCCATGGGACGGGCTATCGTTCGTAAACCTGAAGTTTATCTGATGGATGAACCTCTAAGCAATCTTGATGCGAAGCTCAGAGTCCAGATGAGGGCTGAACTTCAAAAACTTCATCAGAGACTTGGTGTTACAACTGTCTATGTTACTCATGACCAAACGGAAGCGATGACGTTAGGTGACAGAATTGTAATTTTGAAAGACGGAATCATTCAGCAGATTGATACACCAATGCATCTTTATGATTTCCCTGCCAACAAATTTGTTGCCGGATTTATCGGCAGCCCTTCAATGAACTTTGCCAAAGCCAGAATTGTCAAGGAAGATTCCGAGATGTTTCTTTTGCTTGATGATTTGAAAATTATTATTCCCGAAAACAGGCGTGATGCTTTAAACAATCATTTGGACAAAGATATCATTTGGGGAATACGTCCCGAAGATATTCAGGATATTGTATTCGCAAAAGAAGAAAATAAACGTTATGGCGCAAAAGGAACCGTTGAGGTTTCAGAGCCTATGGGTTCCGAAATAATGATTCATATAAAAATCGGCCAGGCCATTTTGGCCGCCCGTGTCGACGCACATTCAAAAGCGGCTATCGGCGCAGAACTTGAAGTAGCCATTGACATGTCTAAAATGCATATATTTGATGCCGATACCGAAGTAAATTTGCTTTTCCCATCCAAATAGAGAAGTTATTAATGATGAGGCGCTCAATTGTGTCTGAAGGCTAAGGTAAATCGGATTTCGACGAGTGAGGCGTAGTTTGTTGCTCAATGTCATTAAGTTAAGATAAAATGGTTTCTCACAGAGAAGAGGAGAATACAGAGAGTTTTACACTGTATCTATCCTCCGTGGCCTCTGTGCCCTCTGTGAGAGAAAGACAGTAATTATCTGTCAACATCGGAAAGATGGCAAAATCGGCGATAAAAAAACTTAACTTAATGACATGGAGTCTGGTTGCTGCGTCGAACTAG
Source organism: Candidatus Xenobia bacterium (assembly GCA_031551355.1). GTDB lineage: Bacteria > Vulcanimicrobiota > CADAWZ01 > CADAWZ01 > CADAWZ01 > JAVBNT01. The sequence goes on along the minus strand of JAVBNT010000010.1, from coordinate 158,321 downwards.
CGAGTATCGGATTTGACAACGCATGCAGACACTATTCAGCGCCTCAGTTTTTTTCCTGAAAAATCGTTCAAAACAAGGTCTGGCAATGGAGGGCGATTGCGTTTTGAGCTAAGCGTAGATCAACTACGTGTGCGAAAGAATCAATCAGACCGACATTGTATCACCGCAGTTTTCACCGATTTTTTATTTGAAGACGGAGTCGGGTATCCCTTTATTAACCCTGTAATTTTTGTATATTATTCTTGCCTTACCTTTAAATGCCGGCAATTTGAATTGTACTTTTTGTGACTCAGGCAATGAAAAATCAAATTTATCCGTAAATTCGTTTTCAACTTCTATGGAACTCTTGTCTTTGTATTCCAGAATAATATAGTCCGGTTGCATGGTTTTTGTGTTTATCCATAGAAATGTTTCTTTGAGGTTTTGTTGATTTTCCGGTTTTACACCGATCAGATAAAATTCTTTTTCATTTTTTTTCTCTATACGTATAAGCCTGCATAAACCGGGATTATATTTTTCTGCTTTAGGGACGACTGATTTGAATGCGTCTTTTTGATTTTTCAGCAGATCGGGAATATTATTGAATTTAACCCTGAGTTTATCAGGCTGTTTAAAATAAATTTTTCCATTCACCGGAAGTTCCATAAACAGAAAAAAAACTCTGGCATTGAAATCGGCTGAAAAATCGTTTAGTTTTTTGTTTTGTTTTATAATGCTGCCGATTATTTCTTCGGCACGCAAAGTTTCTCCCGATGATTCGCGGCTACATTTGCCGGGACCGGCCGTTATGAGCATCAAGGTTATTGTAATCGTTATGACAATCAGATATATTTTCATTATTTCTGTATAGTTTATTTATAATTATCTAAATCCTGCAATTTGCTCACGGCAAATCGGAAACAGACAACTGGAAACTATCTTAAACTGTCTGCGTAGAGGAAAAAACGTTGCTTTGTTGAAGTTTTATTTTATATTATCCGTATCTTTTACAGAGTCTGATTTTTGTTAATTTTATTAAATAATTTTGCAAATTACTTAATTAATATTTCGGAGAGTGCATTTTGGGCGAAAAGACTGTTCTTCCTCAAACTTTTGCTGAGATAGATCTTAATTACTACTTGAATCTCGTAAGGGACGATTCCGCTGTTAAGGAGTGTTTGAACTATGCTCCTTCAAAGTCATTTTCACCGGATAAGAATGCTCTGCTTTTAATTACTTCCGATTCGATAGGTCAGGGTTTGGAAGGATTGGGAGCCGTTTTGTTCGCTGAGTTTTTTCAGTCTTTAATCAGAAGCAAAACGAAGCCTGGAGTCATTATTCTTGTTAACAGCGGTGTTACTCTGGCGAACAAAGAGCCTTTTGCCGGCAGGCTGCTTCTTTTGGAGGAGCAGGGTGTGAAAATAATGGTTTGTATTTCTTCTGCGGATAAGTACGGCATGATGGACTCTATAAAAGCCGGTTTTCTTGCCTCAATGGATGAAATTTGTACCGAAATTTTGTCGGCAGCCAAAGTTGTCACTCTTTAGGCGTTTTATTTATTAAAACAGTTTTTAAGTTTTGTTTGACCTGTGTTATAATTAATTTGCCGGCTGTATTTTTTATTGTCCGAACTATTTTTATGAAAAGGTTATGTTATGATTTCCATAGTTGTACCATGCTATAATGAAGCCGAATCACTTCCTATTTTGGTTGAATCAATATTTAAAGTTCTTAATGAAAATGCCATAGATGGGGAAATTGTTGTTGTTGATGATAATTCTCCTGACGGTACCGGCGATATTGCCGAGAAACTGAAAGAGTCCTTTCATGTAAAGGTTGTCCATCGGAAGGGAAAGGAGGGTCTGTCAAGTGCCGTTGTTGCCGGATTTGCCGTTGCTTCCGGAAATATTTTGGGGGTAATGGACGCTGATCTCAGCCATGACCCTTCAATTATTCCGTTTATGGTAAAACCTCTTGAAGAAAACAGAGCCCAGGTCGCGATCGGGAGCCGCCATGTAAAAGGCGGCGGCAGTGACAACTGGCCTTTGATTCGCAGAATTATTTCCAAAACAGCCATATTGATGGGACGTTTTGTTACTGACGTCAAAGATGTTACGTCAGGTTTTTTCTTTTTCAGGAAGGAAATCATCGAGGGAGTTGACATAAACCAGATTGGCTTCAAAATAGGTTTGGAAATTTTTGTTAAAGGCAATTATGAATTTTTTGTGGAAGTCCCGTTTATATTCAGGGACAGGCTGCATGGGCAGAGTAAGCTCGGCCGCGGGGAAGTTTTTAATTATTTGAAGCACTTGTGGGCTCTGTGGAGATATAACTCATCTGTCAGGCGTAAACGCCCTAAAGCCCTCATTCATTAACGAGGTTTTGTTTTATGAAAAAAAGTTTTGTATTGTTTTTGTTTTTTAGTTTCGTTTTTTTAAACTGTGCCGCTTTTGCTGCCGATCCGAATAAAGATGACGTTGTTGTTGCGATTGTCAAGAAGAATAAGCCTTCCGTGGTTTCCATACTGACAATACTCTCTTCCGGTAAGGAAGGCGGAGGTTCCGGGGTGATAATATCCAAAGACGGATTTATAATCACGAATGCCCATGTCGTTGACGGAGCAAAAACAATACAGGTTGGTCTGTCAAGCGGCAAAAAGTTCAGTGCTGTTATTGCCGGAATAGCTAAAGATAGGGATCTGGCGGTGATTAAGGTCAAGGCTAACGGGCTTCCTGTTCCAAAATTCGGTGACTCCTCCAAAGTTCAGATGGGTCAGACGGCTATTGCAATCGGCAATCCGCTTAAGTTTACCTGGACTGTTACCGCCGGCCTTATAAGCGCATTAAACAGAGACATCAAGACCCGCGGAGTGATGTACAGGGATCTTATACAGACTGATGCCGCGATCAATCCCGGGAGTTCCGGAGGTGCCCTTTTGAATTTAAAGGGTGAGGTTATCGGTATAAATACACTTGTTTATACCGGAACTTCCGAGTTTAAGAACGCTCAGGGACTGAGTTTTGCCATCCCTATAAACGCCGCGATGAAAACTGCTAAATATCTGATGAAGGGTGAAGTCCAGTCTTCTCCCAAGCCCTGGATCGGTATTTCGGCAATTACACTAAATGCGGAAATGGCGGAAAATTATGATCTTCCGGTAAGAGTCGGAATCCTGATTGATAATGTGGTTGAATACGGTCCTGCAAAGCAGGCCGGGCTTGGCAAGGGCAACATCATTACCGAGTTTAACGGGCAGAGAGTTCTTTCCGTTGATGATTTTAAAGCGATGCTGAACGGATGTATGCCCGGACAGGTTGTTGAGCTTACTGTTTGGAAGGCAGGCAAAAAAGTTAAGCTGAGCGTTACGATAGAGCACCAGACTCAATAGTGGTTTTATATAATGTATAGAATAAAAATTGAGAACATTCTTGAATCTGCGATTAGAGAAGCCTTTAAAGAGTATCCTCAGGAACTTGAAAGGTTTTTTCCTTTGACGATAGATCTTTGTTCAAATGAAGATTACGGTGATTATTCGTCGGCTATTGCCCTGAAAATTTCCAACTTTCTGATGATGGATTCTTATTCCGTTGCGGAAACAATCGTAAACTCCATCAACCATTTGCCCCCTTTTTGTCAGAGTATAAAAGCGTCTTCCAATGGTTTTATCAATATAACTCTTGACCGGGATGCCTTTTTCTATGGTCTCAGAGCTATATTATACCGTGAAAAGGGCTTTGAGCTTCCTGACCTTGGTAAGGAGAGAAAGATAAAGCTTATAGCCGCAGACTCTATTTCGACAATTTCTTTGGATGTAAATGACGGCAGACGCCTTGCGTTGTTTGACTTTTTGAGACGTATACTTCCTTATGCCGGTTACAATGTTGAGGTTGAAACGATTATCCGCGACAGCGGAGAGATTCTGTCTGTTTTTGCTGCAACCGTGGAGCACTATTACCGTGAACTTTTGGGCGATGCCTCGCAGCTTTTTTTGATGTCATTCCGCAACAGGACTGCAGTTGAGACGGCCAGGGATGTTATCGACGAAATTGGTGCCGGTTTTCTGCCGATTACACGTCCTCAGCGGATATCAGCGGTGAGAGATGAAATTCCGTCATCAATGAGCCGCCGCATGCGGAATATCTATGGAGCCATGGGTTTTGACTGCGGCAATTTACATGGTACACGGAAATATTCCGAATACGTTCCCTTGATTCATGAACTTGAGAAAATTTTTGAGCAGCAGGGACTGCTGTATACTGAAGATGTAATTCCTTTTGAACACTGGATCTGCGGCCGGCAGTTTTCCGACTTTAGAAAAAGCGGCGATGAGCGTTCAAAAAAAGAGCGTTTTCTAAATGAATATTTTTATTGGAAAAGTCAGGTCAGTGAAGATGGCGGAATACAGAGGCAGACTGAACCGGCTGATTCGCCGAGAAGGCTTATATACAATTTTGAGTCTCAGGTCTGGATTAGGAGTACTGCTTTCGGCGATTCCGAAGACAGAATTTTCTTTCTGCCGTATAAAGAACCTTCCGACTATCTGCTGAGTCTGGCCGTTGTTTTGTCTGCAATTAAGCAGGGCTATCACAAGGTTCTGGTCGCCCAGACGAGTGAGCTGGCCCTTGAACGTTATCACCAGCTGTCATGTGCGCTTAAGTATCTGGATTTTGATGACGGCGCTTTTGAAATAATCGGCGTTGACAAAACTTCCATAAGCGGCATGTGTGATGATCAGGAGACTCATAAAGGCGACTCACTTGATATTCTTAATGTTTTTGAACAGATAGGTAAAGATGCGATGTTTTTTGCCTATTTGCAGAAACCGCCGCTTGTAGGGCTTGATATTGACTGCAATTTATTTAAAAGGGAAGATTCTGAAAATCCCCTGTTTTCAATAAAGCAGGCTTTTACAAGGTTTAAAAGTCTGTTTAAAATGGCGGCTTCTCAAGGCTACCCGGCGACATCTTCAGGTATTATTTCCGTAATGGAAGTAAAGGATTTTAAAATTTTGACTGATGACAGGGAACTTGGCCTTTTGAAGAAAGTAATCAGATATCCGTCTGTTGTCTGTGATTCGGTAACAAATTATGATCCTTCCATACTGTTGTCTTTTATTGCTGAAGTTGCCAGAGATTTTAATGATTATTATACCAGTGTCAAAATTTTGTCAGGTGAAAAGACTCTGATTACCGCCAGAATTGCCGTCGCGCATGCAGTTAGGACCGTTCTTGGAGCGGCAATGTCAATATTATCAATTAAACAATAATTGTCCAAGAAGGATTTTTGTTTTTGGTTTAGAACATCTTTGTGTATATAATCTGTATTTGTTACTTATTGATTTTTATAATCGTTATGTTTTTATGGAAGAGGTGAGAACTTGGGTATCAAAGCTTTTAAAGAGAGAATTCCAGTTATTCTTCTTACGTCTTCTTACCGCGTAGAGGGCGAAATGCATGTTGTTCCCGGCGGAAGAATGTTGGACGAAATAAACAAGGAAAGGGATTTTGTCCCTGTTACCAATGCGACGATATATGAGATATCGGGAGAAACACCTCTTGATTCGCTTGACTTTATTGCCGTCAACAAAAACCTTATCGTTATGGTTGCCCCGTCAATAACTCTTTAATTATAAGGAATGATTTATGCCTACTACAGTAAGATTTCTGGGTCATAGTTCTTTTTATATCAGCTCGGCTAAAGGCACGTCAATCGTTATTGATCCTTATGGAACAGGAATACCGTATACGTTTCCGATGATTAGTGCCGATGTTGTTTTGCAGACGCATGAACATGCAGATCATAACGCTGCCTGGAGAGTCAACGGTAATCCGGCAATCGTCAAGCGTACAAATGATTTTATTGCGGAGTTTGAACTGCCGATAAAACGTACGATTGAAACTCTGACCTTTCAGGCAATACCATCTTACCACGATCGTTTTATCGGCAAAAAAAAAGGGCCTAATACGATATTTCTTTGGTATATGGATGGCATTAAGTTCTGTCATCTCGGTGATTTGGGGCATATTCTCGGTGACAGGGAAATAGATCTTCTTGGTGAAGTGGATGTTCTTTTCTGCCCTGTCGGAGGAGGAATTACTCTGTCATCAACTGATGCCGTTTTGGTTGTGAGCCAGTTGAAGGCAAGAATTGTTTTCCCGATGCATTTCAAGACAAAAGAGACCGAGTTTATACCATGGCTTGAAGAACCTGTTGAAAATTTTATAGAAAAAGTCGGCGGTGCCGAGTATATGTATTCTCTGGCAACTACGCTCGAAGCGGAAAAGCTTCCTGACAAGAGAGTTGTCAAAATTCTGGAGCGCGGCTAGAACTCTGTTGCTGTAAATATATAGATTTTAAACATAGGGACTTGGCGATTGCCTGGTCCCTAAATTATATTGAAAGAAGGCGTTTTTTTGACATCTTTCGCTCATTTGCATTTACACAGTGAATATTCCCTGCTTGACGGCAGCTGCCGCATCTCTCAAGGCAAGAAAAATCCTCTGCTTGATAAAGTTCTTGAATTGGGAATGAATTCCGTTGCTGTTACGGATCATGGCGCAATGTACGGCACAATCGAATTTATAAAAGCTGCCAAAGAAAAAGGTGTCCATCCGATAATAGGCTGTGAATTTTATCTGGCGGCAAGAACCAGATTTGACAACGATCCCAATCTTGACAGAAGCTCATCTCATTTACTGCTTTTGGCTAAAGATAATACCGGCTACTCGAATTTGCTTGATATGGTGTCGAAGGCAAATCTTGAAGGATTTTACTACCGGCCGCGCATTGACAGAGAGCTTTTGGCGGAGAAATCGCAGGGAATAATCGCTTTAACAGCCTGTCTGCAAGGTGAGGTTCCCAGATATCTTTTAAGAGGTGAAGACCAAAAAGCCCGGGATGCTCTTGGACTTTATTTGGATATCTTTGGTAAAGACAATGTTTACATGGAACTAATGGACCATGGCATTGACGAACAGAAAAAAGTAAACCCTCTGCTTATCGATTTGGCAAATTCGATGAATGTTCCGCTGGCAGCAACGAATGATGTTCATTATTTGAATAAAACAGACGCTCTGGCTCAGGAAGTGCAAATTTGTATCCAAACCCAAAAAACTTTTGCCGATAAAGACAGAATGGAGTTTCATGGGCCTGAATTCTATTTGAAAAGCCCTGATGAAATGCTGTCTATATTCAGCCATGTTCCTCAGGCTGTTTACAATACAGGGGAAATAGCTTCCAGATGTAACGTCGAGATAGATTTTGACGCCATGCACCTTCCCGATTTTCAGGTTCCTGAAGGCCATACTCTTGATTCGTATTTGAGACAGCTCTGTATGGAAGGTTTTCCCCGACGTTATGACCATATTACGTCCGAACTGAAAGAAAGAATGGAATACGAGCTTGGTGTCATTTCCCAAATGGGCTTTCCGGCATATTTTCTAATCGTATGGGACTTTATAAATTACGCGCGCAAAAACGGTATACCGGTGGGCCCCGGCAGAGGCAGTGCGGCCGGAAGCCTTGTCGCGTATTTGATCGGTATAACGGACATTGATCCAATTAGATTCGGACTTCTTTTTGAAAGATTTTTAAATCCTGCACGGCAAAGCATGCCTGATATTGATACTGACTTTTGTGTTGAAAGGCGCGAGGAAGTCATCAGATATGTAACTGAAAAATACGGTTCCGATCACGTTTCCCAGATAGCTACTTTCGGACGTATGAAGGCTAAGCAGGCGATCCGTGACGTTGGAAGAGTCATGGGGGTTCCTTTGAGCGATGTTGACAAAATAGCCAAGATGATCCCTCTGGGCAGTAATATTGAACAAGCTCTGACCGCCCCGGCAAAAGGCGCTTCTCCTGAGGATGTGAAAAAATTCTCCAAAGAATTTAAAGAACAGTATGATGGAGATAAAAACGCAAAAACACTTATTGATACGGCAAAGTTTGTGGAAGGTCTTGCAAGGCAGGCGGGAATACATGCCGCAGGAGTCCTGATTTCAAAATCTCCTCTTTCAACAACGGTGCCTTTGCAAAGAATGAAAAACGGCGAAATAATCGCTCAGTATGACATGAATTGCGTTTCCGACATCGGGCTGTTGAAAATGGATTTTTTGGGACTGCGCAATCTGACGGTCATAGAAAATGCTATCAGAATGATCAAAGCGAATCATGGTATCGAGCTAGATATGCTGAAAATACCGCTTGACGATGCGAAAGTTTTTAAATTGCTTTCCGAAGCAAAAACCATCGGCGTATTTCAATTTGAAAGTCAGGGCATGCAAAAATATTTAAAGCAGCTTAAACCGACGAGGTTTGAAGATATTGTCGTTATGTGCGCTTTATACCGGCCGGGACCTTTAAAAGGCGGCGTTGTTGCCAGCTATATCAACAGAAGTCATGGCAGGGAAAAACCGGACTATATGCACCCTTCCATTGAGCCGATACTCAAAGAAACATACGGTGTGATCGCATATCAGGAACAGGTTATGCAAATAGCCAATGTGCTTGCCGGTTATTCAATGGGACAAGCCGACGATTTAAGAAAGGCAATGGGTAAGAAAAAAGCCGATGTTATGGCGAAACAGAAAGCTTCATTTATCTCCGGAGCTCAAAAGAATGATGTTAATCCGAAAACAGCGGAAAAAGTTTGGAACTTTATCGAAGCGTTTGCCGGATACGGTTTCAATAAATCACACTCAGTGGCATATGGCTTTGTCGCCTATCAAACGGCATATTTAAAGGCTCATTATCCGAAAGAATACATGGTTGCTTTGCTTACGAGTGTGAAAGATAAACTTGATGACGTCAGTTTTTTTCTTAAAGAATGCAAAAATATGGGTATTGATGTGTTGCCGCCGAATGTAAACACCAGTCAGCATGATTTTTCCGTGGAAGGCAACGCGATACGCTTCGGTTTATCTGCCGTTAAAAATGTCGGCAGCGGAGTGATTGATTCGATCCTTGCGGTCAGAACAAAACTGGGCGGTTTTTCCAATCTGGAGCAATTTATAGTCGAAACCAGCGGCTGCGTTAACCGTAAGGTTCTTGAGAGTCTTGCCAAGAGCGGGGCTATGGATCTGTTTGGTTACTCCAGGGCAACACTTGACGGGGCGCTGGATTATTTGTGTGACTATGGAATCAAAAGACTGAGGGACAAAAAAAGCGGGCAGGTATCATTGTTTGATAATCCGTCAATAGCTGAGGAGTTTTCTCTTTTTGAAATTAAGGAGGCTCCGGAATATCCGAAAGAAAAGTTGCTTGAACTTGAGAAGGAATTTCTCGGGACCTATATTTCCGATCACCCGTTAAACCGCTTTAAAAATCAATTTGATTCCGGAAGAATACCTCATTTTCTCTCTGATCTGTATCTTCTTGAAAACGGAACTCAGGTAGTGTGCGGCGGAATGTTTATAGCACTGAAAAATATTATTACCAGAAGAAACCAGAAAATGGCTTTTGCTCAGTTGGAGGATTTCTCGTCATCGGCGGAGGTGGTTATCCTGCCGAAAATTTACGAAACCTGCTACCAGTTTGTTGAGCTTGATAAACCGGTTGTCGTTAAGGGTAAACTGGAAATTATGGAACGTGACGAAGATGAGGCTGAGTCTGAAGAAGCTTCCCTTGTTCCAGCGGTAAAAATTATTGCCGAGTCTGTTTATTCTATGGAATCTCTGGATGCTCTTGAGTCAATGGGGGTTTCCCGCGCGGGCTGCTGTGTAAAGCTTGAGTATTCCAGTAAGGACAAGATGCCGGAGCTTAAAAAGCTTGTGGAAAAGTATTCCGGTACGGTGCCGCTTTACCTGCAGGTTAACAGCCCTGGGGGGCAGACTCTTATCGAATTTGGTCAAAAATTTAAAGTGAGTTTTACAAAGGAATTCAAAGATAATGTAGAGAAGTTACTTGGTGAAGGCTCTGTCTTTTCAATGAAATAATGAATCTTTATGCGGCATTGACCGGGCATAAAATGGCAATGTCCGTTGGCGAGCGTTATTTAATGATGATGGGAAAATGCTTTGATTACCTTAACAGAAGGAGCGGATAGCGGATTATGAACAGACCCGAGTTTGACAATCTGACAAAACTTTATACGGAGAGCTATCTTGAAGGCTGTGTAGATCAGGAACTTCTCAGATCTCAGCGTTATGGGAGACCTCTCAGCATGCTCGTTTTGGGTGTGGAGCTGCCTGAAGAACAGAAGAGGGATATGCATTACCGCGTTCTGAAACAGCTCGGCGGTTTTATAAAAATGTATACCCGTTCCATAGATGTTGGCGGGCGTACAAAAGACCGTGTGATGGTGATGTTGCCTGAAACCCCTATTGACGGTGCTTTGGTGGTTGCTACCAAAATAAAAAGCCAGATAGAAAACCATATTTTTGTCCATCCGGATACAGAAGATAAGTTTAGTATTGTTCTTTCTTATAAAATAGTGGCCTATCCGGATCATGGTCCGGACAGAAAGGCACTTATGGAATACCTTCATAAGTTTGCCCCCGATTGTCCGGAGACTGTAGAAGAAGTTGTTTCCGGGGTTGCCCAACCTTCCGCCGGAACCCCTGCTGTGGCAAAAGAAGCGGTGGAAGCTGAACCGGCTCCCGAAGTAAACGAGTCGGCGAAACAATCTCCGCCTTCTGCCAGAGATAAGCATAAGAAGCACAAAAAGGGCCGGTAGTATCAGGCTGTTTAAAAAAAATGATATGCTCCTTTTATACGGGACAGTTATAAATTAAAAAAACTGTTTTGTATAAAAGGAGTTTTTACTTGTGAAAGACATGGTAATGAATAATAATTTGAAAATATATCTGCTGACGTTTATGACTTTTCTTATGGGAACTGCGCAATTTGTTATTGTAGGGATTCTCGATAAAATTGCCGCGTCTGCCGGTGTATCGCTGGCTGTTGCCGGACAGCTGATCACCGCTTTTTCTCTGGCCAATGCGATAGGCACGCCGATTGTCATTTTTATGACGGCTAAGGCGGATCAGCGTTTCCGTCTGGTGCTGGCACTGGTTTTCATATTAATCGGCTCAGTATTGACGATGGTACCCGGTTTCTCTTCTTTGCTCGTTTCCCGTGTCATGTTGGGGATCGGCAATGGTTTCTTTACGGCCATTGCTTATTTTCTGGCGCCAAAGCTGGCATCTCCCGGGCGTGAAGTCGGAGCGATGTCAAACGTTGCCCTGGGCTTTAGTGCTTCGCTTGTTTTTGGCGTTCCTCTGGGTCGTGTAATCGCTTCTTTCTATGATTGGACGGCAATATTCTGGGGTATAGGATTTTTTACCATTGTGGGGATTTTTGCCGTAATCAGGACAATTCCGCCGATTAGAGGTGAAGAAGCCGTTTCCCTCGGAGAACAATTATCTCTGCTGAAGAATCGGAAAATTGCTGTTGCTCTTGGTGTTACACTGGCCGTGTTTATCGGTTATTCGGTCGTCAATACGTATATCACTCCGCTCCTGACTTCCGTTATGTCTGTTGCACAGGAACAGGTGAGCGCAGTTCTTTTTGTTCTGGGAATTGCCAGTATGATTGGTTCAGGATTGGCTGGTTTCTTAGCCGATCGCATCGGTAACGCCCGTACGCTTGTTATCGGTCTTGCAGCTCAAACTATTTCTCTGACACTTTTATCGTTCAGCGGACAGATAATTGTTTTGGGAATGCCTTCCCTTATTCTCTGGGCGATATCCGCCTGGATGTTTGTTCCTCCGCAGAACTTTCGTCTGCTCTCGCTCGCACCCGGCGCCGGCAGTATTGTTCTCGGGCTGAGCAATACTTTTGTTCAACTGGGCTTTGCGGCGGGGGCCGCAATAGGAGGATTGATTGTCGGTGAATATTCACTGATTACGGTTGTTTGGATTGGTGTTGCTTTACTGGCGGCCGCAACGGTTGTAACTGCCGCTTCCTCCGGTTCTGTCCGCTCTTTTGCCAAAGCCTGATACCTTCTTAAAGTTTGACTTTCACCACATAATTTGACAAAATGACTTTACAGTCATACAATATGACTGTAAAGTCATTTTGTATTGTAGTAAACTGAAATGTTTTGAAAAGGGGGGGGGAGCTATATGCCAAAAGATACATTTATGCGCCTTACGGAGGAAAAGCGGCAGCGTATTATGCGGGCGGCAATCGGTGTCTTCATCGAGAACGGATTTGAGCGGGCAAAAGTAGAAGACATTGCCTTGCGTTCGGACGTTGCCAAGGGTAGTATTTACCAGTATTTTGCAGACAAGAAAGATTTATTTCTTTACTGTGCTCAGTGGGGACTTGAAGTTTTTATGGAAAAGCTTGATGCGCGTATGCATCTGAGCGATATGGACATTTTTTTTTATTTTCAGGATACACTTTCCAAGACCGAAGTATTGCAGGAGGAACATGATCTGGCGGTATTTCTTCAGATTGCCGTCAAAGAGCCCGGTTTAATGGATGAGTCTATTAAAGGTATGTATAATATCGGTGATATATATATAAAAAAACTCCTGCAAAACAGCAAGAGCAAGGGTGTTGTCAGAACCGATATTGACGACGATATCCTGACGGAATACTTTGCCGCGGTAGTGGAGCGCTTTAAAATGAGATGGGTAAAGCGTTACCTTGATTTTACAAAAGATAATACCGGACAGCAGCTTAATGCCGTTGAGGGGGAACTTACCCAGATGGTAGAGCTACTGAAAAATGGAATGGGCGAGCCTGCGGCAGCACAGTAGAAAGCGGTTCTAAAGAGTCTCTGTAAATTGCAATGGTTTGGCTCCGGTTTACGATTACCAAAGATATTTGCTTGTAAAGTAATATTTTACTATTTTCTGAAGACTTTGTTGCATAGCAGGTTTTACTTTTTCGACTTTTCTTACAATTATTCCGTCGGCAGCAAATCCTGATGCCGCCTCCTCCATAATTGTGCGAAAAAACTGTTGACATTCTAATTTAGCTTTTCGAGCCTGTTACAAGAGTTGTTTTATTGGCGCAGACAAAATTTTCTGCACGCGTTATATGAGCTTTCCTGCTCTGCAACGAAGTCAGATGTTGCTCCCGCAGAAAATCTCATATAACGCTGACAAAGCTGATTATATTATTTATTAGGAATTTTCAAAAATGTTTTGGCCTTATTGCAAACAAAAGCTTTTTGCGGAAGGGGATGAACCTTACATAAACTTTGAAAACTTACTGGAATCTGTTTGCAGTCAAAGTAAGTGTCTCATGTGTGGAGCTATTGTTTATGGTATTTTTTTATTCAGAGGCATATCTAAAATATCTACTGATTGTAAGTAAAAAGGGCTGCCGCGTTTTTCTCTCAACGAAGCAGCCCTTTTATGTAATGAATTACACTATATTACAGATAGTAAACTTGATTAAATTCCGGATGGTTTTTGCTATTGCCAGCCGTCGTGTTCGTAGTATCTCGGAATAACGACTACTCCGCTATCCGTGGTGTGCGCTTTTTTAGCCAGTTCTTTAAATATCTGCAGTCTTTCCTTTTGTTCCCGGACATAGCTCTCTGTGTCGGAAATATCAGAATCTACCTGTATATTATCCGGCAGCCATATGCGCCCGTTTTTGATCACCGTTCCGGTCGGTACTTTTACGTTTTTATCAATGATAACTCTTTCAAGCACGCAGTGTCTGGCAATGTCAACATTGTCGAAGATAATAGAATTTCTTATGTGTGAATAACTGTTTACCCTTACTTCAGGTGACAGCACGGAATTTTCCACCCAGCCGCCGCTGATGATGCAACCGTCGCTTACGAGTGAGTTTACGGCTTCACCCTGTCTGTTGCCTCCGGAAAAAACAAATTTTGCCGGCGGCATGTGGTCGGTCATTATCCCGTAAATGGGCCAGTTTTTGTCGTAGAGGTTAAAGACCGGTTCGACGCCTACGAGATCCATGTTTGCTTCAAAATAGCTGTCAACTGTTCCGACATCACGCCAATAACCGATTTCAGAGTTTTTCACTCCCTCTCTCGACCATCTGTTGTCCATAAAATCATATACAAAAACGTTTGCGGACTTGCAAAGTCTGGGGATGATATTTTTTCCGAAATCGTGCTGGGTCTGGTTTTCCGGCAAGCCGGCGTCATGATTGAGAGATTCAAGCAGGACATCTTTTGTGAAGATGTAATTGCCCATTGAAACAAGTGCATGCTCAGGGTCTCCCGGTATTGGTTTGGGGTTTTTCGGTTTTTCTTCGAAATCGATCATGCGGAAATTTTCATCCACCTGTATGACTCCGAATGCGCTGGCATACTGAATCGGGAAGCGTATTGCACATACGGTAAGGCTGGCTTTTTTCTTTTCATGGAAATCGATCATCTGATCTATATTCATTTTATAGATGTGATCGCCGCCAAAAACGGCAACATAGTCGGGATTGGACGTGTATATCTGCATTATATTCTGATATACGCAGTCGGCCGTGCCTTTATACCAGTTAGGCGGAGTAGGGCCGATGCAATGAATGAATTCACTGCGTGAACCGACTCGGCGTCCCCACACGTTCTCCACATGGTTAACCAGCGAGAATGATTTATGCTGAATCAATACGCATATTTCCTTGATTTCCGAATTGAAGAAGTTTGAGAGAACGAAATCGATTATGCGGTATTTTCCCCCGAAAGGAACGGCAGGCTTGGCGCGTATGTCGCTTGTCAATACTTCAAGCCTTTTTCCTTCTCCGCCGGCCATAATTATTCCGAGTGTTTTTTTCATTGCCGTTTCCCTCCTTACATTTTGTCCCTGTAATCGTGATAACAGGGTATTACAACTATTTTAGATTCGGTTACAAGTGCCTTTGAGGAAATTGATTTGAAAAGTTCCTGATTTTTACTGTCTTTTTTATTGTCTGCAACCGTTATTTTTCCGTCTTTGATTATCGTTCCGTCCGGTATGGTGACTCTTTTGTCGATGATCGCATTCTCAATGATGCAGTTTTTGCCGATTCTTACATCATTAAACAGGATACTCTTTTTTATCTCCGTTTTCTCATCAACTTTAACCATCGGAAAGAGGATGCTGTTTTTTATTTCACATCCATGCAGAACGCAGCCGTCGGTGATAATTGATTTTTTTACCTCAACTTCGTCTTCTTTGGGTGAGTCCAGGAATCGCGCCGGCGGCAGGTTATCGGTGTTTATTGAATATATCGGCCATTCGGGGTTGTATATCGAGTCTCCCTGCGAAATGAACTCCATTGATGTTTCGAAATATTTTTCTATACTGCCGATACTGTGCCAGTATGAGTGTTTTGCCTTACTGATATCAAAAACGCATATTTTTGCCTTTTTATTTTTGAAAATCATCGGTATAACATCATGGCCGAAATCATGTCGGCTTGTATCATCGGGTATCTTTGCATCCTCCTCAAGAGAGTTTATCAGCAGATCTTTATTGAAGATGTAGTTCCCGAGGGATATCCAGGTATATTCTTCATCGCCTTTAATCGGCTGCGGTTTCTGTGTCTTTTCATCAAACTGTGTTAATACGCAGTTTTTGTCAATCTGCAGTATGCCGAATTTGCCGGCTGCTTTTTTTACCGGATATTTCATCGCACAGATAGTTAAATCGGCTTTGTTTTTTTTATGAAAATCAAGCATGTCGCAGATATCAAGGCTGCATACATGATCGCCGCCGAAAACGGCAACATAATCCGGGTTTTCCATTTTTATGCGGCTGAGGTTCTGGTAAACGCTGTCCGCCGTGCCTTTTTGCCAGTTAGGCGGCATTGGCCCGGTTACGCGTATATACTCATCTTTTGAGCCGAAACGGTTTGACCAGTTTGCCTTTATATGATCGACAAGAGAGAGTGATTTGTGCTGAATAAGTACGTATAATTTTTTTATTTGGGAATTAAAAAAACTGGACAGTATAAAATCTATTATCCTGTATTTCCCGCCGAACGGCACTGCCGGCTGAGCTCTGACATCACTTGTAAGCTCTTCCAGTCTTTTTCCGGCTCCGCCGGCCAGTATTATGCCCATGGTCTTGTCTCTGAACATAGAATGCACCCCTTCCGTCAGTTTATATTGTTCTAAATGTTAAAGTTTTACTCCGACCCCGTTATCTCCTTGCATGCCGGGTGATGATTTTTTATAAAATATCATTGATAAGTAATATTTTTGAAGGTTTTCCCCGGGTTTTTTCGAATTTTTAGAAAATAATCATATCTATGCTGTCCTTACAGCGTGTGTATTACGGCTTTTTATCCTTTCTTTCTCCGTATGTATACCGAAATTTATTATCTTAGGAAAGAATTTTTTTATTTTATTTATTTTTTATGAAGAATTTTATTTTATTATCATTTTTAACATTATTATTGACTTTTACAGCTTATTGTTCCGAGGAGCATTTGGATAAGAAGACAATATCGCTGCGTGAGTGTGTTGATATATCTCTTGCCCAGCACCCTGATCTGCAGAAAGCCAGGGCACAGATAAGGCAGTCCAGTGCCCAGATAGGCCAGACTATTTCTTCGTATTATCCGCAGATAAGCTTTTCTTCAGGTTATACCAGGAGCGGAGGTCCGGGCACTCCTTATGCAACATCTGAAGGAAATATCGTTTCCGGAACAGCTAAAACATCTTATGACGATACGCTGTCACTTCGTCAGTATATCACCGATTTCGGCAGAACTCCCAATCTTGTGAAAGCTTCAAGAGAGAACTATATTGCTTCACTTTGCGACTTCCAGGCTTCGGAGAACACCATCGTTTATCAGGTTAAGAGTGCTTACTATGCCTGTATTGCCAGCGAGGCTCTGATGCGTGCCAATCAGGAGTACGTTGATGCTTCGGAATCACATTTAAAACAGTCTCAGGCTTTCTTTTCCGTAGGGGTCAGATCCAAGATAGAAGTAACGCGCTCCGAGGTCGATTTGGCGAATGCAAAACTGGAACTCAGCAGGGCTTCCAATGTCTATAAACTGGCAAAAGTAAATCTTTATAATGCGATGGGTCAGGATTCCGGTTTTGATTTGGAGCTGGAGAGTAATTTGTCTTTGCTGGAAATACACGAACCTCTTGAGAAATTTTTGCAGCTGGCAAAACAACATAAACCGGATATGCTGAAAGCCGAGGCTATCGTAAGAGCATCACAGGCGCGCTTTACCGCTACTACAGCTGAGTTTGCTCCCACGATCTCTTCTTCCGCCAGATACAACTGGAACGGTTCCGACTATCCGCTCGACCGTTACTGGAGTATCGGTCTGTCACTGTCCGTTCCGATTACCGACGGAAATTATACCGTTAACAGAGTTAAGGAAGCCCGGGCTCAGCTTGATTCGGTGATTGCTCAGGCCGAGCGTACCTGGCAAAATGTTTCCTTTGAAGTGCAGAAAGCCTATATAAATATCGGTGAGTCCAGAGAAAGGGTTGACGTGGCCAAAAAAGCGGTTGAACAGGCTGAGGAAAATTTCCGTCTGGCCGAGAGCCGCTATAATGTCGGTGTCGGCTCTAATCTTGAATTTACTGATGCCCAGGTTGCGCTTTTGCAGGCAAAAACGAGCAGTATTTCAGCGCAGGTGGATTATTTTGTTGCCATTGCCCAGCTGGAACTTTCGGTAGGAGTTCCTTTAGATACTGCAATATCAGAGAATACAGGAATTGAAGTTAATGAAGAAAAACAGTAAAAGAATTTTTATAATTATTTTTATTCTGCTTTTGATAGGCAGTGGTATTTTTGTTTATCTGAAACAAAGTGCAGCCAATAAGAAGATTGTCTTTTCCACTCTTCCCGCAGAGCAGGGACGTATAGTCTCGACAGTGGTGACAACGGGAAAACTGCAGGCTGTTACGACCGTGGAGGTCGGAACACAGGTGTCAGGTCGTGTTCAGAAGCTTTATGTCGATTTCAATTCCAAAGTGAAAAAAGGCGACATACTGGCAGAAATAGATCCGGCACTTTTTCAGGCTCAATACGAAGAGTCAAAAGCTTCGCTTGATTCATCTTCGGCATCACAGGTAAATTATCAGGCCCAGTATGACAATGCGCTGATGAAAGTCAAATCTGCTCAGGCGTCGACAAAAACGGCTGAAGCGCAGCTGGAAATAAACCGTGCTTCTTATCAGACGGCGAAAGATTCCGAAGTTTCGGCAAAAGCCAATCTTGCCAAAGCACTGGCGCAGCTGGAGAACAACCGTGTCGAGTTTGACCGCAGTGAGCAGCTGTTCAAAAAAGACTTCGTTTCCCGTTCCGAGAGGGACGCCGCAGAAACAAAATACAAGGTTTCGCTTGCCGATGTGGATGTCGCCCGTGCCGGGGTGCAGCAGGCGTCCTCTTCGGTTAAGGCCGCCAAACTGCAGCTTGATTCGGCCGCATATAATCTTGACTCCGTAAGAATTCAGGAAGATTCGCAAAGAGCTCTTGCGCGTTCCGCCCAGGCCCAGGTCCTTCAAAGTCAGGCTCAGGTAAGGCAGTCTCAGGAGAGACTGGAACAGGCGAAAGTGAATCTCGGATACACTGTTATTTATTCTCCTATTGACGGAATCGTTACTGACCGTGCTGTCGATGTCGGTCAGACGGTGGCTTCTTCTTTCCAGACTCCCAGACTTTTTCAGATTGCCCAGAATCTTAAAAATATGGAAGTGCTGGCCGATGTTGATGAGGCCGATATTGGCAAAGTGAAAGACGGGTTGAGAGTTTCTTTTACGGTGGACGCTTATCCCGAGACAAAATTCAGAGGTAAGGTAAAGCAGGTGAGATCTGTTGCTACCGAGACCCAGGGCGTCATTACATATCAGGTAGTTATCTCGGCAAATAATGAAGACCTTAAGTTGATGCCGGGAATGACCGCCAATATAACGATTATATCGGAAGTCGTTGACGACTGTCTAAAAATACCAAATGCGGCTCTGCGCTTTAAGCCGGAGAATATTGATAATTTCCCTTATCCGCAAGGTTCAGGTATTAAAAAGAGTGAGAAAACGGATAAATCCGACAGAAAAAGCGGCAATGGCTCGGAGCGCCGAAAAAGCGGGTCCGGCAGGGGGGATAAGGCCGGTTTGGCGGAAAAGGAACTGCTTGATGACGGCAGACCAAGGAATGCCAAGCCTAAGGAATCGTCTGTATGGGTTTTGAAGGCCGACGGAAGTGTGCGTGAAGAAAAGGTTGAACTTGGGATAACCGGCAGCAGTTTTACTCAGATGCTTAATGGCTCACTAAAGGACGGAGAGCTTTTGATTACCGGTACCGAGAGCAGAAAAAAAGGTGGATCGTCTGCGTCGCGCCAGGGCGCCCCCGGAGGACAACCGATGAGGATGCGCATATAAATGGAAAAAGTTTTAGAGATTAAGGATATTGATAAAACTTACGATTTGGGCGAAGTCAAAGTGCATGCACTGCGCAGGGTGTCGTTGTCGGTTTTTAAGGGTGAATTCATTGCCATAATGGGGCCCTCAGGTTCGGGAAAATCAACAATGATGAATATACTGGGCTGTCTTGACAGACCTACAAGCGGAGATTATTTTATTGAGGGCCGTAAGGTCTCCTCAATGTCGCGCGACGAACTGGCCGATATCAGGAACAGCCTGCTGGGATTCGTTTTCCAGGGATTTAATCTTTTGTCAAAAACGTCGGCGCTTGAAAATGTCCAGCTGCCGCTTTTTTATTCGCGGGGCAGAAGCTATTCCACGAAAGAAAAAATCGAACTTGCCAAATCGGCTCTTGATTCTGTGGGTCTTTCCGGACGTTACGATCATCATCCAAGGCAGCTTTCCGGCGGCCAGCAGCAGCGTGTTGCTATTGCCAGGGCACTTATTAACGATCCTGCTTTGATTCTGGCCGACGAACCGACCGGAAACCTCGACTCCCGGACCAGTGTGGAAATAATGAGAATATTTCAGCAGCTTAACAGGGACAAGGGGATTACGATTGTAACTGTAACTCATTCGGATGAAATAGCTTCATACGCCGACAGGGTTGTTGTTTTTCGTGACGGGCGCATAAAGGAAGACCGTAAGGTTGAAAACCGTCTCGATGCCAGAGCTGTTTTGGAATCTATGCCGCTCGGGGAGGATGAAGAGTGAGTTATTTTGCTACCCTCAAAGTTGCTTTAAAGGCTCTGAATGCCAATAAAATGCGGACTCTTCTGACTATGCTCGGCATTATTATCGGCGTTGCTTCGGTGATCACAATGCTCAGTATCGGGCAGGGCGTTTCCAAATCGGTTGAATCAAACATCAATTCCCTGGGTACAAATGTTCTTACGATTACTCCGGGCTCTCTTTCAAGAGGAGGCGTTTTCCAGGGCGGTATGGAAAGCCAGAACCTGACGGTTGAAGATGCCAAGGCTATTGACAGGGAATGCCCGCTTATTGCCTATACCTCGCCTCAGGTGAGGCGTTCCATGCAGGTGATTTACGGAAACCAGAACTGGAATACGACCGTGTATGGCACTTCCGACAGTTATGGTGATATACGCAACTGGAATCTTAGTTCCGGGGAGTTTTTTACTCAGCAGGAAATTCAGTCGACCGCAAAAGTCTGTGTTGTCGGCAGTCAGGTGGTTGAAAATCTTTTTGACGGGCAGAACCCGGTGAATGAAATTTTGAGAATCCAGAAAGTGCCTTTCAGGATTATCGGTGTGCTGGAGAGTAAGGGGCAGACCGGTATGGGCAATCAGGATGATTGTGTAATTGTGCCTTATACAACGGCAATGACGCGTCTGAACAGGATGAAATCTTTAAATTCCATTATCTGTTCGGTAGTTTCGGAAGATCAGACGGATAGGGCTGTACAGGAAGTTACCGATTTGCTCCGGCAGCGGCACCACACTCCCGATGGAGCAGAGAGTGATTTTACAATCCGCTCCCAGGCGGATCTGGCTGCAGTTATGGCGCAGACCACCGGCGTGCTGACGCTTTTTCTTTCGGCGATCGCGCTGGTATCGTTGCTTGTTGGCGGCATCGGTATTATGAACATAATGCTTGTATCCGTTACCGAGCGTATCCGTGAAATTGGAATCAGAATGGCTCTCGGTGCCAGAGGCAACGATATACTGATGCAGTTTCTTTCCGAGTCGATTGTACTTTCCGTGATGGGCGGGATTATCGGCATACTGCTCGGGGCGTCGCTGGCCTGGGGGATTGCTCATTTTGCAAAATGGCAGGCGATAGTAACTCCGGAATCGGTTATTCTTTCATTTCTGTTTTCTGCCGGTGTGGGAATATTTTTTGGATTTTATCCTGCATGGAGAGCGTCACAGCTTGATCCTATCGACGCCCTTCGTCACGAATAGCGCTGATGACTCAAAGAATTTCAACCGCGGAAACAGCCAGATCCGGGATTTTGCTTGCTTTGCTTTTGCTGTTCCAATATCTTGGATTTTTTGTCGGTAATAAACCGCTTGTTGCCTGCCTTGTAAATTTCATTCTTGCTTTCTCGGCCTTTACTCTGAGATTAAATATTGCCGTTATACTGGCAATTATATCTCCCGCAGCAGCTTTTGCCCTTGGCATCGGACCTAAATTTCCTGTTTTTATTCCTGCCGTTATGCTGGCTAATGCGGTGTTTGTTTTTTTCTGTAATTTATCATATAATAAATTCAATCTATTTATATTGAGGATTTTGGGATGCTCTGCCGGGGCATTGGTGAAATTCCTGATTTTATGGTTCTTTGTCTCCTCATTATTGCCTTACTTTATTGTCTTATCGGAAAATGAGCGGCATTTACTGGTTCTTATGTATTCATTTCCTCAGTTTATAACTGCCTTTCTGGGCGCTTTTTTGGCGCTGATTTTTGCCGGTTTTATGCGCCGTACAGGATTGAAAGGTGAGGACAGGCGGTGCTGAACGTTTCCGATGCCGCTTTCACTATTATGCATGATTTTGTATGACCCCGCGCCGGTAGGTTTATCTGTTAATGGGGTTTTGGAATACAAATTGCTTAAAATAAAGTTGAATTTTTTAAATTTTCTATTTGTATTTTTTTTTAATATGTCATATAATAAAATTAGAGATGTATTAAGACTACCGGTTTGTGTTACATGTAGCTTTTCTATTACTGTCGCGATTCCCGTGAAAGAGTTCGCGGTCCCAATCATTGTTTTTTCCTTTCCGCAGTTCCAGCCATCTTTGCGGGTGCGCTTCCTGTACTTGCAATTGATATGTTTTCATAGCAATTGCGGGCCTCTTGACCTGATGCTTTGATTTATTTGTGATGCGGCTTTTGCCGACTGACTATTGCAAAAATATTGCTGCCTTCTAGGAATTAACCGTCGTGATTTTTTGGATTAATTTTTAGAAATTTGGGGGGGTGATTTTTTGGATAGATCCAAAAAAAGGAGTATTGAGGGAATAATATCGACCGAAGCCTCTTTGCTGCAGGAGCGTGTCAGGGACCGTATATCAGATGTTATGTTTCGTTCTAAAAAAGTTTATACCGTGAAGTCTTCTCGGGAAGTTATCAGCGATTCTTTGAACAACATTATATCCGCAGGAGTGTCTGCCGAAGAATTATCGGATAATTACTACAATTCAACGTCTTTTTATAATTTAGTGCTCGTTTCCGGGCATTATTTATTTATAAGACATACCGGTGGTTTTTCCATTGTGCCTCTGTCTGAAATTAAAAGTATATATTTTTCCGAGGGGAAGGCCTTTAGGACTAAGTATTTTACCATGACAGTGTCTTATGAAAACTCCCGGCCTGATGAATTCGATTTTCTGTTTGACGACAACACTTTAAGACATGCCGATCCGCATGTAACTTACGACGAGTTTCGCAGGGATTTTGATTATGCCGTTTTAAGAGCGTCGAGGAA
The DNA here is from genome assembly GCA_031551355.1 of Candidatus Xenobia bacterium. Lineage (GTDB taxonomy): Bacteria > Vulcanimicrobiota > CADAWZ01 > CADAWZ01 > CADAWZ01 > JAVBNT01. The sequence goes on along the minus strand of JAVBNT010000010.1, from coordinate 135,592 downwards.
GGCGGCTGATGTTGGCGGACTGCTTAATAATATTCAGGAAGATTTATCTGCCTGCGAGGAACTTTTTACTGAGATAGCCGAAAAAAACTACGCATTTATCCGGGAAGCGGCAATTCCGATTAAGAAAAATAAACAAAAAATACTTGCGTTTGGTATGATTGCCGTTGCCTTTTTAGCCGGAGTGATGCTTTACTACGATTTTCATTCCTACTGGTTTGTGCTGGTTATTGCTCTGTTTATGCTGGCGGAGCCATGGAGTGATTTTGTGCAGGTGAAATTACTTTTGTCAATGCCGTTTGACGTTGTTTTGTCCGATGTAAAAGAGAGTATTGTTTCATATTCGCAACATTCGGGCATAGAGTGCCGCGAACTTTGTAATATATACCTTACTTCCGAGCCGGTGGGAAATATAGCTCTGATATCAGGGAACTGGCTTATTTTGAGGAAAAATACCAGCCTTGAATTTATAGATCTCAATCAGGTAATGGGATACTGTCTGAAAGAGGAGAGGCATGAATATGGACGAAGTTCTTATTTCAGGTATTATCTGATGTTCAGATTTTTTAACGGTCTGGTTTCCTTTTTTGAGATCGGCGACCGCAGCCAGGTTGTATTCAGCAGTTTAGATGATTATGTTTCCATTAAGCGGGCCATTGCCAGGCTTCCGTGGGTAACAACTTCCAGCGACATTTTGTCGGGTTTCAAAAGTTGGGAAGAGTTTGCTCTGAATTCCGCTACTAAAATGAAAGCTTTTTATAGTAGTTTTAGTTGAACTTACTGCTCTTTATTGGCTTTTAGCAACATTTTTAGTAATTTTTTTGAAAGAGTGGGTCTGCGTTGTGAGTGTATTCAATATAAGCGGTTTTGAAAGAATGATCGAAGCTGAGTCATATGGTTTGGCGGCGCGTATCAACTCTCGCAAGGGTGAGATGTTTTTCCGGCCTGCCAAATCATATGACGGTAAGGATGCTGAAACAGCGGTCAGAGAATCATTTGAAAAACTGATTTCATCCGGATGGAGCAGGGCAGAGCTGGCTAGAGAATATGAAACTGCACGCTCCTATCGTGGTCTGATTTTTTTTTCCCCGAAATTATTGTTTATCAGGCATACGGCAGGTTTAGCCGTTTTGCCGCTGGTAAAAATAAGCGGGGTATCTTTTTCAAGAAGACAGGTCTCTATAACCAGGATTTGTACATTAACCGTTTCTTATGGAGATGCCGCCGCCGATGAATTTGATTTTTTGTTTGATGGAGATAACCTGAGATGGTCGACTCCCGGTCTTAGCTATGAGGATTTTAGTTTGGATTTTGGCTACATTGTCAACAGAGCGATCAGTAAGGCGTTAAATCCAGGACAGGATGAGTTCTCTTTTGATGTGGCTTCAGATGAGTGTGATGATTTATTCGCTGTGATTGCGGAAAAGGAATATGCCAGTGACAGGAAGCTTCTTTTAAACATCAGGAAAAAAAATTGGATTTTTGTAACGGCCGGTTTTTTACTAACGCTGGTTTTACTGGCGGCAGCAATTTATCTCGGGGCTAACGAGGACTGGATTTTTTTTGCTTTTTTGCCTATTATTATGGTTTACACTCCTGCCCTGGAACTATACTCAATGGCTCGGTTACTGGCTTTGGATTTGAACGGTTTTCTGTCAAATATAAAATCACATATAATTACTTATGCCGGTAGATTAAGAAAAACCTGCAGTGAGCTCTGTGAATTGTATTTGCATTCCGAAGCAATATGCAGTATTGCGTTGATTAGACGTAATTGGCTCATTCTTAGGGGAAATGCAAGACTTATTTTTGTGAATCTTGATGAGGTTCTCGGTTTTTATGTCCGAAAAGATTTTTGTCCCGGAATAAATTCCTGTTACAAAAACTATCTGATGCTTAAGTTCTTTGACGGACACGAATACTTTTTTGAATTCGGTGATCTCAGTCCGGCGTTTTTCTGCAAGGAAAAGGATGTGTTGAAAATTCAAAAAACCATATCTGCGTTCCCGTGGATATCCCTATCGGAAACGGATTCCGGTATTTATGGAGGCTGGGAGAAACTGGCTGTCGAATCGGCAAAAAAGTTGAAGGCATTTTATCAAACGCAGCCTTAATGGGTATAAATCTTTATTTCTGTGGAGATGTTTCAATGAAAAATTATAGTGTAAATCGTTTTGCTTCCATATTTGCAAAGGAGACGCAACTTCTTGAGACCCGCATAAAATCACGAACATCCGATATTTTTTTCCGTTCTTCCAGAAAATATGATAAAAGGCCGCCGCACCTGCTTATAGATGAGTCTTTAAGGAGACTTACTTCCGATGGATGGGAAATGGATTTTATCCGCACAGAGTATGAAGCGGCACGTGAATTTTATGGTATTATGTTATTTTCGCGTAAACTTGTTTTTGTCAGACATACGGCAGGTCTGGCAATACTGCCGATCGCGTCTGTTGAAAAAATATCCGTTTCCCGGAAACGTGAATTTGCCGCGCATTATTGTATCCTTTCTGTTTTTTATACCAACGGTAAATCGGAAGATTTTGATTTTATATGTAGCAACGATACTATCATTTTCGCCAAACCGTTTCTTTCTCCTGATAAATTTCAAAATGAGCTTGAATATGTTTTTCGACGGGCTTCTCTGGCTGCCGCTGATTCTGCAGGGTATAACGATGCAGATGTTGATATTACAATTGATGGGGACTGTTCGCTTTTGATAAAGGATATTGCCGGGAAAGAGCGCGAATTGGCAATGAAAGAACTTTCCGTGTTAAAAAAAATGTTTTTTGCCGCTACATTTTTTTCGGCGTTATTGTTTTTTATCTTATGCTTTGTGATGGTAAAAAATGATATCCCCGTCCAGATCGCTATGCAATTCCCGATATTGATTTTAATTTATTTCGTGTTCGCCTTTGTATGGATGTACAGGCGTAAATCTGTTTTATCTTTGACTCCTGCTGATGCGGAGGCTAAGATCGGAAACAGCATTATGGAACAGGCAAAAAAAATTAAAACTTCATGCCGGGAGCTTTGTGAGGCATATTTAAGTGCCGAAATACTGGAAAAAACGATGATGCTCTGTGGAAACTGGCTGATTTTTCGCCGCGATTTCGAAATTTTATTTGTAGATTTGAACAGTGTGATTTACATGTATAGCCGGACAGATACAACAAGAAGCGGAAGAAATTCCCGCTCGGCTTATTATTTGATATTGAAACATGCTGATGGTCTGTTATCATTTTTTGAGATCAAGGATTCTATCAATCCGTTTTATCTTGGCGGCAGGCATTTTTCTATACTGAAACAGGCTTTGGCAGGCTGCCCTTGGATTTTTACCGGACCTGATGACCTGAATGAATATGGAAGCTGGGAGAAAATGGCTTTGAAATCAGCCCGAAAACGTAAAGCTTTTTATGACTCGCGATCACGGATATAAATAATGGCGGCAGGTGCTATATATGACTGAAGGAAAAAACGTTATCAACAGGCTTGTTGAAAATGAGATTGGGCTATTGTCAAAGCGCATGCGCAAGCGTCCGTTTTTTCTGCTTTCGGATATGGTAAATTGTTTCAATTCCAAGGCTCTTGAATTAATGGTAAGGCCGGCGGTTGATAAAATTATTTCCTCAGGTGTCAGTGCCGTGGAGCTGCTGGAAGAATACAATGCTGCCCGCCCTTATTATGATATTATTCTGTTGTCGCGTAATTATGTGTTTGTAAGGCACAGAAGCGGTTTGTCGATCATACCGCTAAATGGAATCCGCGATGTTGAATTTACCGGTAAAAAGCTTTTTCTTTACTATGTAGTGTCGGTTTCTTTCGTTTATGATTCCGGAAAAAAGGAAACTTTTGAGTTTTTGTATGACTATCGCAATATAAACGGGGCAGTCCCTTTGCTTCCGTATGAGCGTATGAAGTTTGATTTGCCGTATCTCGTGAAAAAATCCGTTTTAGCTTTGCCAACCGTATCCGGACAAAAAAAACGCAGAACTTCCATTGAGGATGCTGACACTGACGATTGTTGCTATATGTTTCAGCAGATAGCTGAAAAGGAGTGTCTGTCTGCCGGGCGTGCTCTGGAAGCAAGGAAAAAGGCGGCAGTGTTTCTTTATTCGTTATTTGCTGTAATTTCTTTTGCCTATATTTATGGTGTTTATCTAATTGTTTCTCCCGATGCTGTGGAAATATGGGCGGCGTATCTTACTTTTCCGGTATTTTTATTCGCTGCGGCCGGTGTGATGGAATATAATTCGCGGGTTGACAGGGGTGGATTTTCCGCTGATTATAATGTTTTTCTTTCGGCAGTCAGGTCTTCGGTAATATCCGCTTCCTTCCGCTCAGGCGTGACGTGCGAGGAATTGGGCAGCGCATATCTGGGAGCTTTTTTGCATGGGGAACTTCTTTTTATAAATGGGAGGTGGCTGATTTTACGTGAACCTCCCGGACTTGTATTTATCAATTTGGACGATGTTTTGTCGGTGACTCTTCAGCACGAAGTGCGTAACGGAGTCGATCACTTTTATTATTTAATTTTCCGCAGGACAGACGGTTATATAGATAGTTTTGAGATTCGCAATAATTATGGAAGGCGTAATTTTTCGCCAAAAAACTGGGAGGCTGTTGTGAAAAAAGCTCTGATGCCTTACCCCTGGATAATTTATGGTGACAGGGAAATGCAGAAATACGAAAGTTTCGAAAAAATGGCCGTTGAGCTTTTAAAAAAGCAGAAAGCTTTTTATGAAGCTGTTCGCGGATGTTATTAAATTATAGCTGATATGCCGGCAAATAACTAAAATGAGGGGATACCCTATGGAGAATAATTTTTCAGCTCAATTGGAAAATCTTAGGAATATTGTTAAAAATCAAAAGGAACAGCTGGAGCTTATTGAGCAGTATGCCGCTGAGATGGTTTCGCAGGATTTAGCTGCCGACAATAAAAAAATGTCTCAGGAGCTTGAACAGAAAACCAGAGACATTGAGGAACTTAAAATAAAATTGGCTGACCTTTCTTCAAAAAACTCCGGTTTGAAAAACGCTCTGCACGATCAGATGGCCGCAGAAAAAAATAGCCTGATAAGTTCATCGAAGGAAAAGATTGCCGCCTATTTTGACAGTGTTACGATTGCCAACGGCAGAAAACTTGTAGAAATAGAGTCTGAGGCGAAAAAAAGAATTGATGACATAAGAGAACTGATAAAGAATGCATCACAGGAAGAACAGAAAAAATTTCTGGAGAGGATTGACGGTATTGAATCCGAAGTGACCTCTTCCATAAAATTGTTTCATGAACAAAATATGTTCCTTCACCGCTCGGAGAGTGCTGCCGCTGATTCCGAGTATAAGGAACTCGGACAACAGGTTTTGACTTCAGAACAGATTCAAAGAAAAATCAATGATAATAATGTTGAAGTCAAAATTGGGTCAGGTATTATTAATACAATCGGCTTGTTGCTGATTTTGCTTGGTGTCGTATTCGGTGCTCAATATACGTATACCGTTCTGCTTGGTTCCGATGGCCTGAAAGCCGTCTTTGCTTTTTTTATCGGTATTTTATTCCTTGCCGGCGGTGAGATTATGAACAGGAGAGAAAGAAGTTTTTTCTCGAAAGGACTTACTGCACTTGGTATTGGAATTCTGTTTGCGTCAACGGCCCTTTCTTTTTTCAATCTGCATGTCATATCTTTATACCCGGCTCTTTTTTTGTGTATATTGACGTCTGTTTTTGCATTTGTCCTTTCGCTGCGCTACGATTCACAGGTTATCGGCGCATTTGCTCTTATTGGCGGTTATCTGCCGTTGTTTTCCCTTCAGTATGATCTGCCGTTTATTTACGGGTCACTGGTATATTTTTTCTTTTTAAACCTGTTTGCACTGCTGATCTCCAAAGAAAAAAAATGGATGTCGATTAACTTTATCAGTTTTGTTTTCAACAGTTTTGCTATTTGGTATGTGCTGATGATTCTCCCTGCCGGCAAACCGCTGCCTCCGCTTGTAAGCCTGTCTTATGTTGTACTGTCGTTTGTAATGTATATGCTGATAATACTTGTCAATCCGCTCTTTAAAAAGAGCCCGTTGTTTGTTTCCGACATTATTTTGCTGACTTTAAACACGGTTTTCTCGTGCATGAATGTGTATATACTGTTGTATGTGTGCGATTTAAAATATTTTAACGGACTTTTTTCGGTTATTTTCTGTGCGATCTTTTTTGTTTTTGCCAAAATTACCGAAGAAAAGATACAGGACAGGCGTTTGTCGGCTCTTTTTTATCTGACTTCGCTTGTTTTTGGCATTTTGGCAGTGCCGCTACAGCTTGGAGTCTCTTACTTGTCGCTCGGATGGCTGATGGAGGCTGTTGCTCTTATTTGTTACGGTGCCGTCAAAAAAGACAGCGGCTTTGAAAAGGCCGGCATTACTATTTTTGTGTTCTGTCTTTGCGGCTTCATACTTTACGATACGATGTTTCTTGAGTTTTCTTCGGAATTTACGATCCGCTACGGTATTATAACCCTTGGCAGTATAATAATTGTATCATCGTATCTGTATGTAAATGAAAAATCTCCGTTTGAGTTTTCAAAAAACAAGCGCAGTCTGGTTTTATTCTTTGTAAACGCTGCGGTGTTCAATCTTTGGGTGTTTTTGTGCCACCTAATCTACCATATTTGCTCCGTTAAGTATGCGGATTTACTCTCAGGGGAGCTGGCACAGCCCATGCTTTTGGCTATTGAGGCGACGGTTACCGTTTTTTATGCTTTTATGTTGATGAAAATAAGAATTTTGCGGGAAAATGTTGTCAGGGCAATACCGATGTTTTTTTATGTTTTTGCAGTGTTTCTTTGTTTTTTGATTAATTTTAGCCCGGTTGTTTTTCCCGCAGACGGTGTTTATGGATATATTGCCCTCGGACTGCTGATAGCTTTTAATGTCTTGTCGGTTATGGCCATGAGGCAACTGGTGCTTGAGTATATGTCAAAGCGCGGCATTTCTTATGAGTGGTGCCCTCTGTTGGTTTCAATCTTCGCACTTTGCCTGACGATCCAGGTTTTTGTCTTTCAGTTTTCCCTGGAAATTACTAATATGTTTATCAGTTTTATGCTGATGGTTACCGCATTTTTATGGATTGTTTTCGGATTTAAAAAATTGTATGCTTCCATGCGCCGGTTCGGACTTGTGCTGGCGTTGGCCTCAACGGCAAAACTGTTTATTATCGATCTGTTTTTTCTGAGTTCCGGGCAGAGGATTGTTTCCTATTTTGTGTTCGGAATTGTCCTGGTAGGGATATCGTATGTGTATCAACTTTTCGAGAAAAAACTGCTTATATCAATTGAAACCGACGAATCTGCGTCGTAAAAACAGATATTCGCTCGTTACGCCGTAGGAAAGACTACGACTCACTCGTCGAAATCTGTTTTTACTTAGCATCTCCGCCGGTTTGAATTGATATATTTTAATTTTGATAAATTCCCATCCTTTGGAGGGGTGTCGCGAAGCGACGGGGTGGTTTTCCGCTAAGATAACTGATAACAATCTTAGTCCTTGATATTGTGAAGTATATGAAATGATTTGTCAAAATATGATATCAATTTTGAGGTATTTCATGCAAAATTGATATCATATTTTGTTGTTGAAGTTGCTTTTTTGTGATATACTATTGCTGAGGTGATTTGAATTGCAAAGAACTTTGATGAATAAATTAGTTGAATGGAAAGATTATTCCGGCAAAAAGCCGTTGATTGTAAGCGGAGTGCGCCAGTGCGGAAAAACATATTTGTTGAAAGAATTCGGCCGGCGGTATTATAATGACGTCGCGTATTTCAGTTTTGAGGATACCCCGGCCCTGAGTGAAAAATTCGAACGTGACTTGCATCCGAAGCGGATTATAAAAGAGTTGAGTATCATGCGTGATAAAACTATTGAACCCCAAAAGACGCTGCTTTTTTTTGATGAAATTCAACTTTGCGGCAAGGCTCTTACCTCTTTGAAATATTTTTATGAAGATGCTCCCGAGTATCATATCGTTTGTGCCGGTTCTCTTTTGGGTGTAGCCTTAGCAGAAAAGACGTCTTTTCCTGTAGGCAAGGTGGAGTTTTTAACTTTGCGTCCCTTGAGTTTTTATGAGTTTCTGCTGGCTAATGGAAAGCAGCTTCTTGCCGAAAATTTGCGGGAAGATGATTTGATTATAGAAACATTTGCGGATGATCTGCGGGAAAGACTCCTGGATTATTATATCGTCGGAGGTATGCCGGAGGCAGTCAAAACCTGGAGTGAAACGGGTTATAATCTTGAAAAAACAGGGGAAGTGCAGCAGCGCATTTTGGATAGTTATGAGGTGGATTTCGCAAAACATGCTCCGACAAAAGATTTTCCAAAATTGTCGGCGATCTGGCGTTCAATTCCTGGGCAGCTCGCAAAGGAAAACAGCAAATTTATTTTTAGTCAGGTGAAAGAGAGCTGGCGGGCAAAGGATTTAGAGGATGCGCTTGAGTGGCTTATCCGCGCGGGACTGGTATATAAAGTTGAGAAAATAGAAAGGCCTTTTATTCCGCTTTCCGCTTACGCAGATCATACGTTTTTTAAACTGTATATGTGTGATGTGGGGCTTTTACGCAAAATGTCCGGTTTGCCTCCCAGCGTAATTTATGCTCAAAACAAAGCTTACCGGGAGTTCAAAGGTGCGCTGGCGGAGAATTATGTGCTTTGCGAATTGATGAATCAGTATCGTGAAACGCCTTTTTATTGGAAATCCGCAAACAAAGCCGAAGTTGATTTTATTGTACAGGATGATAAGTTTATCGTACCGATTGAAGTCAAATCGGAGCGCGCGTCTCATGCCCGTTCAATTAGTGAGTACTGTAAAAAATATCAACCGCAGAAATCGTTTGTAACTTCAATGGAGATTAAAGCCGGTACCATTCCGCTTTATATGATGTGGAAATTTAGAGATTATTTAAGAGAATAACCATTGAATAATAAATTAATTCAAATAGGCGGAGATGCGAAGGACTAAGATGGTTCTCAGTTACCAGTTGTCAGTGAATATAGTAAAATGGATTCTCCTGCGGCGGTAATTATTAAAAGATATTAAAGGCCGTCAATTGTGTCCGGAGGCTAAGTCAAACCGGATTTCGACGAGCGAGGCGTAGCAAGACTGCGTTGAGCGAGCGAATATCCGGTTTGACTTAGCGGAAAACCACCCCATCGCTCCGCGACACCCCTCCAAAAGAGGGGAATTTATCAAAATTCAAATCAATTCAAACCAGCGGAGATGTTAAGTCAAAGGCAATTTCTACGAGTGAGGCGTAGGATTTTCTACGTCGAATGAGAGAAATTGACTGCGACGACGCAGATTCGCCTGTTTCAATTGATTTAGTTTAGTTTTCCTGGTGGATGAACTGTATAATCTCCCTTATCCTCTCAAGCTCGGCATGCCGGGCGACGTATCCGTAATCTCCCATAGCACCGGAAAAGATCGGCGGCATTTCTTTATGCATCACGATTTCCGCTCCGTATTTTGCCAGTATTTCATCGTTGTTGTGTTTGTAGTGTCTGCTTTTTCTTCTGGAAATAAACGTGCAGTAATACTTACGTGTATAATTTGCCGAAAACGTGTTGTTCACAACAATATTTGCCCATTCACGGTATATGTTGATGTCACATGCAAAATTGAACATGTCGGTCATATAGCCTCCCGGCGGGCGCATGTTGACTTCAAGAGCAACGAGTTTGTTTTCTTTTGTCCGGAAGAATTCGAAGTGGAACAGGCGTTCGCAGACGTCAAACTCTTTGAGTATTTTTTTACCGGCGTCAACAAGATCTGCCGGTATGTCCCTGAGCGAATACAGGAATACACTGTTGCCGTTGCTTATTGAATCCATTACACTGTCGTAAAAGTGGGATGTATAAAAGACCGCTTTACCGTCTCTGTCGGTAAGACCGTCAAAGGTGTATATGCTTCCGTCAATAAATTCTTCGAAAATATAATCGACTGCCGGTTTTTTTCCGAAAAATTCCTTAAGTTCTTTTTCGTTTTTTATTTTGAACGTATCACAGGCACCGACACCTTTGTCAGGTTTTGCCACTACGGGATAACCGACTTCTTTTATAAACTTTTCGGCGTCTTTAAGATTGTGAAGAACCTTGCCGCGGGCAACATTTAAACCTGCCTTGATAAACTTCTTTTTCATCAGCGATTTATATTTTATGTCTTTTATTGATTTTTCGTTTATTCCATGAATATTAAAATCAGTTCTGAGTTTAGCCTCGGTTTCCAGCCAATATTCATTGTGAGAATCAATTCTGTCGATTTTTCCGTATTTGTGTGTGAAGTATCCCAACGCTTTTACGAGCGAATCGTAATTTTCCATACTGTCGACTTTATAATATTCCGTGAGTGAGTTTTTCAGTTCCGCAGCCAGTTCATTATACGGGGAGTCGGCGATTCCGAGGACATTTACTCCGAATTGTTTTAGTCCCTGGCAAAATTGGTAAAAATTTGGAGGAAAATGAGGTGAAAGGTATACAAAATTCATTTTACAAACTCCTTTGCATGATTATTTTATTGATAACTTTGTCCCAGGCTTGTTTTAGTTATAAGTCAACTTTAAAAAATTTCTTCGGGATGTATGTTAAAATCCTTTAAAAAAGATGAAAATATTGACGGTTTCATGATTTTGTTTGCAGGCGTTCGAGTCTCTGATTTTTTATTACCAGACAAAGATCTGTGGAAACCATTATTGTGTTGATGACGTAAAGCCATAGCACGGCGTCCATGTTGTAATAGATTTTGTTAAGTATTCCCGCCAGATAACCGAGTATTATTATGCTCAGGAATAGTTTGCTTTTTCCTCCGCTTGACTTTGTTTTCCAGAGTTTGTATATTGATACGGGCCAGGCGGCTCCAAAACATACGAGCATTATTATTTCAAAAATACTCATTGCACTGCTCCTTAATTTTAAGGTTCTTTTATAATAGATAATTTTTTCATGCGTTCCGGTAATACCTTGTTACTTTTTAATGGTATTATGATATAATTAGGATGATTGCCGGTAATACGTACGGGTTTTAAATAATATTTAATTTATTGACGGTGTTTTTATGCAGAAAAGACTTGAAACGGAAAATATCTGGAAACTTTTGACGGAATTCTCTCTACCGGCCGTTACGGGAATGGTTGTTCATTCATGCTATAACATAATTGCCAGAATCTATATCGGCAACAACTCCGATGTGGGAATTAACTGTCTGGCGGCTTTGTCGGTAGCATTTCCGATTATACTCGTTATGATGGCTTTTGCCAGCATCGGGGCAATCGGCGGTGCTTCTCTTTATTCGATAAAGCTTGGTGAAAAGGATACCGTAACTGCAGAGAAGGTTCTGGGTAATTCAATTTTAATTTCAATTGTTACCGCAGTTTTATGCAGCCTTATTGTCGGTGTTTTTATGCCTCAGATGTTGTTTTTCTTTGGCGCCAGTGAATCGACTTTGCCTTATGCTGCGGAATATTTGGCTATAATGCTTATCGGCTCTGTTTTCGGTGCGCTCAGCTTCACCATCAATGCTTTTGTCAGAGCTGACGGCAGTCCATCTGTTGCCATGTATACGATGATTATCGGCGCAGTTTCTTATATTGTTGTTGCTCCGGTGCTGATTTATGTTTTCCATTGGGGGATGACTGGTGCGGCATTGGCATCCGTCCTTGGACAGACTTTGACAATGTCATGGGTTATTGCTTATTTCCGTTCCGGAAAATCTTCTGTAAAGCTATCCTTCAAGACTGTTTCTTTTGATATGAATGTGATGAAAAAGGTTGTATCCATCGGTATGCCTTCATTCGCACTGCAGACGATCAACGGTCTCGTTATGGTGATCATGAACAAAAGCCTTTACTTCTACGGTGGCGATCTAGCCCTATCGGCTATGGGAATAGTACAGGCTGTGCAGACAATAATCATAATGCCGATAATCGGCGTAAGCCAGGGGGCACAGCCGATTATCGGCTATAACTTCGGCGCAGGGAAGAACGACCGTGTTATTGAGACTTTTAAAAAAGCTTCTATTGCCGCTACGGTTATTGTTTTGCTTTGTTATTGTTTTGTGGCCCTTTTTCCGCATAATGTGCTCTCGATGTTTAATGGGAAAAAGGAGCTTTTGGATCTTGGTAAGCGTTGTATGCAGGTCTGGCTTTTGGCAATGCCGATTGTTGGTTTTCAGATCATGGGGTCCTGTTATTTTCAGTCGGTAGGTAAAGTTTTTCCGGCTCTTGTGATTACAATGACACGCCAGCTTATTTTTTTGATTCCGGCGATGCTTATTTTGCCGAGATTTTTTGGTTTTGACGGAATTTTATATTCTGCCCCGCTGTCTGATTTTTTGTCTACGCTGACAACGGCTGTTTGGCTGTATTTTGATATGAGAAACGGTTTGACTCCTGCCGGTGGATTGGAGACGGCAGCTATGTCCTGAAATTATTTTGTGAAAAGAGACTGGGTCTATGAAATACAATAAACTGGGGAAAACGGATTTATCGGTTTCGCTTATGGGGGTAGGGGCAATCCCGCTTCAGAGGTTTGACGAGGAAAATGCTCTTAGTATTTTACATGAAGCTTTGAATCTGAACATTAACTTTGTCGATACCGCCAGAGGATACACGGTTAGTGAAGAACTGATCGGCTCGGCCCTGTCTAAACTTGGCCGTGATAAGTTTGTTATTGCCACCAAGAGTATGAAGCGCGATTACGCCGGAATGAAGGCTGACATTGAAGTCAGTCTCAAAAATTTGCGCAGCGATTATATAGATTTGTACCAGTGCCATTTTGTGACAACGGCGCAGGAGCTGGAAAAAATTATTTCGCAGGACGGGGCACTGAAAGCGTTGCTTGAAGCGAAAAAAAACGGGAAAATAAGGCATTTTGGTATAACTTCCCATAACAATAATACAATTATTTCCGCAATTGATTCACAGATTTTTGAAACAGTGCAGTATCCGTTCAGCTTTATTGAAACCGATGGACTTGAAGTTTTTGAACGTGCTAAGAAATATGAAATGGGCACAATCGCAATGAAGCCGCTTGGCGGAGGGGCTATCCGCAATATTGGGCTTTCCCTGCGGTATATTGCCTCACGTGGAGTTGTTGATACACTGATTCCGGGAGTGGATGATGAAGTGCAGCTGAGAACGAATGCGGAGCCGTTTTTGTCGGAGATAAAACCACTCAGTGAGTTTGAAAACAGGATTATTATGCAGGAAAAAGAGGTTATCGGCAGAGAGTTTTGCCGGCGCTGCGATTACTGTCAGCCGTGTCCTGCTAAAATACCGATATCGCTTATTTTTAATGCTTACGCTTATTATCAGAGGTATCATCTTGTTGATTGGGCGAAGGATAAATATAAAGCCTGTGAAAAAAATATTATGGACTGTATTGATTGCGGAGCCTGTGAGCAAAAGTGTCCGTATAATCTGCCGGTGCGCGATCTTTTGCGCCGCTCGCATGATATTCTTATATAGTAGTTCGGAGGATAGCAATTGATGTTTTTTAATTGTCCTGCCTGCAGTTTTATGATGGCGGAAATAACCGTTAATATACCTGGCAAGAGCCATACCGCTTATTTATGTTCAATATGCGGCAGCGTGTGGATCAGCGGTAACTGTATTAACGATATTCTGGCGATGTCCTCGCTGCCGATGGAGCTTAATGCTGTTGACTCTTTTAAAATGGTTTCGGAAACGGTAAAAGAGGGAGAGAGAACCTGTCCGGAATGCTACAGCCAACTACAGGTTATTAATAAGGAAAATATTTCGGTAGATTTTTGCCAGGTGTGTAAGGGAATTATGTTTGACCGCCATGAACTGCAGACCATCTGGTCTGCGCAAAGGGGCAGGCTTTTAGGTGTTTCCAGGCCGAAAACCGCAGATAATTCTGATCAGAAGAAAAAAGCTCCCATTACCAGAAAAACTATAACTGTAAAAGATGTTATAGATGTAAAAAAATCTGACAGCCAAACCGGATTTGCGTCATCGGATTTTGAGGTCAGAAAAACCGTTGACACAAAAGCGTCTCAGGAAAAAAATATTACGTCATCACCTGTGAAAAGCCAGCCGCCATACGGGCAGAGCAGACAAACTCCGGACAAACCGCCTGCTCAGGTCTCTCAGGCTCCCAAGACAGATAAAACCGACCGCTGGGACGATTTTGAAAACTGGTTCAACGAACAGCTTGACAGGGAAAAAAGTGTCAGAAGAGATGATGGCAGCTTATCCGTTTCCGGCATTTTTCGCGATATTCTGTTTGGCGGCAGGTAAGCGTCCTCTGATCTGCAGATTTTTTTCAATGAATAGTTTAAGCGCATTTTCCAGGCCGGCGGTTTCTTCACCCAATAATTTCAGCGTGCGTATCAATGCTTCAGCGCTGCAGAGTCTGTCCGGTGACCCTGAGTTTCTTAGGAAATACCTCCCGTGCCCGCCCGGCGGCAGCTTTATAAATCTGGCATTTTTTTTTGAAAATTTGCTGGCCAGCCTGGCAGCCTGACTCCAGGTGCCGTCGAGCACGGTTATAACAGGTCTGCCCAGTTCCTCGTATAGTTCCGGAGATAATGTTCCGGATGTTTCGTTTGGATAAAGTATGGCAATGTTTCGCTGCATTATTTCCTCGAAATCAAGAATTTCATCTTTATTACCATATCTTATCAGCCGGCAATTTGCCAATGATGAGGCGATTATTTTACCGGTATTTGAAGGCTTTCTCTGATCATTGGCATGCGTAATCAGCATCACTTCCGTTTTATTGTCTGTTTTTTTTATGCTATTGCAGATGCACCATACCGTTCTGAATCCGCATTGGCTGCATCTCTCAACCTCTTTTTTTCTCATCTTTGCTCCTTAAGAAAGTTCCCTGTTATGGGGATTACAATAAAGTACCGGTTCCCCGCGTTCGCGAGGATGACAGAGAGGTTTTTAGTGGTTTCCAATTGCTACGATTTTATCTCGGCAGCCGATTCTTCCGTATCAGCCGACGATTCTTTTGCCCAGGTGGCGGAAACTAATAAAACCGAGAGTAATGATGCAATAAAGCAGGACAGGTAAAAGCCCTGCCAGCCCCAATGTCCTATAATTGCCGCCGCCCCGACGCCGGAAAGAGTTGCTCCCAGATATCCGAACATTCCGGTAAATCCGGTTGATGCCGCTGCCGCTTCCTGAACCACAACTCTTGAAGCCTGAACCCCGCCGATCATATTTTGCGGACCGTCTACCAGAAAACCTATCGCCGACAGACAAAGCATGGTCATAAATGGATTTTGAGGGCTTGCATAAACATAAAATCCCCATGAACTTATTCCCAGTAAAATCAGGTATGCTACATTAATAGGCGTGCACCGGCCTTTAAAAAATTTATCGGCAATTAACCCCGCGACAATTCCGCCGAACATTCCGAAAAGCGGCATCCAAACCATCCAGCTTGCCGCCATTGCCGGTTCAAAACCGCGTTCATCGCATAAAAATTTGGTTCCCCAGTCAAGGGTTGCAAAACGGATGTAATATACGAAGATATAGGCTATCGCCAGATACCAGAGGAATTGATTTTTCAGAACATATTTTTTCAGGATTTCCTTATGTGATAAATTGTTCTCGCTTTTTATCGGCATTGTATCGTTTTTGTAAACTTCAATCGGAGGAAGTCCTACCGCGGATGGTTTATCGGTAAGGGTTTTTAGTATGAAAAAAGAAGATATTATGCCGATAATACCGGGTATATAAAAAGCGGCCTGCCAGGCACCTATTTTTAAAATATAAGCGACAATCAAACCGATCAAAAAAGTCCCCAGCATATGGGAAGAGGACCATAGGGTCCACATTGTCGCCCTTTCTTTCGGAGCATACCAATGAACGAGTCCTTTGGCGATCGGCGGAAACCCCATTGCCTGAAATACGCCGTTAAGTCCCCAAAAAAAAGCCAGCAGCCACAGAGACGGCAGATAAGGGAAGAACAGATTTATAATTGATGACCCCAGCAGTCCCAAAGCCATTACCGCGCGTATATTGGCCCTGTCGGCAAGTGTTCCGCATAGAAACTTGCCGATCCCGTATGTTATATAGATTACCGATCCCAAAATACCCAGTTCCATCAAACTGAGTCCCATCGCTTGACCCATAACGGATCTCACAAACGGTTCGTTTTTGCGAACAAAATAAAAAATAACGTAACCGAAATACATTCCCAGAAACATTCTGAGCCGCCACATTTTGTAAACGGAGTCTATTTTTTCCGGCTCTACCTTGTTTTCCGCATCAGGCATTGGCTTTATCCAGTTTATGAATTGCTGCAGCATTGATTTTTACCTTGTTTCTTTATTATTTTTTATTTTTAGCTGTTATGGTTTGTATTCTACGGCGCCAATATCCGATTTTGTTCCGTAAGGCCGCTGATTGTTTAGCTGATCAACTTCCGGGCCGATGATTTTTTTTGTGCTTTCTCTGGCCTGAAACATACCGTTATTACTGACGTTTCTCCAAAAGTCGTCGTTCAGGGTAGCCGGACCCATTTTATTTTCTACAAGCAGGTCAAGGTCTCGCCAATATTTTATCCAGGCGGAATTTTGTGTGTTTGAAGGCCAAATTACCGGCGGTCCGTAAAAAAATACGGATGAAGGATCGCCAATGGAATCAAAATCGATTTCGGCCATATTACCCATTGTTTTGAGCTGGTCTGCAGCGGCTTTGGGAACAAAATACGTTTCTTCCGCCGTAAGATTTTTGTTTTTTGCCTGTAACATTAAGTGTTTTACACTGTATGAAGGCGGAACTCTGTCCATGGCCTGCCCTGCCGGGTTGTATGCAACAGTAATTTCATCCGTAGAGAGCGTTTTCAGGAGTTCCGCATTTTTGTAGGTCAGTTTTTTGCTTTCATCAATGACTTCAGCTTCTGTGATTTCATGGGAGTCACCTTCGAGAGGATAATGTTTTCTGCTGATCGATAGTGTATCCGGAATTGGAGCGAGCATCATTTTGAAATTTATCACCCCGATGAGGTTATAACCGCAGCTGTAAAAGTGATTAAGTGAGCCGGTGTTGAGATCGTCATCCGTGTTATTTACATGATTGCCGGTTATTATCGAAGAGCCTACGGTCATGCTTTCAACATTGTGTGCATTGCCGATTGTCGCCATTACGGCTCCGCCGCCGATGTTTGAAAGCCCCTTATAAAAGTACTCCGGACCGGTAACGCTGTTTCCGGCTATCGTTACATGATTGAGCGTCATTGTGCCGTTTGACATATATACGCCGCCGCCGCGGTAGTAGCACTGAACGGTTGAACTTCCCTGCAGTTGCGGATGGTTTGTTACTGTATTGTCGATTATTGAAGTGTTTTCTATTGAGATTCTGTAGAGATTTCCCTGTCCGCCGCCGTCGCTGTAAATACCTCCTCCGTAGCAGTGAAGCCCGGATATGATGTTGGAATTTACAGCGCATTTGTTTATTTTAGATACGGTTCCTGCCGTTGAATCCGCTCCTCCGACAGAGAATACGCCTCCTCCGGAAACTCCGTATCCTTCTGCCGTATTGCCGGCGATGATACAGTTTTCAAGATCTGCTATGTTAGCGTAAATGCCGCCTCCGAAGGCTCCGCGGTCCCTGCTTGCTTCCATATCGCCGATTATTCTGTTGGCTATGAGTTTACAATTACGGAGGGTTGCTTTGCCCCAGACGGCAATTGCCCCTCCGCGGGCAAGCGTCCACGGCTGTGTGTTTTCTTCAAGCTTTTCCGTCTCTGAAACTCCTCCTGTTAACGTTATATTATTCAGTTCAATATTTCCGTAGCAGGCGATTATACGGGCTTTTTCTTTGCCGGCCCATCGTATGGTAATGCCGTCAGGCAGAGCCGACGCATTTATTTTAACATTTTTTTTGAGATAAATTGCTGAGGCCCCGTAGTTTCTCTCCTGATAACCGTCAAATTGCCATCCCTGATTCATCGTGAAGACTTCCGCCTTCAGCAGCGAATTTTCGTTGCCAATAATACTCAGATCAATTGTTTTTCCATTAAGCTCATCTGCAAATCTTACTTCTCCATTATCGTTAAGATTTTCGAGGGCTTTCCTCAGCGTAATTTCTCCTTCATACGGGGTATTGGTATCTCTAAGTGAGTTTACCGTCACATATGCCGGCTGTTCGCTTGGAGTTTCTGTTTTTGTAGTTGTACTTACGGCTGCTCCGCTTCCGCCTCCGCTTGAACATCCGCTGGATAAAAAAGGTGTCATCATTGTTAAAAATGCAATAAAAATAGCTTTTTTAAAATTCACGTGCAAAGGCTCCTCTTGAAGAATATTTTTTGCGCTTTTACAAAAAGACACAATACGTTTATTTTGCATTTTTGCTGCTGAACCCTGCAAAATTATGAGCCCTTTTGCCGCCCGGAAATTATAGAGTTCAGACCTGGCCTGATTATAAGCAGGGAAAAAGGGGACGCTATATGACTTATACGTATCTGCCTCAGGCAGATTGCCGTCCGGATAATTATAACTCTGCCGTGAAATATTCAAACAAGTATAAATATCCTGCTTATGATCACTGAAACAGGGGAAACGGTTCCCCGCATTCCACGTCAAACGGAGTATACACACATGATAACAGGTATGGAACGAAACATGTGAATAAACAGGACAAAAAACAAAATAAGCAAGTCAAAAAACAGGATAAGAGGAATAAAAATCAGGACAAATAAATTTTAGTTTTATCTAATTTATTTATATATAAGCGCTCTTTAAAATGCTTTGCATTGCATTTTTTAGGGCGTTTTTCCTGAAATGATGCTTTTTTATATTGATTTTGTCTATTATTGTTTTAGCAACTGTTTTTGCTGTTTTGCCCTTATATACGCATTTTTGCAGGTTTCTTGCGCAGTTGCACAAATGACGAATATGGTATATAATAATATATGTGACTCCAAAGGATTGAGGAGGCCGCGGAGTTTTAATCTTATAGCTAAGGGGGGTTGGTCTATGAGAAAATTTTTGATTTTGTTGATTATTGTGCTTTCCTGTAACTCGGCAGCATCTGCCAACGGGTCCTTATTTTGGGATTCCGGCGGCTTCTCACGGCTGTTCAACAATTCTGCGAATGGATATGTCCAGTTTTCCAACATAAGCAATCTTATTCAGAGGATAAAAATACTTGGAAATAATAATGTTGTTTTGTATGACGGACTTCCTGTAAACGGCCAGATCTTATGTTTGCCGCCGGGAAATTACCGGATTCAGACCTGGCCTGACTACAGACAGGGACGAAGAGGAAGTTATATGAATTATCAATATTTGCCTCAGGCTTCTTACCGTCCGGCTAATTATAGTTACGCCACAAGGTATTCTAACGGATACAGGTATCCGGCTGCGGATTATTGGAGTGCCGGTAACTATCGCCCACAGCCTTACCGTCCGCCGACCCACTACTACCAGCAGCCAACACAATACTATCACCCGCCTGCCGGCCATCCAAATCCCAATTATAAACATGATAACAGATACGGTACTAAAAATAAAAATTATAAGAAATATGATAAAAAACATGATAAATGGCATAAGAAGAATGACGATCACGATCATGATTAGCTGCGGCCTGTTATCTTTACCGCAGCAACACCCTGTTGAAAATGCTCTCGGAGCCGTTTAGCAGGGTGTTTTTCTATTGTTGAATGTTTTTGCTTTTCTTCTTCTTATTCGTTATTTATGATATAATGTATAAACTCAAAATGAATTATTTTTGTCCGGAGGATAAATCTATGAAAAAGGGCTTTCTTGTTGCCGTCATTATTGTGCTGATTCCTTTCCTTTGCTCGTGCTCAAAAAAGGACGGTAAGACAGGAACTGTTTTTTCCGGCCAGCCGTTGATGTCGAGTGCATTGCCATCATCACTTGGGGAGGAACCGCTTGAGGTTGTAATGGCGCAGCCTTCAGGCGATGTCGGTTCCATTGAAGACTTGTCCTCCGTCACAGTTACCTTTAACCGGCCTATGGTTCCTATAACTTCCATCGATAATGAATATGCCGGTGATATACTGGTTTTTGAACCTCCCGTATCGGGTGAATACCGTTGGCTCGGCACGGCTTCGCTGATGTTTATCCCGGCAAAACCTTTTACTCCCGGGACTTCATACAAGGTGGTGATTCCTAAAAGTATCAAATCACTTGACGGTAAATCTATGGATAAAGATTTTAGCTGGCGTTTCGATGCTCTGCGACCTGAACTGCGGGGAACTTATGCCTGGAGTGAAGCAACGGTTCATCCTGCCGAAATGGGCGGATTTGCGGAAAAGTTATCTGAATCGGTTAAGCATGACTGCGAAATCTGGCTGTATTTCAATCAGCCTATGGATCCGGTATCCGTCAAAAAATTTATCGAATTTGAAAAAGTGGATTCCAAGAATAATGTGTTGTCTTCGCCTGAGTTTACTCTTAAAAAATTAAGCACATCAGGTAAAGATTTATCTGCCTCGACAATTAAGGAGCTTGGCTGGACAAAGGAAAATGTTATAGTGTTAAAGCCTGCGGAAAATTTGGATGTTAATTCTTTTTACATGGTTTTGCTCAAACAGGGACTCAAGGGTAAAACAGGCTCTCTTGGCATGAAATATAATAAAGATAAAATTTTTGGCACCGAAAAAAAGTTTGCTTTGGATACTTCCGCTAATAAGGAGACCGTATCTGTCAGCGGTGATATTTCCCTGAAATTTTCAAATCCCGTGAGAATGAAAGACCTCGCTGCGCATGTGAAATTCAAACCGGCGGCAGAGGTGCCTGCTTATTATTCCGAGAGCCGGACGGTTAACTATACGCACAGCCTTTATCCTGACTTTAAATCTGATACAAAGTATACCGTTTTACTTGATCCTAAACTCAAGGACATCTATGGCAACGAGCTCGGCGAAACGGCAGAATTTTCTTTCAAAACCGGTGACTACTATCCTTCACTTGATCTGCCTGAAGGCAACGGCGTCGTTGAGTCTGAGTCTTCAAGGGTTTTCCCGGTAAAAATAATGAATGTTGATTCTCTTGAACTGGTGTCGGTGCCGCTGTCTAAAGAGCGTCTGATTTCTTTTGCTTCCTCTGAATCAAAGCGTGACTCTTTTTTTGAAAGTGTTAAAAAAGAGAATCCGCCTGTTGACAGGCAGTTTAAAACGAATGCTTTGAAAAACAGGGAGACTGTTTACGGTTTAAAAATGGATGAAGTATTAAAAACAGGCAAGGGCCTTGCTTTTGTTGGTTTAAGAAGGCCGGTATCAGGCAATGAGGAATATGCCGGCAAGGAAAAATATGTTTATTATTCTTCTGTTGTGCAGGTCACAAACCTTGCTTTGCATGCAAAGCTTTCTCCGGAAAACGGTCTTGTGTGGGTTACCAGCCTTGACAAAGGATTGCCTGTTGCGGATGCGGCCGTAGAAATTCGGGACGCCTCCAATAAGGTTGTATGGAGCGGTAAGACAGGTAGCGACGGTACGGCCGGGGTGTCAGGATTTGACTCTCTTGCAAAATCCGGAGCGGATGGGTCGCGGCCGCTTTTCTGGGTTTTTGCTCAGAAAAGTGGGGATACCGCCTTTATAAATACCGAATGGGAGTGGTCCGTTAATAGTTGGCGGTTTGATATAAACACGGCTTATTATAGCGGTGAGAAAGACTATAAGGCTGCCGTTTTTACAGAAAAAGGACTGTACAGCCCCGGAAATAAGGTTATTTTGAAGACTTTTCTAAGAGAGAAAAAATCCGGGCAATGGTCTGTTCCGCGGGAGAAGGGCTTTTTTATAGCTGTTAATGACTCGCGCGGCAGTGAAGTTTATAATGGAAATATATTCTTGAATGAATTTGGCACGGCTGAAACTTCTTTTGAGTTATCGCCTGATTCTCCTACCGGTTCTTATACTGTCAGGCTTGCGCGCCGTATTTCGAAAGATGATTCACGTTCTGTGGATTACTCGGAGTTTCAGGTTGAAGATTATAAACCGGCAGATTATAAGGTTAAGGTTACGATTCCTAACAAAACTTACTATTTAGGCGATGATTTTTCGGCGAGTTGTTCCGGTAGATGGCTTTTTGATGCACCGATGAAGGAAGCTGCCGTCAATTGGAGTATTTGGGCTGCTCCTCATCGGTTTGCGCCTAAAGGATATGACGATTTTAGTTTCGCTGCGGAAGATTTTTACACTTACGGCGAAGAGGACGGTTCCGTCGCTATTGCTTCGGGAGAGGGGCGTCTTGACGCTTCCGGGACTATGGACATAAAAGCAAAATTGTCTTCGGCTTTGATACAGTCGTCGATGAAAATGTCGGTAGAGGCAACTGTCAGGTCTTCATCCAACAGCTCGCTTTCCGATTCACTTTCCGTCGTTCTGCATAAGAGCCGGTTTTATATCGGTATAAAATCCGATGCTTTTGCTTTGCCGGCAGGAGCAGCGCAGAAAATTTTAATTGTCGCCCTTACTCCGGATGCGAAAAAAGTGGCTAATACGGCTCTCAAAACCGAGATTATAAAGCGGCAGTGGTATTCGGTCAGGAAGGACTCTCTCGGAGAAGGCACTTCCTGGGTAAGTGAAAAGAAAGACGAGGTTTTAAAATCATTTGAGGACAATCTTACCGATGGCAAGGCGGAAATTAACTATACTCCTGAAAAGCCCGGTTACTATGTCGTACGTGCTTCTGCCAAAGACAGTTCCGGCAGTGATATTGTTTCCGAATCCTCATTTTACGCCTACGGAAACGGTTATGTTGCCTGGGATCGCAATGATGACGATACGATTGAACTCATCAGGGATAAGAAATCATATTCTTCCGGTGATAAAGCGAGAATTATTGTTAAATCACCTTATGAATCTGCCAAGGCGCTGGTCACGGTAGAAAAAGACTATGTGGTGGAAAAGCGTGTTGTCGATATAAAAGGCAGTGCTTCCGTGTTGGAATTTCCGGTCACGGAGAAAGATGCTCCCGGCATGTTTGTTTCCGTCGTGCTTGTACAGGGGAGAATGACGAAGCCGTCTTCAGACAGGGATACCGGTAAACCTTCTTTTAAGGTTGGTTATGTGGAATTGCCTGTATTCTCGGAAAAGAGGAAACTTGATTTGTCGATAGCCCCTGGAAAGATTAATTATGAGCCGGGGGAAAAAGCTTCACTGAAATTGAAATTGACCGACTCTTCAGGAAAAGGCGTTAAAGGTGAAGTAACACTCGCCGTGGTGGATACCGGCGTTCTTTCATTGATTAATTATGATTTTCCGGATTTGTTTAATGTTTTTTATAATTCCAACACCCTTTATGTTGAATCTTTCGAAAGCAGACGCAATGTAATCGGTCAGAGAAATTATGGTGAAAAGGGCGGTAAAAACGGCGGTGGCGGCGGTCTTGCCGGACTTGAAGGCCGCAGGGTTTTTAAAGAT
Source organism: Candidatus Xenobia bacterium (assembly GCA_031551355.1). Taxonomy (GTDB): domain Bacteria; phylum Vulcanimicrobiota; class CADAWZ01; order CADAWZ01; family CADAWZ01; genus JAVBNT01. Next base: position 112,183 of record JAVBNT010000010.1, on the reverse strand, counting down.
ACGGCGTATTGGAAATCTTCCGTTATTACCGATTCTTCAGGCAAGGCCGAGGTTTCATTTGTTTTGCCGGATAATATCACATCTTTTACAATAATGGCTGTCGGTTGTACTGCGGATAAGTTTTCGAAAAATACGAAAAAGGAAATAACCGTATCCAAACCTCTGCTTTTGAAATCTGCGTTGCCGTCATTTGCGTCTAAAAAAGATCGCATTTTCGGGGGGGTAATGGTTTTTAACGGTACGGGTAAGGAAAGAAATGTAGCTGTTTCCGTTAATGCCGCAGGAATTACTGTTGACGGCGTTACGGAGAAAAATATTACAATCCCTGCCGGCGGTGACAGGGTTGTTGCTTTTGATTTTATTGCCGACAAACAGGGAACGGCTTCCGTAAGTTTTAAAGCGGTTGCCGAGGGGTATACGGATGAGCTTGTTTGCATGCTGCCGGTTGGCATTTCCGATACATCTCTGGAAACGGTAGTGTCTTTTGCCGGTTCCAAAGATACTGTTTACAATGAGCAACTGTCTCTTCCCGCTTCACAGGCGGCAGAGACGGGAACGTTGTCTCTTAGTCTCGGTTCCTCGATTATGGAAAGGCTTAGAGGAACTGTTGAATATTTACAAGATTATCCGTATATGTGTCTTGAACAGAGAATATCAAGAGTTATGCCTTATCTGGCTGCCGTGGAGCTGTCTGACTATTGCGGAGTTGATGAAAAGAGCCGGAAAGATTCAATAAATTCATTGCTGTCGTCGTTGTCTTCTTACCGCTGTCATGACGGTGGTTTCTCTCTCTGGAAAGACGGTGAGAAATCCTCTGAATTTTTATCCTGCTATGCAATGCATATGATTACCTTGGCAAAGAAGGCCTCTTATAATGTTGATCGGGATATATACGAGAGAGGGCAGAATTATCTCGCCGGTGTCGTAAATGCTAATGCTAAATATGAATGGAGCGGCGCTTACAATGAGAAAGAAAAGACTTTTATTAAAACCTATGCGCTTTACATCCTGTATCTTGGCGGCAGAAAGCATGAAGCGGAACTGAGCCTGATGTGTGAACGCACGGGTAGTATGGATTGTTCCGCCAGGGCCTTTTTGTTGAATACCCTGCTTTTGTCCAAACGGAATACCCCGGTCGTAGCCGATTTAACAAAATCCATTTTGGGACATATGAAAACAGAGGCTTCAACTGCTTTTTTTGATGATTCCGCTTCTATTAGTAATATTGCTCTCTACAATTCTCCGGTGAGAACGACATCTCTGGTAATGTCGTCGCTTCTTGATGCTTCAGGGGCGTTTCCCAATATGGACAGAGTTGCGGTCTGGCTTGTTGATTCCATGAGGAACGGCCGCTTCCAAAATACACAGGACGCAGCGTTTGCGTTGCCGGCATTGAATAGATACTTTGTGTTGCAGGAAAAAAGTGGAAATTCCGATTATTTTGGAGCGATAAGACTTGACGGCAAAGAACTTGTTTCCGGAAAACTCGGAATAAAACAGCGTCAGGAGATTTCGGCGCAAGTCCCGTTGTCTGAGATTGTAAACAGGGAATCAGGGATAAGGTTTGAGAAGAAGGGTTTGGGGGTAATGTATTGCAATACGCGCCTTACATATATGCCCGAAGGAGAAATTTCCGCCAAAAGCCGCGGTATTACAGTGTTTAAGAAAATTGAACCTTTAAAGAAGGACGGTTTGCAAAATTATAAATCCGGTAATATATATAAGGTGACACTTTCGGTCGTAACTCCTGCCGACAGGAGTTACGTCGTGCTGCACGAGCCTGTTGCGGCTGGATTTACAGCGGTGAACACGTCTTTTGTTACCGAAAGCAAGTTGCTTGCCGGTTTACTTGAAACTCTGAGAAAACGCCAGACGGCCTCTTCTTCTTTTTCAACATTTGATCATGAAGAATTTTATCATGATAAAGTATTGATTTTTGCTACGGAACTTAAAAAAGGCGAGCATGTCTTTACATATCTGCTTCGGGCTGAAACGCCTGGTAATTATAATCTGAGTCCTTCAAAGGCCTTTATGATGTATCATCCCGAAGTGTTCGGCAGTACCAACAGCACTACCCTGAAAATAGAGTAGACGTGGGTTTCGCGATATTACAGGCAAAAGCGCCTGTTAAAGCCCGACAGAGTAACGCAGGCCTTTTGGGAAAGGTAAGTTTTACCAGTGTTTTCCCGGAGTAGTTGTTTTTCCCTAAAGGCCTCATTTTATGAACTATGATGGCAGGATTTGATGACGGTAAAAGACGGTGAAAAAAACGTAAAAAGCTTTAAAACGACTCTTTTTGTTTTTGTTAAATGGGCCTTTTTTCTTTTTTTGTTTTTTTCTGCCGTTTTGTTTTTATATACTTTTCTGCCGTTTTCCGAGCCGAACTTAAATTACGGTATTTCCTCGGTAGAGATAACTGATCGTAATGACATAATGCTCAGGAGAATCGTTTTTGACGGGCGCAGTGTCTCCTCGTATTGCAGCATTGATGAAATTTCCGACAAATTGCAAAAAGCTACGGTTGCGATAGAAGATGTTCGTTTTTACCGGCACCGGGGCATAGACCTTTACGGTGTCGCCAGAGCCGTTTTATTTAATATAAAGCATGGCCGGATAGAGGAGGGGGCGTCTACGCTTAGTCAGCAGTTGGCGGGAATGATTTTTGCTACAGAGCCGGGCACATTTTCGGGTAAAATAAAAAAAATGATGTTGGCAATGAGGATCGAGAGGCAGCTGTCAAAGCAGAAGATTCTTGAACTGTACCTGAACCGTGCGCCTTACGGGCCTAATGTTTACGGGATAAAAGCGGCATGCGAAGATTATTTTCAATGCCGTCCGTCCGAATTGTCTCTTGCCCAGGCGGCTTTTTTGGCTTCGATTCCCCAACGCCCTGCTTTTTTTGATCCGAGAAATAATTTTGAATCCGTTATGTCAAGACAGCGTCTTGTTCTCAAGGCGATGCTTAGAAGCGGTTTAATTGATGATACTTCCTTTAAATCAGCGCTTGAGGAGCGTATCACAATCAGTCCGTTCAGAGAATTTTTTGCAGCTCCCCATTTCTGCGATTATATCCTGTCCGGAATCGGTAATGATCGTATTTTACAACTGTCAAAGGTAAAAACTACCCTTGATTTGCAGCTTCAGAGGGATATCGAAAAACTTGTCCGTTCCGGTATATCTTCGCTTGCGGAAAAAGGTGTTACAAACGGGGCCGCGGTGGTAATGAACAGAAACGGTGAAATTCTGGCGATGGTTGGTTCCGTTGATTATTGGGGTAAAAACGGACAGGTTAACGCCACTGATTCTCCCAGACAGGGGGGCTCTATTCTAAAGCCTTTCACTTATGCCATGGCTATTGATAATAAAAGCAGAATTTCTGATATTGTTCCCGATTTGCCGCTTGATATTCCCCAAAAAGGCGGTCTTTATATTCCTGCCAATTATGACAATAAATTTCATGGCCCTGTCAGTCTCAGGGAAGCCCTTGCCTGTTCCTATAATATTCCCGCCGTTATGCTTTTGAGGAACATAGGTGTTGATTCACTTTATTCACTGCTTGTTACCGCCGGTTTTTCCCATATTGACCATGAACCGTCCTATTACGGTCTTGGGTTGACTTTGGGTGGCGCTCCGGTTACGCTATTGGAGCTTGTCGGCGCGTATTCGGTTTTTATAAATTCCGGGGAAATTATTGAAAGACAGATTATTCTTGATATTTATGACCGTAATGGTGTAAAATTACCGTCCGGGCAAACGGAGAAACCCGTCAGGCTTATATCTTCTCAGGCCGCTTTTATTATTTTTGATGTGCTTAACGACAACTCTGCCAGGGAAAAAGCCTTTGGCCGCAGCAGTGCTCTGTTGTTGCCTTTTGCATGTGCCGTAAAAACAGGAACATCGAAGAGTTTCAGGGATAACTGGACTGTCGGATGCACGGCAGACTATGTTGTCGGGGTTTGGGCCGGTAATTTCGATAATTCGGAGATGAAGGGCGTATCGGGGGTAACCGGTGCCGCTCCTGTTTTTAATCAGATAGTTTCCATGCTTCATTCAAAAAAACATCCTGATTCTTTAGAGGCGCCAGCCGGAATTGTTTCCTGCAGGGTCTGCTCGCTTTCAGGGGAAGTGCCGGGACCTTACTGCGCGGGTAAGATTAGGCCGGAGTATTATATTTCCGGGAATGAACCGGATAAGGTCTGCAGCGTTCACAGATTGTTGCCGGTTGACACCAGAACCGGTGCTTTGGCCTCACCTTCGACACCGGAAAAATATGTTATCGAAAGAATTTATGAAATATATCCGCCGCTTTATAATCACTGGATGGCGGAAAAAGGTTTTCCTGTGCCTTTGGGTGAATTGTCAGACGGATTTGAGAAGTCTTCCTTTTTTATTTCATTTCCCTCAGACGGAACTTCGTTTAGGATAGATCCTATACTGAGAAAGGATTTTCAGAAAATTCACTTCCGATTGGCAGCTGCACGGGATGCCGGAAAAGTGACATGGTTTCTGAACGGAAGAAAGCTCGGTAATTCCGACTGGCCTTACAATTTTGAATGGCAGCTTGAAAAGGGAAGGTATTTGTTGGAAGTTAAAAGCAGTAAAAATAAAGCATCATGTTCGTTTTCTGTTTATTGAATCAGGAGGTCGTAATATTATGGATAATTCCAATTGTGGTTTTTTCGGCGGGACTTGTGCGAAAGACAATAATCTTAAAAATGCCGATGTCCTTGTGGTGCCCGTGCCTTATGAGGCGTCTACCAGTTATATGACAGGAACGAAATTCGGGCCGGGGGCAATAATCTCCGCTTCGTCTTTTATGGAATCGTATGATATAGAACTTGATTATGATATCGGTAAGGTTGCTATTTATACCGCCGATGTTCCGGTTATATCAAGAGATTCCATGGGAGCGGCGATGGATGATATCAAAAGCTTTGTTTCACCTTTGATAAACGAAGGTAAATTTACGGCTTTTCTGGGCGGGGAGCATTCCATAACTCCGCCGATAGTAGAGTCGGTTGCACAAAGATATAAAGACCTTTCCGTTCTTCATTTCGATGCGCATAGTGATATGAGAGATTCCTATGAAGGTACAAAATTCAGCCATGCCTGCGCGATCCGCAGAACAAGGGAAATTTGTCCCGTAATTCAGTTGGGGATCAGGAGCATGAGCCATGAAGAGTCTTTGTATATAAAAGAAAAGAACATTGGTTCCTCAATTTTTTATGCCAAAGATCTCAAGTCCTGGGATATCGACGCCATCATAAATTCACTGACGGAGAATGTCTATATATCATTTGACTTTGATGCTTTTGATCCATCGATAATGCCGTCCGTAGGAACGCCGGAACCTGGTGGCATGCTCTGGTATGATACGCTTGCAATACTTAGGAAGTGTTTTGAGAAACGTAACGTTGTTGCCTGTGATTTTGTGGAACTTATGCCTTCGGGAGGGCATTTTAATGCCGATTTTCTGGCGGCCAGCCTTGTTTATAAATTTATAGCTTATAAATTTAAACTTTAAACCGGATGATATTTTTGTATTTTTGCCGTATTGGCATTGCATGGAGATTTGTGAATTAATATTATTTACAGTAATAAATATTGATGTAATTGAAGGATTTTTTGTTTTGTGACAAGAATAGCCTATTTGTAGTTTTGTATTTTTGACGCTAAAAAGTGTCTTGAATTTCTGAGAGGAGGTGAAGGGGATAGAATAAGCCCTTTAATCAGATAGGATTCTGTTATTATGTTTTATTAGAAAATTTTTGTTTTATAATGAGGAAGGAGATTTTTTAGAGAGATGAAAAAGTTTTTTGCAATGGCAATTCTTGCCGCATTTATGTGTGTAGTCCCGAATTCAGGTGCATTTGCACAGACAGAGATAAATTATTTTACACCTGAACAAGTTGTAAAGTATAATGTCTATGAATATCCAAGCCCGGATAGTTATTTCTATCTTCCCAATAACTTCCAGACCGAGTTTACAATCACAAACGGTAAGTTTTTCATGATTGAGAATCATGATTTTCTTTCGGATCGTAAAATTGACATTGATGTTTATTTCTATTCACACTGCGACACACTTATGGGTAAAGTACGCATCAGAGAAGGTTCTATGGTTCATAGAATCAGTATCCCTCACAAACCTAATACACTCGAGTGCAAAGAGCTTAAGGTTAAAATAGTCAACAGAACATCAACAAACAAAGATTTCAAATTCCTTGTATTTGAGCCGGTAAATGCTGTAAAAGGCGTTCCCACACCGAACAGCAAATATATTTGCGGAGATGAGTGCTGCGGCAATAAGGAGAAATAATCTTCTTTTCGTTTTAACTTTTGCAAGCCTGCCCGGTATACGGAGCGGGCTTTTTTATTGAAAATGTGTCCAAATGTTAACATTTTGTTGATGGAGTCTTTTTTGTTTAGACTTTATAATGTTAAATAGATAACTATATTTCGGGGGTAACAGCATGAATAACATTTCTTCTATGAATACAGCAAATATTGCCGGATACTCAAAGACTCCGGGCATTACCAAAAATGAAACGTCACAGCAGAATCAGGTTGCAGATCAGGTCTCTATCGGAGGCAGATCCGACTCGCCGGAATTCGTTCCCGGTGAGCTGATTGTCCGGTTCAAAGGGGCAGCTCCGCAGAACATGACGCTCAGAAACGGTATAAGTGCCGAGATTATAAAAACATTCGATATGCCGTTGCCTTCAAAAGAGGCCGGAAGTCTGTCGGAGACGCAGGGAGAGCTCTGCCACATCAAACTCAATGGTGCTACCGTTGAACAGGCTATTGACGCCCTTTCACATAACAAAAATGTTGAATATGCCGAGCCTAATTATATTTTGAGAGTTCCGGAAAATGAAGACGACCCCGGAGAAGCCCAGGGAGGCAACCCTGCCTCACCTGCAGCCGGCAAAAGACCGAATGATTTGCACAAAGAGCTTTGGGGACTTGAGAACAAAGGCCAGACCGGCGGCAAACCGGGAGTAGATATTGACGCTGCCAATGCCTGGACCATTTCCACCGGAAAACGTGAAGGCGGTCCGCTGATTGCCGTCGTTGATACCGGTATTGATTATAACCATCCTGATCTAAAAAATAATATCTGGACGAATCCCGGAGAAATTGCCGGAGACGGGAAAGATAATGACGGAAACGGTTATATTGACGATGTCCACGGTTACGATTTTTACGGCAAAAAAGGTGATCCAATGGATAACCACAGCCATGGAACCCACTGTGCCGGAACTATCGGTGCCGAAGGCAACAATGGCCAGGGCATAACCGGTGTAGCCTGGAATGCTAAAATAATGGGTCTTAAATTCATGGATACCGGCGGCGGCACAACGGCAGGAGCCATTGATGCCATCAACTATGCCACGAAAATGGGCGTAGATATAGCTTCCAACTCCTGGGGCGGCGGCGGCTTCTCTCAGGCTCTGAAAGATGCTATTTCGGGATTCCCCGGACTGTTCATTGCTGCCGCAGGCAACTCAACCGTAGATAATGACGCTAAGCCTCATTATCCTTCAAGTTACAATCTGCCGAACATGATTGCCGTTGCTTCTACAGATGCCAATGATAAGCTTTCCACTTTCAGCAATTACGGCAAGAAGAGTGTTGATATTGCGGCACCGGGAAGCAGAATTTTCTCGACCATCCCGGGCGGCGGTTTTGCTCTTAAGAGCGGAACGTCAATGGCGACCCCGCACGTTTCCGGAGTCGCTGCGCTGATTATGTCAAAATATCCTGAGCTTTCAATAGCGGATGTTAAAGAAGCTATTCTGCAGGGCGGCGATGACGTAGCCGAGCTTAAGGATAAAGTAGCTACCGGCAAGAGACTGAATGCCTATAAATCGCTTCAGGTAGCCAGTGAAAAAGCCGCTAAAATGAACGAATAATAAATTTATTAGGTAATTTTGCGGGAGGGGCTGTCTTGTTAAGGAAACAGGATGGCTCCTCCTTTTTATTAACAATTGAAAAATTCTTCACAGAGAAATGGAGAACACGGAGAAAAGTTATTTTTAATGGAAATATTAAAGTAATGGCGTTGCCCGTAATATCCTTTCGTTATTATCTCTGTGAACTCCGTGCTCTCTGTGAGAGACAGAAATTTGTGAGACATTCCCTCTTTTTTATATAACGCTGATAACCTGGTTTATTTTTGAAGGTTTATCGTTTCCGGGGATTGAATTGTTGTATATTACGTTATTTTTTGTATTTAAGTTTTGGAGGTGTTTATATGAACGTAAACGATTTTTTAACGATGATGGATAAAGTAAAAATGTATGATCTTACTCAGCCTTTGAGCGTGCATACACCGCCATGGCCGAGTTATATTCCGCTTTCGGTACAGTATTTCAAAAGAATTGCCGGAGCTCATATGGGTCAGGGCGCGAACGGCCAGACGATAACGATGAGTCACCATGTGGGAACTCATATGGACGGTGAGATCCATTTCTACGGTGCCGGCCGCTCTATCGGACAGGTGCCGATGAATGAATGGGTTGGGCAGGGCGTTGTCGTCGATATTTCTGATGAAGTAGGCGACTATGATCTCTATTCTCCGGAAATGCTGATGAAAAAGGCTGAAATTAAAGAAGGCGATATTCTTATTATCAATACCGGATATCACCGCTATGCATGGTACGAACAGCAGTCCGACGAAGTCCGTTACTTCGTAAAGCATCCCGGTCCGAATCCCGATTTCCATAAATGGGCTATTGATATGAAAATCAAATGGATCGGCGTCGAATGCGGCAGTGCCGATCATCCGATGAATACAATTATCAGAAACTGGCATCCCAAACTTTTTGATGAAGCCGAGCTGAAGCTTAAGAACAAGTATGGAAAAGCATGGGATGAGATGTTCCCGCAGGATGAGTTCTATCAGGTTATGCACCTGAACCTTTTCCCGAAAGGAATCGTCCATGCAGAAAACCTTGGCGGAGAAATCGACAAGGTCAGCAACAAGAGATGCTGGATCGGATGCTTCCCGGTTAAGGGTATGGAGTTTGAGTCGGCGCAATGCCGTATCGTCGCTCTCCTCCCCGAGTAAATCAATTGAAAACTGCGGATATACGTCGTCAAGCTGATTATGCCTTTCGCACACGTAGCAGATCTACGCTTAGCTCAAGGCAAAATCGCTTTCCTAGTCTATCCTTGTTTTGAATTGATTTGTATCATCAATTGAAACCGGCGAATTTGCCTTAACAGCTTCACCTGTTTGAATTGATTTAAAGTTAATACTAAATGAGGCGCTCAACCGCGCCTCTTTTTTGTGTGTTGGATAAATAAAAAATATTGTCTTGCAGGCATAAATACTGATTGCATAGTTTTATAGCAAATTCCCCAAACGTATATGGATTTTCTCCAACAAAAGCGGTCTGCGGAAGGGATGAGTCGTATGTAACTATGAAAACTTACTAAAATGTCTGCTGCCGGGCAAAGTAAGTGTCTCGTGCGTGAATCCTGCGCAATACTCCAATAACTTTTGACATTGCCCTGGCGATTGTATATACTACTTGTCATATGAACGAGAGGAAGAAATGCCATTGCTACAATATGACATAGAGGAGCCATCAAAAGCAGGCGCATTGTCCGCTTTATTGTGCAGTTGGTACGATATCAAAAAGCGCGACCTGGTTTGGCGGCAAACGCAAGATCCTTATTCCATCTGGGTTTCAGAAATCATGGCGCAGCAGACCAGAATCACAGCTGTCTTGCCCTATTATATCCGATTTATGGAGCATTTCCCCACAATACAGGACTTGGCAAACGCACCGGCAGACGATGTTTTGAAAGCATGGGAAGGATTGGGTTACTATTCCCGGGCGCATAATCTTCTGAAAACCGCTCAAATTGTGGTAAATGATTATAACGGCAAATTCCCGACCGATATACGGCTCATCAAAAAATTGCCCGGCATTGGCGATTACACGGCAGGCGCAATCGCCAGCATATGCTTTCACCAGCCCGAACCCGCCGTGGACGGAAATGTGCTGCGGGTTTTCGCAAGACTGTACGACAGCAGCCTGAATATCTCAGAGGCGTCTACTAAAAAGCTTTTGACTGTTTTCCTTAGAACCATCATTCCCACGGATAAACCGGGCATCTTTAACCAAGCCTTGATGGAACTTGGGGCACTGGTCTGTGTCCCCAAGAATCCTTCGTGCCCTGTATGCCCTGTGCGTACCTTGTGCAAGGCATACGAACAGGGTAAGCAAAATCAACTGCCCGTGAAAAGCGCTAAAAAAGATGTAAAGCAGCTTGACATTACTGTACTTCTTATTAAGAACGCCAAAGATCAAATTTTGATGCGGCAGCGGAATGAGAAATTATTAAACGGTCTTTGGGAGTTTTATATGGTTGATCAAGCCTTGGATACCGCAGGCGCGAAAAAGCGCGTGCAGGGATTGGGATACACGGTAACCGATATCGTTTCCGTCGGCAAAGCAACCCACCGCTTCACGCACATCCAGTGGAATATGAATGGCTATCAATGCGAGATAGAAGGCGGCAAACCGCCAAGCCTGACCGGTTATGAGTTTATGCCGATAGAGGAGTTGCAACGGCTGGCCATACCCGTCGCCGTTCAGTTTTACAAGGACTGGCTTATCGGAAGTGGTGCCACACAGGTTGCTTTGGAGGACTTACTATCAGTCCATGGGTTATTCAATTCGTCAAGGCCAACAGGATGAGTGCATTCGTCTTTGCCTATTTCCGTATTGAATCCTGATTTTGAGAAGAAATGGCAGTATCCGTCCGAATCTATTGCCACGAAAGGGAGCTGGCTGTATTGAGGTTTGTCCGTATTAAAGTAAGCGTTTAATGGTCGCTATTGTTCGCGTTTGCGGCTGCCAAAAAACAACGGTAACGGGGCAATATCTCAGACAAAAACCAAAATTTAGTTCCTGGATACCCACCGGAGTTTATCCTCGTGAAAACGGGGACAGTATGACACCATCGGCTATTTTTAAGGATTATCGTAATTGATTCATTATCGTTTTTTATGTTACCATAACCCTTTTCCAACAATATTATTTATCACTTGGAATTTACCTGAAAGTATGTTATAACAGTAAGTAATTTTATTTTTTACAGCTAACATTATCGCAATGAGACCATCTATATTTGCAGAAAGAGGAACAACAATGAATACAACAGATTTTGTTAAGGGAGAATTTAACGCTTTTTCCGGTAAAACTACTGTCTGGGGCAGGGAAGCCGTTGAGATTTATGTTAATTTTACTGACGATGCCAAAGGCTGCGAAGATGAGTATTTGGCAATAAATATCGCTTTAATCAATAATAAACTTGAATGGATTGAAAATAACCGGCATTTAATTGAACAGGCTTTACTTGATGACGATATGCTGGCGATGGCGGAAGATTGGGCCTCCAGTGCCGAAGAGGTTGAAGATGAGGAGCAGGAATGCTACATAATGGAAGACGGGCAAAAAGTATTTTTACCTATTTCGGAAGAGGATTTTTGTCTAAGCCTTTATTTTGAGGCCATTAATATTTCTTTTGACGGGGAAAATCCGGAAGCGGAATTGGTTCTGTTGTGTAATCCCGATTATTTTGCCGGCCACTGCATTCTGGCGACTGTAGACGCCGAGAACAGGGTCGAATGCAACAGCCTCGCAGGGTAGAGCTTGATAATACTTATTTCTTGACAGTCTTATTTAGGCTGTCTTTTTTATGTGTTTAAAATTTCTTGAATTTGATGTCGCATTTATGATACAATAAGAACATGCAAGAATATAAGATATTCATCTATAAAGATAAATATGGAAAATCTCCATTTTTGACTTGGCTTGACTCAGTAAAAGATATAAAAATGCAGCGGCGAATTAAGCTGCGAATAGAAAGATTGGATTCCGGTAATTTTGGAGACTATAAATATTTATGTGAAAATTTATATGAATTGCGATTGTTTTTCGGTCAGGGATATCGGATTTATTACACTATAGAAGAGAATTGTATTGTGATTTTGCTCATTGGTGGAGATAAATCAACTCAAGCAGATGATATTAAGAAAGCTAAAAATTATATTAAAGATTATAAAGGAGAATTATTATGATCAATAATGATAAGCTAAGTTCATGGGATGATTATATGAATAATTCTCTTCAAGATCCTGATGAGGCCAGTGGTTATCTCGAAGCGGCTATTGAAGAATACCAAATTGACGGCGATGCAAAATATTTAATGCGGGCAATTCAGAGAATAGCCGTTGCCAATGGCGGAATCTCAAAATTAGCCCAGGATACAAATCTAAACCGTCAGAATTTATACAAAATATTTTCAAGTCAAACCAGTCCAAGATTTGATACTTTTTGTAAAATTTTGAATACTTTAGGATTTGAACTTTGTATAAAGTCCTTTTCTCACAATAATAATTAAAATGCCCGCTAATTTGCTGTTGGATACTAATATTTTACATTTGCGAAAAACCAGGGGCACATCAGTATCACTACCGGTTTCATAATAATACATGGTCACATTTGATTACATATGCTAGCAGCATTCGCCCCTGCAGTCGCAAGTGGGTTCATTTCCGGTAAACCAGCTTTTGATAATCGCAGCGGCACAGCCGACCCCGGCATTAACTTCTATTGCCTTTGCCGGACAGTTCATTACACAGGCCCCGCACTCCATACACAGATCTTTTTCCGCAATCTGTGCTTTGTCGTTGTCAATGTTGAGCACGCCGTGCGGGCATACTTCCGTGCATTTTCCGCAGCCGCTGCACTTGTCTTTTGCAAGGGATAAAGTTACTGTGTTTTTCAAATATTTGAGTGTCATATTTTTCTTCCGTCAAATAAGTTTGTTTATTAGTATCAGCAGTATGCCAAGAATAGATGAGCCGATAATTAACGGCAGGGCGAGCTTCATTTCTTTTAACACGCCTGAAGGCGATGTATAGGTGGAGCAGCCGGTAAAGTTCATAGCTATATATGCCGATATCGAGGGCAGCAAGAGCATATATCCTGCAGAAAGAAGCCAATAACCGTTTTGGAACCATCCGAATTGCCACAAGGCGAATGCCGTCCATAACAGTCCCATTAACCAGCCTTTCCATGAAAAAGCCTTTCCGGGTATAAACGGCAGTAACACGGGAGTTATGACTGAGCCCGTAAGGATTGCCCCGGCGTATGAAGCTAAATCATAAACTCCGAAACTCCTTACGGCAAAGAGATTTAAAAGAAAGAGAATTCCAAAAATCATCAGTGATGTTTTCGCGCCTTCTACCAATTCCATGGGCGTCAGCACGATTCTGTCCGCAAGCGTAAATCTGACTGTCCTCATTTCTTTTGTAGCCTCGCCGCCGGACGAAATAAATGCTTTTATATCGCTTGCTCTTACCGGACCATAGACCACGGAGAATCCCGTGCGCCTTGTTACTTCATGTGCGCTTACGCCGGGGGCACTTAGTTGAGGCAAAATAATTTTTCTTTGCCTCACAATTTTTGCAAGTCCGGTAGATTCAATACGGTTTATCAATTCACATGTCGCAAAAGTTCCCTTGCCGGCAGCACACCAGACGTTAATCCCTTTGGTGTCAAGTATCAGCAGCCAGCAGTCCAGACCGGAAAGATTTTTCCTGAGTATATCAAATGTCATTTTATAATTGGCACTTACTAAAACAGGAGAATTGCCGTCAGGCTTTCCCACGGCATAAAGGCCCGGGGCAATTGTATAGTTCATACGCCCGATGCCCCAACGGGCCTTCCATGAGCCCAGAGTATCTTTAAATGAAAGCGATGTTGAAACAACGGGAATATTCTCCATGCTGTCTGGTGAACAGCAGTTATTTTTTGAGCAGCAGCTTTTGCTCATATTATGTACTCCTCACTGCTTATAATGTTACAGTGGTCAGCTCTTGCAACAGTTTTACAGCATATTTACTTCCTGCGGAATTTATAGAGTAATGGGTCCATTTGCCTTCTTTGCGGGTGGTTATGATACCGCTGTCAACAAGAATTTTCATATGGTAGGATAGGGTGGATTGTTCAACATTTACTTTCTCTAAAAGAATACAGGCGCATTTTTCACCACTTTGTAGCAGTGACAAAACTTTAAGCCTGGTTTCATCGCAAAAAGCTTTAAAAACTTTGGCATTTTCCGAGTGTTGTTTATCCATACATAGCCTCAAATTGAGAAAAATCAATATGTTAAATTGTAAATTATATATTGAAAAAAATCAATATGTTTTTGTAGATATTTTTAATTGAAAAATTCCGGTTGAAAATAACAAATGAAATTTTATGGAAGAAGCATTGGGGAATTTATCCTCATAGAACAACGTCGGAATGCAGGCTGGATGGACTGCTGTGGTTCCCGTCTGATGAAGCAAATTAAAGGGGTGTCATTTATTAATCTCTATAAAAACGCTGCTTGTTTGATCGTCTTTTACCGGGTTTTAGATTATGGGGCAATTTGCATTGCCTTACGCAAAAGCCTGATAATTTCAGGATTGGCGTTATTTTTTTCGGCTTCCTGTAAAGGAGTCTTTCCTTCTTTATTTTTCGCGTTGACGTTTGCTCCGGCATCGATCAAAAGTCTGATAATTTCAGGATTGTCGTTTATTTCGACGGCATAATGCAGAGAAGTATCTCCGTCTGTATTTTCTGCGTTAACGTCTGCTTTTGCATCAATTAAAGTTTTAATAATTGCAGGATTGGAATTCATTGCGGCTTCCTGTAAAGGAGTTTCCCCATCTCTATTTTTCGCGTTAACGTCTGCACCTGCATCTATCAAAAGTCTGATAATCTCAGGATTGTGACTTTTTTCGGTGGCAAAGTGCAGAGGAGTCACTCCTGTTTCGTCTTTCGCGTTAACGTCTGCTCCTGCACCTATCAAAGTTTTAATAATTTCAGGACTATCGTCTCCGGCGACTTCCTGCAAAGGAGTATAGCCGCTTCCATTTTTCTCGTTAACGTTCGCCCCTGCATTTATCAAAGCCTTAATAATCTCAGAATTGTCTATTATTTCGACTGCTATGTGCAGAGGAGTATAACCGTCTTTATTTTTTATATTAACGTCTGTACCTGAATTTATTAAAGTTCTGATGATTTCAGGATTGGCATTTATTTCGAAGGCCACATTCAGAGGCGTATAGCCGTCTCTATCTTTTGCGTTAACGTCTGCTCCGGCATTTATCAAAGTCCGGATAATTTCAGGATCGTCATTATTTACCGTGGCTTCATGTAAAGGAGTTCTTCCGTCTTTATTTTTTGCGTTGAGGTCTGCTCCGTTTTTTATTAATGCCTTGATTTTTTCAGAATTGCGTTTGACTTTGGCTGCTTCATGTAAAGGAGTATTTTCCATTTCAATCATAAATTGTTTTCGTTCTTTTTGACGCTTGACAGTAAGAAACCAAACAATACCGAGAGCAGCTAAACCATATATAATGTATGTGTATATATTTTCCATAAAGTTGTCTCTGTTTGTTCGCGCTATTATATTTCAAACTAATATTATAAAAACGAGGTGCGTTTGATCAGTTTTTTTACGAATTCTTTGCCTTTTTCCTGGATAAAGCGGCAGAAGACTTCCACGACATCGGGATCAAACTGTGAACCGCTGCAATTTTTCAGCTCGTCAAGCGCATATTCGATCGATCTGCCTTTACGGTAAGGCCTGTCCGATGTCATCGCGTCAAAAGAGTCGGCAACGGTTATGATGCGGGCTATCAGCGGTATTTCCTCGCCTTTTAAATGGTAAGGATATCCTTCGCCGGCAAATTTTTCATGATGGTGATACATATACGGCAGCAGTTTGCTGAAACGCTTAACCGGTTCCATTATCTTGGCCCCGTATTCGGGATGTTTTTTCATTTCGCTGTATTCTTCGTCAGACAGTTTTTCCGGTTTGTTGAGAATAGAATCCCTGATGTTGATTTTGCCGATGTCATGCAGTAATGCCGCATATTGGAGCATATCCAGTTCTTCTTTGCGTATGCTCAGTCTTTTGGCTATTTCCATCGAATAAATAGTGACTCTCTGAGAATGTCCTTTTGTATACCTGTCTCTGGCGTCGATGGCATTTGCCAACGCCGTAATCGACTGGACAAATAATTCCTGAAGTTCTTCCATTAGTCTTGAGTTTTCCAGTGCCACGGCGGCCTGGTTGGCAAACATCACTAACAGTTCCTGGTGTGCCTCGGTGAAATCGTTCTCATCAATCGATTTGCTGACATTGATAACGCCGATAACTTTATCGTGCAGTTTTATCGGCACCGATATTGCCGAGGGGATTTCTTCGGCTTTGCTTTCTATATGTGACCCCGATGCTTTATAGCCTTTTTTCAGCAGTATCGGTTTTCCATAAAGCGCAGTCTTGCCGGCAATTCCCTGTCCGAGCTTTAATACGCTGTTTGCTATGATCGACCGGCTTAGACCGTAAGCCATCACAATTTTCAGATCGCCGGTATCCTGATTAAGCAGCATCAGTGAGCAATTTTGCGCTCCGAGAAGACTTTTCGCATAGTTGATCACCATTTTCAGCGTTTTCTGTTTATCCATTGATGATGACAGCGAGGTTCCTATTTTATAAAGTGCCGACATCCTCCTGAGGTTCATGTCATTTTCTTTTTCTTCGACATATAGCTTCAGGAGCAGCTGCCCTATAGATTTCAGTGTGCCGGCAATGTATTTTTTCTTTGTTTGGCCGTAATCTGGTGTTAAGATTGCCGCAATAGGCTCTTTTATTTCTTTGACGACATAAATAAAGAATGACTGTTTTTTATAATCAATGGTTTTTACGCCAATCTCTTCACTTCCGGTTTCGGTATTCCTTAGTGATTCTATGAAGTTTTTATCCGTAAGTATCTCCGGCTCATTTTTTCTGTTTTTATGCATTCTGCCGGTAAAGGAGACGATGTGAATACCTGCTCCGCTGATAGAATTTATACTTTTGATCAGCTCGTTTAGTTCCGGTTTTTTTAGAATTTTATCAATAATATTGTTTTCGTTTCCCATAAACATATACTCCGAATATTTTTAAACAGCATTGACTCTAATCATATCATTTTGCAACTTTTCATGCAATATATAATAAGGTTATTATTCTTTATTTATAATTAAGAATAATAACCTTATTTGGAGGGTATTTGTATTATTGCTGAGAATTTCTATACAAATTTGTTGTTTTATTGGGAGGGAAAAATATGCGTAGCCTGCTTTGTTTTGATCTTGACGGTACCCTGATTGATTCCAGAGGAGATATTGCCGCAGCTGTGAACCATGCTCTAATTTCTTCCGGGGGGGCACCCGTTTCGCAGGAGCGCATAACTTCCATGGTCGGGTACGGCCTTTTAAAAACTGTTGAGATGGCCGTAAATGCTTCCGGTGTGGAGATAGATTTAAAAAAGGCGGGAGAGGTTACTATTGATTATTATCACCGTAACCCGATTGTTCATACATATATTTACGAAGGAGTTGCCGAAGGTCTTAGAAAATTGCATGAAAATGGGTTTGTTGTCGCGCTTTTCAGTAATAAACTGCAGACTCTTTGTGAAACGATTCTGAAAATTCTCGGTATAAGGCAATATTTTGACTATATAGTCGGCGCTGCTTC
This sequence comes from Candidatus Xenobia bacterium, assembly GCA_031551355.1. Lineage (GTDB taxonomy): Bacteria > Vulcanimicrobiota > CADAWZ01 > CADAWZ01 > CADAWZ01 > JAVBNT01. Next base: position 94,582 of record JAVBNT010000010.1, on the reverse strand, counting down.
CGGCTTTGCGATGAAACCAAATCCCGAAGCAATTGAATTTATGCTCAAAGACAGTGGTTCGGAAAAATCCCTTAGTTATATGGTCGGAGACAGCAGTGTTGATATGGCCACCGGCCGGGCTGCGGAAATAAATGTTTGCCTTGCTTCATACGGTTATGGTTCGGTAGGAGATGGTAAACCTGATTTAACGGTCTCGTCTTTTGATGAATTTGTAAGCACTATGCTTGCAGGCCGTTGAAAGCTATATTACTCTGCCAACTCATCGGCTGTTTCATCCTGTTCATCACACAATGCTTTGACTGCGCTGTATGCCAGGTACATGCCAAACGTTACCGGAACCATCATGCAGCTTGCCTGCGCTCCGCGGCTGCGGCCGCGTGTTGATTCTTCAAGTGGCTTTTCCGGCCTTACCGGCTGTTCGTTTGAATATACGACTTTTATTTTTCGGCAGAAGATGCCGCTTTTTTTTATGGCGCTTCTTATTCTGGTGGCCAGTCCGCAGTTCTCTACCTGATTGAGCCTTCCCGCTTTTACAAGCGCCGGATTCAATCTTCCTCCGGCTCCCATTGAGGATATAAACTTTATTTTCGTGCGGGCAAGTCTTTTTAATACCTGTATTTTGGGGTTAAGACTGTCAATGGCATCAATGCAGAAATCCACGTTTTCCTCGTTTATTATCGCATCGAAAAGCTCTCCGTCCAGAAAATCACCATAGCATTTTACATTTGCCTGCGGGTTTATCGAGAGAATTCTTTCCTTCATTACATCCACTTTTTTTCGGCCGATGTCTCTGCCGTCGGCAATTATCAGACGGTTTAAATTGCTTTCCTTCACGGTATCAAAGTCTATAAGGATAAAGTTGCCTACTGCCGTTCTTGCGAGAGCGTCACAGGCAGCGCTGCCGACTCCGCCGAGGCCGAAGACAGCAACCGTGGCATTTTTTAATTTTTTGATTTTTTCAGAACCTATGAGCAATTCAAGCCTTTGAAAAGATTCTGTCTGTTTGTTTTTTTCCATGAGATTATAAAGGATTGCCTCTTCTTTTTGCAAAATTTAATAATAAGAGATTTATTTAGTGTTTTTTATAGCGGCTGCGCAAAACGCGCCCTTACAACCGTTGTTGCCGTAAAAGATTTATTCTTAAATTTGTGTGATAATCCTGTTGTTATTTGAAAGGAATGTTTTTCTTATGAGTTATAGTGCGGAGATTATAGGTGTTGGAACGGAGCTTTTGCTTGGTGAAATCGTCAATTCGGATGCTCAGATAATTTCACAGGGACTTTCTGAGCTTGGTGTAAATGTTTTTTATCATACGGTTGTAGGTGATAATCAGCAGCGTTTGCAGGCAGTAATTGAACTGGCAAAAACGCGTTCGGATATTATCATTACGACCGGCGGTCTTGGGCCGACATATGATGATCTGACGAAAGAAACCATTGCGATGTGTTTTGGCAAACGGCTTATAGTTCATGACCGCTCCAGAGTCAGGCTTTTGGATTTTTTCAAAAAAACCGGCTGCAGTATGCCTGAAAATAACGACTCTCAGGCAATGATACCTGAAGACTCAATTGTTCTGGAAAATGACTGGGGGACTGCTCCCGGTATTATAATGGAGCATGGGGGGAAACATATAATTATGCTTCCCGGTCCTGTTGCCGAATGCTCGATGATGTTTCAGTTCAGAGTGATACCCTATCTTGAAAAAATAACCAACAGAATTATACTTTCAAAGTCGGTAAAAATTTTTGGCATGGGTGAATCGGCAGTTGATAAAATATTAAGTCCTATGATGGCGGATATGAAGAATCCGACTGTAGCGCCTTATGCAAAAAACGGTGAGGTTTTGCTGAGAGTTACTGCGTCGGCTGTTAAAAAGGAAGAAGCATTGGCTTTAATAGAGCCGGTTGTCGATAATATATGCTCTAAACTTGGCGATGTTGTTTACGGTGTTGATGTCGAAAACCTTGAGTCTGTTGTCTTGCAGCTACTTAAGAAATCCGGTAAAAAACTGGTTGTTGCCGAATCCTGTACCGGCGGCTTGCTGGCCAAGCGTCTTACCGATATTCCCGGTGCTTCAGAAAATTTTCTCGGCGGTATTTGTTCCTACGATAATAATTTGAAAACAGGTTTACTTGGTGTGGAGCCGCAGATAATCGAAACTGATGGAGCAGTCTCCGAATCTGTGGCCCGTTCTATGGCCGAAGGTATGAGGCGTCTAACCGGCGCTGATTTTTCTATCGGCATAACAGGACTTGCCGGTCCCGGCGCAGCTACGAATCCGTCCAAACCTATTGGCACCGTATTTATAGCACTTGCTGCAGAAGGTTTCTGCGAATGCAGCCGTTTTTCTCTTTGGGGCAACCGTGCACGCATACGCAATGTGGCGGCGTCGCATGCATTAGATATACTCCGCAAACACCTAATCAATTGAAACCGGCGGATCTGCGTCGTCAAACCGGATATTCGCTCGTTCAACGTAGTAAAGACTACGATTCACTCGTCGAAATCCGGTTTGACTTAACATCTCCACCGGTTTGAATTGATTATTTTTTTAAGGAATGTTATTAAACGATACGTCGTCAAACCGGATATTCGCTCGTTCACGTAGTAAAGACTACGATTCACTCGTCGAAATCCGGTTTGACTTAACATCTCCACCGGTTTGAATTGATTTGTATTTTGATAAATTCCCCTCCTCCGGAGGGGTGTCGCGAAGCGGCGGGGTGGTTTTCCGCAAGTCAACTTGAATGTTCGCTCGCTCGACATAGATTCAGACTACGCTTCGCTCGTCGGACTCCGGTCTGCCTTCGTCTGCAGCCGCAACTGATAACTATTTTTATCTCCGCCTGTTTTCATAATTATTCTTCCAATTTCTCAGTATAGCTGTAATCCAAAAAAGTTTTGCCGTATTTATCTTTTATGTAAATATCTGCTCCTGCGTTTATTAGAGCCTCGATCGTTCCCGGGTTTTGGTATGACGCTGCAAAATGCAAAGGAGTGTAGCCGGCAACAGTTTGTGCGTTGACATCTGCGCCTGCGTCTGTTAACGCTCTGATAACGTCAGGATTTGTGTTATACCTTGCCGCAATATGTAAAGATGTTCTGCTTTTGTCATCCTGAACATTAACATCGTTACCTGCATCTGTTAATGCTTTGATAATTTTAGGGTTATTGTTGTATCTTGCCGCAAGATGTAGTGGGACTCTTCTTTTTTCATCGTGAATGCCGGCATCCGCTCCTGCGTCTGTTAATGCCCTGATAACCTCAGGATTGGTGTTGTATCTTGCGGCAGAAGACAGGGGAGTGTTGCCGTTTTTATTTTTTGCGTTAACATCCGCCCCTGCGCCTATTAAAACCTTAATAACTCCAGGGTCAGTGTTATATCTTGCTGCAATATGTAAGGCTGTTATGCCGTCATTATAGATTTCAATATTGGTGCCGTTTTTTATGGCTGTAGCCACTTCTTCAGGCGTGCCTGTTGTTACAAGTTTAAATGAATTGTTTCTTGATATTTCAGGCCTGCATCCACATATGCAGGGTATTATCAGCAAGAAAATCAGTAAAAATATTGATGTTTCATAAATTATAGCTTTCCTTTTGTCTTTTTTAGTTTGTGTATTTGGCGAGATTGGATAGCTATTGGGAAATTTATATTTCATTGCCTTCCTGACTTGCCGCCTGCATCCTCAATTGTTTGTCTATTTTCATCGGAATCATAGCAACAATCCAGCGGGGTAGTTCCTTTTTTATTTTTTGCGTTGACATCTGCCCCTGCCTTTATTAAAATTTTGAGAACTTCAGGATTTTCACTCGACAGCGCGGCACAGTGTAAAGGAGTGACTCCGGCTTGATCTTTAGCGTTAACATTTGCTCCGGCTTTTATTAAAGCTAGTGTAACTTCAGGATTGCCATTGCCCGCCGCAAAATGTAAAGGAGTTGTGCCGTCATTGGCTACGGCATTGATATCGGTACCTTTTTCTACTAGGGTTTTTATCAGGGCATTTACAGCTTCCGGCTTTTTATTGAGCATGGCCGCATAATGCAAAGGAGTAACTCCGTCTTTGCTTTTTACATTGATATTTGACCCGCTATCTATCAACACTTTCATAATTTCAGCAGTATTGTAGTTGGGTTTTTTATGGGTAATGGAGTTCGCGGATATAAGCAGGACTGTCAGTCCATCTTTATTTTTCGCATTAACATCGGCTCCTGCATCTATCAAAGCTTTGAGAACTTCAGGTTTGTTTTTTTCGGCGGCGATCATTAAAGGAGTCTCACCTTTTTTATTTTTTGCGTTGACATCTGCTTTTGCGTCTGCCAAAGCTTTAATAACTTCAGGATTGGTGTTTTCGGAAGCGGCCTCCATTAAAGGAGTGGTATTGCCCTGATCTTTTACATTAACGTCTATTCCTGCTTTTATAAAAGCTTTGACGATTTCAGGTTTGGAATTGAATGCCGCTGCCCTATGCAAAGGGGTCCAGCCGTTATCGATTGCGTTAACGTCGGCCCCTGCGTCTGTTAACGTTTTGATGATTTCCGGATTAGAAGTGTGTTCTGCGGCAGTATTCAAAGGAGTTGGCTTGCCGGCGTTAACATCTGCGCCCGCGTTGAGCAAAACTTTTATAAAAGCAGGGTCGGTATTGTATGCGGAGGCAATACTCAAAGGTGTCCAGCCATTGTCTATTGCGTTAACATCTGCGCCTGCCTCCAGCAGAACTTTGAGAGATTCGGGGTTTTTATTATACCTTGCCGCATTATGCAGGACTGTTCTGCCATCCTTAACCTTGACCTTTGCACCTTTTTTTATTGCCGAGGTTATCTCTTCAGGCGTTCCTGATTTTACAAGCTCAAAGAAGTTATTTTTTGCTCCTTGATGACAGCCGCAGATACCGGAGGTGAATAGTAAAAAAATCAGGAAAAAATATAGATGTTTCATTGATTATGTCCTTCCTTTTATATCGAAAATATTTTATTGAGTAAGCCTTAACTGAATTTGCATTCTTATGTCATTGTCTTCCTGATTTCCCGCCTGCTTTCATAATTGTTTTTCTAACTTCCTCTGAGGAATAGCAACAATCCAGAGGAGTGTCGCCTTTATTATTTTTTGCGTTGATATCTGCTCCTGTTTTTATTAAAATTTCGATAACTTCAGGATTTTTGCTCGACATTGCGGCACTGTGTAACGGAGTGAATCCGGCTTGTTCTTTTACGTTAACATCTGCTCCTGCTTTTATTAAAGCTATTGTAACTTCAGAATTATTATTTTTTGCCGCAAAATGTAAAGGTGTTCTGCCGTCATTAGTTCTTGCGCTGATATCTGCACCTTTTTCTATTAACGTTTTTAGCAATGCATTTACGGCCTCAGGCTTTTTATCCATGATAGCGGTATAGTGTAAAGGAGTAAATCCGTCTTTATTTTTTACATTAACGTCCGCTTCGGCATCTATCAAAGCTTTCATAAATTCAGAAGTAGTGTCGGATTTAGTATAGGTGATGGAATGAGCGGCAAGAATTAAGGCGGTGTAGCCATCTTCACTTTTCGCATTAACATCCGCTCCCGCGTCTGTGAAAGCCCTGATAATCTCTGGATTTTGATTATACATAGCGGCACAGTGCAAGGCGGTGTAGTCATCTTTACTTTTTGCGTTAACATCCGCGCCAGCATCTATCAATGCTTTGATAATTTCAAATTTATTATTTTCGACGGCTATCATCAAAGGAGTCGCGCTTTCTTTGGTTCTTGCGTTGACATTTGCTCCTGCATCTGCCAAAGCTTTAATAATTTCAGGACTGGTATTTTTGTCAGCAGCTGCAAGTAAAGGTGTTACGTTGTCCTGAGTTTTGACGTTAACGTCTATTCCTGCTTTTATCAAAGCGTTGACAATTTCGGGTTTGGAATTGTATGTCGCGGCAGTGTGCAAAGGAGTCCAGTTGTCACTGGATTTTGCATTAACGTCCGCTCCTGCGTCTATTAAAATATTGATAATTTCCGGATTAGAATTGTTTGCGGAGGCAGCATTCAAAGGAGTTGGTTCTCCGGCATTAACATCCGCCCCTGCTTTGAGCAGGACTTTGATAAAGTCAGGATCGGTATTGTATGAGGCGGCGACAGCTAAAGGCGTCCAGCCGCTTTTATCTTTTGCGTTGACATTGGCCCCCGCGTTTAGCAAAATCTTGAGAACTTCAGGATTAGTATTATACCTTGCCGCAGTGTGCAAAGGCATTCTACCTTTGTCATCCTGAATATTGGCATCTGCGCCGTCTTCTATCGCCAATGCCAGCTCTTTCGGTGTTCCTGTTTTTACAAGTTCAAATAAATTCTTTTTTGCTTTAGGCAAACATCCACAGATACCGGATATGATCAGTAGAAAAATCAAGAAAAAATATAGATGTTTCATAAACAATTGTCTCCTTGTCGTCTGTAACTCTGTTTGTTTTTTCTATTCGCACCGGCTGTCAGGAATTATGAACAAAATAATCAATACTGCTGCTATTAAAAGTTTATTCTTAAAAAACTTCCCTCAAAAACAGAGTGAATTAATCTTAATCTATTTTGCTGTAAAAGTCAATGTAAGCTTATTTGTAAAATATTTGCATACAATATTACGTATTAGTCTTATAATACAAAAAATAAAATCGGCATGTAAAAAATAGGGGGCTACCGTGCTAAGTGGAGCTGGAAAGCTCCGCTTAGCACGACAGCCCCGTTTCTGTTTGATAATTTTAATTGACAGTTATGTATTTTTCGTTATATGCTTTGTCATTCGTATTTTGTGCGCCTTTTGAGTCTATGAAGATATTGTCCCGCTTATTAGTCCTGTATTATCTTCCATATTTTCTATGCCAGTGCTTGCGGTGAGCGTATTCAATACGAAGCGTCCGCCGCCGGCAGATGCGGCACTGCAATAGTCAGAAATGTCGTCGTTGTTTCCGCCGTATAAGAAAAGAAATTAATTCAGGAGCGGCAAAATATTTTAGTATAATTTTGAAAAATAATTTCCTCTGTCTCTTCCAGGGGCATCATTTTTACCTCTGCGACCGTTTGTACAACTTTTTTCAGGTTATAAGGTTTGTTCTTCTCGGCCTGCCAGTTCGCATGCCGCCTGAGGTTAAATGGACTGTCGGTTTCCGTCAGTATTTGCGGCAGTGGTAATAAAGCGGCTATTCTTCTCAGATTTCTTGATTGTTCGTAAGTCAGCGGCGTACCAAATGATATGTAGTAATTTTTTTTAATAACATCGTTAAGATATTTAAAGCCGCCGCTGTAACCGTGTAAAATTACGGGAACACTGATTTTGCTTAATCCGGGCAAAAGCTCTTCGAAGGCATTGCGGCAATGTATTATAACCGGTAAATTATAGTTTTCCGCTGTTTGTATTGCCTGTTCAAAAAAATGCAATTGCGATTTTTGCGGAGGGTTGGTTTCGTAAAGATCGTAACCGATTTCGCCTATTGCCGTGAGCTGCGGCGCTATTTTGCCGAGATTTTCGGAAAAATCAAGGCATTCTTTGTCGCTGATGTCGGCTATCTGCGGATGGACTCCTGCGGAAATCAGGATTTTGCCGTATGACTTTTTCAAATCAAGACTGTATTCAAGTTCTTTTTTGTTCCATACGGAGCTGATAATCACATCGGGTACATCAGGATGTTCTATTATTTCTTTGATTTCATCGGCTCCGAAATGGTGCAGGTGTGTATGGATATCGGCAAGCACTTTAGTTTTTCTTAACTTTCAGATGCCTTTTTTTGTATTCTTTTAAGGCTTTTTTAAAGCAGGCAAAATGTATTCTCGGCAAGTCGTCAAGATGATAAAAACGTGCATCAAGTGCGTCGTCACCGGCCGTTAGCTCGCCGCCGGTTACTTTCATCAGATATACTACGGTTATGATGTCGCCGTAGACTTCGTTAGTTTCCGAATATGCACCGAGAAGTTCCGCCGTATGGCCAATCAATCCGGTTTCTTCTTTTAATTCCCTGGCGGCGGCTTCCTCAAGCGTTTCTCCGCACTCGACAAATCCTGACGGAGGCGCCCAGGTATTTTGTCCGGGAGCTTTTCCGCGTTTTATGAAAAGGCAGCTGCCTTCTTTGATGACGATCATTCCCACCGAAGGGATGGGGTTCTGGTAAAAAATAAAGCCGCATTCCACACAGACAAGCCTGTCTTTGCCTTCAGTGTATTTTGTTATCAGGCGTTTCCCGCACACGGGACAAAATTTGTAACGTAGTTGTATTGGTTTCATAAAAGGCCCTCAAATATTAAATATAAAATAGTTAAAATTTCGAATCTGCTTTGCCACGCTGATATTTTTGTCTTAATACTCTCTGTAAGGAACCGTTTAAAATCCGAAGAACGATTGTCCTGACTGAAGTGCCGGCATATGGTTTTCTTCGCCGAAAAATTCTTCACAAGCCCTTGATATCTGTTTCAGCCTGTCTTTTAAGTGCGGGGCAATAAATACATAGAATTTCCATAAATCCCTGTGTTTATCGAGTAAAACGTCTATTTCCGGTATTTTCAGAGATGACAGTTTTTTCGGACTGGTCTCGTCTATTTTCACCATCACGTTTGCTTCTTTCAGGGCCATATCAGAACTGGGGCAGTAGAGAATCAATTCGCCCTGCCTAAGTCTGAGCTTTCGAATCAGAAACTGCTCGGCTTCTTCTCTTTTTTGAGCGTCAAGATGGTATTTTGATATCAGCTCCTCCTGGCGTACCGGGCCAATTTTGCGGGTAATTATATAGCATCTTTTATAAAGACTTCTGGTCCTTAGCAGCTCTATCAGTTCCGTTATTTCTTTCACTTTCTGATGTTTTGACTGCAGCATAAACAGTAATCCTTCATCATTTAGCGGAAACAGTTCCTGTTTTGTCAGGCCGTTTCTGACGGCCATTTCCACGGCTTTGGAAATCATTGCCCCGGAAGCTGTTTTTGCATGGTGAAAATATACCCTTTCAGACATAAAGTAACGCAGCCGCAGCAGGTTTATGACTTCGGACAAAACATCCTGTCTCAGTATACCCTTCTTTTGGCAGTCTATATAAAAGATACCGTTGTTTACTCGGAAATATCTTAAGATTCTCTGATCGTAGGTATGGGATATACCACAGAAATAGCTGTCTCTTGCCAGATAATCAAGCAAGTCCGCGCAGATGGTACCGCTGATTATTTCGCACATTACCTTGTTTTCCGACTTTCTGTTTAGCAGCAGAGACAGCGGAACTGTGAGCCCTAGCTCACGTATTTTTTTGGCAAGGACGCCTTGATTCAGAAAATGGGCGAACCTGTCGGGTGCGTCATGCCGTTCGAATATTTGCCTTTCATCTTCAAACGTATGTCCAAACGGAATATGTGAAACATCATGCAAAAGAGCACCAATCCTCAGCAACTCTTTCTCTTCCCTGGAAAAAAGCGGCTCTCCGGTCTGATGCTCCATTGTTATTACTATTTTGTCGGTTACGAATAAAGTACCCAGTGAATGATCAAATCTTGTATGAAGGGCACATGGATACACGAAATTAGCCGTTCCCAGCTGTTTTATCCCTCTGAGCCTTTGTATCTCCGGGGTGTCCAGCAGCCCAAGCTCGGTATTTTTGCTGATACTAATGTCTCCATGAACAGGATCTCTAAGGATCTTTTCAGGCAAAGCAATCACTCCCTGCTTTTTTGAGCTCTGCCTTGTGCTCCCTGCGTAACCGCACCTATCGTTATAGCGCTGTTGTCACCAAGGTAATGGCAGGCTATGAACAGTCTTGATTCGAGTTCTTCTTTTTCCTCAATCCATCTGGTGAAGAAATCTTTTTCTTTTTGTATTTGCTCGTTGTTTTTTTGTATTTGCTCCTGAAGTTCGCGAATCTGCTTTTCCATATCTCCGTTTTGGACAGTCAGTCGTTCTGCCCTGTTATTAATTCTGTTATGAAGGAATTCCTCGTAGGTGTCAATTGCCTTATCTCTTCTTACCGCGTCTTCAAGCAGTTCATTTTTATTAACTTTGTCTGATTTCAGAGCGGCGTTAAGTATTGACTTGCGTTTTTCTATATCACTGTCAGGATCTTCGTTTTTCAAATTTTCGATAAAATCGGCAATGGATACAAGACTCCATTTGTTTTTTACCGGCTTCATATTGGCCGCTTTGAATACTTTTTCAAAATCAATGCATTCGCCCTCCGGAGGGATATTGGCGCATTCTTCCCCGTCTTTGACAGTCTTTTCAAAGTCAAATGTAATTTTTGCATGTAGATCTTTCAGGGCTGCAAAACTGATTTTTTTAGTTTTTTCACTAATTTTTTTATCTTCTTCGGCAGTGTCCTGTTCTTTCTCTTCTACTTCTTCAGTATTTGCCTGTTCTTCAATAACGGTTTCTTCCGTCTGCGGCTCTTTTTCAGGTTCTTTTGCCGGTTCGTCTTTTTTCTCAGCTTCTTCTACTGCTTCGCCTTTAAATTTTTTACATGACTTATCAAGAATAGCATCAACGGCGTCAAGATCCAGCATTCCATCATCCTTTGGAGTTTCCGGCTTTTGCTGTTTATCTTTGCCGCTATTTTTTTCTTCCTCGGAATTGTCATTGTAAAATGCTGATTTTATAGCTTTAATAAGATTAAATTTACCCATAGAATCACCTCTTAGGACATATTATATTTTAAGTATTCAAGTTTTTTATCCAGTTCATCCATACTCATCTTTTTAAAGTGTTCCGGAAGAAATCTTGAGTCCGTACATTCCTTAACGGCAACTAAATCCATATATTCCAGTGCTTTTGTATGTGCGGAAGGCCTGAAATCTGTTGTAAGCTCGGTTAGTATTGTTTCCAGAGAACGCTTTTTCTTGCCCCGCTGAAGATCATAAACTCTGTAAGCTCTCACCAGCAGTGATTCCATTTCATTACCGCCGAGTGCCATGCCCGGAGGTAATTTAGGCAGTTTGGCGGACGGGATATCCGAGCCCATTTTTTTGGCTACTACCTTAAAGAGTTCATCCCTTTCCTTGTCCGTCTGCGGAGCAAAAAGCGGAATATGGACATCAAGCCTCCCCTGACGCTTGAGATCTACTTCCAAAAGATCCGGTCTTGAAGTGGCGAGAATCCAGATTATTTTGCCGCGGTTTCTCGTATCACTCATTTTCTGTGCCAGCATCGAATAAACACGTCCGGAAACGCCGGAGTCTCCGCTGCCGCCGTCTCTTTTTCCTGTTGATTGATCCGCTTCATCGATGAATACGATCACCTGTCCGAGAGCATCCATTACATTGAAGATTTTCTCCAGGTTGCCTTCCGTGGCTCCCTGCCACTTGTCCCTGAAGTTTTTGAATTTCACGAAAGGTATGCCAAGTTCACCGGCCCAGCAATTTGCCAGAAATGTTTTACCGGTGCCGATTCCCCCGGTAAGCAGATAACCCATAGGTATGGAGCGTGTTTTGCCTTCTTTTATCAGCAGAGAGTCTTCCCGGAGCCATTCCTTGGCCGCTTTATGGCCTGCCACCATATCCATATTGTAAGGAACCTCAATAAATTCGAGCAAGTCATTGCATTCTTTTTCGATTATTTCTTTTTTGTTTTTTGCCAGAAATTTGTGATCGAGTTCCCGGTTGTTATTGGCCGCCAGAGATACAACCGAGCGGACGCCGACTCTTGTCAGGCCAAGCATGCTTTGTCCCAGTTGTTCGGCATTCATTTTGCAGCACTGGCTGAAATTAGGAGTCTTTTCTTTAAGGAAATTACAATAGTCTCCGAGTTCCTTTTCCGTCGGCATCGGTATTTTAATTTTTGCATTGTAGGGGTTTTCAACAATCAGTTTATTCAGATCCTGAAGATTCTCAGTTATCATACAGGTTACTATATTAGCCCCTAATATTGACGGATCTGAGGCCCAGTCGAGTATTTTGATCAGTGTTTCCGCCGAATCGCCCATAAGTTGCGTTATTTCCGCTCTTGGGGCTATATACTGGGCGTAATCAATGACAACAGCTATTTTTGTCGGATTGGGAATCCCTTTCAGTGCATTGCCGTCGCCTCCGTTTTCAACATACCTCATACGCTGGAGGCCGACCTGCAGAAACCGGTCTATCAGTTCCGTAGCTCTTCTGGAATCTCTTGGCAGCTGTCCGGAATATGTCGCATAATTAGTTTCGTTGAAACTATCATGGATTGCGAGGTATTTTCTGAATTCTTCCATACCGCGTTTAACCCTGATTCCCTTGCCCCTGTCATAAAAAATAACGACCTCAAAAGGGGCAAACATTGCTTCTTCAAGATAATCGCGAATGGAGACGAACTCAGTTTTGTTTCCCCTAGAGATTGGAACCAGATCAAATACGTTTCCGTAAAGGATGAATTGACTGGTTGTTCCGCCGATGAAAACCTGTTTCATTGTTTCGGCCCAGGATGTCATTTCTGCCATATTATTTATCTCCGTGTATCAGGTGTAAAATATTCGTTCCGGAAAATCCCGGGCTTTTTAGGTTGTTGTTGTCGGATTGGTAAATATATTTTCAGGGGGAGCCCCGGTGAATTCATCACCAAGCGAGCCGAACAGATCCTGATTCATTGTTACCCATTCGTTTGATTCGGTAATGGATGATTCAGCAATGTCTATACGTTGGGACATTGCGGCACTGCCCGTTTGCGAGTTTATCGTAATTGTGCTGTGCAGAAGTGCCAGTTGCTCTTCAATTCGCAAAAGTTCCAGATCCACGCTTTTCATATTTTCGTTTACGGTTTCAAACGTCTCCAACCTTTTTTTCATTGTCGCTATTGTGGATTCGAGTGTCTTTTTGAGCTTTTCGCTTGATTCCCGGGCCAGATTTTGTTCCATATTTTTAATTTTTGTCTCAAGCATTTCTTTGGTATTGCCCTTGATATTCTGAATCATGGCTTCTTTGGATGTCAGCAGCCGCAGGGCATACCATATGAGTTCGTTGGCGGTATTGAGGTTGGCCATATCAATAAACATCCCGTCTCTGGAAGCGTTTTCATAAATTATCGCAATATTTCTGCCCAGAGCTTCTATTTGTCTGAAACGCACCCTTCCCTGAGCGGAAAGTTTGTTGAGCATTTGTATTTTCTTGGCTTCCCACAGCGCCTTCCGCTCGGCCGCATCCTTCTCATCCAGGACTTTTCTGACCATGTTGCTGCCGGACATGCTTACAAGATAGGTACTTTCGGCAGCGAATGTTGCCCACCACATCGAAGGCTCGAATAAACTGGTGATGCACATCCCTGTGAAACCTATGAGATTAAGCGGCAGTTTGCCAAAAATAGGCACAGGAAACTTTAAGAAAAAAGCTTCCCTTACTCCGTCTGTCCAACTTCGTTTTCTTACGCTCATGAAAATGACTCTCTATTTTCTGCTATTTTTTGAAAATGCTCGGTTATAACCATTACATTTTCTTTGAAGTCAGGTTTTTCCTGCTCAAACAGCGCATTGTCGGTTGCGCGCGGCAAATCGGATATTTCAAAAGCAATCGTTCCCGGTGACGGGGTAAACATCCATATTCTGTCGGCCAGAAAAACGGCTTCCGAGATACTGTGACTAATCATAAATACCGTGGACTGTGTTTCCAGCCACAGATTGTGAAGCAGATCCTGCATAGACAATCTTGTCGGTTCATCAAGTGCGCTGAACGGCTCGTCCATCAGAATTATCCTCGGTTTAAGCGCCAGAGTTCTGGCGATCGCGACTCTTTGCTGCATGCCTCCGCTGAGCTGGTTGGGATATTTGTATTCGTTTCCTTCCAGCTTGACTTTTTTTACCCAGTCCATTGCGTAATTTGTTATTATATCTTTGTCCGGCTCCGCATTCAGCAGTTCTTTTTTGTCCGCTTCCGACATTAGTTCTATTCCGAACATAATGTTTTGCAGAACCGTCAGATGCGGGAATGAGCTGTATTTCTGAAAAATCATCCCTCTGTCTTTGCCGGGACCGGTTATCGGTTCACCTCTGAGCAATGCCTTGCCGGAGGTTGGAGGGAAATGGGGCGAAAGACCGGCGATAATGTTCATTACCGTTGATTTTCCGCACCCGGAAGGGCCTAGAAGGGCGATAAATTCTCCCTCATGTTCGATATCGTCGACCTGGAAATTTACATCTTTGATTGCTGTAAACTCTTTCGGTGTATTTTTGAAGAATATCTTGGACACGTTTTCGAAAGTTAAAATAGGTTTTTCTGCTGTTATTTCAGGGTTTTCTTTTACTTTGATGTCCGACATTATCTCGCCTCCTTATAAGGGAAGAGCAATTTTGAACCCTCTCTCCAGAGCCAGTCAAAGCCAAAGGCCAGAAGTACTATCACGATCAGCAGAAGGTAGACTATCGGCGCATTGTCCATTCCTCCGCGGGTCTGGGCTTGTTTAAGCATATAGCCGAGTCCGCTTGTCGCACCGTTCATTTCCGCAACAATAATCCAGGTAAAACCGACTCCGAAACCGGCACGCATAGCATCGTATAATTTCGGCATTGCGATCGGCACAATTATTTTTGTCAGTAGCTGCCATTTATTGGCTCCAAGAGTATAACCTGTGTTGAAAAAAACATCGTCCACATCATCAATGGCTTTTACAAATGCCGGCAGCAGGAATACGAATGAAGCGATCGCCAGAAATCCGACTTTCTGTTCTTCACCCAGACCAAGCCAGGCCATTGTCAGCGGCAGCAGCGTCGGGATTGGAATGTATGAACCTACTATTATCAGCGGTGAGAAAAATTTGTTTATTTTGGAAAAAGTTCCCATAAGTATTCCTAGCGGAAAGGCAATCAGAAGTGCAATTAAAAAGCCTTGCCCGATCCTCAAAAGACTTACTTTTATACCCTCATCAAGATGCTTTTCCGGACTTAAAAGCGTCTTGATTGCATTAAACATTTCCATTGGACTGGGAAGAATTGACGGATGCACCATTCTTGATTCGACTGTATGTCCATTGCCGTATGTCAGTAAGAACCAGATAATAAATACGATCACGATTGGAGCAATAGTAAGAAGCAGGGATATCTGCGGCGAAGGTTCCTGTCTTATGGCCCAGAAACTATCTTTTACTATAGCTGTTTCAGGTTTTATTTTTTCCGCTTTTTTAGGATTTTTTTCCGCTTTTGGCGCTGATTTCTTTTTGTCACTCAAAACGGCACACTCTCCTTAATGTCTTTTGTTATAAAAACAGGCTGTGTAAAATAGTAATCCGCTTTAAAAAATTTATCGACGGCAAACCACTTACACAGCCCCTTTTTCAATCTAATGATAATTTTATTTTACGGCTTCCGGTTGGTATACCATTATTTCAACCCTTCTGTTTTGAGCCTGATCGTCAGGATTGTTAGAGTCAAACGGTTCATCCCATCCTTTGCCTTCAACAACGAACTTGTTGGGGTCAAACTGGTATTTATTGACCAGTATTTCCTTTACGGCCGCCGCTCTTTGCAGTGAAAGCGTTTTTACTGCTTCTTCGGGAACCTGTCCTTTTCTGGAGCTGTCCGAGTGCCCGACGATCGCAACTGTTGAGGATTCGAACTGGCCTGCAAGCCTGGCAACTTTTTCCAGTGTGGCTGTTACATTCGGATCATACAGCGTGTTGGGAATAGGATTGCCTATTTCATCATGCTTTGGCTCCATCAGATTGTTTGAGTTCGGATAGAAATTTATTCTGATTGTCTGGGTAAGAATCGGTGATTCCGCTTTTACTTTTGAAAAACTGCTGGGGACAAAGCTTGTTTTGTATTCATCCCTCTGATTGGCAAACTTGCCCTCTTTTTCCAGTTCTTTTATATAAGTAAAATCCATTACCATGTCAAACGGTGTTGGTGAGCCTATTATTCCCAGCTCCTTATACACGAAAGTAATGTTTTTCCAGGTTCTTTCGAAATTGGACGGGTTATTGGCATTGAGAAAAAATTCTTTGTTTTCCGCAAAGTTTGTGGAATGTGCGTCTGCAAGCATGCCTTCGATCTCGGACATCTCAAATCCGTAGAGATCTGCCAGCCATTTGCATGCTTTCTGTTTCTGTTTGTCGTTTTTAATCAGTTCCATTCCCTCGAAAATACCTTCAACAAGGCCTTTAACTATTTTCGGGTTATCTCTGGCAAAATCGGCTCTAACGGCCCAGACATCGGCGATGGTCTTATTGGCGTCTTTTGTTGTTGAGAGAATTCTTGTGCCTTTTACTTTTTCCGGTATCGTATAAATGTCCGGAGCCCAGGAGACTACGGCATCAATCTGGTCTTTTTTGCCGGTTGAGGCTACAAATGCCGCGGCCGCTTCAAACGGGGAACCCGTATATCTGTGAGTGACCTCATTGGGCTGAACTCCCGCCGTCAGCAGAAGATTGTTTATATAATACTGGCTCGGCGAATTTTGCGCATATACGATTGTTTTTCCTTTTAGATCCTTAACGCTGGTGATGCCGTCCCTGACCACTACGCCGTCGCCGCCGTTACTCCAGTCCACGATCTGACATATACGCGGTGATGTTCTGGAGTCTTTCATTAGTTCCGGTGCGAAAAGGGCCATCATGTCGAGTGTTCCCCACAATACATGACTCTTTCCGGCTGCGAAGGCATTTCTGGCCTGAACCGGATCGTCTATAAGGGTTATATTTACCATAAAACCGTATTTTTTGTAAAAAATACTTTCGGTATTGGGTTTATATCCCTGGTTCGCTGCAACAATGGGGAGCCATCCGATCCATACGTTGATCGGAAATTCAACTACTTTATTATTAGGATCAAGTTTTTTGTAACCGCTGACGGCAGCAGGGTCTACCGCAGGCAACTTTTCCTGCGCCACATATTTATATTCCTGTGCGGTGGTAATTCCTTTTAAATCCGGGGCTTCGAGCATTTTTTTCGACAAGTCGACAACTTTTAGTCCCGTTTTTCCGTCAGGAGACATGCCTGCCGGGCGTTGTGACAACGTATAACCCCAATAACCTACGCAGAGTATAATCACAATCAGAACAAACTTACCGAATCCGGTAAGACCGCCCTGGGCTTCAGGTTTATTATTCGCCATTTTTTACCGCCTTTCTTTTTAAAGAAATTATTTATGCCTGATAAATAAGGGGCACAGCATGCCGTGCCCTATTACTTTTTTAATTTTGATAAACCGCCGATTTTAAGTCGTTGTTTCCGTCGGTCCCATTATTTTTACATTTTCGGAGATACTTTCCGCTTCAGGACCAATTGCTTTTTCCGTGAGAGGCGGAGCCGCAATCGAAATATCCGATTTATACTCCACTCCCAGACTTGATGCGAGTTCCGCCAGAGCCTGACTTTCAAGTGCTTTTATTTCGGATTCTTTCATTCTTACATCCGATATATCTGTAGAGTCTCTTGCTACGGCAGCCTTTCCTGTTGCATATTCAAGTCTTTCATTGAGCTGCTCCTCAAGGCGGTTCATTGTATCTCCGCCAGCTCCAAGCTCGCCAATCATTGACGAAGCCATCTCTCTGAGTTCTGCTTCCGCTTCTTTCATTTCAACCTGTGAAAGTTTCTGAGAAAGGGATTCTATCTTAATTTTTGCGTCGCGCATTGTTATTTCTTTTGTCTTTACAAGGTCTGCATAAGTAACCTTTGCCGCTTCAAGCATTACTTTGTGACTGGCAACCTGTTCCTTGACATTTTTTAGCTGCAGTGCCATCTGTCCGGCTAAACCCTGGTTTCCGGCGATCAGATTGGCTTTAGCTTTTACTGTCAAATCCTGTTCCTGTTTCTGTCCTTCGGCTACCATCCGTTCGAGCTTGGCTACGGCACCAGCCTGTTTGGCGAGGTTGGTGTTGAATTTGGAAATAGTTTCCCTCAGCTCTTCCTTCTGGGCTTCAAGCAGCGCATGGGGATTACTTTGCTCTATTCCCTTGATAAAAATGCTTAAAAACCCTTTAAATACCTTACTAATTCTTTTCCACACAGCTATATTTCCTTTCAAAGAAGAGAATATAATTTTACTCTAAATATCCGAAATTCGTCATCAAACAAAATATTTCCTTTAAATTTAGTTATATAATCTATTATTTTATTGACTTCCTCCATACTTGCTTGCATTCACAGTCGGGAAACTTTATGCTTCTGTCACCGGTTCTGTTGAATAATTCTATTGAATCGGCTAGCTTTTTACTGCACTGCGGGCAGGAAGACGGCGCTGCAATATGTGTTACCGGAATTTTAAGGTTAACCTCTAACGGGTGTTTGCAGCTTATTGACGCCTTTATTATTTCAACAACACTCCAGAGCGACGGAGGACTGCATTCACCGTTGTGATAGAGCGGTACTGTCACCTGATTTGATTTGGCAACATAAAAGGGCGTGACTATTATTCTTCCTTTAATATTCAGGCTGTTCATTATTTCATCAGCAAAATATATCGTGTCAAGCGCATCATGAATACCGTCGGCTTTATCGCATCCCGGAGGTTTCAGCATTACTCCGGCAGCGAGAGCAATGTTGTTTTTTGCTAATATTCCTGTGGCTTCCATGAATGTTTGCCCTGAAAAACCTTTGTTCAGTATCTCGTTTCTAAGCAGTTCGTTTGATGTTTCCAAGCCGATAAAACATTCCATTTGCTCAGGTTCAATTATTGATGCCAGTTTTTTTAATTTGCCGGCACTGCGTATTATATATTCCGGCCTTGATTCCACGGTTATGCGCTTGAATTGCTTAAGCCCGGCAATATAGCGGATGATTTCTTCCCTGACGGGTGCCGGGATCTCATTGTCGGAGAAAAATGAACCGCAGTTTCTTAAAAAAATGTCCTGCGGGCTGTGATTATGGAGTCTGCACAAGGTGAGCGCACTTTTTATTTGCTGAAGCATATCCATTCCCGAAACCGGCAGTCCGCCGGAAGAAAGATCCTGCAGCGAGCAGAATACACAGCCGACATTGTTTTTGCGGTATTCGCATCCTTTTGCACGCAGGTATATTTCAACGCTGCCAAGTTGCTTTCCATCGACTCTTAATTCGTTCTCGATTATCAAAGACGGCTCTAATGATGACATTCTGTCCCCCTGTATACATTCTGAGAAATGAAAAAACAATACTCCTAATAATGCTCTTTTATAATACAATATTTTTCATCGTATGGGAATATATGGTTAAGAACCGCCGATTGAATGTTTACGTCCGTGCTGTAATTTTTTCTTCACATGAGTAAAGCTGTCTATAACGCCGGTGCCTGTAAATGTGCTGCAGATTTTTGTATATTATGAATTAATATAATATACCCGAAGATTTACGTGCTTTTTTGTTTTGCCGCCCTTGTTTGCGCGTGTGAATGCTCTTTACTTTTTTTTCCATGAATGTATAATTGTAATACAAATCGAGCAAATTCTCCGGAGGAAATGAATTTTGAAAGTATTTTATATTTTTGTAATATTCGTTTGTCTGTCTATTATTCCGCCTGTGTATGCGGATGAATTGCAGCCGCTGGTTCTTAATGACTCCAATATCGTTAAGTTTGAGGAAACCGTAAAAAAAGCCGGTAATGTCAATTTTATTGTTCTTCAGTCAAAACCGGAGCTGCTTAATGGGAAAATGGCGTCATCCTTAATGTCATGGGTTGAAAGAGGGGGAACGCTGTGGTTTTATGACAGCAGGCTGGCCTCTTTTTTGGGATTTAAAAATTCGCCCATGGTGATAAAAGATTTGGAATCAAGGACGATGAATGCGGAGTTCGGAGCCGGCAAAATGTCGGGAGTTGCTTTGGGAGCAGAGGCTCAGAGGGGGCCGACGATAACTCTTGGAGTCAGGCGTATTGTCGCTTTTGTGCCGGAAGTCGGTAAAAATTCTTACAGTGCTGTTGCCGCTCAGCCCGATTTAGTGCCTCTTTTAAAAGTTCCCCAGCAGACGTCTCTTGTCGGTGCTTTGCTTAAAAGAGGCAAGGGCGTTATCATCTTCAAGCCTCTTTTGTGGGAAAAACAATATGACGGCGGCGTTTTTCAGAGAAGAATAATAAATTATTCGCAGGTGACGAAGCCTGTTCCGGTTTTGGAAAATTAGTTGTATTTCAGGTTGTCGCTTTGTTTTTCGAGCTGAAAATACGTTTTCCGGCAAAATTGACTTGCCAATATCCGTTCTTGTTGCTATAATAATGCCTAATGTGCGCTTTTTCAATGGGCGGCATTTTTCTATATCTGACGGTATGTCTCCGTCGGGTTTTGAATTGATTCATGGCTTTTCAATTAGTACAAGGTATTGTACTAAAATTTTTATTTATGGAAGGTGATTTAATGACTCAGTGTACCTGCACCTCTACTGCAAAAATGGTATATGCTTTTGAAGAAGGCGATGCCACAATGCGCGACATTCTCGGCGGAAAGGGTGCCAATCTTGCCGAGATGACAAAGTTGGGCTTTCCTGTTCCTCCGGGCTTTACAGTTCCCACAACCATGTGTGTAAAGTACTATGAAATAGGCAAAAAAATGCCTGACGGTCTTCTTGATGAAATCAAGACAAAAATGAAAGATCTTGAAGCCAAAATGCAAAAAGGTTTCGGAGACCCGGCAAACCCGCTTCTCGTATCTGTACGATCCGGGGCAAAATTCTCAATGCCCGGTATGATGGATACCATCTTGAATCTCGGTTTGAACAGCAAAACGGTTGACGGTCTTGCCAAGCTTACAAATAACGAACGTTTTGCATATGATGCTTACAGAAGATTTATTCATATGTTCTCGGATGTAGTTCTTGAGCTGCCGAAGAGAAATTTTGAAAATATTCTCCAGCAGAAAAAAGATCAGGCCGGTGTAAAGGAAGATTCCGAGTTGACTGCCGAGCAGCTTAAGGACGTTGTAGCTTCCTATAAAGCTTATGTTGTCAAAGAAACCGGAAAAGAGTTCCCTGACGACGTAATGCTCCAGCTTCAGCTTTCGGTAGAAGCCGTTTTCAGATCCTGGAATACGCCCAGAGCCGTTGTTTACAGAGATAAAGAAAAAATAGATCATAACCTCGGAACGGCCGTAAACGTACAGAGTATGGTATTCGGCAATATGGGTGACGACTGTGCCACGGGTGTTGCCTTTACGAGAAATGCCAGTAACGGTGAAAACGTATTGATGGGAGATGTTCTTTTTAACGCCCAGGGTGAAGATGTTGTAGCCGGCATCAGAACTCCTCTTCCAATTGAAGCTCTTGCCGAAAGAGATCCGCAGGCTTATAAAGAGTTTACGGAAATTGCCAAGAAGCTTGAAAAGCATTATCGCGACGTTCAGGATCTTGAGTTCACCGTAGAGAAAAACAAACTCTATATGCTCCAGACCAGAAATGCGAAAAGAACTGCCCTCGCAGCCGTTACCATTGCTGTGGACCTTTGCACGGAAGGACTTATTACGAAAGAAGAAGCTGTAATGAGAGTAACTCCCGAGCAGATCGACATGCTTTTGCATCCTTATTTTAAACCGGAAGCAAAAAACAGTGCCTTGTCGTCAGGTAAAATGCTTGCCAAAGGAACGGCCGCTTCTCCGGGAGCCGCTTGCGGTATCGTTGTTTTTGAGGCTGATGATGCCGTTAAAATGACTGAAACGGGCAAGAAGATCATCCTCGTCAGACCGGAAACTTCTCCGGACGACGCTCATGGTATGGCTGTTGCCGAAGGTATTTTGACAAGCACAGGCGGACCCAGTTCACACGCAGCTCTCGTAGCCAGGGGATGGGGTATTCCCTGCATCGTCGGATGCGATGCCATAAGAGTTGATCTCGATAAGAAAGAATTCCATGTAAAAGGCCAGACATTCCACGAAGGTGACATGATTTCTTTTGACGGCAGCACCGGCGAAGTATTTACCGGCGAAATCGAAAGAGTGTATCCTACAGAGCTTATTCCCAAAGCAAAACAGATTTTGGATTGGGCTGATCAGATCCGTTCACTTGGCGTCAGAGCCAATGCCGATAGTCCGAAGGATGCCCAGATCGCCAGATCTCTCGGTGCCGCAGGTATCGGTCTTTGCAGAACAGAGCATATGTTTATGGAAAGAGAGCGTTTGCCGGTTGTCCAGAAAATGATCATGGTTGCCGGTGATGCGGAAGCAGGCATGAGAGCTGTGAAACGTGTTGAGCAGATGATTGCTGAAACGGAAGAAAGCAAGCGTTCCGAAATGGAAACAATGCTTAAGGCAGAAAAAGCAAAAACGCAGTCCTCCTGGGATACTTATATGGAAACTCTGAATACATTGCTTCCTATCCAGAGAAAAGATTTTGAGGGTATTCTCGAAGCAATGGCCGGTGAGTGGGTTATTATCAGACTTCTGGATCCGCCGCTTCACGAGTTCCTTCCCAATGCGGAAGAGATTCATATGGATATCGTTAAACTCAAAACCAAGGGAGAGTATAAAACTCTGACCGATGCCGAGACGAAAGAGATTGCCGACAAGGAGAAACTTCTTGAGAAGCTGCGCAGCATGCATGAAGCCAATCCTATGCTCGGTCTCAGAATGTGCCGCCTCGGTATCGTATATCCTGAGATTTACAAGATGCAGGTAAGGGCGATATTTGAAGCAGCTTGCGACCTTAAGAAAAAAGGCGTCGATGTAAAGCCTGAAGTTATGATCCCCGGCGTCGGTATCGTTGGCGAAATGAAATTCACCAGAGAAATGTGTGAAGAGATTGCCAAAGACGTTATTGCCAAATCCGGCGTAACATTCGATTACAAGATCGGCACAATGGTTGAGCTACCGAGAGCTACCGTTATTGCCGGTGAACTTGCAAAATATGCCCAGTTCTTCTCATTCGGAACAAACGATTTGACTCAGACGACGTTCGGCTACAGCCGTGACGACGTTGCCAAGACATTCGTCCCTGTTTACATTGAGCTCGGACTTCTCAAGGTAGATCCTTTCCATCAGCTTGATCGCGAAGGAGTCGGTTCTCTGATGAGAATGGCCGTTACCTCCGGAAGAGCCACAAACCCCAATCTCGAAATTGGAATTTGCGGCGAGCACGGCGGTGAGCCCAGCTCAGTCGAATTCTGCCATATGCTTGGCCTGAATTATGTAAGCTGCTCGCCATACCGCGTGCCGATCGCCAGATTGGCTGCAGCACAGGCAAAAATAAGAAACAAATAGTTTTTGCAGGTAATTCATTAACAAACGGGGGCTGTCGTGTTAACGGCGGCCCCTTTTGATATGAGAAAATAAGATTTATCTACGGTCTGTGCCCTTATTATGAAAACATAACAAGGACTTTGTATGTTTTGTGGTCGAAAATAACGCAGCGAAATTTTTTAATTTTCTTAAAATTATATTGCAGCCCCGGAGAAAAAATAAATTATGCAGTCGATAAGGCAATTTCATGAATCAAGAGAGCGTGAACTTTTGGATGACTGGGCTTTTTTGGCGGTCAACACCGCCGGACGTGCGAAAGAAGAAGAAAAATGTGATATAAGGACCGATTTTCAGAGAGATCGCGACCGTATTCTTTATTCAAAAGCGTTCAGGCGCCTGAAACATAAGACCCAGGTATTTATTTCACCTGAAGGAGATTATTTTAGAACCAGGCTTACGCATACGCTTGAAGTGTCGCAAATTTCCAGATCCATTGCCCGTGCCCTCCGTCTTAACGAAGACCTTACTGAGGCGATTGCTCTCGGCCATGACCTTGGTCATGCTCCTTTTGGCCACGCAGGTGAAACCGCATTGAACGGGTTGCTGGAAAAATATTCTCCCGGAGAATACTTTAAACACAACGAGCAGTCACTCAGAGTTGTAGATTTTTTGGAAAACGGCAAGGGAATGAATTTGACCTTTGAGGTCAGGGACGGCATCTTAAAGCATACGAAAGGCCGCAAGAACATAAATTCCGCCAACATGTCAGGACCGGACATTCCGACGACGGCAGAAGGGCAGATTGTCCGTATCGCCGATCGCATGGCATATGTGAACCATGACATTGATGATGCTTTGCGTTCGGGAATTATAAGTGACGATGAGCTTCCGCGTGATGCTGTGCAGGCTGTAGGGATCACAACGTCGCAGCGGATTGGTTCGATGATAACTGATGTAATCAAAACCAGCCATCCGCTGAAAAAGATAACCATGAGCGACGGAATGTATGAAGTTATAGACATTCTTAAGGAATTTCTTTTTGTGAGGGTTTACAGTGATGTCTCGCTTGCCAAACAGGAAGAGATTAAGGCCAGGCGGATGATTGAAACGATGTTTAAGTATTTTATTGACAACCCCTGCGAACTTCCTGAGGCCAACATTGTGCCGGGTGATTCACTGCCGAGAAGGATTTGTGATTATATATCAGGCATGAGCGATCCTTTTGCAATTTATGCCTATGAAGATATTTTTGTGCCGAAAGTATGGGAAAACCGTCTATGACTCCTAACGATTTCAAAGATCAGACTGAGGAAGTATTAAAAAAGCTCCGTATAGAAGATGTCGTATCCGAATATATACAATTGCGCAAGGTTGGACGCAGGTTTGCGGCGGTATGCCCGTTTCATAACGATAAGGACCCGTCGCTGTCGGTAAATCCGGACAAGGGATTCTGGCATTGCTTTGGCTGCGGTGCCGGCGGCAATCTGTTCAGTTTTATAATGAAAATTGAAAATATGACTTTTACGGATGCGCTTAACTACCTTGCGGGTAAGGCTGGCGTAACAATTGAACTTGATGCCCAGAAAAGTGCCGATTACCGGTTGCGTGAGGATCTTAAGTCTGCAATAAGAGAGTCTGCGGTTTTTTACCATGAACGGCTTTTTTCTTCGTCCGGAAAAGATGCCCTTGAATATCTGCGTAAAAGAGGTCTTTCCGATTCCTCCATAAGGAGATTCGGTCTTGGGTATGCCCCATCCGGCAGGACAAATCTTTGTCATTTTCTGGAAAGCAAGGGTTTTGATCCGGAGCATCTTTTTAAATCAGGAATGGTATCGCGCTGGGAGGACGGCAGTTTGAGTGATTACTTCCGTAACCGTATAACAATACCGATTCTCGATCATATGGGGCGTTTTATCGCCATGGGCGGACGTATTCTAGATGATTCCGGTCCTAAATATATAAATTCGCCGGAAACTCCGGTTTATCGCAAAAGCGACCATCTTTTTGGCCTTAATTTGACAAAACAGGCGATTGTGAAAGCGGACAGCGCTGTTCTTGTTGAGGGCTATTTTGATTTAATTGCCCTTTGGCAGTATGGAATAACGAATGCCGTCGCCTCCTTGGGGACTTCACTGACTTCTTCCCAGGCCCATTTACTGCGTAAGTTCTGCGGCAATGCTGTTCTGGCCTATGATGCGGACGGTGCCGGCAGGATAGCAGCCGGCAAGGGGCTTGATATATTCCAGTCGGCGGGTATTGCTCCTAAGGTTGCCGTGCTTGAAGCTGGTAATGATCCCGATTCATTTCTGCATCAAAAAGGTGCCGGGCCGATGATTGCCATTATAGAAAATTCACTTGACATAATTGATTATCATATATCCGTGCAAAGGGAACTGAACGATCTTTCAACTCCCGCCGGAAAATCTGTTTTTGTAAAAGAAGTTATGGCGGTTATCGCTAAAATGAAGGATCCTGTAATCATTGCGGAGTATATTAAGAGAATTTCTGAAGAGGCTGACGTCTCCGAAACTGTGCTTCGCAGCATGCTGAAGGGCCGGCCGTATGGTTATGATTCGCCTGTTTTCCAGCCGAAGTCGAAAATATCCACACCGGAAGAAAAAATATTGGAAGTTATTTTTCAGTATCCAATGGTTATCGCCAGGGTGGGGGAATCGTTGTCACTGGCTGATATCGGGGATGAGCGGCTTAGAAGAATATATGAAATATTGTTTTCAATCGCCCCGAAAGAAGAAATTTCCGCAGAGGATTTTTCCGGATATGCAAATGAGGAAGGACTAATCAATAAAATAATGGAATTAGTCATGTCTGAAAATTTGCAGGTAACATCCGAAGTTGCTGCCTGTGAGCTGGTTGATGAACTTTTATTGAAAATACGTGATAATAAGATGCTCTCCCGCCTCCAGGAACTTAAAAAAGAGGTGGAGGCTGCGCTTTTAAAGAATGATATGGGTCATGATGACGAGCGTTTTATAGAATACCAGCGACTGTATCAATATTTTAAGGGAAGGAAATGAGGAAGGAAAAGATGCCAGAGAGTGGTGATCTCACCCCGGAAGTAAAAAAACTACTCGAAGAGGGTCGTAAAAAAGGCGTTTTAACCTATGAAGAGATTGTTGATGTCTTTTACAACAAAGAGGACGTTAGTCCGGAACAGCTTGAAGAGCTGCTCGAACGCTTTGCTGCTGAAGGCATAGAGATTGTTGAGGTTAAGGAGCCTGAACTCCCGGAAGTTGATTTTTCAGAAGAGGAAGAAGCTTTAGCCGGAGGTGTGTCGCTTGATGATCCCGTAAGGATGTACCTTAAAGAGATCGGCAGGGTTTCCCTTTTGTCGCAGGAAGAGGAGACGGAGTTGGCCCGCCAGATAGAGGAAGGCGAGACGGCAGACCGCAGACTCGTCATGGTTAATGAGATATGGGATATTGTTTATGAAAACCTTCGGAGCAGGTATTCACTATGTAATAAACTCAGATGTCCAGAACCTGAATTTGCTGCGGACGAAGAAGCTAAGGGCGGCGATTTTTCGGAGCTTACGGAAGAAGAACTCTTACTTGAGAGGGTTAAGCACGTACGTTTAAATGCAAACTTTCCGGAAGAGCGCCTGAACCTGCTTGAAGAGAGTAAGCAGGTATATGATCTGTGGATGTCGGCCATTCAGGAATATAAAGATTCCCTTTTGCCGCATAATGATGAAGATGTGGCAACGCTTGCTTTTATTTCCGCATTGGAAGATATAAGATTTCAGGGTATTAAATCCAAGCGTTCGCTGATAGAAGCTAATTTGAGGCTTGTTGTCAGTATTGCTAAAAAATATGTCAGCCGCGGAATGCTTTTTCTTGATTTGATTCAGGAGGGTAATCTTGGCTTGATCAGGGCTGTTGAAAAGTTTAATCACCGTAAAGGGTATAAGTTCAGTACTTATGCTACATGGTGGATTCGCCAGGCGATCACAAGGGCGCTTGCCGATCAGGCCAGGACAATCAGGATTCCTGTGCATATGGTTGAAACGATCAACAGGCTTATTAAAGTTTCCAGGCATTTGCTGCAGGAACATGGCCGTGATCCTTCTGTAGAGGAGATCACAAGAGAGATGTTCCCGCTTGACAGGGAAGAGGTCAGACTGCAGATCTCCAGAATGAATAATACTGATCTTCCTATGGATAACGAGCTTGTTCAGGAAGAGATCGCCAGGCGCGAACGTTATGCGGTTGAGCGTGTCAGGGAGATTATGAAAGTTGCGCAGGAGCCTATATCTCTGGAAACGCCTATCGGTGAAGAAGAAGATTCTCATCTTGGCGACTTTATTGAGGATTCGGATGCCGTTGCTCCGGCTGAGGCTGCGTCATCACTCCTTTTAAGGGAAAAGATGGAAGATGTGTTGCAAAATCTTACTCCCAGGGAGAAAAAGGTTCTGCAGCTGCGCTTTGGCCTTGAAGACGGCCGCCCGAGGACTCTTGAGGAAGTTGGCCAGGAGTTCGGTGTTACCAGGGAGCGTATCAGGCAGATTGAGGCAAAAGCTTTGAGAAAACTGCGCCATCCTACCAGGAGTAGATGGCTTAAAGACTACTGGATGGGCCAATAATACTGAAGGCACTGAATTGTATCAATATGCGTCGTCAAACCGAATAATTCGCTCGCTCAACGTAGTCACGCTTAATGTCATTAAGTTAAGGTTTTAAATTATCGTTTTTACGATCCTTGTCATTGCGAGGAGGCTACCGACGAAGCAATCCAGAAAAACAAATGCCTGGATTGCCGCGCCTTACAGGCTCGCAATGACGAGTGGAGCGAATTAATCGCGTAATTTTTTTCATAATTCAAGAATGGTTTCTCACAGAGGCCACGGAGGATAAATGCCAGTTAAACCTCTCTGTGTTCTCCTCTTCTCTTAACTTAATTACATTGAGTCACGCTACGCCTCGCTCTCGAAATTCGATTTGCCTTAGCCTATTGACACAATTGAGCGACCTATTTTTAACGGTTTATATAAAATATGGATTGTTATAGTAATATCAAAAAATCTATAACAATTCAATTGCGATAAGGATGTCATCCAGATCCCCGTTTTCACGCAATGTCATCAGGCTAAGCCGGAAACCAGGCTAGTTAAGGTTTTAAATCTCGATTTTTACCATTTTTGTCATTGCGAGGAGGCAGCCGACGAAGCAATCCAGAAAAATAATTGCCTGGATTGCCACGCCTTACAGGCTCGCAATGACGGGTAGAACAAATTAACCACACAATTTTTACACGATCCAAGAATAGTCTTTCTTAACGGGTCTTTCCCTAGGAGTTGTGAAAAATAGAGCGGCTAAGTATCCTCTTAATAAGAAAAAGAACATTTAGCCTGATGACATTGCGTTTTCACGAGGATAAACTCCGGCGGGTATCCATAAATTAAAACTGAAATGAGCATTATTTTTTTGACGTTACTATAGCTCCTGACATGATTTATTGCCTTTGTTTTTAGTATAATCTGTTCTTAACTATAAAATATTTTTTGCCCTGACTTTTCAGACACAATACAGTGTCTTATTTTTTATTATGAGGTGGTATTTTTTATGAAAAAAGTAATTTTATGTATCTGTTTTTTGTTTCTTTTTACACCTGTAGTCCTGTTTGCTCAGGAGAATAAGTCCCCGTTGGTTGACTGTATGTCGCTTATGAGCCGTATTCAGTCTTATCTGGAATTTTATTATATGAGTACCGGTGATTATCCGCGGACTCTTGAAGATCTTGACAGTATTTTCAACAGCGATATAAAGAAAGAGTCGGATAAGATCCTTTTTCCCAAAGATCCGGCTTCGGGAAAAGATTTTGTCTATTCCTCTTCCAAAGACTTAAAGTCTTATAAACTGTCGGTGCCGGATGCCTCACTCTATGGAACAGATAAGATCGAATTGTCTTCCGTCCCTTGGGCCTGGATGGATCAGGTAGCCAGAAGGATCAGCTCTGTTGCCAAGACGGATTTATGCAGTAAATATATGAGCGGTCTGATTATGGCTGTAAAATCATTTCAGGAGAAAGAAAAGAAGCTTCCTTCCGACATAAAGCAACTTGTTCCTGATTATGTAAAAGGGCTGCCTCTTTGTCCTAAATGCGGCAAACCCTATACGATAGAACTTAGGAAAGACGATCTGCTTGTAAGCTGTCCGGAGCCTTCGGTTCATGGTTATTCAATTTTCCAGTGCTCACTTAAGAAGGGGTTTATTGCCAAGCCAATGGAAGAAAAAAAATAGTTCTTTGAGCTGCGCGGGCAATTGCGCCCGGTGTCTGCATTGTTGTATGGGCGGCCATAAAACAGCAGTGCGGATCCTTTGCGTCAAGATATGCCGTTTGCTTTTAGATACCTTAAATCAGTATTTTTGCTTTATTAATGCGTGATATTATGCATAAGGACCGGGTAACATTTGACTAATAGTGAGGACTATAGTTGGTTTATTTCAGACAGGCAGCAGAAAATGATCTGCAAAACTTAAAAGATATTGCCAAGCGTGTCGTATTTAAAAATTATGTGCCGTTTTTAGGTGTAGATGCGGCTACAGCTTTTATGGAAGGCGGCATGTCGGACAAAGAAATTGATGATGGCTTTGATAATTGCATGCTTATGATTTATGATGAGAGAACAATCGGTTTTGTCATAACAAATGATGAAGTCCTGCATTTGGTTATGATTGACGTACCATTTCAAAATAGAGGTTATGGTTCATTATTGTTAGCAAAAATAGAAGAAAAGCTTTTTTCGGCGTTTAATAAAATCCATTTGCAGACATTTCAGGGAAATGTATCTGCCGTTCAGTTTTATCTGAAAAATGGGTGGCTGATTACAGGGCTGGAAAAGGTGGTAGGATTGGATAAAGTTATGTTGCAATTTGCAAAATTAAAAAACGGTTATTCACGAAAAATTTCCTGCCCGCTGTAAAAATGTTATTGGCTGCCGCGAATATTTTTCAGCACAAAAGCAACTTATCGGATTGTAAGTATCACGGCGGCCGGTTTCCTGAAAAGCATCCCTAAACACCGTCGCCGCTGCCAATAATAGAATTGTAATACTCTTTTTTGCCCGCAGTAATCACATGAAAATCTATTCCTGCCGGCGCAAAGAGATTACTGCAGAGCTCGTCCAGAGAAATTCGTTTGAATAATTATTCAAGGTTCATGCTCGTAAAATGAACCTCTCAAAAGTTGTAATTTTATTGTTTTTAAAATTATATCCGGAGATTTCTGAGGACCCCATTATAGACTTGAATACGGGTTATTTTTCCATTTTCTACGGTAAGAATCATTCCTTTGTGATCGTTGCCGTAGAGGTAGCTGACGCGATTATTTTCTTCATCAAACCTCCCTTTTGTTGTCGGCTGGCCATAGAGTTCAACCGCCTTGGAGAACGGATCGTTTATTTTCAGTCCTTTGCTTGTGGCGATTGTTGCCTGCGGATTTTCCAGTATAATGTTTATGATGACTTTTTTACCTTTTGTTAGGATGACAGTGTGATATTTTTGTGCTTTGTTGTCCTCGGTCATAAAACAAAAGACATCGTCTCCATCTTCAAATATCTTGATCTCTTGCCCAAACAGTTTAACCGCTTTCTGATATGCCGCCTCATCCCATTTTCCGCCAATTTTAAAAGGTCCGATTTGCAGATCTTCATCGGCAATTGTTTCTGCTTGATAATTCAAAATGACATTGTTGATGTCTTCATCGCTACGTATGTCTGCTAGCATGATACCCAATGAATGAATTTCACCGCTTTGGCGCTCAATGAGTATGGATAGTTGATATCTTTGCGCGTTGATATCCATATACATACCTAGCAAAACCATTTCTGCATCGCCGCTGGAAACCTTGAGAAACTGATTTTCACCGCGGTACATTTGGTCACTTGTAGCCTTATTTCCTATATGACTGTCCAGCGCCTTGACTAGGTCCGGAGCAAGTTTGTATGCCTTTTTCAATTGTTCATAAGAGTCCCCAACTCGGATTTTTCTTGACGTTTCCATTTGAGGATTTGTTGTAAAGATTTGTCTGATGCGGTTGTCCATTACCCTAATATCGTCACTTTGGAAAATAAATTGTGAGACAGACTTTTCTCCTATCAGATAAATAAAATCAGCATTACCATCTTCACCCAGTAAGAAAAAATCCGTAGCTGATCCACCTTCTTCGTCCAATGGTCCCAGATGTTTTTCCGCTAGCGGCAGATTCCAAGTATCTCCCACTTGAAAGGGCCCTAATTTAAAATCCTCCTTGTCCAGTTTACATTTGGCAAACGCGCCGGTGTAAAATAGCGTGACAAACAAAATTATCATGCAGAGGCTTTTA
Organism: Candidatus Xenobia bacterium; assembly: GCA_031551355.1. Classification (GTDB taxonomy): domain Bacteria; phylum Vulcanimicrobiota; class CADAWZ01; order CADAWZ01; family CADAWZ01; genus JAVBNT01. The sequence continues at coordinate 63,236 of JAVBNT010000010.1, read as the reverse complement.
AACATATTATTTCTCCTTAAACTGGAAATTGTTCGTTTGTATTTTTTATACATAATTATAGAATATCCTTTTGTAAAATATTGTTGGCTTGTCAATAACTTTTGACTCATAAAATAGGTGGTTTGCAGAGTTAATTCTGGTGTTATACTGTTATAAATCCTGAGTTTTCATATATTTTTTGCTTAACACTCGGCGGATATCCGCCCAACATCATCGGGGTAAGTCAAAATATACTATAAATAGAGAAAAAATAGTCATATTTTTTAATACCATCATGATTATGTTAAGAAATTATGCCAAGAGTCTTTACAAAAGTCAAATGCCCAGATAATGAGAAAAACACATTTTGTGTATCTCTTCACGGGTGGTGTTTTAATGGTATTATCAAGCTCAAGCGAGCTGCAATGGACAAAAAATTCAGTTGAAAGGGAAGAATTACTTAATACTATGCGTAAAAAAGCGACTTATTTTATGCATAGTTTAGCCTGCTAATCAGTTACTTGTTAACAAATAATCGAACTTTAGCCCAGATCGGGCTAAACAAGTTTAAAGGCTTTTAGGAGAGAGTAACCCTGTGGCAAAACAAAGCTATTTTGCAGCAAAGGATAAATAGAATACACAGCATTTTCATCATGTATGAATGGCTTGTGCGAAAACAACGGAGGGAAGTCAGTTTGAAACGTTTCAAGGCTATCGCAAAGTTGTTTTTTGTTTAAACGGCAACCGTTAGCGTGATTTTCGAAGTCTCAACTCTGTCAATATTTTTGCCGAGCAATGAGGAGCCGAGGATCCTGAATTTTTCCGGGTCTCCGCTTACAAAATAACGGTGGTTTACTGCTGTTCCCCTGGGATTGAGCAGGCCTTTTTCAGTAAGCAGCGCCTGCAGGGTTCTTGCCGTGAGGTGTGCCGGATTTATAATCTTAAGTCCGTCTCCGGCAATCTTTTTTATTGTGTCTTCAAGGAAAGGATAATGTGTGCAACCCAGGATCAGCGTATCTGCATTTGAATTGCTTATTGTGTTCAGATATTCTTTGACGGCAATGTCGGCTTCACTGCAGGCAAGCTGTCCGTTTTCCACCAGCGGAACGAGTTTAGGGCAGGCCTGTCCGACTATTCTTACGCCATTTCCGGAAATTCTTGTCAGAGCTTTCTGATGTGCACCGCTGGCAACGGTTACTGAGTTGGCAAAAAGGCCGACTTCCTTATGGTTGCCCAGTCGGAGCGCTTCTTCTATTCCTGAGTCAATGACGCCGATTACCGGAATACTGTATCTTATTTTTGCTTCGTCAAGGGCAATGGCCGTTGACGAATTGCAAGCCATAACGACAGCCTTAACATTTTGCCTTACAAAAAAGTCTATAATTGCAAAAACGAATTCTTTAATTTGCTGAGGACTTTTTTCGCCATAAGGTAAATTGGCTGTGTCTCCAAAGTATAAAATTTCTTCATTTGGAAGTATGTCCAGAATTCTGGAAGCTACAGAAAGTCCTCCGACTCCGGAGTCGAGAAGTCCTATTGGTGAAACCATTTTTGCGTCTCCGTATTGTTTTTGCATCTCCGTAAATAACGGAATTTTTGGCGGCATTTTGCATGGAAAAATTAAAGCCGCAATTATATCCATAATAATTATAGTGATCTTTGCATGTTTGTAAAGGTTTTTTTGGTTACATTTTGATTACAGCATCATTACATTTGCTCAAAGTTTACAAAATAAACCTGTTAATGTTTTTTTAAAGCCCTGTTTTTGTAGGTCTTAGCCGCTGAATTGGAGAATTTTGCAATTACAAAACATTAATTATTTCAGGAGGTCTCGATGATTAAAAACAGCACTTTTTTTTCAATCTTATTTTTGCTTTTTACAATGTCATTATCCTGTATTCTTTGTGGATGCGGTGCCTCGGAAGGAGACATTCCGGTCCGGTCATCGGGGCAGATTGTCAGCAAACATGGCAGCGACATTCATACCGGTATGGGATTACAGTGTGTTCCTTCGGCTCTTTATAGTTCTGATGAAGCATCAAGTATTGTGATTGGCGGTGACGGTTTCGGTTCTTCCTCCGGAAAAGTATTGATTGTTTCCGGAAATGTCTCTTCAGAGCTTGTCATTGCCAGATGGAGTGACGGCGAAATCGTTGTCACCGTAAATCCAAAGCAGCTTGCAGCAGGAGGGTATAGTCTTAAAATACTGGCTGCGGATGGCTCTGCCGTGCAAACCCAGGAATTTACAATTTTGGAAGACGGCAGACCGTTAATAAGCAGCTTTAAGTTTGAGAGTTTTCCCACACTTGGCAAAAAGCTGCCTTCAATTACATTTTACGGACGTAATTTGTTACCGGGTGGAGTTATGCCAAAGATTTATGCACTATCCGAAGGCGGACAGCCTGTGGAGCTGGCTATTGCTTCCGCTCAGCAAGGAACGGCGGATACTGTAGTTACGTCTGAATGCCCGTCATTTTTATTTAAAGGTTCCAAGGTGTCTTTTTATGCCGTAACTTCGGCGGCATCCAATAATGTTACAGTGGTTCCGCCTTCAGTAGGGAAAATATATGCGCTTTTTGTCGGAGTAGACGATTATAAGTATATAAATAAGCTTGTGTTTGCCGGCAACGACGCTGTATATATGAGCGAAGCTTTGCGTTCCGGCGATCGTAATTCTCTTTGGAACAATTCCGAAAATATTATTATTGTCAACAGTGATGCGACAAAGAAGAATATTTTGGACAGGATTGAGGGCATTGCTGAAACTATGACTTCAGAAGATGTGTTCTTTATGTATTATGCAGGACATGGTTCTTCCGCAAACTCCGCCAATCCCCAGCCCGATACCGAAACTTATATCTGTCCCGTAGATGCAAAGGACAATGTTTCGACAATGATTAGCAGTGCCGAGTTGAAGAGTTATCTTTTGGCGATGCCGAAAAACTCTTATAAAATGCTGATATTTGACTGTTGTTTCAGTGGCGGCTTTATTGGTAAGGGTGCCGTCCCGGAGACAGCAAGGTATTTCCCGCTTACGGATGCTCCTAAAGATCTTGCCGGAGGCGGTTTCCGCAATATAGGAAGTTCTGTAAAGAACATGATGTTTGCAACCTCCAGCAGCTATAATGAGCTTTCCACTGAAGAAGCTTCGCTGGGTGGTGGCATGTATACCTTCTGTCTGCGTCAGGCTCTGGGGATTGGCGGCAATATATTGGGATCCGGAGCAGCCGGAGGTGAAAGTATTATCAATTTCACGGAAATGTACAGTGTTTCAAATGCTATTTGTACAGGGCTTTCGCTCATGAATAAAAAACAGAACCCTCAGATTTATACTTCGCCCGATGGGATAAATTTTCCCATTAAAGGCAATTTATAAGCTTTATGCCATATCATTTGTGAAGAATCTTAAAGTTTGTGGCGGATGAAATTGCCGGAATTTTGAGTTGAATATTACCAAATGTTGTATTGCCAAAAATAATGTTCATTTCAGCTTTAGGGCAGTTTACAATAATTGAATCATTACAATTTTTTTAATATTATTATATTTAAATATTGAAATGAAAATAAATAATTTAAACAGGAATGCTTAAATTATTTATAGAATATAGAATTATGTTGTTTTGCATTTATGTATATTTGTATGAAAAGGAGTTTTATTGGCATGTTATTAAAAAGAGGTATGGTGGGACTGCAAAAAAAGTTTGTTTTTATAATGTTTTTGTTCTTTGTTCTTTTTCTTCCGCTATTTATTTCCGGTTGTGGAAATAATGACGGTTCTTTTTTATACGGTTCCGGCGGACAGCAAAATAATCCTGTTGTAAAAAATGATTTATATACCGGAATAGGGCTGCAGTGCATTCCGGCTGCACTTTACAGCAATGATTCTGCCTCTGATGTCGTTATAAGGGGATTTGATTTTGGTTCGGCGGCGGGAAAAGTTTCGTTATCTTCGGGACTGTTTACTTATCATCTTAATATTGCGAGCTGGAAGTCGGATGAAATTGTTGTCAGCGTTAATCCGCAGCAATTATCTCCTGGAACATATAATATGAAAATAGTAACTTCACAAAATCTAACGGCTCAGACTCAAAATTTTACTATTTTGCAGGGAGAAGAACCACTTTTGAGTGAGCTTGTGTTTGCAAAATATCCGACCTTGGGAGGTTTTCTTCCTTCCATGACTTTTTCCGGCCGTAATTTGGTTTTGGATGGTGGAGCTCCTATAAGGATTTATGCTCATCCGGAAGGCGGGCAGCCTGTAGAATTGTCTGTCTTATCCGGGACTCCGGGCGCGGATACCGATACTGTTATTACTGATGCCAGTCAACTGGTTTTATTTAAAGGCTCTAAAATATCTTTTTATGCGGTAACATCCGAAGAATCAAATATCATAACTGTTGTTCCTCCGGCCGCCGCTAAGATATATGCTCTTTTTGTCGGGGTAAATGATTATGAGTTTATTACTCCCCTTGATTACTGTGTAAATGATGTCGAAGGAATGAGAGCGGCTTTGGGATACGGCAGTTCGAATGGTATGTGGGCTAATGCCGAGATAACCTCTCTTACTGATTCACAGGCTAAAAAAGCGGTAATCGTGTCGGCTATTGACAGCATTGCTGCCAAAATGAAACAGGGTGATTCTTTTTTCATGTATTTTTCCGGTCACGGTTCTTCCGCTGATACGGACAATCCTCAGCCCGATACTGAAGCCTATATCTGCCCTGTTGACGCTGGAGACAGTGCGGATTCAATGATTAGCAGTGCCGAGCTGAAAAAACGTCTTGCAGGTATGCCTGTCAATGCCCAAAAAATATTAATCTTTGACAGCTGTTTCAGCGGTGGTTTCATCGGGAAAAATGCAATCTCCGGCAATGTCAGATTTTTTCCGCTTACGAATAAGCCTAAAGATGTGATTGGCGGCGGCGGTTTCCGTAATATAGGCAAGTCGGTGCCGGCCGTTTTTTTCGCCACGGCATGTAAATATAATGAGCTTTCCGTAGAACACCCTTCTTTTGAACATGGTATTTATACTTATTACCTTCTTGATGCTCTTGGAGCCGATGGCAGCGTTTGGGGTAATGCGGTTTTGCCGGGAGAGAGCATTATCGGTTTCAGGGAAATGCATGACGCAACGGATGAGGTTCCTGAGGATAATCCCATCCAGCACCCGCAGATATTTACTTCACCGGAGGAGATTAATTATCCGATAAAAGGCAACCTATAGTTTTGCCTGGAATTGGAAACACAATAAAGTGCGATATTTTTTCATTGTGTTTTCATGGGCTTGTCTTGTTTTTTACGATAAGCAATATCTCCGTAGCTGCTGTGCATGGGGATGTTTTATGCGGCATAGCCTTAATGCGGATAAATGATAGTGTCTTTTAAAGTTATTACATTTTTTTATAGACCAAAACGCCTGTAACAGGGGAATAATCAGTTTTTAGATGAAGAAACGTTAACAATCTATTAACAAAAAAGATATTTACCTGAATGATAGCCTGATGTTATCATATGAGTGTAGGGAACGGCATAATATTAGCTGTTTCTTTTGGAGGTGAGCAGATATGGATTCAATCGGAGGACTTAGACCTTATTCTTATGTGCCGCAGCAGAAACAACCGTTGCAGGCTCAGCGAAGCTATGAAAATACGAATCCGTCGGTATCTGACGGTTTTGACAAAGCTTCTTCCAAAACGGGCGATGTTTTTAGTCAGGCAAACGCTTTGAAGTTGCTTGCATCATCTGAATCTGTGGTTTCTGATGTTAAAATTCAGGACAAATCAACAGGTATAGTTGCAGATTCGGATTTGTTGTTGAATGGTCTTGAGTCCAAGCAATTTTTCTATCTTGAAATGTAAGCATTTTTTTGAAAAGTATAAAACTTTTTGTTTTTTGGTATTTTTAAAGGAGGCGGAACTCTTTTTATCGAAGAGATTAGCCTTCTTTCTTTTTATATCAAGACTAATCGAACTTTTGAACAGATGTAGAATCCGTTCAATATGGAGCCAGTTGTGAGCCTTAAGAGGTTTGTTGTCAGAGAAGAACATTTTGGTGCGCTTGTTTATGACCGCGACAAAAAAGATTATATCCCTTTTGATTCCGATGCTACGGTTATTTTCAGGGAAAGCGCTAAAGGCATGCCTTTAGACGATATTTACAGTAATTTTTGTCAGAAAACTTCGGAACAGAGTTTTAAAACTTTTGTGAGTCTTTGCCAGTCAATTGGTTTGCTTGATGAAAACGGTTATTTTTCAGGAGACTTTATAGATTTTCCGCAAAGTTTGGAGATCACGTCTCTTGCCGCTCCGCTAAGAGTTCATCTTCAGATAACAAACGAGTGTTCTCTGCGCTGCAGGCATTGCAGCCAGAAGACGCGCGATGCCTTTGATAAAGAGCTGACCCTTCCGCAAATATCGTCTTTTATCGATCAGCTTGTCTCTATCGGAACTCAGGAGTTGAGTATCGGAGGAGGAGAGCCTTTTTTAAGGGATGATCTTGTTAGTATCGTCTCTTATGCCTCACGTAAGGGACTAAGTGTTTCGTTGTCTACGAGCGGTTTGTTTATAAGCCGCGCCGTTGCAAAAAAACTTGCCGATGTCGGTCTTAAACAAATCAGGATTAGTTTTGACGGTGCATCTGAAAAATCTTATGATTATTTTAGAGGAAAAGGCACCTACAGGCGTGCGATAAGAGGAATTAAAACGATCCGTGAATTGTTTGATATTCCTATAATTTTGCACTCGGTCATAATGAAGCCCAATCTTGGCGAACTTTTAAGTTTGTTCAGGGCTGTCCAAAAGCTTGGGGCAAATATTTGGAGCCTTGATTATATGATTGGTATAGGCAGTGCGGCATCGCTGTCGCAATTTGCGCTTGATGCGGCCGATGCTTCGCTTGTTGCCAGAAGCGTAAAAAAGTTTTCGGAAAATTCTCCGATAAAGATTATTATGCCGCGCTTCCCTTACAGGGCCCCCAAGCTTGGAATATACAGGGGATTCGGATGTACAGGCGGGCATGTTTATTGTTATGTGAATGCCGCCGGAGATGTGAAACCATGCAGTTTTCTTCCTGATGATATGATTGCCGGCAACATCAAGGCTGAGCAGTCTTTTAGAGATATATGGCTTAATTCGAAAGTTTTTACTTCGATTCGGGGATTGGCCGGAAACGATTCCTGTCAAAGCTGTAACTACTATAATTCATGCAGGGGAGGGTGCCGTGCGAGGGCTGCACTTGCAGGAAATATTGAAGAAATAGATCCGGCATGCTTCCTTACATCTGAAGAAACGCAGAGTTTTGCTGCCGGTATATAGGCCCAGGGTATTTTTATGAATAGTCATCAGTATAATATGAAAGCAAGGGCTTTGGAACCTACGAGAATGTATTGCTCTATAATAGAGGATGACGTTTCTGTTTTGCTTGAATACCTTGATTATAAAAATAGAAACAATAAAGGCAGTGTCGGTACTGTTTATTGTGAAAATATTATTGATTGTTACCACAAGGGACGGAAATGCAAATACAGCGGCATAAGCCCGTCTTATCCTGATCCGCTTTCTCCTGTCAAAGAAGAGCGTAGAGAGTTGGGAGACACTTCCGCAGAGGAATAACAAACATATTCTTTATGAAGAGGATTTCTCCCTATTTATCCGTTTGTTTGCAGATGTCCTTATAAAGAAATTTAATAAAAAGAACATAATTCTTAGTTTCTGAAAATGGAGGTATGCCTCCGTATTTTTTTACATTTCCAGGTCCGGCATTGTAAGACGCCAGTCCCAAGCCGATTTTATCAGAACTTTGCTCCCAACTGTTTATCAGCGAACTAAGGTATTTGCAGCAGCCTTTTATATTGTCTTTGATGTCCTTATTATTGACTCCCAGCCAATCCGCTGTTGCCGGCATGATCTGGCCCAGGCCGACGGCACCGCTTCCCGACACGGCTCCCGTATCCATAGCTGACTCTACTGTTAAAAGTGCGGTCACCAGTCTGGGATCCAGTTTGTATACCCGCGAAGATGATATTATTGAGTCTGCTATTTCTTTTGTCTGCCCGCTTGTATAATGCGGGTTGTGCATTTCTATCCACTCATATATGAAACTGTAATATTTATCATCATAGGTATAGCTTTTTCCCGTTTTCGGTTTTTCAAGCAATATGACTGACCATATATCCGCGAAGTAGAATTTGTTATTTCTGTTTAAAACGATTGCCCCCTTAAAGGCAATTCTGTATCCTGTTCTGTCATAATCCAGGTTTCTTACACATTGCTCGGCAACGGCGTCTATTGTATCCCGCCCGATTTTTATTTTCATGAGCACGTAGCCGTCAACAACTCTGTAGCCGGTTACTATTCCGGACCAGAATATTTTTTGTTTTGTGGAATTTAAGAGCTTTTGCTGTTCTTCAGGCTTGTCGCTTTTTTCCCATAATCTTATTTTGTCAAGTGTCAGATATGGATTGACAGTATTGGATAAAAATGCTTGCGGCAGTTCCGGTTTGCCTGCGAAAGCCATCGGTATTGATATCATCATTATAAAGATAGCTGTAATGGTCAATTGTTTTTTTAGCATGTTGCGATTCCCCGTTCTTTGCTGTGTGCCGACTGTAATATATTTTGTGTGACGGTGGATATTCCCTTTGCCGTGATGCGCCATATTAGAGGTAAAAACAGGCTTTTGCAGAATATATTTTTTAGAATATTTAAAGCTTGGTTTTAATCATCTTTTGTTTTTTACTATTTTTGTTTTATACTTTCAGGAGGCGCTTTATGTATAAGTTTGTTGCCGTGATTGCAATTTTATTTTTTATGTGCGGCTGTGCCAAAAAGGAAACGGATAAAAATCCGCCGCCAAAACCGGCAGATAAAAAGGTATCTTACTATACGAATGAAACTGTTGGTTATAAGGTCCCTATATCAAAAAACTGGGTTGTACGCCCTGCGGATCAGGCTGATTTACTTATGGTAAGTACAGACGGTTCCTTTTCACCGGATCCGTCGATGAATATTCAGAGCGTAAAACAGCAGTCATATGACTTATGGGATAAAAAAAATCAGAGTAAGATTAAGTCGGAGATTGGCACAAAGATGAAACCTGCCTCTGAAGCGAACATTACGTTCGCCGATCATAAAGGATATAATCTTGTTTATGGCCTTGAAAAAGATGGTGTTTCCATGATTGTCGATCAGACTTATATTTTTCATAAGGATTATTTTGTCGTGATTACCTGTGGATGCAGAGAAGAAGAATATAACCGTTTTAAGGATGTTTTTGCTAAATTACTAAAAGATATAATATTTTTCTAGAATTGAAATTGGAGTGCCATGCCAGAAAAACTGATCGGTTTTCTATCTTTTAAAGAGTCTTTGCCGCAGGCAGTAATTGAGATTGTCAACAGCCGTAACGTAGACAATATAAGGGCCAGGCATTGTATTGTCGGGGAGACGAGCCTTGAGGATATATGCGAGTATAGCCTTATAGTGGACAGAGTCTCTCATTTGATCCCGGCATACCGCCCTTATCTTAAACATGCTGTTGTTTCGGGAACATATGTAATAAATAACCCTTTTTGGGTTGGTGCCGATGATAAGTTCTATAACTACAGCCTTGCTAAAGCTATAGGTGTATCGGTCCCCAAGACTGTTTGCCTGCCTTCTACGGAATACCCTTCAGGTATTCTTGAAAGTGATCTGCATAATTTAAAGACAGAGCTTGACTGGGAAAAGATATTTGCCCATATAGGATTCCCGGCAGTATTAAAGCCATATGACGGTTACGGTTGGCGTGATGTTGTTGTTGTCAATAATCGCAGTGAGTTTTTTGCCGCTTACGGCAAATCCGGTGAAAACGTGATGATGCTCCAGGAGTTCATAAAATATGAACACTATATAAGGTGTCTTGTTGTCGGTGAGGAGAATGTGCTGCCGATAAAATATGATCCTACGGCTCCTTTTGGCGGCAAACAGTATATAGTGGATCACAACCATCTGTCGCCTGAGCTGGGGTGCCGTATTCTTGAAGATTGTGTCAAGATCAATAAGGCGCTTGGTTATGATATGAACAGTATAGAGTTTGCGATCAGGGACGGTATTCCCTATGCCGTGGATTTTATGAATCCCGTGCCGGATACGGAGCCGCAAAGGATATCGGAAGAATATTTTCAGTGGGTAATATCGAAACTTGCCGATGTCACTATCGAATATGTCAGGAATGACAGTAAGATTATAGATTTAAAGAAGCTTGAAAAAGGAGAAGGCTTTAATTTTGGTGGCATACACCTGTGAAGCCGATTTATTTATGTCCCATACAAATCTTAATAAGATAGTAGAAAAAGTTTCCGTCCGCTTCACTGATTTGAATGAAGCGCGTGACAGGGTACTTAAGACGCAGCGTGATGTAATACGCTGCGCATCCCTTTCGATAAGGGCTATCCACCGCGGTGAGTTTGAACTTGCAGGCAATATTCTTCTTGAGGCAAAGCAGCGTTTTGCCGATATAGAAGATATTCTTGTCCGTTTCCGTGAACTTTATTATTCCGGTTATTTGCTTGATGCCCAGAAAGAGTTTGCCGAGGCGCACATAACCTATGCGTTGGTAATGGGAGAGCCGCTTCCGGATCCCGATGATATCGGTGTGGAACACAGTTCCTATATGAACGGTATGGGAGAGGCTATAGGGGAGATGCGCCGTTTCATTCTTGATAAAATAAGGCATGATGACTTTGACGACGGCGAGACGGTTCTTGATACAATGGAGGAACTTTATTGTGCACTGACTTCACTGGATTACCCTGATGCAATAACAAGGGGACTCAGGAGAACAACCGATATTGCCAGGTCGATTATTGAAAAGACCCGCGGCGATTTAACCCAAAATCTTTCGCAGAAACGCCTGACATCCAAGCTTGCCTTGTTGGAAAAATCTACCTAAGGCCGTCTTGACGGCAAATTTAATATTAGGATTATTACACTCTGACGTTGCTGTTAAGAGTGTTTTTAATATATAACATAAATTACTGTAAATGATGTGTGTCATGTTATTGTGCCGGTTCAGGTCATCTGCCGGATATTTTTAGGGGCTTTTTTGATGAAAATAAGTAGTTTTGGCGGCCTTATTGCAGCCGCAAACGATAAATTAGCCTTTCCTTTGACTAAGGTTGGCGGCACTACAGCGGTCAGGCGGATTGTTGCGAACTTCCGGCAGGCCGGTATTTTTCCGATTGTGATTCTCTCAGGTGCGGAAGAGGATGAGGTACGGTATCAGTTGTCCTCCAGCGGAGTCATTTTTCTGCATCCGGAACAAAAAAACCAGGAGATGTTTGAATCGGTAAAGACAGGATTTGCCTTTTTGCATGACTGTTGTGAAAAAATTGTCTTTACTCCCGTCAATACCCCAATGTTTTCAAGTCTGACCCTGCATACTCTGATGAAAGTAAATGGCGATGTTGTCTCCCCTTCTTATAAAGATAAAAGCGGCCACCCCATGGTCGTCTCCTCCGGGGCTATTTCTGATATTTTATCCTATCAGGGTGACTGTGGCCTGCGCGGAGCCGTCTCTTCAATATCCTCCCGCAGAGTTTGGGTAAATGTAGATGACGATGGTATTTTGTATACGATAAATGAGGGAGATGTTCCTGAGAGACTCCTTGCTAAGCATAATCGGGAACTTCCCGACTTGTCTGTGGAGTTGAAACTGACGAAGGGTAAGAATATATTTGACTCCAGGGCCAAGCTTCTTTTGTTTCTTATTTGGAAAAATAAATCTGTAAGCTCGGCATGTAAACAGATGGCCCTTTCCTGCAGTAAGGCTTGGGAAATCCTGAATGTTCTGGAAGACTCTCTTCAGGTAAAACTCTTTGAGCGCAAACACGGAGGTGTTAAAGGCGGTCATACAGTCCTTTCGGAAAATGGAATTGCCTTTTTACGGAAATACCGTCAGCTTGAGGAACAAATATACCGGTACAGTAAAGATAAATTTGATGTGATGAAATCGGTATTGCAGTCGCAGTGTTCACCGAGTTCCGCACAGGAATAACTTGACGATAATTTTGTGTAAGCGTTATACTTTAAAAAGATAATGCAGGGGGAATGCTTATGCAGTGTGCAATAAGTCTGAAAATAAAAAAAAATGGAAAAATATTTTTTGGGCCCGGCCCGGCGCGCCTTTTGATGCTGGTGAATGAGGGAGATTCCTTAAATCAGGCGGCGGTGAAGTTGGGAATGGCATACTCCAAGGCCTGGCGTATCGTCCGTGAGGCGGAAAAGGAACTGGGTTTTTCATTGCTTAGCCGTCAGCGTGGCGGAGTCGGCGGCGGTGGTTCCGAACTGACTGTAAAAGCTGCCGGACTGTTGGCAAAATATAACGGCTTTCAAAAAGAAATGCGTTGTATCGGAGATCAGCTTTTTGATAAGTATTTCCCTGATATGGTGCCATGATTTATTTTGATAATGCTGCTACCAGTATGCCAAAACCTCCTTCTGTGGGCCTGGCGATCTTGGAATCGCTTGATTTATTCGGCGGGGCGGGGCGGGGTGGTCATCCGGCATCTTTGGCTGCTTCCCGCTGTATTTTCAGGGCAAGGAAGGCTGTGGCTGATTTGCTGGGTTCTGCGCCGGAACGGACGGCATTCACTGCCAATGCTACGGAAAGTCTCAATATCGCTATCGGGGGATTGCTGACTCCGGACGATCATATTATTACCACGGTATTAGAGCATAATTCCGTTTTGCGCCCGCTTTACCGGCTTCGCTCCAACGGAGCTGCGCTATCCTTTATTGATGCTGATTCCTCGGGAAATCTTGATTATGCCGGTTTTAAGCATTGTTTGCGTTCCCATACCAGGGCAGTGGTTTGTACTCATGCATCCAATTTGACCGGAACTCTGATAGATTTGGATTTTATTGCGGCTTTTTGCCGTAAGAACGGTTTGCTTCTGATCGTGGATGCTGCACAAACGGCCGGTGTGTTCCCTTTAAAAGCGGATTGTATGGGAATTGATATCCTCTGTTTTACCGGGCATAAGGGGTTGTTCGGGCCGCAGGGAACCGGTGGTCTTTGTGTTCGGAAAGGATTATCCGTTGCTCCTTTTAAGGTGGGAGGCAGCGGTATGCAGAGCTACTCGGAGACGCATCCGCAGGAGATGCCTGAAGTATTGGAAGCAGGGACTCCGAACGCCCATGGTCTTGCGGGACTGCTTGCAGGCATCGAGTATATCCGTGAAACAGGTATGGATGTTATCCGCAGCCGGGAGCTTGCTTTGGCCCGCCTGTTTTTGGAAGGTGTAAGTTCTATAGCCGGTCTTGTTATTTTAGGAGATCACAACCGTTCCCATGTTCCTATTGTGACGTTGAATGTCGGCAATTTGGATTCCGCTAAAGTAGAAGAGCTGCTGGCTAACCGATATGGAATTTGTGTCCGTTCCGGAGGACATTGTGCCCCGCTGGCCCATATGGCGTTGGGCACACATAAGCAGGGGGCGGTAAGGTTTAGTTTTTCCGCCTTTAATACGGAAGATGAAATACAGGCAGGCGTTGGGGCGCTTGCGGATATAGCCGGAGAGTGGATATGACGAGCGGATGTGAACAAAAAAAGACTCTTAAGTTGGTCATAACCTTTTTTACAACGACTGCCGCAATGGCGATGGATTCCGTATGTGCGTCTGAGTTTGGCCGCTTGATTCCGATTCCGGGAGAACTAAGGGGTGGATGCGGACTTGCCTGGTGTGCCGGACCGGAGTATGAAAATGTGCTGCTGGAGTTGATGGAGGAATATAATATTTTATACCAGGATAAGCAAATAATAGCTTTTTATTAAAGAAGGGACGGATTTTGTAATATGATTCAGACGCGAACGGAGCTGCCCGGGATTTTTGACAGTTTTGCAGAGGCGAGGAAAAATGGATTTCTCGCGATGAAGAAGATCAAGGACAGCGGTAAGGGCGTAGTGGGCCAGTTTTGTACATATACTCCGCTGGAAATTTTCATGGCAGCTGATTTGGTGAGTGTGGGACTTTGTTCCACCAGTGATGAAACCATTTCCGAAGCGGAAAAAATTCTTCCCGGTAATTTGTGTCCTTTGATAAAATCCAGCTATGGCTTTGCCATAACCGACAAATGTCCTTATATGTATTTTTCCGATTTGGTTGTTGGTGAGACGACTTGTGACGGCAAAGTAAAAATGTATGAGCTATTGGGCCGGGAGAAGAATGTTCATATTCTCGAGCTGCCCAGGCGGCAGGATACTCCGGAGGCAAAGGCGCTTTGGCTTGCAGAGCTGGTGCGGCTTAAGGAACGTGTGGAAAAGGATTTTGCTGTAACTATTACTGGCGATAAGTTGCGGGAGGCGATCCGCAAACGTAATTTTGAGCGTAAGCTGCTTAAGGAATTGTATGAATTGAGTGTTATGGCGCCGCCGCCGATAAGCGGCCTGCATCAACTGCAAATTTTGTTTGGTTCTCAGTTTAAATTTGACTGGGATGCCAAGGTAAAGGAAATCGGCTCGGCAATAAACAGTATAATGGAAGCATATAACTCGGGTGAGCGGCCTGTTTCTGCAAGCGCACCGCGTATTCTCATCACCGGCTGCCCAATGGGCGGCGTAACGGAAAAAGTGGTTAAAGTAATTGAAGATGCAGGTGCGGTTGTTGTTGCCTTTGAAAACTGTACCGGCGCAAAGCAAATGGACCGGCAGTGCAGGGAGGACGGCGATCCGCTGGCCGACATTGCCGAGTATTATCTGCAAATAGGCTGTTCGGTGATGACTCCCAACCCCAACCGCTTTGAGCTGCTTGATCGTCTCTGTGAACAGTTTAAGGTTGACGGAGTTGTTGAAATGACGCTGCAGGCCTGTCATACCTACGCGGTGGAAGCGCATACAATAAAGTCGCATCTTCTTGATAGAAATATTCCTTACCTGCAACTGGAAACCGATTACAGTACATCTGATATCGGACAGCTTTCCACGCGCGCCGGTGCGTTTGTGGAGATGCTATAAGTATTTTAAAGGCAGCGCTCCGTAAGCTCAAGATTTATCTGCGGATCACCGTTTACCGCAACCTCAAGCTTGCCTGTTGCCGGATCGATAATCAGGCCGTGTATTATGACGTCCTTAGGCATCACCGGATGGTTTTTTATCAGTTCAACCGTATTCCTTACCGAGCTGTCGACACAGTCAAATCCCTGGATCCATTGTTTGACGGCAATACCGCTGTACTCCAATATTTTCAATGTTTCATCGGATATTCCGCGTTGACGGAACTTTTCTATCATCTCACTGATGTCGATGTGTGCCATTCCGCATTCATGGTGGCCTATAACCCAGATCTCGCTGATATCAAATTCATATACTCCGACAATAATGCTCCGCATAACGCTGCCAAACGGGCTGGAGATCAGTGCACCGGCGGTTTTTACTAATTTTATATCGCCGTTTTTCAGATTTATGGATTTAAGCAGCAGTTCTGTGAGCCTTGTATCCATACAGGACAGTATCAGAAGTTTCTGCGACGGATCTTTTGATGTCTCATAGGGTTTGTAACTTTCGCTAATTACAAAATTGCGGTTGAAATCAAGCGCTTTCTCTATAAGGGACATTTTTTTCTCCTTTACATTTTTACCGTTTGAACCGCCAGGCCGGTTGCTTTAGAATTTTATATTGGTTTCTAAAAGAAAAAGAGTTCCTCTCCAGTCGTTGTCGGAAGCAACTTCACTTTCCGTTATTGAGTTTGAATAATCATTGTAGCTGTAAAAATGCACCTGTGCGGAGACCTTGAAATCTCTTTCATTGTCATAGTTTATGCCGATCTTGGGGATGGTTGCTTTTTGATTGAATGAATACGGATTACTTTTTTGCAGCCAGCTTCCTGAAAAATTGACTTCGCGGTATCCGAAAAAAAACTCGGTATTCTTGATTAAGTCTAATTCCCCCCAAAGAGAAAAATTGTCAACCTGTTTATTGTAACTTTCCGACATTGAATTCAGGCTTTTTTCCAGATTCATTTTTTCATAATAGCCGCCTAATTCGAAAATAGAATTTCTAAATGTTACATTAAGTTCCGGAGAAAGTATTTTTACATGTCCGGCACTGCCGTTGGTGAAATCGGACCTGCCGTCATCCGGGAAAAGGTAGTCGGATTTTGAAAAAGAATTTGCTCCTCTTCCTTTTACGGTGTTTATGTCAGGGTTTATCTGTGAATAGTCACTGTAACTCAACTGGACAAAGTTTTGTCCTTCTTTTTTTTCTTTTTCCGTTGCCCAGCTATATTGTATCTCTGCTCTTGGACCGGCGTAATTATAAGGATATATGGAATTTTTATGATGTCCTATCGGTTCAAAATTAGGATCTACATGCTGATATCTGATATCAGCCTTAAACTTCTCATCCGCTGATTTATACATAATACCGCCGACAAACGCGTTGCCGCTGAAATTTTGTCCGCTGCGCCCGCCATCCTCATGATAGTCTGAAAAACCCATTGCGCCATAAAATCCGATTGATTTTGTCAGATCATACTCAACCTCTAAGCCCAGAAGGTTTTCTTTTTTGTTTTTTACTCCCGAACCGGCGGCATTGCCGAACAGATCCTGCTCGGAGCCGATAAAACTTAAAGCCGCGCGGTATGCGGTATCGGCAAGGCCGGCTCTGACGCCGTAGTAAGAAAATTCCTGTCCGAGGGTTATCGGCGTCTCATCGTTTTTAAGGGTAAACGCTTCGTAATTAACCTTTCCACTGCGGCCGCTTATTTTTGCTCCATAGCCGGGCATTCTTGAGATTGGCTCTACTTCGGAATAATATTTGTCCTGTCTGTTCCAGTGACCGAAGATGCTCATTTGCGATACCGGCGTGCGGAACAGAAAATGCTCCATATTGAGGTATTTGTTGTATTGCTTACCCATGGACGGATAGAGATCGCCTATTTCCAGCTTCCAGGAGCTGTTTTCCGTTTTTCCGGATAAAAAAAAGTTCCAAAGCCCTACATAAAATCCGGGCAGAGGGACGGATGAGACTCCCGGCATACCGGGAGACATACCTGTGAAGTTGCCGACAGGCATCATAACCCCGAAAACTCTTGATGTTCTCTGGTAAGGTGAACCGGGAGCGCCTTCCTTGTCGGTATCCGAATTTGTATATACTTTTACCGACAGCCCGGCGGACATCTGCGGATTAATGCTGTAGATCCAGTCAAGGAATGTCTCCGAGGTAAATGCACAGCTTGAGGCCATGGGATAGCGGGAATTTTGTGTGACCAGACTGCCGTTGGCTACAGTTGTGCTTTTAAAGAGGCTTGCCTCATAGATGGAGGTATCGTAGGATGTAGCCAGATCGGCGCCCTTGCCGCTCAAACTGCTCGAAGCATAAATATTTTTGTGCTTCAGGCTAAATTTTAATTTGCCGTTTTTCTTATCTTTTTCCGCCGGTGTTGTTGTCTGTTTTTTGTCTTTTTCCGGCTGCTCCGATGCCGCGTAACAGCGTACTGCCGAAGATAGAAATAAAACTGTAAAGATAACAAATATGTATAAAGCTGTTTTTTTTAGCATTCTATATTAAACTCCCCCCATTACCGTGACGGCTATTTTATTACCGCTGTCGATATTACTGCGTCAATATCCGGCAAAAAATCTGCTCTGGGAGCTTCCGCCGTGATTATATACGCCTTGCCTTTATTTACCGTAACGTAGGCGCGCCTGATTTTATTATCCTGTGTCTTGCCTTCAAATAGTATTCCTTTATGCCCGCCGATGGTGGTATCACTTTCTTTTACTGACGACAATCCTGCCGTCGCCTGTGTTTTTGCCATTCTGGCTACTGCTTTAAGATCGTCGGAAGCTACCGGCTGCGGTCTGTATACGGTTAACATCAGGCCTTTTTTCAGATGTGCCATTAACCACAGAAATTTGTCGCTGCCGTCGGTTCCGGCCGGAACTTCCGTCCATTCGGTATTTATGCCTATAGAGATGTCTCCTTCAGGGCTTTCTGCGGTAATCAGTGAAGATTGAACAGGGGGAGGATTACCGGGCCTCGACGGCACTGAAGCTCCCGAAGAACTCATTTCATTTAATTTTTGTTGGGCCAGCGGACTGTATTCGCTGTGATTGGCGGCAATTGTCTGCTGGAAGGCGGCAATTGCTTTCTGCTTGTAGCTTTCGTCATTTACGGACTTGTATATAAGTCCAAGTGCATAGTTTGCCTCGGCGTCATCCGGCTTTATGCTTACAGCGGTTTCAAACTCTTTTATTGCCTCAGGGTATTTGTTCTGCTTCGCATATGTGAATCCGAGAGATTTATGCAGATCAACCGATAGCGGGTGTACTCTCAGGGCTCTTTTATAGCAGCTTTCGGCATCAAAATATTTATTGCTCTGAAAATATATTTTTCCCATCGCCATCAGGCCCTTAACGGAATACGGGTTCTTTATGGTTGCGGTCTTATAGTATTTGATGGCGTCATCGTTTCTGCCCTGTCTCTCGGCAATGAAAGCCAGATTAAGATATGCTTCCACATAGTTTGGCTTGTATTTAACGGCTTCTTCAAATGTTTTCTGAGCTTCCTCTATTTTGCCGGTCTGGGTCTGTATTATACCCAGCATATTTCTTGCATATGCATTTTCGGGCATTTTTTTGAGCGATTCCTTCAGATCCGCGGCGGCGCCGTTCATATCTCTTTTCATCAACTTTTCGATTGCTTTGACATAGCTTGCCGTGCTGGAATTGGGATTAATTTCCGAAGCCTTTTTCCATTGCTCAAAGGCTTCCCTGAATTTATCCTGGGCCTGATACGTTACCCCAAGAAAATAATATAATTCTCCGGCTTTGGGAAAGCGTTTTATGGCTCCCTGCAATAGCTCGGCGGCAGAGGAGTATTTTCCGCCGTCAATTAAATCCTGGCAGTACTGGCTGATGGAGGCAAGCAGGTTGTTTTCCGCCTCTTTATAGTCCGGTTTTATTTTTAGTGCCTCTTCATACTCTTCGATGGCTTCCTTATAAGAACCCATCTGTGCATATGTGTATCCAAGATTGTTTCTTGCCTGTGCGTTGCCTGGCTGCATTGAAATCACCTGCTGATAGACTTTTACTGCCTGCTGAAATTGTTTTTTTACGACCAGGCTGTTTCCCTGTTCCATCAGCGATTTGGCATTGGCCGCCAACAGGCTGGCGGTAAAAAGTAATACCAGAGAGACGATTACAACACTTGTCACGGTTATTTTTTTCATTTTATGAAAACCTCCGTTCATCATAATTAATAATTTGTCTTGGGCTGTGTAAAGCTGCCGCCGCTTGACGTGCTTCCTCCGGAACTCCCTCCGGATGAAGGCGGTGGCTTAGGCCTGCTCGGCTGTGCCGGAGGTGGGGTGTATTTAGGAGTATACGCCGGCTGTGCGGGTGTATACCTGGGAGTATATGCCGGTTGCGGAGCTTTTGTCTTTACCGGCTGAGGTGTTTTATGTATAGGCGGCGGCGCGACAGTATCGGGAGCTTCCGTTAAGACGGTCATATTTAAAATCCGCCATGGAGGATTTGCCTGCGAACTGTTTTTCGGAACCTTATAGGAAGCCTGTACCTGTGCTCCTGCCTTTACTTTGGCCGGCAGCTCTTTTTTGGCAACAACAAGACTCGTGAACCCGCTTTCTGTCTGGATTCTTATTTTTACATCATCTTTTCCAATTTCAATTGTCGAAATTTCACCTTCAATTATTTTTTCAGTATAAGGTTTTGGTGTTTCTGTCGGTGAAGGAGCCGGTGTTTGTTGTGTCTCCGTCGGTGAGGGAACAGGCTGTGGTTTTTGAGGACCGGCTGCATATTTGAAAATAAAGAATCCTCCGCCTCCGAGGAAAATGAGTATTGTCAAGGCAACCAAAACAGTCAGCCAGGGTGAACTTTCAGACGGCTTGGCTGTTTCCATAGGCGGCGGTTTGCTGATCATCGCCTCGGACATGTATCTTGGCCTTTGGCTGCTTATGTTTGCCTGGGCCGGTTCTTCGCCGGAACCTTGTCTTGTGGCGGCATTTTTCTGAATTGCTCCCGCCAGTCCGCTCGTAGGCGGCAAGGGATCTGGAGCAGCAATAGGAATCGTTTTTTCTTCTTCCGCTCCCGGTTTTTTGCTGCCTTTATATACGTCTTCGAGAGTAAGTTTTTTAAGTGCCGGAGAATTTGCCGTTTCGTATTCGGCTTTCCATTTATTTACTTCATTGGCTTTTTCTTCCAGCTCGGCCTTGGGCGGTATTATGGTCTGGATTCTTTTTACGGTTACAGGCATAAATTCGCCCTTTAGACTGTGTTCACTGAGATACAGTCTCAGCTTGTCGACACCCTGAAACCTTTCTTCCGGTTTGAGCTGCACCATTTTTTCAATCATTTTATCGAGTGGCTCGGTTACCGTGGGGTTGAATTTGGACATCGCGTCCATAGCTCCGCCGTTTAAAATTCTGTCTACGGAGTCCGGCAATATTAACCTTGTGAGCAGGTAATAGATCGTTACCCCAAGCGAATATATATCGGATCTGTTATCTGTGCCGGCACTGCCGTACTGCTCGGGAGGAGCAAAACCGGCACTTCCGGAACCTTTCATTCTTGTTTTCGTCTGACTGGCGGAATGCTCAAATATTTTTGCTATTCCGAAATCAATTATTTTTATTCTGCCTTCATCAGTGACCATTATGTTGGCCGGTTTCAGATCTCTGAGAATAACCGGTTCCGGCAATGTATGGAGGTATTCGAGGACATCTATTATTTGCCAGACCCACCCCAGAACCTGATTTTGGCTCAGATAATCAGGGGAATTCATCACTACATCTTCAAGGGTTTGGCCTTCCACATACTCCATTACCAGGTAGTGTTTTTCATTTTCCTCGAAGGTGTCAAGTATATGCGGTATTCCGGGATGATCCAGTTTTGCAAGGGTCTGGGCTTCATTCATGAACTGTGCAGCTATTTTCGCTCTTTCTTCCGGATCTATAAAATGATCCTGCATCTCTTTCAGCGCACAGTCTTTATTCAGGCGCAGAGCTTCCGCCCTGAAAACATGTCCCATGCCTCCCGAACCGATGCGTTCAAGTATTTTGTATCTTCCCTGAAGTGTCATTCCTGGTTGCAGGGAGCTTTTCATAGTATGAATGCCTCCGTCTTGTTATTAACCGTTCTCTTTATTAGGTTGTTTCTTAATGGTTTCGTTTACGTGCTGAGAATGATCTTTGTTGCAGGTGCCGCATTTTTTAGTGGAAGCTTCTATTGCTCCGGTGCATTTTTGACATTTCCATCTGACTTCCATAAGTTCAAGCCATTTGTCAAGACCCAATTCATTATATTCCTGAAGCTGGGTGATTGGAATATCGTCATAAGTGTCGGACAATGCCAATAGCTGTTCACACGGGAAGTCCTTGCATTCCGAGCAGTTATCTATTTCCCTGTCGAGAACACAATTCCTTATTTTACATTTGAAGCCCCATGAGTCTTTGTCCGTCGCTGCCTGTCTGCATCCGGGGCACTGTATGTCCGTTACCTGTACAGGTTTTTTTATGTGTTGTGACAGGGCGGAGGCCAATTTCCTCTGGAAATCAATGCCTTTTCTGTATGCTATATGAATTGGGCAGGAACCGCAATAGAACCCGCAGACACCAAAAAGGCCTTCACGTTCATTTGGCATAAACTATCCTCCGTATACCATTTAAAATCACTTTTTACCCGATAGCGCGGTAATTACCTGAGATATTCTTTTTAATTCTTTTGAGCAGCTTTGTTTCCCTTTCATTTTACATATAACAGACAAGGAAAATTGGGATAAATTATAGAACTAAAAATGTTGAAAAAATTGTAGAAATCTTTTATTTGCTACGTTAATATGTGGAGGACGGTTTTATGAATTTAACAACAACTGTTGAGCCCCTTGAAGATTTAAGGGCTGAAATGCTTCTGGTAACTCTGTTTCAGGGGGAAAAAGAGCTTAAGGGCCGCTTGTCCTGGCTCGATAGAATTTTGGGCGGCCAGATCGGTCGTTTGCTCACTTCGGGTGAAGTTCGCGGCCAGTATAAAGAGTTTGCGATGCTTCATGTCAACGGTATCGGCTCTCAGAGAGTGCTTTTGATTGGCCTTGGAAAGCGTGAAGATCTTACTTTGGATCGTATCAGATCCGTTGTCGCCATTGCTGCAAGGAATTGCCGCAGGATTCATGCAAAATCCCTTGCCGTCGACAGTTTTACCACTTATGGTCTTAGCCCCAGGGAGAGCGCGCGTGCCATTGTTGAAGGCGTTATAATGGGTCTTTATAAGTTTACCAAATATATGAGTGAAAAAACGGCTGAAAAATATCGTGATACGATTGAAGAATTGATTATCGCCGACAGCGAGCAGTCAAATCTGCCGGAGCTTAAAGCCGGTTTTTCGGAAGGCTTCGTTTTGGCCAAGAATACCAATCTTGTCAGAGATCTTGTAAATGAGCCTGCAAGTGTTATGACTCCTGCGGAATTTGCTTCAATCGCTAAAGCATCCGTAAAAGATACGCCTATAAAGGTGAGGATTCTTGATGAGAAAGAGATTCAGGATGAGGGTATGATGGCTTTTTGGAATGTTGCCAGAGGAAGTGAAGCTCCGCCAAGGCTTATTGAGCTTTCATATGAAGGCAATCCCGGCGGTAAATGGGTCGGCCTTGTCGGTAAGGGAATTACCTTTGATTCCGGCGGCTATAATTTGAAACCGGGAGACTCAATGTTCCGCATGCATTGCGATATGGGCGGCGCAGGCGCTGTTTTCGGAGCTATAAAAAGTGCCGCTGAACTTAATTTGCCGATCAACTGTGTCGCCGTTATGCCGATGGCGGAAAATATGGTTTCCGGCCACGCCTATAAACCGGGAGACATAATCGGTTCACTCGAGGGGAAGACCATTGAAATTCTTAATACCGATGCCGAGGGCCGCCTGCTGCTTGCCGACGCGCTTACCTATACAAAGCGTAAGGGCGTAGAGTTTATGATCGATATTGCTACGCTCACCGGAGCTGTCGTTATTGCCCTTGGCCATCATGTTTCGGGCGTTATGGGTAACAACAATGAACTTATAGACAATTTAAAGACTGCCGGTGACAAGACCGGTGAGAGACTTTGGGAACTGCCGCTTTACAGTGAATATGCGATGCAGATCCGCAGTGATGTTGCCGATATCGAAAACAGCGGCGGCCGCCCTGCCGGTACTATTACCGCCGCCATGTTCCTTAAAGAATTTGTCGGTGACACCAAGTGGGCTCATATTGATATCGCCGGAACGGCCACGATTGACTCCTCAATCCATCTTTATGTGAGAAATCCTTATGTGCCGAAAGAAGGTGCTACTGCTGTGGGGGTAAGGCTTCTCTATCAGTATCTCAGTGATTTGTCGATAAAAGGGTTCTAGTTATAGCCGTTACGTACCCCTGCTTTTGCGGGGGTACGTTTTATAATTTTTTGGAGGATTGCCTATGTTTAAACATCTTGGAGTTATATTTGCATCATTAATTCTGACCGTTTCTCTCTCTGCCGCTGTTTTTGCCGAGGATGTGAAAATAGTCAGGGATTATTATGGTGTGCCGCATATTTACGCCCAGACTGATGAAGCTCTTATGTTCGGTCAGGGATATGCAATGGCGTCCGACCGGTTGTTCCAAATGGAAATATGCCGTTTGTCTGCTTCCGGAGAGATGGCAAAATATCTCGGGAAACAGTATCTTGAGTATGACAGGATTAACCGGCGTTACCTGCCTTACGGGGAGCAGCTCCTTCATATAGCTAATAATATGGATGAGACTCAAAAGGCTTTATTCAAAGCTTTTGCCGCCGGTGTAAACTACCGTATAAAAGAGGTTTTGGCCGCTCCCGATTCCAAGCTTTCCAAAGAGTTTAAGGCTTTTCATCTTGAACCGAGAGAGTGGAGTTTTGTCGATGTCGTAAAAATAGCTATGGATCGCCATAAATATTTATTCGACAGTGACGAGGAACTCGTCAACGCTTCTTTGCTTGCCGGATTTAAGTCGAAATACGGCGAAATTGACGGCAGCCTGATTTTTGACAGTATCGTAATGCTGAACGATTCGATGGCGACATTCGTGGCTCCGGCATCTCCTGTTTTTGATAAGGTTTCAGTCGGTATGGCATTGAAAAACGCGAAAAAAGATGCGGCGGAAAACAGGCGTGTTTCTGCCAAATTTGCTGTTCCGTATGGAATGGGCAGCTATGCGGTAGTGCTTTTCCCCAAGAAGAGTGATACCGGAAATTCAATGCTTTTGTCCGGCCCGCAGTTTGGATACACCGACCCGCCGTTCTTTTATGAATGCGGTTTGCATGGCAAAAATATTCAGGCTATGGGCTTCCAGAGTGTCGGCCTTCCGGGGCTTTCAATGGGCCAGAATGTCGATGGAGCATGGACTATAACCGGAGGTCTTGATAATCAGTTGGATTATTATGTTGAAAATCTCAATCCGGCGAACAAATCTCAATACTGGAACGGAACGTCCTGGAGTGAGCTTAAAAAAGAAACCTGTATTATTGATATAAAAGGCGATAAGACCGACTTTTTCGATGTATACACAACAGTCCACGGTCCTGTAGTCAGTATAGACCGTTCAAATGAGAAGTATCCGGTTGCTTATGCGAAAAAATGTTCGGTTACCCCTAAAGACATGGTTTCTTCCTGGATGAATCTGTTCAATATCCTTAAAGCTAAAAGTGCCGATGACTTCATTAAAGCTGTAAAAGATTATCCTGTATCAACAAATTTCTTTTATATCAACAGGCGCCAGAGTCCGGTTTTTTTCCATGCCGGAAAATATCCCGTCAGACCGTCTACAGTAGATACGAGACTTCCTGTTGATGGAAGAGGTGATGCCGAATGGTCAGGCTTTGTGCCCTCGGACAAACTGCCGATGGCCAGAGAGTCGGTAAGAGGTTATTATGCCGACTGGAATTCCAAGCCTTCAATAAATTGGAACAACGGTGAGAAATGTATTTACTGGGGCGCTCAAAACAGAATTGATCATGTCAAATCATTTATAGATTCCCCTGTTGAGAGAAAATTTTCTTTTCTGGATCTTAACGAAATAGACCGTAAAATCACCAACAGCGATATTTATGCATCAGACTTGAAACGCCTGCTTGTAGAGGCTGTCGCCGGCAGCACGGATGAGGATGTAAAGACTGCCGTTACTTATCTTAACGCATGGAACGGGGAGTATACGCCTCTTGCGGACGGATGTTTCGATGCTCCCGGAGTAGCCGTGTTCCAGACGTGGCTCTCCGAGTTTGTCAATGAGGTTTGCCCTGAACTTACCGGTGAGTATTCAAGATATGCAATGAATTCTTATGGGGCGCCGCTTGTATACCGTATAATGAGCCGTTCAAACATTCCCTACGATTTTCTTAAAGGCAAAGACCTCTCGGCTCTTTGCGAGTCAACGCTTAAAAAAGCCGTTTCATCACTGAAAACCAGAAACGGTGTTGAGCCCTCTTCATGGAGAATGAAGATAAATTATACATCGTTTACGCTTGCCAACCCCGTTGAACCCGGAAAGCAGCCTGCCCCGTCGGCATTTGAATCGTTTTATGCCGGTAACCGCGCCAGCGCAGTCCTTATGTGGGAAGCCGACCGCTTCTGGATGAAAGGCGTCAGCGTTCTTCCTCCCGGTCAGGGTGCGTATGCGCTTGGCAGCGAGTTCCTCAATGCCAAAGATCACAGAGGCGATCAGATGGAGCTGTATATGTCACGCAGATATAAAACGGCGTTGTTCTATGAAGAGGATGTGCTGCATCAGGCGGAGAGCTTAAAAATGCTCAAATACAATCAGTAAAATTTGTTGAAAACTGCGGTGATACAACGTAGGATCGATTGTCACCTTCGCTCAACGTAGAAAAGACTACGCCTCGCTTAGGCGCAATCGCCCTCCGTTGTCTGACCTTGTTTTGAACAAATTTAGTGATTTGATGTAATGAAATCGGCGGAGAGGCTACGTCAGGCTATCGGCTCGCTCGTTCGACGTAGTCCCGCTCAATGTCATTAAGTTAAGGTTTTAAATCTCCGTTTTTACGATCCTTGTCATTGCGAGGAGGCTACCGACGAAGCAATCCAGAAAAATAAATGCCTCGATTGCCGCGCCTTACAGGCTCGCAATGACGAGTGGAGCGAGTTAATCGCGTAATTTTTTTCATAATTCAAGAATGGTTTCTCACAAAGGGCACAAAGGCCACGGAGAATAAATACCGGGTAAAACTCTCTGTGTTCTCCTCTTCTCTGTGAGGGAACCTTTTTCTCTTAACTTAATGATTCACTACGCCCACTCGTCGAAATCTGTTTTGCCTTAGCATCTCCGCCGGTTTCAATCAATTTAGTTTAGAGGAATTTATTTTTTGAGGTGCTGAATTTTAGATGATTTGGTGCCTCATTTTTTTTATCTTTTTTATTGTCATCGCGAGTTATAGTAACATCAAAAAATCCGTAATGATTCAATGCAATTAGGATGTCATACCCGCGGAGGCGGGTATCCATAATTAGAGCAACTTGATTTAATTATGGATACCCATCATATAAAAACTATCCGGTATTTTTACAGTGATAATTCTTTTTTGCAAATCATTTGGTAATGGCCACGGCATATTTGTATTCTTCACGTGCATTATAAAGTATTGTCTACATTTGTGCAGTTTGCTCTAAAGCTGAAATGAGCATTATTTTTTGACGTTACTATAAGCTCGGCGCTTCGGAAGATTTTTTCTTACAAGTTTATGGGGGAGCTCAAGTGTTTAAATGGTATGCATCGACGTAGTCTGAAAAGACTTATTAAAGTTTAAAATCTCTTTAAATGGTAGTGTATAATGGAAAAATATTATAAATTAATAAATATTTAATCTGTAGAATAAATAACTTAAGGTAATCTTTTGCTGTTTCAATAAATCAAAAACTAATAAAAATATACTTTATAATTAAAAAATATATGTTTTATGATTTATTTTAGATTGTAAAATAAAAATATGGATAAATGTAAAAATCTATTTTTGCCGTTAAATCATCTAAGATATTCAGTTTAACACAAATAAACAGCCTTATTTCGTAAATTATTAGAGTATAGATGAAAAATATAAAAATTAATCTGTTTCATTATCAAACACATTTATTCGTGCTTAAAGTATAGTATGAATTAAAAATTAACTAATATGGTAAAATATTGAATCATGTTAGAAATATTTTAAAATAGATAAATTAATTAACTTATTAACAGACTGTCCGTTAAAACAATATAATATAGGTTGTAAATTGTAACAATTAAGAATTTTTTATACTATAATAAAAAAACTAATTATGATCGGGCATTTATGCAGCAATACATCTATAATAGTAACATAAAAAGTATTACAGGAGTGTTTACAATATGAATTTTGAACAGTTATTTAAACGTATCTCTCCGGAAGATATCGGTGATAATGTCTTTATGCTGAGCGGAAAAGAGCCTTATGTTATTACTGCGGGCAGGGAACTGCATTACAACTCCATGATCGGCAGCGGCGGCGGTTTGGGGGTGCTTTTCAGGAAACCGTCTGCCTGGTGTGTGTTGCGCTCGGACCGTTATACGCTGGAAATGATTCAAAAAGAACAAACGTATACGCTGTCGTATTTTTCTAATGAATACCGGCCGCGAACGATGATTTTGGGAGATAAGTCGGGTCGGGGCAGTGATAAAATGAAAGAGGTTGAATTGACAGCCGTGCGGACTCCTTCCGGAGATATGTCTTTTAAAGAAGCCAGACTCATAATTGAATGTAAATTAACGCAAATTACCAGACCTGATCCCGGCGATTTTTACACACCGGAAGCACAGGACTATCTAAAAAAAGAATACAAAACATCGGAGCATTACCGTAAATATGTATTCGGGGAAATCACCGGTGTATGGTTAAAGAAATAAAAGTGTGCCGCTGCCTAAAAATGTGTTGCGCCCCCCCCCCGCTGTTTTGAGATTGATGGTCAAGCCCGCACAACTATAAATGAAAACATCCGTTAGGATGCCTGGTATGTAAACTGAGTCAGTTTTTTATGTGCTTTTAAATTAATATTTTTTTAACAATAGAATACTTGAATTGGTCTGACAATTGTTTTAAAGTTATAATTAGGAGCTAAGTGCCCCTTGCTTAGGTTTTGACATTTTTTGAAAGAGCCGTTTACTGATGAATACGATAGGCGCTAATAATTTCAATCTTAATAATACGGCGGCAGTGAATTATGCTCAGGCACAAAAGAGTGATAATACTGCTGTTGCTGTGCCTGCGGACAGTTTTTCGGCATCAGCCGATTCGTCGTCCGCATTATCGCAGAATGTTACGGTTCTGAAACACTCTGCTATTGTTAATGCTGCTTTGCCGAATTCCCTTTCTCCAACAGATAAGCCTGATGATGTAAAGGCTGCCGGTGACCGCAAGGGCTTTGGGCTGATAACCGATAAGCTCGGCAAATTTTTCAGCAATGCAAAAAACATTGCCGTTTCATGTATTACCGGCACCCCTCATGTTTCCGCGGCGGCAGCGGCGGCGATGGATGCGATTTATAAGATGGAAAACAGGGACGAGCTGTCTCTGGATGAGCTTGTGGAATTGGCCAATAAAATTGCCGCCGATATTAATCCCCGTAAAAAAGAGCTTGACGTTCAGGACGGCAGTGCTTTTTCTGCGGTGCTTAATAAATTCGGATATGACGCTTTGCCTCAGGTTTTAACATCTGCGCAATTTGATCAGGAAGCCAAAAAACAGCCTGTTTTTTACAGGGGTGTTGAACCAAGTGAAGAAATATCTGCCGGACAAATGGCTGACGACTTTAAACACGGCAAACTTTTCAGCGGCGGTTCCAAGGGCGGATGCATGTACGGGCGCGGAACTTATGCATCGTATGACACCAGAGTTTCAGACCGGTATAAGGGGGCGAATGGTGTGACAATGGAGATGCTTTTGTCTTCCGACGCCAAGGTTGCTAAATACGAGAACCCGGAAAAGTATTACAGCAGATATGAAAGCACTGCTGTTCAAGACGAGTTTGAACGATTCAGATATCATCATAAAATGTCGCAAAAGGCTAAAAATCTTTTCAGCGATGCGGGAAGTTTTGCCGTGCTTAAAGGGTATGATGCATATTACTGCTGTAAAAGCAAGGATGATGAATTAGGTTATAAGTATATAGTTGTCCTTAACCGGCAAAAAGTTATGATTAAGGAATAAAACGGTAATTTGTTGTGAATAATATAACAATTAACGTGTAGATTTTATTACAGGATATAGCAATATGTTTAGACTTTCCCGGCTAGCGTGATGAAATACAAAATCTGTTCTGTTTGTCAATCTGATTTAAAAAAAGCTCTGGTTCAAAATTTTGAACAGGGCTTTTTTTGAATCAGATTATCCGGTGTTAAAATTATTCTTTTGCGACAAGCAGTGTCCGTATTCCGGTCACAGCGTCATCCGTCAGTCCTTTTGATTTCAGATAGGGGAGAGGTCCGCCGTACTTTTTGTTAAGATGGTCTATGAGCATCTCCATATTTTTCGGATCTGAATTACTTAGATACTGGGGAAGATCGGGGTATTGGATTCTATACTGCTCAATGCGATCTTTCAGGAAAGTTGCGCTGAGTTGATAGTCGGCGATCACATCGCGTTCGTCAACACCTAGGATAAGAAGTATTAGTGCGCAGGTAATTCCCGTTCTGTCTTTTCCGGCCATGCAGTGTATAATTGTCAGCCCGGAAACGGTGGAGACGGCTTCAATGACTTTGGCAAAGTAATCTCCCAGTTTTTCTATTCTTTCTACATAGTCGTCTCCCATACATATGCCTTCAGGTTTTGTGATATGAATACAGTCCATTATCGGCGGTGACTGCATGGAGTTCAGTTTTACCGTTTTATGACTGAGAAATGAATTTGGGAAAGCCTGACACTCTTCGGCGTCTCTCAGATCTATAATATCCGTAAGGCCCTTTTTAAGAAGGAATTCTTTGTCGTTTTCGGTCAGACTGTAAACCTGATCAGAGCGCAGTATTGCCCCGTATCTTGTAACTCCTCCCTCACATGCATAACCTCCCAGATCGCGCAGATTTTCCATTGCCCCCGACTTAAGAGTCCATCGCTTTAGTGGATTTGCCATAACCGTTTCCTTCCGTATTTCTATTTACAAAGTAAAAATATTACATCGGCATCTAAAGCCTGTTATATAAATTAGCCTTTGGCTGCTTCAACCCTTTCCTCCGTTGAAAATTGTCAGTATCCTGTTCCGTGTGAATTTTTATAGATGGTTTTTTGCAGTATCTGTTTTATAAAGTTCGTTTTGCCGTCACAATATGAATCTATGTCGAATCTGTGTTTTTTTGCCAGCTCTATTTTCAGTAATTGATACTTTTTCCTTTCATCTTCATGTTCCCGGAGATAATCTCTTAAAGCCATGTGCTCCAGATACCCTTTGCCGTCGGACGGGCATACGTAAAGATGGTATTTCATAAAACCATCGTTAAACCTGCGCTGGAAAGCTTCTCTTCCTTCAATACCGAGATTTCCCTGATAAATATAGCCCGCTTTCTCAAGACGATCCGTAACTTCAGGAAACGTACGGTAATCTTCGATTACAACATCTATATCTATAACAGGTTTTGCCGCCAGACCTTTTACGGAAGTGCTGCCTACATGCTCTATTTTTATTATCAGGTCGCCGATGAGCCTCCTTATCATGACGCTAATTTTTTGAAACTCTTTTTTCCACGCCGGATTATATGAAATTATCTGTATTTCTTTCGTTCTTTCGGCCATTTTAATTAGCTGCTTTACTCTAACATATTTTCTTTTAATTTTATTGTTTTTGTTAAAAATTTGTGTTAAAATAAAATTGTTAACAAATTATTAACAAAACAGAAACATTTGTAACAATGTATTTACAACATGTTAACAATTTTTTGTTGAAGAGGTGACTCTTATTATGAAACTATTCAGACGGAAATTTTCACAAAAGGGTTTAGTATTAATAACGACAATGCTTTTACTGACAATCATTATAATGATTTGTACTTTGCTTGCAACCTCTGCTTCCAACTCGCTGAAAATGTCGGTAAATTTTTCCGACGGAGAACAGGCGGGTTACGCTGCTTTATCGGGACTTGAGTATGCAAGGCTGAGAATTTATCAGGATCCTACTTGGATGCAGTCTTTTGAAAAACCTTCTTCTCCCGGGAATATTAGCATCAGAAAAAGTTTTACACTGGGTGATTTGAAAATTGACGAAAGGAATGACGGTGTTGTTGTCGGTTATTTTGGATATAACGGCAGCAGTTACAGATCCAAATTTATTATTTCATTCTCTCGGGATTCGGCTTCAGAGTCGGATTATGTGTCCTGTAACAATCTTTTAAGCTCTAAGGCCTCCGAGACGTTTTTGCTGAAAAACGGTAAATTGGAAAAATATAAAAGCGTTCCTAAAAATATGATGTGTCTGATAGTTAAAGGGGTTGCCAATAGGAGTGTAAAGTATGCGCAGGGTTTTGCCGATATTTCCGGTTATGCCGGCAGTACCTCTTCTTCCTTGGCCCGCAAGGATATCTCACTTTCACTTGATTCTTTTAATTCATCAATGAAAATAAGGTCAAAAGACGGCTCCGGCGGTGAAATCCGCACTCTCGGCAATGTTGCTGTTTCGTCTTACTTCAAGAAGAACTGCCTCGATGTTGCTGACGGTACCGTCCATGCGGCTGATATAAAAATGGATCGGGTTAATATTTCTCTGCAGAAGAGTTCAACAAAAATTCCGGAACTGGGTATTAATATTGATTTATCAGATTCGTCATTGTCACGCACTGATGAACTTCTTTCCGAATATGGATCGGTGACTTTTGATTCCCTTACCGATAACTCCGGCCGGGTATCCAGTCTGGAGCCCGGTGGATATATTTACTGTATTTCTGAAAAGAAGTGGTTCTTTTCTTCTGACTTTAAAGTTGCCAACCCGGATTCTCCTGCCCTGTATGTCGGTAATTCCATAAAAGAATTAAACAGTTTGGGAGGCGGCAATTACCGTTTCTCTTCTAATGGGGAAGCTGAGCCTTGTTTTGAAATTTCCGGAAAAGTCAGTTGCAACGGCAGTCTTTTTCTGGGAGTGACCGAGAAGTTATCACCTTCCAACGGCAGCATATTGCTGTCTTGTGAAAAAAATATCCGTACTTCTTTTACAGGTTCAAGCCCTTCGCTTGAACTCACTGCTTCCTCAGACGGTATTGCTTCCAATCTTATTGTTCAGGGATATTTTTCCGGACATGGAGCCGTCTATTCAACCGGCAATGTTTTTTTTCAGGGAAGTCCCTATTTTGGCACCGCCGGGAATGAAGGCGTTTCCGTATATGCGGACGGCAATATCGGAATTATTCCTTCAACGGGGACAATTGACAACGGAATAGAGAGTTATGTTAAGGGCGTATGGGATGTATTTTTAAGCCGTAAAATTAATAGTTCCAATGAAAACGAAGCGGCTGCTGAGCTTTTGCGGACGGTCTATGACGGCATCAGTTTAAAACAGAAGCTTGAAGAGCTTAAGTGTGCAGATCCGTTCGAATATGCAAAAACAATGATTTCTAAAAATAGTACACTTGTTGGTGACGGTATTGATGGAACTGCTTTTGAATCTGTAAATGAATATAATGAGGGGCAGATAAACATGTCGCTTGCGACCGCTATTTCCGGCAAGTATCTGGAGGGATATCCGTCTGAGGATCCCGGATATTCATATAAATGGGAAGCCGGCAACGGTTCCCGCAGAGGAGCAACAGTCAATTTGATCAAGGGCGCAATAATTTATTATGAAGCCAATACCGAAACAGCCAATCTTGATTCGGTCATTCCCGAGGCTAAGACTGAAATCGGTAATTTTATTGAAATATGGGTTCATGACGGTCATTTTGCCAGTGATAATACTGATTTTTATGTGTATGTCCCGCTTAATTCCAATAATGAGGTTGATAAAAACGGCAACATAAGGTTAAGGTTCGGTATCAACAGAATACCATCTTTACTTGAGGAGAATAAAACCGCTTATTCGGGCCTCCCGGCTTCGATGAAGGACAAGTACGAGGTTGAGGCGGTTATGAATTCCGCTCATCCTCTGACGGCGGGAAATTTTTTGTCGGAAAATTCCTATGATAACAATTCCGTGAGTGAAAGCTTTGCTATAAACTTTAAGTCTCTTATGGAGCAGGCAGGGGCTATGAAGGTCAGCCGTATCAATCCGGATTTGCCGGCAGCTTCGATTGACAGACATTATTTTGTGGAGGGAAGCGGTGGCTCTCCGTCTCTTGCGTCCTATAAATACGGTAAATATAAAAATAAAAATGTTACCACAAACGGAAACAATTCCTTTAATGTTATAAGCGAGGCTATGTATGGCTATGAATCGACGGGTAGTGCAATGAACGGTGATCTGAGCCGTGTTAAATTTAAAGTATATAAAGAGAAAGGCGGCAGTGTTAAAGTAGTAAAGAAATCCGGTAAAACGGTTGTCCCTTTCCCGGCAGCGATTTCCGGAACAGGGAAAAGTCATTTGGTTTTTCGTCCGTTTCTCGCCGATGAAAATATTATCAATGCTAATGATACAATGCTTCGCGGTATGTTTTTGGCCGGAAATAACTTTACATCTTCCGGCGGCGGCGGTTCAATAAACATAGAAGGAGCCGTTATTTCCAGGAACGGAGGGTTTAAGATCTATAACACGGACGTGCTCGGACTTTATTATAATCCTGATTATATGGAGTTTACGCCGGCCTCACAGAAAGCGATAAGCCGTTATGTTTTCAGGGCCGTTTTTTAATCGATTGTGATTTTCCCGGTGGTAAAGATTTAGATGCAGGGGCTGTCGTGCTAACGGCGGCCCTTTGGGTTGCATAACGATGGAAGAGTTCTTCACAGAGAAGATGGGGAACACAGAGAAAAATCGTTTTGCAAGGAAAAACAGGGTTTTCATAAATGGTTACCTATATTTTCAAGCAATATCTCCGTGAACTCTGTAATCTCTTTAAGGGACAGAAAGAAACTGTTGAACAAATGAACAACTGACAACTATTATTCCGGCCCTCAGACACCTTTGCCTTTGGCCTGGTAATGTTCTTTTATGAATTTGCGCATATTTTTGCTGCCGCCGATCGATGCGAACATTCTTTTAAATTTTTCATCTTCAATCTGTTTTGAATCAAGGCCAATATAACTGGCTTCCTTTTGGAGTTTTAAGTAATTTTCAAACCTCTCCGGACTAAGCCTGTTTTCCGTAATAGCATTTACGATGGCACACCCCGGTTCATTTTTATGGGAACAGTCGGAGAACTTGCATTGTAAAATAATTTCTTCAATATCCGGAAAGGAATTCGATAAATCTGCACTTTCGACTCCGAGTTCACGCATGCCGGGAGTATCAATCACAATACCTCCTGAGGGCAAAAGGAACAGCTCTCTGACTGTTGTCGTATGGCGTCCTTTGTCGTCGCTGCGGATGTTTTTTGTGACCAGAATTTCTTCGCCGATAAGTTTATTTATCAGTGTCGATTTACCGACTCCTGAAGACCCTACAAACGCTGCCGTCTGCCCGGGCTTTATTTTTTCAAAGACCGGTTGACAGCCGTCTTTACCGGCGTTGGTGAATATTATCTCTGTACCAGGTGCTGCCGACTCGGCCTGTACTGCAAAATCCTGCGGATTTTCGCAAAGGTCCGCTTTTGTAAGTGTTATGACCGGCTGCGCACTGCTGGCATACGCTATTGCCGTATACCGTTCAAGCCTGCGCAAATTGAAATCGTTATTGCAAGACATACAAATAAAAATTTTGTCTACGTTGGCGGCAATAATCTGCGCCTCTCCGCTTTCTCCGGCCGCTTTTCTCTCGAGCAGGCTTTTGCGTGTTAAAATATGGTGTATAATACCGTTGCCGCGTGTGCCGTCAGCACGGTCGAGCATGACAAAATCGCCAACAGCCGGATAATCGGCTGAGCTTTTTGCCTCAAACCGCAATTTACCGGAGATTTCGGCAAGCATTTCTCCGTATTCGGTTATAACCTTGCAGATATCTTTGTATTGTGATGCTACGCGGCCTGTAAAGAGATTTTCATGGAGTGAAGATTCCTGTGAAATTTTTTCCGTAAGACCGTATTGTTTCATATCTGTTCTACTCAATTTTTACTCCGTGTGATTATTTTTTTGTTTCTTGCATATTGTTGGCATCAATTATTTCTTTGAGACTTATGTTGGCGTTTCTGAATCTCACACTGCTTTTTTCTCCCTTCAGATGGATGGCATTTTGCGGACAGTGGTGTATGCAGGAGAGACAGTAATCGCATTTGTGCAGGAAATCGGGCCGCTCTTTCAGTTCTATATTGGCTTTGGGGCAAACTGTTACACAGACGCCGCATTGATTGCATTTTTCATTAGTGTAGAACTTTTTGTCACAGTTGCCGTATTGTTTTGCCATAAAACCTTTGGCTATTTTTGAAATTCCGTTGCTCAGGAGACCTTTTTCTTTTTTTAGTTTTTTTCTTTCCCGTATATCGGAGATTATGTCTTTAAGATTATTTTCGATGTTTTTGTCCATTTTTACCTGAGCTTCCATCCTGAAAATCGGCAGATAATTATCGACCATAACAATCTCATTCAGGTAATCAAATTCCAGGTCCGAATATGCTGCGGCATTTTGCAAATTTTTAAGTCCTGAGGCGGCGATGTTTCCATAAGTCATAACCGCAAACAGATAGCCGGTTTTCAGTTTGGCCTTTTTTAGGAATTCTTCAACTAGCCTCGGCATGCTGAAACCGTAACATGGGTATACGATTCCTATGGACTCATCTGCAATTTCAAACTCCCCGTTTTTTACCAACTGCGGTATTGAGTATAAATTTTCTCCGATGCTTTTGGCTACATACAGACTGTTGCCTGTAGCCGTAAAGTACAATATTTTCATTTTTGTAGCGTGCCCTCCGTTTTTGCTCTGCTGATTTTAACTGTTTGAGTTGCTATTTTGCTGTTGAAAACACTGTCATGTTCCACAAAAATCATTGTCGGACAATATTTCAGTATCAGATTCTCTATCTGGATTCTTGACAGTACGTCGATAAAGTTTAACGGTTCATCCCATACATACAGGTGTGCCTGTTGAGCCAGGCTTTTAGCAATCAGTACTTTCTTTTTCTGGCCGTTACTGAAAAACGACATATCCTTATCGAATTGTTCCCGTTCAAAATCGAGCTTTCTGAGCAGTGCCAGAAAAAGTGTATAGTCTATATTTTCGTCCGCGGCAAAATCTCCGAGACTTCCTTTCAGGAATGAAGTGTCCTGAGAAATGTAGGACACTGTTATGCTGCCTCCCATTTTCAGACTGCCTTCATATTTTATGCTCTGCCCGGTTATCAGTTTTAATATTGTTGACTTTCCGCAGCCGTTTTTTCCTGAGAGGCATAACCGGTCCCCCCGGTTAACGGTAAAACTTATTTTGTCGAAAACTTTTTTTTCACCGTAGTAGGCGGTGATGTTTTCCGCTTCGATAAGCCTTTCGCTGTGGTAATTAAGCGGTTTGAGGATTAAATCTTCACTCTGTTCAATATTTTTCAATAACTTTGATTTTTCCTCGGCCGCTTTTGACAATCTGTTTTCTATCGATTTTGAGCGTTTCATCATTTTGGCGGCTTTATGCCCGATGGCTCCTCTGTCGGCGGCATGGGTGCCGATTTTGGTGCTTTCGACTTTTGCCGACCAGTCTGCCGTTCTGGCCGCCGCACTGTTAAGCCTGGAGATATCTTTTTTCAGTTTTTCATTTTCCTGTATTTCAAAATTGTCGCGGTTTAGTTTGTTTTGCTCCCATGAAGAAAAATTGCCTTTTTGCAGTTCGATATCGCTTTTGTTTATTGATAAAACGTGATCGGTAATCTCATCAAGAAATTGCCTGTCATGCGAAACGACAATGAACCCTTTTTTGCTTTTGAGATAGTCGCATACTATTTCCCTGCCGTTAAGATCAAGATGATTGGTCGGTTCGTCGATCAACAAAAAATTGTTTGGTTTAAGAAAAAGTGCCGCCAGCAGTAACTTGCTTTTTTCCCCGCCGCTGAGAACCTCGAAATCAGTATCCAATATATCCGCGCTGACTTTCATCAGCTCCAGTTCTTTTTTTATCAGATCTTCGATAATATATCCGTTGCTGTCGATATATTTACTCAGAAGTGCCCTGTAGTTTTCGCTTGATTCCGTACCGTTTTTTATGTGTTCATCCATTCGCGCCTGCCAAACAGAAAACGGCGCAATACAGTTGCTGATTACTTCTATCGTTTTGTCGCCGGACTTGTAAACAGGGGTAAACGGAAAATAGTCAAAATTTACCGATGATGTTATTTTTCCGCTGTAAGCGTATTCTCCGCTCAGAAGTTTGAGAAAAGTTGTTTTTCCTCTGCCGTTTCTGCCGATAAAAGCAAGCTTCCAATCGGTGTCAATATTGAGAGTCACGTTTTCGAAGATATTGTCCGTATAGTTGTTGTAGCTGAACGTAAGGTTGGAAATTGATATTAGTGACATAAAAAAACTCCTTGCCCCGGCTGCAAAAAATTATTTTCCCTGCAAACGGTAAGCAAAGAGTTTGGTTCTTTTATGAAAATAAAAAAGCATATAATTTTTTCCAAGCCGGCTTTATTAAAAATAATTTTGCCGTTAAGTATTTTTACTTTTTATAAGGAAAAATTATACACCCTATCAACTCCAGACTTTAAAAAAAATTAGTAAATACAGATAAACTATACCACATGGCTAATTTTATGGCAATAGGTTTGAAATTATAACGCCGTAAATTTATGTTGACAGTTTAACCATATATTTTCAGAAAAATAATTATTCAATTCTTTTAATAGGATTATCAAAATTGTCGACAATCAGAATAAGAACGATTTTTCTGTCCGCAAATTCTTTTTGCAGTTCGTTTTTTAATTTTTTGAAACCTTGTAACGTTTCAGGTTCTTTTTCGAGTATTTCTTTGGCATTTTTATTGCATGCTATTAGCACTTCCATATTTGTTCCGTTTTGTTTCAAAAGAATCTGCTGACGCTTTTCATTATTGAAGAATTGGATTTTCGTGAAAAAATGTGCTATTTTATCAGCGTCTGCATCGGAAAAATCCTTTTTGTTAAAAGAAATTTTGTTGTTGGATAATGTCCCGTATGTTTTGGTAATAATTTGCGATTTTGCAATCTTATTTGAAATAATATTTTCAGTAACGGCCGCTGCAAAACCCAATATAAGCAGACTGGCAAGCCCTATAAGCAGGGCTGCAACACCTTTGCCTGTTGTTTGTTCTTTTCCTTCGGCGTTCAGATGGGTTTCAATGTTATCTTTTTGATAACGGTTAAGAATGTATTCGGCAATAGCCATATTGATAAACGGTATCAGACCTGCTGGAACCGGAGTTAGCATAATTATTAATAGTATAAAAAATGTCGCAACGCCGCCATAGAGCCAGGTTTTCTTTGCCGTTTCAGGTTGGTTGAACGTTTTGAAGTTTTCAGCCAGACAGTAGGCTGTTGCAATCGGACCTCCGACAAAGGTTACTAAACGTATCGTCGCTGCAGTGAAAATTTTCCCTTCCGGAACTTCGTTTGTTATGATTGTTTTTTCCATAATTTTATCCTTATTAATAAACTATGTAATTATTTGTAATGATATCAATAAATTCTTTTTTCTGTGATATTACTCCTTTTGACACTCAAACAAGTTCTTGTGTATTTTTATATGTTGCGATAGAAAAGAAAATCATGTTTAAAAAAGTATTGCCAAAAGCTTACCCGGGTTTGAAAAATATGTTGTTTTATTGCATCTGCGCATATGTCTGAAGGTTGGGTTTCTGTAAGTTTGTCCGGAGAGGTTATTCTATTTTTTCGAACGGCTCAAGCGTGTTAACCGGTTTCCCGTTGTTTAGGATTATAATAATTTTTTTTCGGGTATTTCTTTTTGAATTTTTTCTTTTAAATTTTTAAACCGGGTATAAATTTCGGAATACTTTTCCATATTTTTTCCGAAATTATCTAATGGTATCACGATCTCAATGCTGTCTGCTGTCTTTTTTAACTTTATCTGTTTACCGGCATAAGGATAAGGTAATTTCTGTTGCGTTAGGACTTCGGCGATTTTGTCGGCTTCTCTCTGCGAAATTTCATCCTTAAAATAGACTATTGTATTACCCTCCGCGCTTCCGTAAGTTTTATAAACGGTTTTGGATTTTTCCGTTTGAATTTCAATATAAACAGAACCGGAAAAAAGTGTCAAATATATTATTGCCGTCAGGGCAATACTCAATACTATTGTTGTTGACGCTTTTTTCCATTCGTATTTTTCTCCTCCGCGGGCTAGGTACTTAGGGATAGTTTCGTTTTGAAAATGTGAGAGCACTTTATCAGCAATTATTATATTGGCAATCGGCAGCAGCTCATATAGAAATTTCATCGAATTTGGCAGCAGAATAATCAGGACTGGATAAACGATAGCGATAAGAAATGCGCATCGTCAGTTTTTTTCTAGCATGGTTTAGGTTTTGAAGTTTTCTGCAAACATATAACCGGCTGCCAATGGCCCTCCGATAAAGCTGCCGATGTAAATGGTCATTTGAGCGAAAATTTTTCTCTTGGGAGTTTCAGATGCGGCCTTTGTTTCTGCCATAAATTTCTCCTGTTTTCAGATAAGTATTGCGGTCTGTCCGGATTATTCAAAGACCCTGACAACATTATCCGGGGAAGCGGAGGTAACTTTAAGAATTACTTTGTTTTCCGGAAAAAGCTCCTGAACATCGGCTTTTATTTTTTCGAATTTTTTTATGGCATCCGGTGATTCAATAACTTTGACGGCAGTTTTTTCGATAGGAAAGATTACTTCGATATTACCGCCTGCTTTGTCTGCATACATACATATGCTTCCTTCGGTATTATCGCCGAAAAGCCCGTTTTTGTGCAGGCCTTCAGCTATTTTTTCAACTTCATCTCTGGAAATATTGTCTTTTTGATAGAATATCTCATGCCTCATCAGGCCGTATACTTTTCTTGACAGATTATTGTCGCCTGAGTATCGGGGAATCTGCCCCAGCCCGAAATAGAGAAGCAGCGTTGCTGCGATTCCGATTGCAGTGACTGATGCTGTCCGGTGCCAGGGAAAATATCCCCCTCCGGAATCTATGTGTTTTGTAATTTCATTTTTTTGCAGCATAACCACGGAGCATGCAATCAGCGAGCAGATTACCGGAAATATATAGTCCGGGACGTCAGGATTTCCGGGTATTAGATAGATAATTGATTTGTATATAATTATGATTGCGGCGGCGATCAATATTGTTGCCGAAATACCGTATACCCATGTTTTTCTTGCTTTTTCCGGTTGAGACAGGGCTTTGTAATTTTCGGCAATAAAATATATGGCTGTCAGTGGTCCTCCCAAAAAAGAACCGGTGAATACAGCTCCGAACTTATATATTTTTCTTTTTTGAAATTCAGCGGTATTTTTTTCTTCCATATAAACGTCCTTATTAATCTATTCGATGCTGTTCTGTACGGTTTGTTCCGTTTGGTATTTCTTTTGGTATAGTCCCAATATAATTCCGCATAGTATGCACAGCATGCCGCCGGCAATACACGTTGAAGCGGCTCCGATTTTGTCTGCGAACCATCCGGCCAGTATCGAGCTCACCGGAGTCGAACCCATTAATGCCGTAGTGTAAAGGCTCATAACCCTTCCTCTTTTCCCGTCTTCAGTCAGAACCTGTATTATCGTATTGCAGCCGGCAAAAATAACGATCATTGAGAATCCTGAGATAAATCCTGTAATAAACGATGTCATGAGAGTATTTGACAGTGCAAAAACTGTTATTGCACTCCCGAAAGCGACTGCCGCCGGAACCATCATTTTTTCAATTTTACCGTTTCTCCATTGTGCAAGAAACAGTGCCCCGACAAGCGAGCCGAGGCCGATATAAATTGTTATAATGCTCATTGTTTTTGCTGTCCCGGAAAGGGCGTCACGTGAAAACAGAGGCATCAGAACCATTACCGGAGCTGTAGCCACGACAATAAAGAAAATAAAAATCAGCACCATTTTTATTCCGGTATTTTTTTTAACGTATGACAATCCGTCTTTTAATGTTTTTATAATGGATTCGTTACTGCCGACTCTGCTTTCCTCATTTATTTTTATCAGGCAAAGTAATGCAAGGACGACAATGAACAGCGCTCCGTTGCACACTAAGGACCACCACTCGCCGGCAGTGTATATTATCACGCCGGCGAGTGCCGGACCGGCAATTCTGCTGGCATTAACGAGAGCGACTCCGTTGGCGAGATCTTCTTTATGAGCGAGGGTATCATATAGCAAACTTTGTCTCCCCGGACTGTCAAAAGCCATTATTACTCCGCACACTATATTTAGAACAATTATATGCCATGGAACGATGGCTTTGTAAACAACAAGCAAGGCGAATACCGTTGCAACGATTGCCAATGCCGTCTGTGTAATTTTTATTATTTTATTTCTTGGTGCTTTGTCTATATACGCGCCTGCAATGGGGGATAGTATGAATGTCGGAAATTTAAGAGCAAATGTAGCCCAGCCAAGCATCATCGGAGAATTGGTTATATTATAGATAATCCAGGAAGTCAGCAGGCTTTGCACCCAGGTCCCCGTCATTGATATTGTCTGGGCTATAAAGTAGTATCTGAAATTGTGTGAGCGGAAAGATATGAAAATGTTGTTTTTTTTCTTGGTATCGTCCATGGTTATTGCGGCATTTTGTTTCTTTCGGAGGCTTCTTTCAGATCTTTTGCAATCGATTTTCTGTTGAGATACAGCAGTAAAGCACAGAACATACATAGTATACCGCTTAACTGGCAAGTGTAGCTTACGCCTATTTCTGCGGCAAGGCTTCCTGAGATTAGTGAACCGACAGGTACTGCCCCCACGAAAGCAGTTGTATACAGGCTCATAATTCTTCCCCTTTTGTCCGGTTCGACTATTGTCTGTGTCAGGGTATTGCACCCTGAGAACATTATAATCATGCAACTGCCGGCAAAAACGGCCATTAACTGTGACAGTGCGATGTTTCTTGACCAGGCAAATATCATAATTGATATGCCGAAAAATATCGACGCCAGTGTCATAACCTTGTTAAGTCCGAATACTTTTTTTCTGACGGCAAGAAAAACTCCTGATATAATTGCACCGATGCCTACGCAGCCCATAAACATCCCCATTGTCTCCGGCCCGCTTTTAAAAATATCTTTTGCAA
Source organism: Candidatus Xenobia bacterium (assembly GCA_031551355.1). Classification (GTDB taxonomy): domain Bacteria; phylum Vulcanimicrobiota; class CADAWZ01; order CADAWZ01; family CADAWZ01; genus JAVBNT01. The sequence goes on along the minus strand of JAVBNT010000010.1, from coordinate 20,964 downwards.
AAACAGGCATCAATGTCATTACCGGTGCCGTGCATGTACTTGTAAGGAAGATGAAAAACAGCAGTGTTTTTATTGATTTTGTATTTCTGACATACGATATTCCCTCTTTTAAGTTTTTGATAACGGATTCTTCGGAGTTGGTAAGATTTATTGGCGGTGTTTTTATAAGAAAAAGTGTAAAAACGATTGCCGTGAAGGAAAAAGCATTTATCAGAAAACACAGCCCTTCCCCATATTTTGCGATAAGGAATCCGGCAATGGCGGGTCCTATCATTCTCGAACCGTTAAACATTATGGCATTTAGTGCCACTGCATTTGTAAGGTCTTCTTTATAGTCCAGTACATCATAAAGAAATGTCTGTCTGCCCGGCATATCGAAAGCCGTTATAATTCCGAACAACAGGTTTATCACCAGTATGTGCCATGGTTTGATTAAATTTAGGAGTACTGTCGCGGCCAGGAAGAAGCATACGATCATAAACGAAATTTGCGTTATCCGGATTATCTTTTGCCTTGGAACACGATCCGCTATGACTCCGGCAAACGGAGCAAGAAACAGAATTGGCACATTCGAAGCAAAGTTTGACAGTCCCAGAAAAAACGGCGAATCTGTAAGCCTGTATATTAACCATCCGGTGGCTACCGACTGCAGGAAGTTTCCAAGAACGGATACACTTTGGCCGAGATAAAACAGACGGTAGTTTTTTGAGCGAAATGCTTTGATTGCACTTATTTTTTCAAAGACGGAGGTTGTTTCCATTGCTTCGGCCTGTTTCGATTTGGTCAGATTTGTTATTAGCGCGACAAAACGGGAAATTATTTTATTATCGAGCATTATATCATCTCATCGCCTTTTCTTGCTCTTTTTATAATTTATCTCTTTGTTTTCTGTGTGTTTAATTCCTGCGCCGGAGGTATAAATCTTTTAATAAGGAAACATTTTAGAATAATATTTTATAATTAATTAGTGGAGAAAATTGTTATGGCCAGACCTTTTGTTTTTCTGGATCGTGATGGAACCTTGATAGAGGAAAGAAATTATCTGGCGGATCCTGATGGGGTTGTATTGCTTCCGGGTGCCGTTAAAGGTCTTTCCGCTTTATCGGAACTTGGTTTTTCTTTTGCCGTAATTTCCAATCAATCCGGTATTGGCCGGGGATTTTTTACTGTAGATGATTTGCTGGCCGTTAATGACAGACTTAAACTTTTGCTGTCTCACAGCGGGGTAATTATTGACGGTATATATTATTGTCCTCACTCTCCCAAAGAGAGCTGCTCATGCCGTAAACCACTTCCGGAACTGATTTTCAGAGCTTCATCCGAACTTGGCGCGGATCTTGGACATTCCTTCATGATTGGCGATAAAATTTGTGATCTTGAGCTCGCATTAAACTCCGGCGTAACTCCTGTGCTTGTTAGAACCGGTTACGGGCGTGAAGAAGAATCGAAGGCCATTACCCTTATGCCCGGTTTGATTGTTGCCGATGAACTTGAGGATGCTGCATGCAAAATAGCCGCCGGTTTGGAGGTAAAATAAAATGTCTTATAGAATTAATTTGTGAACAATATAAAGATTGATGTTTAAAACGAATAAAGCATTAGATGTTTTAAAAATATATTTTACGGGAGGACTATATGGCTACAAAAAAAGTTTCCAAAACACCGGTGAAAAAGACTGAGCCCAAGGCCGCGTCAATCTCTGAACCTAAGGCTGAAGCAACCGTTGCGAAGTCATCAAAAATAATTAAAAAGATAAAAATAATGGCTTCGTTTGACTGGACCATGCGTCCGGCACTAACATCTTTTTTTCATTTTCTGAACCCCCAGATAAAATGGAAAAATAAAGAATATGAACTTCGTTTGGGGAGAGTCATTGCCGAACCGATAAAATGCGGAGAAAGTCTCAATGATACGGCGGATTTTGTGATTGACAGAACAGTACACTGGAATACTTATTACAAATGCTGGGCACAGCAGGCGATAAATTCACAGATGAGTATTGCCAATCATAGTAATACTTTCAGTAACCATGACAAACATAGTACTTATGATTTGCTCGCCAGGGCCATGCATCCGGCAGATCGTCTGCCTACGACAGTTTTACTGCCTCAGTTTGCTCCTTATACCGAAGATCAGAAAAATCAGGAAAAATGGGAATATTATCAGAACCTGATTACTAAATATACAAAGTATGGTTTTGACGAACACCGTAAATATACGGATTGGGAGAAAGTAAACAGCGATTTCAGCAGAATGCTTTCCTTTGAGAAAAAGGGCTCTTTAATGAGGGAACAATTCTATTGCGGCGGTAACTATATTCAGGAAACGATGGAAAAGTATTTTGATAACCGTTATCCGATATATCTTAAAAAAGCATTTGGCGGCGGCGGCAGCGACGTTTATAAAATAAACTCCCTTCAGGAGCTTTATGAAAAATATGATCAGACGAACGGCAAGGTTTTTCATGTCCAGGAAGGGATTGAAAATTTTGATGTTTTCATCAGATGTATGTCAATCGGGCCTCAGGTTCTGCCGATGAGATATCTTCCCGATATGCCTCTTCACCAGCATTACAGTCCTGAGAAGTATCAGATGGACAAGAGTATTAACGACAGGATTTCAGGGTATTCACTGTTTATAAACGCCTATCACCGCTGGACGTATAATTCTTTTGAAGCCGTGATCAAGGATGGCTGTATTTATCCGATCGACTTCGCCAATGCCTGCCCGGATTCTAACTTTACGTCTTTGCATGTCCATTTCCCGTGGCTTCTTTGCGCGCTTGTAAAATGGTTTACATTCTGTGCCGTTACCGGTAAGGATATGAGAATTGATATGGAGCAGAATAAGTATCTGACGGTTTTGAATGATCCTAAAAAATCAGCTATGGAAAAATTTGAACATGCAATGTCACTAAGTAAGGAGTATTTTGAAATAGATGCCTTTAATGAATTCTGTCAGGAAAACTTTGCCGATATTGAAGAGCGTATGATCGAGTTCTATGACAAACATTTTGATGAAATAATAAAAATCGGCATCGACATGAGTGATTTCCCTGAAGAGGAGCACGATCGCTTTTATAAGGAATATAAGGATATGATGGAAAAAACATTCCGTCCCAATGCCAAGGATTATCTGTCGAATGTAGTTTATAAATAAAGAAGTAAACGTAATTACACAATATAAAAGGACTGCCAAAGCAGTCCTTTTATATTGTGTAAAGAATGGTAATATATCTTTATTTTGTCATGCTTTTGCCGTAGGTTTTTATCATTCTTAAGGTGCTGCTGAAAAAATGATCGTCAAAACTGTTTATAATAGCATTCATTACTCCCTGTTTGAAAAAATCCGGCAGGCTTTCCAGAAAGTTTGCTTCGTTTGCAATGACTTTCCATTCAGTTTTTTTAAGAATATTTTTTGTGTCGGAGAAATACAGACGGAGCCCTGTATGCGTTGACTGCATTATTTTGTCTTTGAAAATAGCTGTAAATATATAAGGCATGCTTTTCAGCTCTTCCGGTGACGGTATGCGCTTATCGCAATAATCATAAAGACCAATGACGGCCGACTCATTGCTGCCCAGCTCAGGAACCAGCTTGGAAAGGTTATCCCTGACTACATTAATGATTTTAATTATAATATAGTTACCTTCTGGGATCTCGTAATCAAAATTAAATCTTCCGGCATTCCATATTTTTATAGCCACACTGTCCCCTTCTTTCCAAGGACAGGTAACGGGAATGATTCTTTTGATTTTTGAATTCAGCTGCTCAGAGGTAATGAGATTCCGTATGAGGTCAAGTTCTTTTTTTCGTCTTTCGAGTTTCTGCTTACAGTTTCCGTCAAGGGTATTTATGTTGTCAAAAAATATGTCCGCGTCACATGTTTTTTTAACAAACTTTGGAGGTTTTGCCATTTTTTTATCAGGAAAAGCTTTTTCAATAGCCGGTAAAAGATCTATTAGCCTTCCTAGCATTGCCGAGGACTGTTCCTTGAACTTTTGCTCAACAATATTTTTTGCTTCAACGGCTTCTTTTTGCGTATTGCCGGCAATTTCATCAAGCGTTTTTTTTACGTTCCGGTAATATCCGGTAAGCTCAATTTCGTATTTTCCGTAAGGTTCATAATTTACCGCATTTTCCCATTTTTTTAAATCTTCGCCGCTGTCAATAGCTTGAAGGGCCCTGTTTTTTATTGCTTCACTTAAAGTTCCGAATTTGTGTTCGGTAACGGCAAGGGCCAGCCAGGCAACACTTGCATAAAGCGGGTCAACATTTTCATTAATGTATTTGGAGATAAGTGTTTCTATGTCTTTGGCGGCTGCTCCCAATCCTAATAATACGGTATATTCATCCCTGACAAAGCTTGCCAGATCGTCTGAGAAAAGTTTTGTTCCGCAAATACTGCCTATTGCTGATGTGGTCATTTATGCCCTCCTTTAATTTACTTCACGGCAAATTGTTTTTGTGCTGCTTTACTTAATATAAAGAGAAATTATTAATGCATAAAAAAATATTGTGTATCTCAAATCGCCCCCGTTTTTGTAGTAATTCTACGGAGGCGAAGCAAATTCTATTTTTTTTATGTTTTTCAGAAATTTATTTTTTTATGGGTATTATAATTTCCGTCAGCAGTTCATTTTCCGGGACCTGCATCGGCATGTTTATATAAATCTCTCTCATCGGTTTATTATCAAAGGAGTATCCTTCCTTTGATATCCATTCCATCAGTCCTTCCCAGGTTTTGCCAAGCTCGGAGTAAGAACCCTTATGAACGGTGCATGCGGCAGTGAATTCGCCTCCGGGAACGGTTTTTGCTTTTATTTCCCCGCTTTCCGGCAAAAGCTTTTTTACTGCGATACAGCAGTCCATATTCATAATTTCTTCAGTGCATTCGCCGTATAAGGTGAAAGACCCGCTTATTTCCCCGCCGTGCTGCATTACGTATGCGGCAGCCTTTTCAAAAGCCTTGCCCATTTCCTCAATATTTTCCATGGATAGGGATTGGAATATATACATAACATTTATATCTTCAAACTTTTTGGTTTTAATTTCAAAATTCATATTTTCTCCTTATGCTCCGCAATCGAGATTTAGCTGCCACTGTATGCCGAACTTGTCGGTTATCATTCCGTAAAGGCCGCTCCAGAACGTTTTTTGTAATTCCATGTCAATATTTCCGCCTTCTTTCAGCGCGTTGTAATATTTCTTTATTTCTTCAGCGTCCTTGCTGACAATGACCAGATTGATATTTTTACCCTGATTGTAATCCATTCCCGGAGGGAAGTCGGAAAGCATGACATTGACTCCGAGAATCTCAATACTCGTATACATAATGAGGTTTTTTGCTTCTTCCGGTATTTCCCAGTCCGGATCTGCCGGGCTGGAATCATAAGTCATAATATCCGGAGCCGCCAACCCGAATATTCCTGTGTAAAACTCAAGCGCTTCCCGGCAATTTCCGTTAAAGCCAAGCGATACATGTAAAAGTCCCATTTTTGATACTCCTTTGTTCAAGATGGTTTTATTATATCAGTATAACCTTGACATCTTTGTGTCAGGGTTGGTAATATATCTTTAAATTTTTTTACCGGAGTAAATGCCTATGAAAATGGACAGGCTTATCTCGATAATAATGCTTTTGCTGGAGTGTAAAACGGTCAGCGCTTCGGAACTGGCGAAAAAATTCGGCGTTTCCGTAAGAACGATATATAGGGACGTTGACACGATCGCATTGGCCGGCATTCCTATCGTTGCTTTTCCCGGACAAAACGGCGGTATTGGTATTATGGAACAGTATAAAGTTGATAAACGCCTGTTCACTGTCTCAGATATAACGTCATTACTTATCGGGCTCGGCGGAATTCATTCGGCGATGTCCGGCGAGCAAGTAGCCCGCACACTGGCAAAAGTGAAAGGAATGATTCCGCCGGAGCATCTGTCGGATGTTGAGTTTCAGGCAAATCAGGTGGCGATAGATCTTACTCCATGGGGTAAGGATACTTTTATCGATGAAAAAATGGGTTTAATCAGGCAGGCACTGCTTTGCCGGAAAACACTGTCTTTTGAATACACAAACGCGGCCGGAACTTCTACCAGCCGTGAGGTGGAACCTTACCGCCTTCTTTATAAGGGCAGCGGCTGGTATTTACAGGGGTATTGTCTTTTGCGCAATGAGTTCCGTATTTTCCGGTTTTACCGCATGGTAAAATTGTCGGTTACCGGTAATGACTTTGTTCCCCGTGATTTCAATCCATCTTTGATGGAGGCTCAGTCCGACTCTGATGTTAATATGGTTGAAGTTTGTATCCGATTTGAGGCAGGCATGGTTAATGATATAACCGAGTTCTATGGGGAAGATGCTATTGTTTCGTTTGACGGCGGTTTCTATACCGCAAAAATTATGATCTTCGATAATGAATACAGTTATAACATGCTGCTGATGTACGGAGACAGGTGTGAGGTGCTGGAGCCTGCGCATATTAGGAAATATATCTGTAAAAAGGCGGCGGTAATTGCTGACCTGCATAGAGCTTGAAGACGGACTTTTCCCTGACTGCAGACACATCAGTGATGAGTTTTGAATTCAGGGAAAAGTGTTGTGTTTAAAGGCTTTTATGTGGTGATTGTTTTCAGAGAGTCACTAAAAATCACTAAGCTAAGAGCCCTTTCTGATTTTGTCAACTGGCTTTTACTTGACGATTCTTGTTGTTTTCGTCGTAATAACTAACAAACCAGTTTTTGCCTTTTTTGATTACCGCCATAAAGACCCACAAATGCGAGTTAAAGTTCTTTTTTGATTACTGCTTTTTTTTGATTTTTATGGGCTTGTTCTTTTAAAATATTTTCAACTTCTTTATGCTTTTGCGGATATTTTTTTATCTCGCTTCTTAACGAGCTGGAGTAAGATTGAAATCCAAATTTGTCTAAAGCATTTATAGCTTTAACAAGTGCATCCGGAGGCGTTGTAGATATTTTTGTCGTAGCAATGCGATACATTTCTGCTGGGGCTAGATATATTCTGTTAATATTAAATGATACCTCACCAAAAGTGTCTAAACTTTTGAAGTTTTCTGGAAATGCATCTCTAAAATCACGCATCCCTATTTTATGCATTGCTTTTGATAAATTTTTGTTGGACGATTTTTCATTTCCGTAAAATATGACTATCCCATTCTTTTTATCAATCATTCTTGCTATTTCTGATGCACAATCTTCATTTATAGGGGAATTCATGATTGTTATGGCGAAAACACTATCATTAGCAACAAGAGTTTGCAGTTCTTCTGCAAAGCCATCATATTTACTCACCGGAATTCTGTTAGGAATTTTTTTGTTTACATCTGGACCACTACTTACTAATTGGTATTGATGATTTATATTGTAAGCACCTGGGAAACCAGCTATTGTTTTATCATATTTAATTCTTCCTTCTCCCCAAAAATCAATAAGTTTTATCTTTCCATTTACTCCCAGTTTTTTTATAGATTTTTCCTTATTAATAGAGCTCCAACTCCAATCGGAGTAAGGATAGTTCAGTTCTTTATTTGTTTTATAATTTGGCCCCTTTGCATTTTCCCAATCACTTGGTCTTGATGCGGAAAATACATTCCCACTAGCCCAAATAAACAACAATAAAGACATAAACATACCCATAAAGACTTTTTTCATTTTCAATCCCCTCCTGATTTTATATATCGCAAAGCCGGTTTAGCATTTGTTTTTAATATTTATTTATAAGTTAGTTTATTTTGTTTCAATAATTTCATGTTCAGATTCTTCTTTAATCTCAACCTTCGGTATCGGAACCACTTCCCTTGGTTCAACGATATCAATTTTAGGAGGAACAATGGCTTTTTTACGGACCACAGTCTTTCTAACTTCGGGTGCTGCCGGTTCTGCTGTTGAATCCTGAACGGAATAAGGCTCAGCCTGAATAGATTCTTTTCTAATTTCTTTTTGCTTTTGTCTTTCCTGCTCTAAAAATTGTTCTCTAACACTCGGTTTTGTAGGGGCTGCTATCGGAGTTTTTATTAACTCTGTAGGTGTTACTAAAGGATCGGTATCATTGTTGGGAGCTTTAACGGATCTTGTCTGACGGGTATTATTGGTTTTGTTTTCTTTTTGCCAGATCTTAAAGTCGGATATTAAAAACAATATATAGGCTAGAATTATTATCGCTAATACCCAGAAAAAACAACCGGAGGTACAGCCTCCCAAACAACCTTCTTTTTTTACTTTAATACTCTGTGTTTGTTCTACTGTTACATTTATATTCTGCACTGTTGGTGGAGCTGGCGGTATTGGCGGGGGAGGATGATTTACTATGGTTTCAGATTCTTTAAACAGCTTTTTCTTTTCTATCTTAAATTCTTCATCTGTAATTAACCCTCTATCTAAAAGTAGGGCCAAACCCGCCAGATCCCTTGCCTTAACCATCTCTAAAGATGCATTATTTTGTCCTGGTGGAGGAGTCCCCAAAAGTTTGGCCTTTTCTATTTTAAATTCTTCCTGCGTTATTAATCCTTTTTCAAGCAATACTGCCAGCCGGCATAATTCTTCAGCATTTCCCATCCCTAATTCTCCATCTTTAATCTTAATATTTCCTCTTTTATGCAGGTGCCTGCAATAAAGTTCTGAATACGGCCATAATCGCGCAATAGCTCATACAGCAGCAGTAATTCCATAACAAATTTGTTCGCTTCTTTTCTCAAATTTATTGATCGGTAAAAATATATTTTGTTTAAAAAATGGCCATTATTTTCTCTTTACAAGCACATCAGTAATGTTCCGGCTGTAATTAATATTATGCCCGCAATTATTTTGGCGCTGACGGCTTCTTTTAAAATTATAAAAGAAAGAACAATCGTTATTACTATGCTCAGCTTGTCGAGTGTGATGACTTTTGAAACATCTCCAAGCTGCAGTGCCCTGTAAAAGAACAGCCACGACAGTCCTGTCGATACTCCTGAAAGAATCAGGAAAATCCAGCCTTTTTGTGTTATATCCGGTATTTCCTTTGTTTTTCCGGTTAAAAAAACGATTCCCCAGGCGACGATGATTACGGCAACGGTTCTGATTGCCGTTGCCAAATTTGAATCGACATTTTTTATGCCTATTTTTGCAAAGATGGATGTCAGGGCGGCAAATACCGCCCCTGTGATTGCGTATAAAACCCACATGCCTGTTTCACTCTTTTTTACGAAATATTTGTTCCACATTGATTATTCGTTGTTTTTTTTGTTATTCATTTCTTTTTTATTTGCAGGGTTATGTTCGAAACAGGTGAAATGTTCACATAATTTTAATTGCTTAAAACCCGTCTGCATAATATAATTAGAATGGTTTTGTTTGTACGTATTTTGAAGAGGTTTGTCAAATGAATTCTATTTCATCACAAAATAATTATTTCAATACTATTTATGCGGCTCCTCATATGGCTCCGGCGGCGAAACCTGAGACCGCGGCACCGTTACAGCCGTCCACTCCGGAATTATCGGATGGTTTTCATTCTTCTCAGGGTTATGACGCCGGCATTGTTATGCCCAAAGTTTCGCTTGTGTCCGCCAGGCAGGGGGCAGTGCCGCCTGTCGTTGTAAAAGATGACGGGTTGTCGCATGCACGTGATGCCTCCGGACTTTCACTTACTCAGGCCGCTTCATTTCTTCCTTCTGTTGCTGCCGTTGCGCTTTCCTCAGCTGCGTCACAGACACCTGATGCAAAATATAATGAAGCCGTAAAAAGTGAACCGGCAATTACTTCAATGATGCAGTCACTGGCCGAGGATCAGGGCTTTGAGCTTGTCGGCCTTGAGCACAGACTTAAGAGCTGGGAATCTTTTTCAAGAAAGATTGCCGCCAATCCGGAAGGTTATGAAGTAAAGGATATCATACGCTATACCGTTGTAGAAAGTCCCGATAAACTTACACAGACGACTCTTAAAACAATGGAAGATTTGGAAAAAGCCGGTTATAAGACGATTGTTGTTAAAAATACCTGGGATAATGAGGCTAACCCTTATAAGGGAATTAACACTTTTGTGGAGTCTCCTGAAGGTCAGAAGTTTGAACTTCAATACCACACGAGGGACAGTTTTGATTTAAAAGACGGTGAAATGCATAAACTTTACGAACAGTGGCGTTTGATACCTGATCCTGAATCTCCGGAGGCGATTGCCCTTAATGATAGAATGTTGCAGCTGGCCGACAGTCTGCCGCGTCCGGAAAATATTTCGAGTGTTGAGAACAGGAAATGAAATATTACAGGCTGCTTGATGAAAAAAATAACGGTAAAATAATTAAGGTGGAAAATAAACGCCAGTATCGTTATGATACTTTAAAGGGATGGATACAGACGACTGTAATGCTGAATTACTGGTCTGACGGCAGTGATACTTACGATATGTATGAAGAAATTTCAGAGCGCGAGGCATTTACTGCCCTGAACATATCGCCGGGTTCCGATTTTTTGATAAGTTAAACTTATATTTGCAAGCCCGTAAGGGCTTTTTTAATGTTATTTACTGAAGGACTAATCTCTGTCTTTCTTGAATTTAGGCTTGACCTGAGATACTCTTCCGCATAAGTATATGGTGAGCTTTTATGTATGGCTTTGCCGGCGGCAAATTATTAGGGGAATATAATTTATTATGTCTGTAAATGGTGCCGTTTTAAAGCGAAGCCGTACTAACAATGTACGTGTTATAACGATTACCGCAATGCTCTCGTCTATTGCATCGGTACTGATGTTTCTTGATTTTCCATTACCGTTTTTTCCGGCATTTATAAAGTTTGATTTCTCTGAACTGCCGCCTCTGATTGGTGCTTTTATGCTTGGACCTTGGGTTGGCGTTGCTATTGAGCTGATTAAAAATTTGATTCACCTCACACGGACTTCGACTGCGGGGGTGGGGGAGCTTGCCAATTTTTTGATTGGCTGTGCCTTTGTGGTGCCGGCAGGAATTATTTATAAGCATAATAAAACCAGAACCGGAGCTTTTATTGCAATGCTTGCGGGCATAGTTTGTATGACTTTGATTGGTGTAGCTGCGAATTATTTTATTCTTATTCCTTTTTACAGTGCTTTGATTCCGATTGATAAAATAATTGCAATGGCGGCAAAAGTTATTCCTTTTATTGATAGTGTTGAAGATGTCGTGTTTTTTTCAATCCTTCCTTTTAACTTATTTAAGGGTATCATAATAAGCCTTGTTGCTTTTTTGACTTATAAGAAACTGTCGGTTATTATATCGAGAGAGGGCTGAAGTTGTTTTTAGCCATATTTATCAAGGGGGAAATATATGAATTTTAAGGAGGTTTTTATGAAGGGTAAAGTTTTTTTTGTCGTTGTATTGTTGATGTGTTTGGTTTGCATTCCGGTTTTCGCAGCCGATAAGGAGATTACTTTTGAGCAATTGCCCGCTAACGCTAAAAGTTTTATAAAGCAGCATTTTCCGTCTGAGAAAATTTCATGGATTACTAAAGACGTCGAACACAATACGGATTATGATGTTGTTTTTGAAAGCGGCCTGAAGATCGATTTTGATGCCCATGGAAACTGGACAGAAGTTGATGGAGAATCTCTGCCGCTAGGAGGAAGTTATATTCCTCAGCCGATAAGAGAATATCTGTCAAAGAATTATCGTAATGCAACAATAGAAAAAATTGATGCCAAAAGAAATGGCTATGAAATTGAACTGACTGACGGCAGGGAGCTTGTTTTTGACAAAAAAGGTTCCTTCCTGCGTATGGATGACTAGCTGGTTATATTGTTTTTGAGTGTAAAACGGCTGTAACCTTACAAAATTTATCAGGTTACAGCCGTTTTTTACATAGTTTTGTCGTAAGCTAATCTAAATTTCTTCGACAACAACAAGTTTTCCCATCTCACGTAATTTTTCCGCCAGTTTGGGCACTATTTTGTGTCTGGGCATAATTCCCCTTTGAATAAAGCTGATGTGTTCATGCCCTTTATTTTGTGCGGCTCCAATCATAAAGGTGATACTATCGGCGTTATGAAGCATTTTACAAAGTTCGGTGACTCCTGATATTTCTTCATAATGCTCCTGCGATTCCCCAATAATATTGTAGGCCTGGTTTAATGTTACTGCGCCTTCAGTTGCCAGATCTATATTTTTTATCATATATTTAGGCGGTGAAATCATGCTGCTGTGATTTTGATCAAGGCCGATTTCTTCTCCGGTGTGCGTTGCAATTAATTTTGACGTTGTTGCTCCGCATACGATTTTTTTACCTTGGCTCCTTAAAAAGCGGTTGACGATCGCCCTGTCCTTTTTCTTATCTGACGGAGGTCCGGTTAGTATGGTAACTGTTTCCCCAGGACGGCAGAAACACTGGACGACCGTACAGTCATCTCCGGGAGAAGCTCCCCATAATTCCCTTGATTTTGAATGCAGATATTTTGGCAGCTTTTTCGTGCTTTTTCCAGAAGAAATAAGCGAAATCAAATAATCTTTTACTGCCGGCAGCCCCCAACCCCTTATGCTGATTGTGCCGATGCCGGAATCGGTTATGCCGTCGCTCATTGTCAGCAATGAGTCCCCCGGTTCAAGATAACAAAAAGATTCGCTTACAACCGCTTTTCCCATTGTGATCGTTCTTCCTGCCAGTATTTCGGCCCCGTTTGTGGTTGTCAGTATTGTATGCGGCATCTCGTATGTGAGTATCGTTGTCTCACCGTTATTTAATATTTTTATAAGCGTCATTGCGCAGTAGGGGAGATCCCTGCCTTTTGAATCTTCTACCGTTTTTACGACAAATTCAAATGCCTGTCTCATCGTCTGTCCTTCGGCAATAAGTGTTTTCAGTCTTGAGGAAATATAATTTGCCGTTATATTGGCTTTTGTTCCATGACCGCACCCGTCTGTGAAAATCATATAAGTAGCTTCAGGCAGTCTGAGCGTGTTTATTACATCTCCGCAAGGATCTCCGGAATGGTATGAACTTTGCATTTTTTCAACGTCTATATGTATGTATTTCATTTATCTCTCCAGGATAATCGCGTTCTTTTATTTTTTCCATGGAATGGCGTCTTTTTCAGATGCTTTTTCATTTTTCGCAAGTTCCAGAAATTTCTTAACCAGATGTTCGGTCTTGGCGGCGTTTTCGCCAAGAAGAGCCGCAAATTTTTGCGCCGCCTCGATTTCGTGGTTCAGCAGGGTTTGAGCGAGTTCGACGGTATCTTTTTGTATGTTTTCAAGCTTCTGCATCGTCATATTCGTTGAGGTTACATTGACAAAAATACCGGCAAATTGATTTGTCTCTTTTATCGGGTAAAGCAGATAGTGGCAAGTTATGCCGTACTTATCGAAAGGTGATAAGCCTTCGACAAGTTCCTCCTGCTGTGAGACCAGTTGTTCGAAGCCGTCAGGATCTATGAGATAGGATATATGCCTTCCGACAATGCTGTCTCCGGCCATAAAGAACTTTTTAAAAGCTTTGTTCATGCTGAGGATATTCAGTTTGTCGTCGAGCAAAACAACACCGTTAGGGCTGTGTTCAAGGATAAAGTCGGATTTTTGTTCCGCTCTTTTTTTCATAAGAGGTATACACATTTCTTCTTCCGCCAAACCTCTCAACACGGCAATTGCTTTGTCCCTGCAGGTATCGTATCCGCATGCGCCGCAATTAAGCTGCGTCTCCTCATCGGCCTTCCCTGTTCTTTCAAGGATTTCCCTTATCTCCGATTCGTCTATGTCGGGATTCACATCCTGAGGGGCAAAAAATGTATCGAAAACCGATTTTAATTCTCCTGTTTTCTGTCCGTAAATCGGCGGCAGAATATTTTTTGACTGGGCAAACTCAACAAGGGCTTTTTTGCGCTCGAAGACATTTTTATCCGAATTGATTGCCGGGCCGTTTATGCATCCTTGCATACAAAACAGCGGATCTACAATCATTGCCTCCTGTTTGGTTTCCAGAAGTTTAACCGATTCAATGACCTCCTGTGCTCCGCTGACGGTGAATATGGGAATTTTCTCCGTTTCTTCAATTTTTGCACAACGGATAATGCCGCCGTTTATAGGGAAATATCTGCCGTCTGCTCCGGGTACGTCGTCAAAGAAACTTTCTTCACAGTTGACAAGGTCTATTTTTTCATTTTCAAACCACATCGCCAGTTCTTCGAATGTAATCACGCAATCTATTATTCCTTTATATTCCGGCCTCTGGGCCTCTGTCTTTTTGGCAATGCAGGGACCTATAAAGATAATTTTGCTGTTCTCCCCAAATTTTTCTCTGAGCAGCATTCCATGCGCAATCATAGGCGAGACTACGGGGACAAGATACTGTGCCGCATCAACATGGTATTTTTCTATCAGGGAAACAACAGTAGGACAGGCAGTGCAGATATATGGCTTATCGGTTCCGCCTTGCTCAATATATTCTGCAGTTTCTTTGGCAACGATGTTTGCTCCTGCAGCGGTTTCTGTTACCATGTCAAATCCAAGTTGTCTCAGTGCCGATGGAAGCCTCATTGATTTCCAGCCTCTGTAAACACATGCAAAAGAGGGGGCGACAGTTGCAATTACTTTACCCTCTTCACTTTTAATAAGATCATCAGCCCAGTCGAGATCGCTTCTGAATGTTTTTGCTTTTTGCGGACATTCCCTGATACAGCTCCCGCATTCAATGCATCTGCTTTTAAGAACAAAGGCCTGTGATTCATGCATTTTTATGGCTTTTACCGGGCAAGCCCTTATACACCGGTAACAATCACGGCATCGGGCTTTATTTGTGTAGACTGCTTGCATGGGGGATTGCATTCTCTCATCTCCTACTAATGAGCCCAAAGCCGTCCGTATGCGTCGTCAAAGCTGATTTCGCTCATTCCGGCGTAGTCGCGCTACGCCTCACTCGTCTCAATCAGCTTTGCCTTAGCCTCCGAACGACTTTTGGCTCATTATTTATTTTTTGTATAAATTATTTTATTGTCTGTGTCGTCAAATTACGGGATTGCTCACTGCACGTAGAAAACCTACGCTCCGTTCGTCGCACCCGTATTTGCCTTAACATCCGGGCGCTTTTGGCTTGATTGCTTTATTGTGATTTTTAACTTTTAAAAGACTTGCAATATTTTAGCTGAAAATGATATTCGCATCTGCCGCAAAACATTCTGTGATTATTGTAAAAAGGTAAGGATGTTTTTTGTTTTGACCATCGTCCTGCGGCAAACGCGAATTTTTATTCTTAGTATTCGTATCCGCCGCGAGACATTCCGTGATTTTTGCAAGGAAGGGGGGGTGAATCATTTATTTTGACTGTCCCGCGGCGAGCACGAATTTTTAATCCTTAAGCGGAGCCTAAAACAACTCCGCAAAGGATAATATTATTTAGTGATAAGACTTATACCGAGGCCGTCTCCGAAGCCTTTAATGCTTCCTTAATCTGTTCTATGGCTTTGTCGGTAGTACATTTTTCAATTACAACTCCGTTGATAATTACCGACGGACCCCTGTCGCATTTTTCCATACAGAAAGACGCTTTTATGTCGACATCATTGTCTATTTCAAGTGCTTCGATCTTATTTATCAGGTTTTGCAGCAGAGTCTGCGAGCCTCTCAGGAAACAGCTTGTTCCAAGACAAACTTTAACCTGAACTTTGTTTTTATTCTCTCCGGACATAACGTTAATGTCTTCTTCGTAGATCCTTTTTCTTGAATGGAAGTGGGTGTGGAACAGTTCATGCGCCTTTTCTCCGTAAGGTTCGCCAATTGATTCCCGATAGTATTCCTTCATATACGGATTGTCCTGTGAGTGATGGAGCGGTAGCATTTTGTCTGACTTGTAAAGCCCTTGCTGCCTTTTTGTTTTGGCCATAGGATCCTGCGACACCGGCTGGCCTGCTCCGTAGACACATCCTCCCGGACATGCCATAACTTCGATCAAATCGTAATTTGCTTCGCCGCTTCTGAGCATTTTTATGATTTTTTTGGCACCCGCCAACCCCTGTACTACCGCAATTGAAAAAGTTTTATCGGCAATAGTAACCGTAGTTTCTTTTATTTCTTCATCACCGCGCAATTCTCTATACTCAAGCGTGCTTATTTTTTCTCCGCTTAATTTTTCAGTAGCGTATCTGAGTACAGCCTCAGTTACTCCGCCGCTTGTTCCGAAGATAACTCCGGCCCCTGTTTTAAAGCCCATCGGCATATCCAGGGATTCCGGTGCCAGTTCTTTGAATTTAATACCGCGTTCGGCAATAATTTTTGCAAGTTCCTGAGTCGTCAGGACGTAGTCAACGTCTTTTAAGCCGTTGGTCTTCAGTTCCTCTCTGGAGCTTTCGAATTTTTTTGCCGTGCATGGCATTATTGATACCACCACTAGATCTTTTGCTTCAATTCCCATCTGTTGGGGAAGCGTTTCTTTAGCCAGTGCACCAAGCATTGCCTGCGGCGATTTACAACTGGACAGATTCGGAATATACTCAGGGGCATACTGCTCCGCATATTTCACCCAAGCAGGGCAGCATGATGTAAACTGCGGAAGTTTTTCACCTTTTGTATAGCGTTTGATAAACTCCGTGCCTTCTTCTACAACCGTAAAATCCGCTCCGAACGATGTATCGAAAACCTTGTCGAAACCGAGAAGCTTTAATGCCGCAATCAATTGCCCTGTAAGCGGCTCGCCGATATCCATGCCGAATTCTTCGCCGATAGCAGTTCTGACTGCCGGGGCAAACTGGACGATTACTTTTTTAGTTTCATCGTCGAGAACTCTGCAGACTTCGTCTATATCTGATTTTATAATCAGCGCCCCTGTTGGACATGATTTTACGCACTGTCCGCAATATACGCATTCGACTTTGCTGAGATTTTTGCCGAATGCCGGGACGACCTGGACTTCCGAGCCTCTGTTGACGAAATCAAGCGCTCCTATTCCCTGTATCTCGCTGCATGTTCTGACGCAGTCTCCGCACAGTATGCATCTGTTGGGGTTTCTTTCGATTGAAGGGGAAGATACGTCTATCGGTTTTTTTTCGGCTATATTTCTGAAACGGACTTCTTTTATATCAAGCCTTCTCGCCAGGTTCTGAAGGGAACAGGCGTCACTTTTACTGCAGGTAGGGCAGTGCATGTCATGATTGGCAAGCAGCAGCTCTACAGCTATTTTTCTTATTTCCCTGATCTCGTTTGTAGAGGTTTTTACTTTCATTCCGTCTTTGGGAACAACGCTGCATGAAGCCACAACTCCGCTTCCTTCAATATCAACCAGGCATAATCTGCAGGCTCCGTAAACGGAGAGGTCGGAGTGATAGCAGAATGTTGGTATGTCTATGCCTGCTTTTCTTGCAAGCTCAAGAACATTGCGCTCTCCTTCAATTGGCACTTCTTTACCGTCTATTGTTACTGTAGCTGTTTTCATTTATTTATACCCCCACAATTGCATTGAATTTACATACCTGTTTGCAGGCTCCGCATTTTATGCACTTTTCATTATCTATGACATGAGGCGTTTTTCTTTCGCCGCTGATTGCTTCTACCGGACATGCTTTTTTGCACATCGTGCAGCCCTTACACAAATCGGCCTTTATTTCCGCCTTGGCAAGAGCTTTACATCTTCCGGTCGGGCACCTTTTCTGGTGAATATGTGCTTCATATTCCGCTCTGAAGTGTTTCAGAGTTGAGATTACCGGATTGGGGGCCGTCTTGCCCAGAGCACACAGAGAACCGAGGCTTACTGCCTTTGCCAGTTTCTCAAGCAGCTCCAATGTTTCGCCGGTTGCTCTTCCTTCCATTATATCGTCGAGCATTGCCAGCATATGTTTGGTTCCTTCCCTGCACAGTACGCATTTACCGCAGGATTCGTTTTGAGTAAACTGCATGAAAAATCTGGCGATGCTTACCATGCAGGTGTCGGAGTTCATTGCCACGAGACCTCCGGAGCCGATCATTGCGTTCTCTGATTTCAGGGAATCGAAATCAAGCGGCAACTCAAGGTGTTTTCTTGTAAGGCATCCGCCTGACGGTCCGCCAATCTGGACTGCTTTAAATATTTCATTTGTAGGATTACCGTTGTCATCAATAATTCCTCCGCCGATATTCATTACGATCTCACGCAGAGTTGTACCCATAGGAACTTCTATCAATCCGGTATTGGCAACATGTCCGGTTAGGGCAAATGTTTTTGTGCCTCCTGATTTTTCGCTGCCGATTTTTCTGAAATCCCTGGCGCCCATTAATATAATCAGCGGTATTGTTGCCAGTGTTTCAACATTGTTTATAACTGTAGGCTGTCCGAAAAGGCCGCTTTGTGCAGGGAACGGAGGTTTGGGCATCGGCATTCCTCTTTTGCCTTCAATGGATGATATCAGTGCCGTTTCTTCTCCGCATACGAAAGCCCCCGCTCCTTCCATTATGTGCAGCCGGAAAGATTGTTTTGTTCCGAATAGATTGTCCCCGAGAATACCTGCTTTCTCTGCGTCGCAAACCGCCTGTTTTATTCTCTTAACTGCCAGAGGGTATTCAGCTCTTACATAAATATAGCCTTCGTCGGAACCGATGGCTCTGGCGGCAATCATCATTCCCTCTATGACTGCATGCGGGTTGCCCTCAAGAACGCTCCTGTCCATGAATGCTCCCGGGTCTCCCTCGTCTCCGTTACAGATAACATATTTCTTTTTCGACTTTTCAATGCGGGCAAAATCCCATTTTTTGCCTGTCGGGAATCCTCCGCCTCCCCTGCCGCGAAGCCCTGACAGTGTTATTTCTTCACATACTGATTCCGGAGTCAGTTTTGTGTAAACAGTATGTGCGGCTTTGTAGCCGTCGGCAGCAATATATTCGCTGATGTCTCCCGGATCGATGAATCCGCATTTTTTCAATACAAAACGGTGCTGAAGATTATAAAACGGGATATCGTTTTCAGTTGCGCATGATTCGCCTGTCTGCGGATCAACATAAAGCAACCGCTCTATTATTTCTCCGTTTTTAACTGTTCTTTCCACTATCTCACGGCAGTCTTCGGGTTTTACGCAAACATATACAATCTCTCTGGGATAGATTACCACCAGGGGGCCCATCTGGCAAAAACCATGGCATCCGGTTTGTGACAGATGTATGCCTTTGTGATGTTCGCCAAGCTCTATTTTAACGTTTGTTTCCATTCCGTTATTACTGAGCTCTTTTTGCAGTTCGGCAAATATTTTCTGTGCTCCGTTGGCAATGCATCCTGTTCCTCCGCAAAGGACTATTCTCTGATCAATGTCTTTGGTGGCACTTTTGTAGTCTCTCTGTATCTGTTCAAGGTCTATAACGCTCATTATTTGCAGGCCTCCTGCTCTATTATTTTTTCTATGATTTCAACTGCTTTTTCCGGTGTAACCTGTCCGTGGACATCTTCGTCTATTACGACAACAGGGGCAAGTCCGCATGCTCCGAGACATGAAACAGTTTCCAGAGTAAACAGCATATCTGTTGTTGTTTTTTTGTTTTTGCTGAGGTTAAGTTTCTTTTGCAGCGCTTCTAATACCGGTATTGACTGTTTTACGTGACATGCTGTTCCGTCGCATATTTTTATAATATGCTTGCCTTGCGGCTCCAGAGTGAAGTTTTCATAAAATGTCGCCACGCCGTAAACCCTGGCCGGAGGTATTTCAAGAGAAGTCGCAATATACGCAAGAACTTCCTCAGGCAAATACCTGTACTCTTTTTGAACTTCCTGTAAAATAGCTATTAGCTTTGCCGGCTCTCTCTCAAATTTATCGATGATATTACATACTTTCTCGAAGAGCCTTACTGTTGATGTTGATGAATCCATGATTGACCTGCCTTTTCAGTATGTTATTAATTACTCTCTTTTGATATTACCAACAGATTATGTGACAGCACTGCCAGGCTTGATGCAAGATTTTCGTTGATGATTATTACGTCTTCTGAAGTCACTATTTCTGCCGGTGAGAAATTCCATATTGCTTTGATACCGCTTTTTACCATCAGGTTAGCTGTTTCCTGAGCGGCTTTTGCCGGAACGGTGATAATACCTATACGCACATTCATTCTTTTTGCAAGTTCCGGAAGTTTTTCGGGATGGAGTATGTGGACTCCATGTATACTCGTATTTACCTTTTCCTTATCGGTGTCAAATGCTGCGACTATTTTCAGTCCGTATTCTTCAAACCCTCCATATCCCATTAGCGCTGTGCCTAAATGCCCGGCTCCTGTTATAAAAGCCTCTTTGTTATTGTTGATCTTCAGGAAGTTTTCGATAGCGCTTATCAGGCCCTCAACCAGATATCCTGTTTTCGGTTTTCCTTTTATTCCGGTGAAAGAAAGGTCTTTGCGTACAAGTGTCGGATCAACCATAAGTGCTTTCGACAGGTGAGTGCAGGAAACCGATATGCGGTTTTGAGTTTGGAGATGCTTCAGATAGTGGTAATATTTGGGAAGCCTGCGAAGTGCCGGTTCCGGTATCCCTCTGGGCTGGGAGGAAAATATATCATTATTGTCTTCCATCGTTGTAACTCCTTAAAATATTTTGTTCACTTGCCTTATTATATCGAGAAAAAAATCTTTAGTCAAGGTTTAGAGAAAAAAATCTTTATTTATTTTTTTGAAAAAAATTAAATTGATAAATATTGAAAAAACCTTTATTTTAGGGAGATTTTTAAGGTATAATATGCGTATGTTTTTGATTGCTATATGCGGATTTTATTTGTGATTAAATGTTAAAAAACTTGTGTTTTGCTTTTTAATTGTCCTATTTTATATAAAACCCATGGTTTTTATCGGTTTATAGTTAAACCATTTTAGTACATCTCCTTAAAATTTCCGTTAAATAACCGCTTTAGAGCAAACTGCACAAATGTAGACAATACTTTATAATGCACGTGAAGAATACAAATATGCCGTGGCCATTATCAAATGATTTGCAAAAAAGAATTATCACTGTAAAAATACCGGATAGTTTTTATATGATGGGTATCAGCTATGTTAAATCAAGTTGCTCTA
>JAVBNT010000001.1:0-256735 GCA_031551355.1 Candidatus Xenobia bacterium | reverse complement strand
GATCTTCTATTGCTTTGAGCATTTCAAATAACGAATCCATTTTATATGTCACACCTCTTATTTTTGTTGTGTAACATATTCCATATTTATTCAAATTATCATGCAATTTTGTAGAAAATTTTTCTCATGCGTGAATCCTGGCTACAATTTTCCAGCTTAAATTCAATGTTTACCGTGGCCGTGAACAAGCCTGTCATCAAGCATAGCCTGATTTACCCTTAAACTCTGAACGGCAAAAGTTTCCAGTTTTGCATCCAAAATCTGAGGCAATACATTGCCGTCCGTTTCAATAGCCAGAAATGGTATGCCGCCAATCGATTCGGGGATCCTGAATTTACCGTTTTCCAGTTCAATTTTTCTTTCCGGAGTCAGCGCGTCATTAAGAATGGCTTCGGTAACTCTGGACTGCATACAGGCGAACGGTCCAATAACAATAACGCCGCTGACAAGATGGAATATTTCCTTCATAGCACTTCCGCAACTTAAAATAGGATCTCCTCCGTAATGATAGGACATGAATTTTTTGCCGTAACTCATAACTGATTTTATATCTATACCATCACTGTCTATCAATCCGGATGCCGACATTATTTTGCGGTAACGGTCATCAATCATCTTTTTGTAAAAATGTTGCAGATTGTGGGCGATCATATCAAAGAACGAGTGTCCGGCTTCAAGAACTCCGGCACTGACCATATAATCGACATAGAACAGCCACTCATTAAAGGTTGCAACTTTGACAACGATATCCCTGTCTCCCATAGCTTTAAGAATAGGATTAGACGTAAAACGTTCTTTTCTTACATATATTTCACCGCAAAGCAGAACTTTACAGGCATCCTTGTAGCTTTTTTTAAGTTTTATACCTTTGAATACCTTTGCCGTATCTTTGAGAGCGCGGTCAAAATTGCCGCCGTTCCTGATGAGTCCGAGCAATTTATTCCATTCATCCATGAAGGTAGCCAGACCCTGTTCGCGGTCTTCCGCCAATGCGTAGATAGCATTATAAATATCATCCATAACATCGGCAATCGTCATTGCCGACACGATATCCATCAGCGTGCTGTTAGCAATTCCGGCGTAATTGTTCTCACCGTCAAGCGACATTAGTATTACATTTTTGATGTTTTTTGCCGCGATATGGTTTTCTACATATACACTGTACTGGCCGAGTCTGCACCCGCCCTCCGAACGTGGTACAAAAAACAGCACTATCTCGTCATCAGGAATGATATTTTCTTCCAGATATCTTTCAACCATACCGGTTATCAGGATCAAGGGCAGGCATTCCTTACAGGACGTGTTGGCTCTGCCGCGTTTCAGGATATCGGCATCCGGTTCATCGAGGGCTGTAACCGTATAACCGCTCTTTTCAAAAGCAGCTTTTCCTGCCTGAGTCGTAAGCCAGCCCATTGAAGGAAGTACTATTCTGACTTTTTTGTCATTGAGATCGAGAAACTTACCTTCCGGAGTTTTCACCTTGAGCATTTTTCCCTGCATAACGGTCTCTGCACGCACAATGGCGTTCTTTTTCTCTGCAGGCTCAAGAGATATTTTGCGATATCTGTCAACAATGTCAAGAAAGGCTTCAACTCTTGTCGTGATACCGGCATCTGCCGTATGGCTGTCCAATTCAAGGGTCAGTGACGGTTTGCGTTCCATAATGTCCCTGAAAAAGCGCTGCAGAAAACTGTCGGGACCACAACTGAAATTAGTAATCCAGACACCAAAAAGCTGTTTATGCTTCTGAACAACTCTGGCCGCCTTCAAGAGCATCTGGCCGGTTGCCCAGTGCATTTGGTTACTGACCGGTTCGTCATCAAAATCCAGCATATCATACGGTATTACCGGTATGCCCCTTGAGGAAAATTTTTCCGGTATGCCCATATTAATGTCGGAACTCAGAGCATTGTAGGGTCTGCCGAAAATGACAATTGCTATCTTATCGGGATTTTTTTCCAGTTCCGTTAAAAATACTTTGCCGAAATTTTTTACTGATTTAAAAAAGTTATTTTGCTGACTGATTGCATAATCGAAAGCCTGAGAAATAACTTTCCCTCTTTTTCCCATTGCGCAGGCAAGATTTCTGAATGCTTTTTCATCAGCGGCATATCCTTTGGAAAAATCAAAAATCGGCCGGAGAATTTTTTTGCCCTTTTCCAGATCGGCAAAGGCTTCTTTATAACAATAAGGCTCCGACTGCACGAGCTGACAGGCGGCCTGCATATCATGTCTTCTCGAATTTGCTTTCGGTACAAAAATCTCGCGTATATGCGGTACAACAACATAATCGGGATTTTTCTCCAGCAGATCCATATAGTATCCGTGGGCAATTTCATAAGGATGACAAAAAGATGCGCCTTTACGGGCAATTCCTTCAGGAATTGCCTTGTCCGGCAATACAACCTTGAAGCCCATAGCCGTAAAGAAGTTATAATAAAGAGGGTAGAGCATCATCGTTAAAAATGACCTGTTAATACCCACTGTCGGGGCATTCTCATCATCATTTTTCATAAAGAATTCGTTAAACAGCAGTTCCTGTCTTATTTTTACAAGGTTTATCGAAGGGTCAACCTTATCGCTGCCTTTAAGGTTGTAATATTTGTTGCAGGCGCCCCCAAACGGCATTTTTTCGCCATTGACAACTACAATCTGTATTTTGCATTTTCTGTCACACATTTCCTTGCCGCCGTTACAGACGAAACTGCGTCCATATTCAACTTTGCGCTCTATAAGCTCGGAAAGAACAAAATCTTTTTCTTTGAGGAGTCCCAGTTTCTGTCTTCTTTTTACCTCCAGGGCAACTCCGAATGCACCCATAAGGCCCGGATCCGGAGGAACTATTATGTTACAGCCGGTCAGTGCCGCCATTGCCACCGGAACAGCCTTGTTGTAACATACTCCGCCCTGCATAAATACTTTTTTACCGGCAGTACGCGGTCCCCTGACTTTGTTGTTGTAGTTCATACAAATAGAGTAAACTAAACCGGCAACAATATCATTTACGGCAATACCTTCCTGAATGGCATTTTTGATATCGCTGCTGATAAAGGCTGCACACTGGTCGTTAAAATTCGGCGGTTTTTCACTCGTCATCGCGATATCGCCGATCTGGAGCGTATCAATACCGAGACTTTCCTTAGCCGATTCCTCAAGAAATGAGCCTGTTCCGGCGGAACACGCCTCATTCATCGCATAGTCACAGGGAACACCGTTTACTAGGAATGTATACTTGGCATCCTGACCGCCGATTTCGAAAATAGTATCGACATCCTTATCAAAGTGGAGCGCCGCTTCAGCGTGCGCTATAATTTCGTTGATCACTGCATCGGTATCAGCATAAAGGGCTGAAATATAACGGCCTGAACCGGTCACCCCAAGTCCCCTGATTTTAACTCCGACTTTTACCTGCTTGCTAATTTCGGCAAAACACTGCCTTGAAGCACCGACAGGATCGCCGTTGGTTCTCAGATAACATTCGGCAAGAATCGCATCGTCGCTTGTCCGCATTAGCACGGCTTTAGTCGTTGTTGAGCCGACATCAAGTCCTATGATGCATAAATCGCCCTCAACGGCGGTTTCGTGATGAGATTCTTTAAAAGTAACCATATCCTTATATTTATAAAGAGGGGAGAGGAACGTAAAGCTGTATTCGGCATCCTTAAAAATATCTTTAGTGAGGCAGGTGTCGCTGTTTTCCATAGCCCAGTATGCCGTTCCAAAAGCTTCAAAAAATGAAGATTCTTCGGGAATTATGAGATTTTCGATATGTGAGGAAAGGATTTCGACAACAGCCTTGTTTTTGGTGACCCCGCCGACACATACGATATCTTTTTTAGAAATTCTCGGCATCAGTTCGATGATTTTCTGTGCCATCATATCACAAAGGCCGGCAGTAATTTTTCCTATCGGTTCACCTTTGTTAAGGGCGTGTGTACAGTCACTTTTGCAAAAAACGGAACATCTTCCGGAAATATTATACGGTTCCGACTCCATTGCTTTTTCGATAGCCTGTTCGGGTGTGATATTCATTCTGCGCAGTTGCTGAAGGAAAAATTCACCGGTACCTGATGCGCATTTGCTGCCGGTAAGGATTCCCTTTACATGTCTTTTGGGATCCATTTCATAAATAATAAAGGTTTCGCTGCCGGCACTGACCACAGCCTGAATTGGCTCGGACGGATCTACCGATCTGGCAATACCTTCTTCTATGGCCTCGGCTTCCGTAAGCTGCGGCAGGCGCAGCATATTTCTAAACCTTCTGCCGGTTACAGCGGCAGGAATGCCTTGATATTTATCTATATTTTCCTTAAGAAATTTCATCGGGTTGCCTTCATGATTATGGGAGACAACGCTTTCAATTTCATATTTATCATCTTTTTTTGCAATAACTACAATGGAAACGGTAGATGCACCAAGGCAAATACCAAGTGATTTTTTTTCAGTCATATCCGGGAACCTCGTTCTAAAAATAAAAAATACATTTAGCAATTAGCTAAATGCCCGCAAAATCCTTTAAAATGGTGAAAACAGCTTACAACTTATTAATAAATTCAAATAAAATTTATTAATTTTTTTGATAATCAGGATTATATTTTTGTGTAAGGAACAATGTCAGGGCAGATTTGGCGATTAAATTGGCTGCCACGATCACAGCGTGGCGGCTATTGTAGCTTATTGTATTATATTAAGCCAGTTTGGCGATTAAAAAGCCGGCAAAATTTATTGCCGGCTTTTGGATCGCCAAACAGTTATTTGACGATCCAAATTCTATGTCACATTATGCCTGATAGTATTTTGTTTTAAACGAATCAGTTAAAAAATTCACTACCTCACTGAAATCCACAGAACCTTCCGATGAAGCCGGTTTATTTATAAAGAGCAGATCATAGAGCTCACTTTGATCAAATAATATTCCTTTACAGTCCTGGCAAACATCAATAGTAATTCCATTCATCTTTTGTAATGAAAGTCCGGAGCCGCATCTTGGACAAATTCTGTTTCCTTCGGGTGTTCTTTCTGAATTTTCCTTATATGAAGACATATTCAGGATTTTAAGGGGTATTCTCTTTCCGGCCTCGATAATTTTTTGCAGTTCTCCGCCATCCAGCCATATTCCCGCACAGCCTGTACAATAATCAATAGGATAACCCTGCCTTGAATCATCCAAAAGAATCTCCGTTTTCATATTTGACGAACAAGTCGGGCATATTATAACTTTAGGTTTTGACATATATTTCCTCCATTAAGTTAAGTATAGTATTTTATATTTATTTCCTGAGGCGCATAAACTCCCTTAGCCTGGGAAGTGTCGAAAAGCAAATCATAGAGTTCACTTTTATCCAGCCATATTCCGGCGCAACCGGGACACATATCAATGGTAATACCCTTCATTTGCTTTACTTCCATAAGGGTTGAGCATCTGGGACATTTGCGTGCTCCTTCCGGAATCCTGTCCGAACCGTCTTTATACGGAGGCAGATTCAATATTTTAAGGGGAACATTATTTTCGGCTTCGATAATTTTTTGCAGTTCTCCCTGATCCAGCCATATTCCGGCACAGCCGGTACAATAATCAATGAGATACTCTTTCTCGGCGGCATCATTAAGTATTTGGGTTCTCATGAAAGATGAACACGCCGGACAAGTCATAGTTTTTTTTTGCATAAAAACCTCCATTCATAATAAAAATGTTTCAGAATCAATTGCTAAATATATTTCCTTTCATACGAACGGCTATCTTTCGAATTTTTTTTCTATTAGACATAGCCCGGCAAAAAAAAATGATATTTAATTTAATAGTACCTTCTGCCGGCAAAAATATTCAGTATCGTATTAATCATATCCGCCCCCATCTCCAAGGCCTGCATATCTCTGTAAAAGTGATCCGGGCTGCCATTACTTGGGGTATATGTATAAATGCCTTTTGATTGTTTTGTATCGCAAACCAAATCATAAAGTTCATGTTGATCCAAAAATAATCCGCCGCATTCCAGACATAAATCAATGTTGATGTCATGGATTCTTTTGACTTCCAATAACTGGCTGCATCTTGGACATTTACGCTGACCTTCGGCAATTCTCTCGTTAATATCTTTATAAGGAGCTAAATTAAGAATTTTAACAGGTATTCCTTTGCGCATTTTTACCGCTTTTTGCAGTTCTCCCTGATCCAGCCAGACACCGGCACAGCCGGTGCAAAAATCAATAATATAATCCTCGGCAGTCTCGTCCTGAGCTAATATTTTCCTCATGGGATCAGCGCAGCCCGGACATAAAAAGGTGTCTTCATTTATCTCTGTTTTCGGTTTGTTTTTTTTACTGTTTCTAGTGTAATAACTGTCGTCAACCATTTTTAATACCTCCTTAAGCTCAACCATTAAATATATCGTATAACCCCAAAGGATCACGCGTGAATATTACCGTCATTTTCACTTGAATCTGAGCATCATATAAAAAATATCATTCATAACCATATTTATCCAAAAGCAGGCATTTCTAATATCCCTTGTTTCCTGTTCGACGCTCTTCGGAGGCGTTAGCTTATAGTCAAATTTTATATTGCTAGCACCGCTTGTTTTTTCAGTCTTTTTTGCATATTCCGGCAGCTCTTCACCGCTGCGGTATTCTTCTCCAAGAGTATTTATGCGCGCGGAAAGGTCGCTCTTATTATAATTATCTCCGCCGTCATAATTCGTCCTGCCGTCATAAACCTCTCCTCTGCGGTCTCTTACGGCATCCTTATTATTAATCAAATCGCCCAGTTCGTTTTTATCAAACCAGATACCGGCACATTGAGGACAAAAGTCAAGATTAACGCCTTTTATTTCTTTTATCGGCATAACAACCGAACATCGCGGGCAATTCCTTGTCCCTTCCGGCTTAAATTCATCGCTTTCCTTATAGTTAGGGGTATTGAGAATTTTTGCCGGGACAGTATTGGCGCCGGCTTTAACAATTTTCATGAACTCTCCCCTGTCGAGCCAAAATCCTCCGCAGCCGGTACAATAATCAATCATAAACGATTCGCCCATTGTATCCATCAGACAGTGCTGTTTCATAAAAGAAGAACAGGACGGACAGGTCAATGAACCAAATTCCTGCATTTAATTTTCCTCCCCTATTAGATTTCTTTTTAAACTTATATTTTACAACAGCCTTAATAATAAAGGTTCGTAAGTATGTTAAAGACATGGCAGATATCCGTTACCGAAATATCTACCCTGTTATGTTCTTCTCCGTAAACGGAATGATTGACCGAAAATGCCAGCAATTGATAAATCTCGGTATTTATCAGCCAGATGCCGTCGCAGGTTCCGCATGAATCAACGCAGATACCATCCATTTCATTGATTCTCATGATTACTGAACATCTTGGACAGTTAAGCTTCTTCGAGCCCTGGCTGATATCCATACAGGCCTGAGGTTCACGTTTTTCCGGTTCGGCATTGGCAGTCTTCAAAATTTTCCCCAATTCCAATCCGTCAAGCCAGATACCGGTACAATTTACACAAATATCAATCACATACTCGCCGTCAAGTTCATCTTTTAAGACCCTCTTTGTCATTGAAGACGAACAGGAAGGACAGTTTAAAACGCTTGCTTCAGGCATATAGCTCCTCCAATAATTAACTCAGGCTAAAAGAGTCCGGATATAACTCCGTTTTCATTGATGTCAATGCCGTTTCCGGCGGGAGTTGAAGGTAATCCCGGCATCGTTCTCATTTCTCCGCAAAGAGGATAAATAAATCCTGCTCCGGCCGATACGTTTATATCTTTTATCGGCAGAACGAAGTTTGACGGTCTGCCCTTTAGTTTAGGATCATGAGAGATTGAAAGATGAGTTTTTGCCATACAGACCGGCATATTCTCAAATCCCAAATCCCGGTATATTTTCATTTTGTCTTTTGCAGCCTGGGAATATTCAACCCCGGACGCTCCGTAAATACGGGTAGCAATGGTTTCGATCTTGTCGGCAAGCGGCATAGATAATTCGTATAAAAATTCGAATTTTGAAGTTCGCCCGGATGCCTCGGCAACCTCTCTGGCAAGCTCTTTTCCGCCTTCCCCGCCCTCGGCCCAGACATTGCTGACGGCAAACCCGCAGGCACCGGCATTTCTGGAGATCTTTTCAACCGTATCAATTTCTTTTTGAGTATCCGCTGAAAAATTATTCAGCGCAACAACAACAGGAACCCCGAAAAGATTCATATTCTCTATATGTTTTATCAGATTCTCACAGCCTTTTTCCAAAGCCGGAATATTTTCCGCAATAATTTCTTCAGGCAGAGGTTTGCCGGCGACGACGTTACCGGCCCCGCCATGCATCTTAAGCGCTCTGATGGAAGCAACCATAACGACTGCGTCCGGCTTCAGTCCGCTTACACGGCATTTTACATTCATAAATTTCTCGGCGCCGCAATCGGCACCGAATCCGCTTTCAGTAACGAGAAAATCCCCGCATCTTATACCTATTAAATCGGCGATTACCGAACTGTTGCCATGGGCAATGTTGGCAAACGGCCCCGCGTGTACGAGGCACGGCGTATGTTCCCTGGTTTGTATAAGATTAGGTTTTACGGCATCTTTTAAAAGAGCTGCCATCGAGCCGGCGCAATGCAAATCATCGGCAGTTACGGTTTTTTTATCTTTAGTAAACCCAACTACAATTTTTCCGAGTCTTTGGCGCAAATCCTGATAGTCTTTTGCCAATGCCAGAATCGCCATTACTTCCGAGGCGACGGTTATCATAAACGATGATTCCCTGGGATTTCCGTCAAGCCGTCCGCCAAGCCCTGTTATAACATGGCGCAAGGAACGGTCGCTGATATCAAGAACCCTTGGCCATAATATTGAGTATGGATCAATATTCAATTTATTGCCGTGATAAACATGATTATCAACGAAAGCGGAAAGCAGGTTGTGTGAAGCTCCCACCGCATGGACATCACCGGTAAAATGCAGGTTAAAGTCCTCCATCGGCAGCACTTGTGAATATCCTCCGCCTGCGGCCCCGCCTTTTATGCCAAAAACAGGCCCCAGAGATGGCTGCCTTATGGCAGTCACGACTTTTTTGCCAATCCTGGCCAACCCCATTGAAAGCCCTATCGTTGTAACTGTTTTTCCCTCTCCGAGAGGCGTAGGAGTTATCGCTGTTACAACGATATATTTTCCCAAAGGACGTGTCTGCATCTTTTTTATAACATCAAGCGACAGCTTTGCCTTGTATTTTCCATACAATTCAAAATCGTCATCCCCCACTCCCATTTGAGCGGCAATTTTTTCTATATGCAGCATTTCCGATTGCTGTGCAATCTCAAGATCCGAAGGCATTGATTTCACCGGAATATCCTCCTTATATGGTTTGCTCTTTCTTTGAAGGCATCAGAAATATTTTTCTTAAGGGAGTTATATAACTCTCCTTTTGCGTAAGCAAAATAGAACGCGATAATACCGCATAAAGCGGAATATGGATCAGTTCCATCACCGAACCTTTAATAAAAGTATATACGAAAGGAATGCCGAACGAATGCTGCATGATTACCGGTATCAAAAGCATTTTTGTTACACCCTGTGCAACGGCCACAGATAGAAGTATCGCCCAGAAAGGCGTATTTTTTTGCATTCCCAAATATTTTATAACCAAAGGAGCCAGACATCCGGTCAGCATTGACGTAATTGTAAAATAAGGCAGGTAAGGTCCGCGCGGGAACAAAAAGCAGCCTAAAATATCACTTACGGCTCCTACCATTGCGCCTGCGTAAGGTCCCAAAAGCAATCCCGCAAAAACAACAGGAAAACCGCCGAAATTGAGAATCCCTATCGGCAGAGGAACAGTAAGGATTCTTCTGAGAATCACGGAACAGGCAACTAACACAGCCATATAAACAAGAACTCTTGTGGGAAACTTCATAGAAAGAAATATTCCTGAAACAACAATTTTTCCCTGCGGGTTTCTAACAACAAAATCGGCCGTTTTTTCCTGCTTGTCCGGGAGATAAAAGTCCTGGTTTTCATCAGCAAAAAAGACCGATTTTAAGTATAAAGTATTTTAACAGGTTAATCTTTAGATTTTTCTGATTGGACTTCTTCGTCTGTATTTTCCGCTTCAGACTCATCTGCCGTAATTTCATTGCCCGTCAGCTCATCTTCGGGACTTTCTTCAATGCCTTCATCCTCGGGCAAATGAAATTCAATCAACTCAAAAAAAGATGTTTCAACCGTTTCAACCAAAGTTCCCTCGTCATATCCGGACATAAAATTCAGTCTGTGATCAAGCTTTAAGATAGCTTTGCTGATAGGAGAGTATATAAAATAACCTTCGCGGGAAATGGTGACTTCAACCGACTGACCCTGTGAATTGCTGCTGATGAATGTGACCGGCAGCGTTTTCATGGATATCCGGTAAGCATTGGAAAAATCGTTATCCGTTTCGTCATCGGCTGTTGCAATTATTTCTTCAAAAACATAGTCGGTTCTTATTTCCGTTGTATTGCCGTCCATATCAATATATGATGCCAGATGCCATTCACCTCCGGGTTCGACCGGCTCCCTTGGCAGCGGCATAAAAATAACGGGGGCAACATCTGTGGATTCGATTATCTCTCCCCGGTTGGAAAGATGATAATATGCAACGGCTTTTCCTGAAAATAAAGGGAGAATCGGTTTGGCACCAATTTTTAAAGCCCTCATTTCAGCGGCAAACATTTCTTCGGCAAAAGTCATACCGGGATTGGAAGGTACAATCTCTCTTGTGATAATGACATGTGCGCCGTCATCCTCAAGAGCCAGATAACGGGCCGTCAGTTCGATATCTGATCTTTTCAAAAAAGATTCTTCCGCAGTATTTAAGTTTTTATCTTCTCTTGTTGCAAATCCCCGATATGAAACTCTCATATCGGGGATGAACCCATATCTAAGAACGGACACCTTTACTCACCAAAACCTACAAAGTCGTAATGCCAGGGCTCCGGACTGTAATTGCTGAAACCGTATTCAGCCGCATGTTCTTTTACCCATTTATGTGCGCCGGTATTATTTTTGAAATCTACAGCCATACCTTCTTCATGGTTGCTGCCGCCAGGTTTTGCCACCCATTTTTTATTTTCCGCTTCATTATTATTTCTTTTAGCCATACCGGCATCCCAAAGATTCTTTTGCTGCTGATAGCTTCTGTATCCCGATCTGAGCTGGAGATCGACCCCGTCTTTTTTTGCCGCTTCAAGCATCGCATCAAGTCCGGCGGCCATATTGGCGTTGACCCTCACATTCTGTCTTTCAACAAGAGGAATTTTTCCTTTTATTTTATGGTTGTCATAGGATATTGTCTCACCTCTGTCTGCGAGATATTTTTGCACATCCTCCGGTACCTGCTTATAGTTGGAACCTCCCGGAAGTTTAGCTGTTTCAGCGGTCGCCGCTTTGGGAGCCGCTGCCGAATTCTCCGAAAGGCCGCCGGGAATACCGCCGCCGAGACTCAAATTTGAATTTGTCAGAGAATTACTGACAGACTGCTGAGTATTTTGCTGCGCGGCCTGCAGGCCATTTTGATTTTGAACCGCTGTGTTTAAACCGTTCATCTGATCATACTGCGGCGAAAAGGACAGTGCATCCGCCTGTAATTGAGTTGTTTGTCCCGGAACACTGGTCTGTGCCGTAGCTGCTAATGGCTGTAATGTTTGCATGGAAGGACTTGGGCTAAAACTGTTTACCGAATTCATTGCGATCTCCTCTTTAAGTATATAATTAGCATTCTAGGGGTAAGCATACAACAAAAGGTATTCATTTTCAAGCACAATAATGAATGTATTATTAACTATTTGTAAATATTGCCGGCAAATACAAGTTTATTGACTAGAGCAGTTTGTAATTGAACTGTCATAACACCCGTTTTACGGGTGTTATGACAGAAATAAAGTGAAGTGAGCATTTTTTTGGTTACCATACAAAAATCTCTGTGTTCTCCATTTCTCTGTGAGGAACTTTTTTCATTTGTTAATAAACAAAAAGGAGCCGTCTTGTTTCTTTAACCAGACAGCCCCATAAGTGTGTAAAAACAAAAAATTATAGAGGTATGTTGCCGTGTTTCTTTGGCGGCAGGGTTTCTCTTTTATTTCTGAGACTGTCAAGGGCTATAATTAGCTTCGGTCTTGTATATATAGGGTCTATCACCTCGTCAATGTAACCAAGCTCTGCAGCTCTGTAAGGATTGGCAAATTTTTCGCGGTAGTCGGCGACCAGCTCAGCCTGTGTTTTTGCCGGCTCCGCACTCTCCTTGATTTGCTTTCTGAAAATAATCTTAACCGCTCCGTCGCTGCCCATAACGGCTATTTCACCTGACGGATATGCAAAATTAAGATCAGCACGGATATGTTTGCTGGCCATTACATCATAGGCTCCGCCATAGGCCTTTCTCGTGATCACCGTAATTTTAGGAACCGTTGCTTCCGCATAGGCATAAAGCAGTTTTGCCCCGTGCGTTATTATGCCGCCGAATTCCTGCTCCGTTCCCGGAAGGAATCCCGGGACGTCAACAAATGTAACGATTGGAATGTTGAATGAGTCACAGAACCTTACAAATCTGGCGGCTTTTATTGACGCTTTAATATCAAGGCAGCCCGCAAGTAAGGAGGGCTGATTGGCTACAATGCCGACGGAATAACCGGCAAGGCGTCCAAATCCGACAATAATATTTCTTGCATATTTATCATGAACCTCAAGAAAATAATTATCATCCAAAACCATTTTCAAAAGTTCCGTCATATCATAAGGCTTACTCGGATCATCGGGAATAATGTCACGAAGGGCCATTTCCATTCTGTTTGGATCATCGTCACACATAACGACAGGCGGATCCTGAAGATTATTCTGCGGCATATATTTAAGCATTTCGCGCACCAGCAGAATTGCTTCTTCGTCTGATTTTGTTGAAAAATGTGAAACTCCGCTCACACTGCCATGTGTTGAAGCCCCGCCAAGCTGTTCCTGTGTTACTTCTTCGCCCATAACGGCTTTAATAACTTCAGGCCCGGTTATAAACATATAACTTTTATCTTCTACCATAACAACAAAATCAGTAATCGACGGCGAATAAACGGCACCGCCGGCACAAGGGCCCATTATTACGGAGATCTGCGGTATAACTCCTGACGCCAGTACATTTCTGTTGAAAATATCGCCGTATCCGGCCAGGCTGACAACACCTTCCTGTATTCTGGCTCCGCCGGAGTCATTCAGACCTATTACCGGAGCTCCGTTTTTCATCGCTAAATCCATTATTTTGCATATTTTTGCTCCGTAGGCTCCGCTTAGCGAACCTCCGAATACGGTAAAATCCTGGGCAAATACATAAACAAGCCTGTCGTTTACCTTACCGTAACCGGTAATGACTCCGTCTCCAAGGATCTGCTCCATGCCAAAATCGCGGCACTGATGCATAACGAATTTATCAAGTTCCATAAAAGTATCTTCATCAAGCAACGTCAGAATTCTCTCTCTTGCAGTGAGTTTGCCGCTGCGGTGCTGCTTGGCAATCCTGTCCGCCCCGCCGGCCATCTCGGCTTCCTGATTCATCTGTTCCAGTTTTTTAAGCTTATCATCCATGCTCATAAGTTTACTGCTCCTAGCAAAGGATTTGCCGAATAATGAAAAACCCTCTCTGAAATTCGGCAAGTCCTAAATTTTAATATTCTAAAAAGTTTAGGTTACTGTCTGCCTGGCAACAATTACAGAACCTGTATCTGTAAAACAGTCGGCAATCCCCTACCCGATTATCGCCAGGACGGCATTTTTGTCTACAGAGGCGCCTTCCGCAAAATTAATCGCCTTAACGGTTCCCGAAACAGGAGCATTGACAGCCATCTGCATTTTCATTGCTTCAATAGTAACTATAGGCTCATCCTTTTCGACATGCTCTCCAACCTGTTTTTCATGTTTAATCATCAGGCCGGGCATCGGAGAAAGAACAGCCGTCTCTCCCTCGGCTGCCGCTGTAGCCGGAGCAGCCGGAGCCGGTGCGGCCTTGGGAGCCGGAGCCGGTTTTGATTCCTGCTGGACTGCCGGCTTAGGAGCCGGAGTTCTTTTTATTGAAGCAATAACAGGTGCTCCGCCAACTTCTTCAACTTCAACTTTATAGGGAGAATTATTGACAAAGACATTGAACGTTCTGAGATTCTCACCTTTTTCGACAGCCGGTTTTTTCTCTTCAAGTTCGCCTTTCAGAGCCTTCTGAATCATCTCTTCCTGTTTTTTTACCTCTTCCATTGATACAGGCATAACTTCTTTCGGAGGAGTTTCCAAACCGTATTTCCATTTGAGGAATCTAAGGCCGGTTATAGGATACAAGGTATATGTAAGCAGATCTTTTCTGTCTTTGGCAAGCGTTCCGACGGCCTTTTGGGCAGCATCCAGTTCCGGCTCAATAATATCCGCGGCTCTGCAGGTGATTGGTTCTTCCCCTTTCGCGTATCCGGACAGGGCTTTTTTTAGCACCTCCGGATTTATCGGCGCCGGCGGGGCTCCGTAAAGTCCGTAAGCATAATCCTTAACCTGTGCGGAGATGATCTTGTATCTGCCGAAAAGAACATTTTGAACCGACTGTATGCCGATAATCTGACTTGTAGGGGTCACAAGCGGAGGATATCCCAGATCTGCTCTTGTTCTCGGCAGCTCTTCAAGAACTTCCTGAAGTTTGTCCAGAGCCTGCGCTTCGCGCAATTGAGAGACTAGATTTGTAATCATACCGCCGGGAACCTGATGCATAAGAACACCGGTATCGATGACCGACATTCTTGTATTGTCAAGATAGTTTCTGTATTTGGGAGCTATCGTCTCAATTTTCTCGGTAATTTTGAGCAAATGGTTAAGATCCAGTCCCGTATCTCTCTGTGTTCCCCGCAATGCGGCAACAATGGGTTCGACGGCAGGCTGTGCCGAACGCAGACCAAAGGGTGAGAGGCAGGTATCGACAATGTCAACCCCGGCTTCTATTGCTTTCAGTAATGACATCGAGCCCATACCGCTGGTATAGTGTGTATGCAGCTGAATAGGCACGTCAACGGACTCTTTCAGAGCGCTCACCAGATCATAGGCGTCGTATGGTGAGATCATTCCTGCCATGTCTTTGATGCATATACTGTCTGCGCCCATATCAATAAGCTTTTTGGCCTTATCAATATAGTATTTTATCGTATAAATAGGTCCGCCCAGGCCTTGTTCCGTTATTGTGTAGGAAATAGTTCCCTGGATGTGACGTTTATGTTTTTTTATCGCCTTAAAAGCTGAAAGACAGTTCCGTTCATCATTCAGAGCATCAAAAACTCTGAATATGTCGATGCCTACATCAACAGCCTCATCAACAAAAGCCTCTACAACATCATCCGCATAGTGCCTGTAACCGACAAGATTTTGTCCGCGAAGCAGCATGGAAAGCTTAACATCCGGCAAAAGTTTTCTGAGTTCCCTGGCCCTTTCCCACGGATCTTCATTCAAAAATCTGGTACACACGTCAAAAGTGGCGCCGCCCCATACCTCCATAGAATCGAAACCGGCTTTGTTCATATCTTCCGCGATGAGCTTCATATCATCAAGTCTCAGTCTGGTGGCAAATGCCGACTGGTGACTGTCTCTGAATGTAGTATCGGAAATTAGAACCGGCTTCTTTTTAGAATCTGATTTTGTCATAGAGAACCTCCATCAATAAATAACTTAGTGAATTAAAAATCAATACTGTCCGCTGCTACCATCGCATAGACTTCATTTGAACAAAAGTACGGTTTTGCATGGCCTCCTGACGGCCGACAAAACGCCAGGGACTCTGTTGAGGAGCCAGGACTGAAGGCAAAATTATGTAAGGAGGAGGCTTTATTTCCTCAATCCCGTCATATTCAAAAAACAAATTTATGGCTGCCGTAACCGCGGCAACCGTTTCCGGAGCAAGTTCTTCCGAGTGCTTCATAAACCCCCCTCGCATATTCAGTCCGGACGATCTGAACAACCGGACAAAAAATCTATATAAACTAAATTTTCTAATTGTGATAATTCTTTTGTTCAAATACTCTTTCCTGCAAAAATATTTTAGTGAAGAAGTTAATTAAAGCAGGTTAATATTGAACACATGTCATATTATTAAGTATTATGTACAAAAATAATGCCCTGGTGATAATTGGCAATTGATTATTTCTAAAAACTTGTTTTTTGGTGTTATTCTGGCCCCACCGTGGGGATAGACTCCGGCGGGAATCCATACCTCAGAAAAGATCCCTTTTATGGGGCTACAATAAAATAAAACACTGGATCCCCGCATTCGCGAGGATGACAAAGAGGTTTTTTAGAGGTTCCCAATTAGAACTCGGAATACTTTTACTCATAAAAATTAGGAGGCCAGGTTTTATGGCTGCAAAAAAAGGATTTTTTGATTCAATTTTTAAAAAATTCGGTTCGAATGTATATGATTTTACTTCATATCAGGAGTGCCTTGATGCGCTGCAAAGTCCGGATCCAATTCAAAGAGTCTGCGGTCTCGAACATATTAGCCGGTTACATGTAGCTTTGGTTCAGGATCCAAACCCGTTTGAAGTGCTGATGAGGAATGACGACGATCTGCAGGTTCAGGAAGCGGCAATGAATCTTCTCGGAGAAATTGGCACCGAGCAATGCCTTTTTTCGCTCATAGAAATGCTGGCATTCCCGGATCAGTGGCTGAGAGCCAGGGCGGCGACCGTCTTAAGCCAGATGCATGATCCCAGGGCACTGCAGGCTATAAAAGAAGCCTATAACGGAATAAAGCCGGAATATCAGCAATCCGTCAGAAGGGCAATATCTTCACTTGAGGAAGCGCTTTCGAAACAATCGTCAGCACCCAAAGACCCTGAACATTCCGATAGCAGTTTTACCGAAGATTCATCGATAACATTTAATACTCCCGGTTCGGGCAGTCTAAAGAACCAGCCTGTGCCGGCGTTTGAATTTATTGACGATGACGACAGTACACAGCCGCAGCCGTTTAATACGGGAGCAGCTAATCAAAACTTCCAGCAAATCCAATACAACAAGCCGAAACCGCATAGCCCGAGTATTTATCAAAACACATACAGCGAAAGAAAAAGTTACGGCGGAGCGTATGGCGCATATAATGATTCCGAAGCCATAATCAGGGAGATGCTTGAGCACCATCTGCATATGGCATCGTCAGCAGAGGTGAATCAGTCTATTGCCGGTGCCTTCTACAAGTCATATGCAGAAAAACGTGATGAAGCGGAAAAATATTTGCTTAAATTTCTGAATGATCCGGCACTGCCGGTGCGTTTACAGGTTATTCAGGCGCTTATAACCCTTAATAAGCCGTATTACTATCTGCCGCAGTTCAAATCGCTGTTGAATGATCCTTCGCCGGAAATCTGCCTAATGGGAATCGTAGCCATCAGCGGTGTTGAGGACGCGGAAATTGCCGAAAAAATATTACCGCTTATTACCAGCAGGCATGAGAAACTGCAAAAGTTCAGCCAAAACTATTTCCTTATACATAACACGGAGGAAATGGCGGAAATAATTCTCAAAAATATTGAACGGGGTGACGAGGAATTTAAAATGGCATGCGCAGCGCTTCTGGCCAAAATGAATGGCGATTCTACCAGAAACACACTAAAAAAAGCACTGCAAAAACAGGATTTGTCCGATAATATTATCTCTGCCATTCTCGAAAAACTTCCTCCTAATTACAGCGATGTCGTGATTTCTTCATTGCCGGCACTGATATTGAGGAAAGACGAAAAGCTATTTAATCTGACACTGCGGTTTTTATGTAATCAAAACGATATTCTTGTAAAAGATTATGTACTGTCAATGCTCTCAAGCCAGAACAACACCGTAAAGGGCAGAAGCCTTTCCATCCTCGGCGAACTTAAGCTGAAACAGCATGCAAAAGATGTATTTGCGCTGCTAAACGACAGTTCCGACTATGTGAGATTACAGGCGGCAAGGGCTATCGGTGAAATGAATGCCGTCGAATATTCGAATACTATTTTTGCGGCAATCAATAATGACAAATCGAATGTAAATAAAATGGAGTACGTCAAAGTTATTCTGTCGCTGCAGGGAGTAAAAGCCGTAGGACCTCTTGTTTCACTGCTTTCCGGTGCTGCTGAAGAGCTAAAATGCACAATTCTTGAATCCATATCAAGATTTGAAGTGGAAAAAATAGATACTGCAACTGTTGCCAAACAGCTTATGCCGCTTCTGAACTCAAGCGACATAAGAGTTTTCTTCTATACTGTGCTGATACTGGTTAAGTTTGGCATCCGGGAGTTCCCGTATGACAAACAAAAAATGTTACAGATGCTCTGGAGTCTGGCAAAAGAAGCCAGGAATCCGGCAAAAATAAGACGCGATTCTCTTTTCTGCATATACACAATAGCCGGTGAAGGCAGCAGAAGCATTTTAAAGACTATCGTTCAAAATGACAGGGATGAATCGGTAGTGATAATGGCAATGCAATATCTGGCGGAACTCGGCGGTCATGATGTTATGGAACTGCTGGCAAGACACTCGGCCAATCCGTCACAGGCAATATCTTCTGCCGCTGTGCAGCTTGCCAACAGCCTTAAATCTGCGCAGGAAACTGAAGCCGCTGAGCATCAGCCTGACGAGAGCGTGCCTGACGCTTAATTACTGCTCTTTTACAATTCTTTTTCTATAATATGCTTCCATACTGCCGGTGGCTTTATTCAGCAGCGCGAGACTGTTGTAATAGTCTATAAGTGCCTGCGTTTTTGAGATGCTGGCATTTGAAAAAGTACCGATAACCAGTTCCACCTGCTCAAGGTTTGCCTGACCTTCGCTGTATTTGTCAAATATGGAACTTAAGTTTTTAGTTGTCTGGGTGACGGTATTTCCCGACAGGAGATATCTGCTTTTTGCCGATTCGAAAGAATTAAGTGCCTGTCTTACTTCTCTGGTAATTGAACGCCTCATATTCTCACGCTGATTTTCAAGTATTGTCAGATGGGTTTCTTCTATTTTTAAATCACTGGCTCTTTCTCCGCCGTCGTAAAGCGGCACCGTCATCAGTATCCCCGTGGAAATTTTTGGACGATCCAAATCAAAGATTTGTCTCAGAGCGTCACTCATATCCATTGCCGCCGGAGTCCATCCGTATCCGGCGGCAATATCAACCGACGGCGAACCCTTTCTTTTGGCATAGTTAATTATTTTACCCTGTTTTTCTATGGCGTATTCAATCTGAAGAAAATCCTTCCTGTTGGCAAAAGCCAGTTTAAGGCAATCTCCCATGTTCAGTTCCAGCTCCACAAAAGAAAGGGTAGTATCTACCGTTAATTCCGGTGAAGGTTCCTTGCCGATCAGAAACATAAAATCTTCCTTGCTGGCGTCAAGTTTCTGTATTGACTCCAAAAGTCTTTGCTCTGACTGGGTCAGGAGTACCGACGCCCTTGAATACTCTATGCCTGTGAGATCTTTTTTTCTTGAAAGAATTGCCAGATTCTGGAAATACATAACTTCATTTCTGCGTATTGACACACTCATCTGTAAATTCAAAAGATTATTGAATGTCTGAATCGAGTTAAAAATAACCTGTTCCTGGGCCACCG
This sequence comes from Candidatus Xenobia bacterium, assembly GCA_031551355.1. Taxonomy (GTDB): domain Bacteria; phylum Vulcanimicrobiota; class CADAWZ01; order CADAWZ01; family CADAWZ01; genus JAVBNT01. The sequence goes on along the minus strand of JAVBNT010000001.1, from coordinate 237,131 downwards.
TAAGTGCCGCTTGAGCCTTTTCAAGTTCTACAAGCGATTTTTCATAATTCTTAGGATTTTCCCCTGCGGAAGTTATATTATATTTTCCGGACACATTTAATGTTGTGTTATACGCATCTTTTGTGGGGGATTTGGCGTCATAAGAATAGTTGATTCCTGAATTAAGCCCTACTTTAGGCAAAAAAGCCGCTTTCGTTTTTTTTAGAGCCGCATATTGCTGTTCAAGCTTAAGACCGGCAATCCTGACATCCGGATCATAGTCGAGAGCCATTTGTATATACTCGGCAATAGTCAGGATACCGCTTTCTTCTTCGTTGCTGCTCAAACACAGCAACGAAGGCCCCCCGTTTTCAAAGTCTTTCCTATAGATTCTGTCACTGCAGTTAGAAACGCGGGGTTTTATCATATTTGCCGCGTCTTCGCCGCAGGGAAAGCTTTTATTTTCGGCTGCGGCAGTAATTTTTTCCGCACAGGCAAAAGCTATCAGAAAAAAACACAGCAACAAAAATATTTTTTTGATATAATTGCTATTCATAAGGTATTGCTCCATTATTTCAATTCCCGTTTGAAATTGTATTTGAAAGTTCCTTCCACAGGCAGATCCTTCAGGTAGGAATCATAAATTGTATTAAATATTTTTTTCGGACAATGAGACAGGTCGAGCATATAACCGTATGCCCCGAGCGGCCTGATTTTCTTTTTATGCTGAAATAATGAGAAAGGCTTTTCCGAGACAACGGAAATATAATCACCATGATTATAACAGGCCGCTTTAAAGCCGTCGGAAGAAAAAATAGCGCCTTGTTCAAAAAAATGCGGTGATGTTATTCGCGAATAAAAAAGCACCGGATATGCAAAAAGAGTATATATCTTCGGCAGGGGCGAATACTGGCTGCAAAGGCGCATGTTCAAAAAATCATCTTCATATGATGAGATTGAAGCCTTTATGGACTGAAAAGAAAACTGCTGTCCGGCTTTTGAGTTTAAGGCGTACATATTTGCTCCCAGATAGATTTCGGAGTCAGGCGGCAAAATTCGCAAATGAGATATGTTGTCGGCAATCCATCTGTTAAATCCGAACTTGCAGAATTTTTTCACATTTGCAGCAACATCATCGACTTTATGCTCCGGAATAAAAACCGGTGGCACAAAAATAATTTTTTTGGCGTATATTCCTCCGGCAAGCCCGGCCGCTTTCTCCGGCGAAATTCCGGGAATAAACGGCAAAATCAGAAAATCAAAATTAAAAGTTTTTAAAAGGGCAATGTCATCGTAATTATCTATTTTAATATACAACCGCGGATTTCCGTATGCCGTACGCTTGATTTCTCTGAAAACCGGCGGCTGAACTTTTTTCCTTTTACCAAAAGGTCTGAATGAAGAATAAATTTTTCCGAGTTTTTTCTCTGCCCCCGACAATTCTTCCATTGTATGTCCGGAGATATATACAAGATCATTTACCCTGCCCCGTTGCGTCTTTATGGAACAGATTTCGCCGGGAAAAACTTCTGTAGCCGTTTTCTCCTTTTTAAAAATTTCCCTGACGGAAACAATATCCGACTCATCGCCGTTTCTGCTGCAGAATCTGAGAACGTCACCGATGGCCAGATGCGAATCCATTTTCAGAAGTAAAAAATCATCCTGTCTTTTATATACTTTACCTACTAAGGTGCCTACTGCCGGCAGATTTCCGGAATCAATTATCTGTCCCTTCATACCGTTCATATAATAGCAGGTCTTGTCCCGCGAATATTTATCAGAAAACCGCCCGTCAATATCTCTGGAGTCTACAATAGAACGCCAATAACTTACAGTCCGGAAAACATATTCCGGACTTTTCATCCGCCCTTCTATTTTTAATGATGAAATATTATTGGCCTTTATCAGAGGAAAAAGGCCGGAAGCATCCAGATCCTGTGTCGAAAAAAAATATCTTTCAGCATTATTATGGTTCCATTTCCTCCTGCAGGGCTGGGTACATAATCCCCTGTTTCCGCTCAGACCTCCGATAACGCTGCTGGCAAAGCATAATCCCGACATCGAAAAACAAAGAGCTCCATGGACAAAAATTTCAAGCTCCATAGAAGTTTTCTTCTTTATTTCACCGATCTCACCGATCGTTAATTCCCTTGCCAGTATAGCGCGCTTAAACCCCATTTTTTCAAGCTGCTTTACTCCATATGAATTATGAACGGCCATCTGTGTGCTGGCATGCAATACCGCTTCAGGGAAAGCTTCCCTGAGCATACGGTATACCCCAAAATCCTGGATAATAAACGCGTCCACGTTGCAGGAGTAGGCCTGTGCCAGCGTGATAAAGGCATCATTGAGTTCTTTTTGCTTTAAAAGGGTATTAAAGGCTACATAAACCTTCCTGCCCTTTTTGTGCGCAAAGTCGGTTAGAACGGCAATATCGTGGGCAGTGAAATTTTTAGCCCTTTGCCGGGCATTAAAACTTCCCATTCCTACATATACGGCATCAGCCCCTGCTTCGATTGCCGCCCAAAAAGCTTCCGGACTTCCGGCCGGTGCTAAAATTTCAGTCATAAATAGAGTGTATTCCTTGTAAAAACATTGGTTATTATAAACTATTTTTCTATATCCGCATGATAAGTTCCCTTTTAAGTCAGATATCTTTAAAAAAAGGAGGGGAAAATATCTCGGAAAAAGAAAAGATTTTGACTTGATACTGAACAATTCAAAGCGGTATTACCAGATACCGGATAACAAACCATCCGTTCACTAAGGGGGCGATCAAAATTTCCGAAAAAAATATAGTCGTAGTCGGAGCTGGGCCGGCCGGAATGATGGCGGCAATTGCTGCCAGTGAAAACACCAACAATAAAGTTATACTTCTCGATAAAATGGAAGAAACCGGGCTCAAGCTTATTATTACCGGAAAAGGTAAGTGCAATCTTACGCACAACACAAATAAAATTGACGAGCTTATGGAAGGATATCCGTCGGGAAGTCAGTTTCTTCAGTCGGCTTTTAATAAATTTGCTCCAAAAGACCTGATAAGTTTTTTTGAAACAAGGGGGCTTGCCTGTAAACCCGACCGCGGCAAGAGAATTTTTCCGGTTTCGGAAAATGCCAAGGACGTCAGGGACGTTTTATTAAAGGAACTTAAAAAAAGAAATGTGACAATAAAACTCAATTCACCGATTATTGAGCTTACAACGGAAAATAACTGTGTAAAATGTCTCAGAACATCACAGAAAGAAACCATCAAGGCCGATAAAGTGGTTTTGACTACCGGCGGTATGACATATCCCTGGACAGGTTCGACCGGTGACGGTTATATGCTGGCGCGCAAACTGGGACACAGTATAATACCGCCGAGACCAAGTCTGGTATCATTGGAAATTCTGCAAACTCATATAAGTTTTGCTCTTGAGGGGCTGGCATTAAAAAATGTTAAGGCTGTTTTAAAGCATGATAACAAAGTCGTTGATCAGAAATTCGGTGAAATGGTATTTACATCATACGGACTTTCGGGACCGATAATGCTTTATTTAAGCAGGAAAGCTGTGAATGTTCTTGCCGAGAAAAAAGGCGAAGTTGTTATGTCACTGGATTTAAAACCGGGTCTTGTCAAAGATAAACTGACCGCAAAACTCAATGCCGATATAGAAAAAAACCGCAAAAGGGTAATTAAAAATCTTATGGAGGAATATTTGCCGCAAAAACTTGCAGCAATAATACTTCAGGAGTCCGCAGTTAATCCTAACAAACAATGTGCCCAGCTTCAGGCAAAGGAAAAAAACAAAATAATTGAACTTATGAAGAACTTTAGCCTCACGATTACAAAACCGAGAGGAATGTCGGAAGCCGAAGTAACTCAGGGAGGCGTTGACCTCAAGGAAGTAGACCCGAAAACAATGGAATCAAAAATAATATCAGGGCTTTATTTTGCCGGTGAAATTCTTGATATTGACGGATTTATCGGCGGTTTCAATCTTCAAGCCGCTTTTTCCACCGGCATTGCTGCCGGAAGGCATATTGCTCAGCTAAACTAGAATCAGGAGAATTTAATGAAAAAAACTTTTTTGAAAATATTATTGATGTCAGTATGCTCCCTGCCGTTGTTCTTTTTGTCTGCAAACGAAGCGTTGGCGGTTAACAGAACGGAAACGGAAATAAGGCCGATTGTTGTCGATATGGATAAAGGAGCGATAGATGCAAAAGCGATTATAAACCTTCCGGGGGCAAAACCGGCGCCGGACAAAATTAACGCAGTGTCCGGTAATGCGCTCAAAAACCTTGCGGAACGCAGAGATGCCATATCTGTTACAGATAATCTTTTCAGCAGCAAAATCAAAGCCGGAAAAGCCACCGACCAAAAAAGAACAGGCAGATGCTGGAGTTTTTCCACACTAAATGTTCTGCGGCCAATCATTGCCAAAAAGTATAATATGGAAGACTTTGAACTTTCACAGAACTATATGTTTTTTTGGGACAAAATGGAAAAATCAAACTTTTTTCTGGAGCTGGTTATTTCGTCCGCCGACAGGGATTTGATGGACAGGGAGCTTAGATTCTGGCTTAAGGATCCGATTCCTGACGGAGGCCATTGGAACTATTCGGTAGCCCTGATAAAAAAATATGGCGTTATACCCAAATCCAGTATGGGGGAAACCGAACACAGCAACGACAGCAGGGTTATGAATACCGTGTTGGCCGCACTCTTAAGAAAAGATGCGGCAATACTCAGGAAAATGAGTGACAACGGCAGCAGTATTGAAGAAATAAGGCTCAAAAAGCAGAGTATGCTGGGAGAGATCTATTCAATACTTTGCATGTGTCTGGGGCAGCCCCCGCAGAGTTTTTCTTTCCGCTATGAAGACAAAAAGAAAAAAGTAAGCGAAGAAAAAATAATGACTCCGAAAGAATTTTTACAGGACATTAATTTTAATTTTGATGATTACGTCTGCCTTCTCAATGCTCCGAATCTCAAAATCGGGGAAATTTATGAAATCGCAAACATGAAAAATATGATTGAGGCTCCCGGATTTACAATGCTTAATGTCGATATCGGTATAATAAAAGATGCTGTCAGAAAATCGGTTTCCGATGGAGAAGCCGTATGGTTTTCCGCCGATGCCGGACGTGATATGAACCGTGTTTCGGGGCTTATGACCGACAATCTTTATGATTATTCCCAATTGCTGAATATAGATTTAAAAACAACAAAAACCGATCGTATATTATATTACGATACAACGGCAAGTCACGCGATGGTAATTACAGGCGTTGATGTTAAAAGCGGCAAGGCAGCCAAATGGCTGGTTGAAAACAGTTGGGGTAAAACTCCCGGTGAAGACGGATATTTTATAATGCATGACGACTGGTTTGATGAAAACGTATTCCAGGCAATCGTCCATAAAAAATATCTCACAAAAGAGTCACTGGATGCTCTCGGCAAAAAAGCGATTGTCCTGCCGGAGTTTGATATACTTAAAGGCGGATTATAAATTTTAAAGGGGATGTTCGTTATTGAAAAAACGGAACGTCCCCTTTTTTCAATAAAAAATAAAAATATATTCTACAGACTTATCACTATCTCGCAGACTGGTTTGGTTTGCTTGTTTTTGCTAAGACGCTCCGGAATCGACCTTAATCTCAGCAAATTCAAGAGACAAAATGCAAACTCACTTCAGACATACATTTTGATGGAATCAGATTATAATTTGCTGAGTTAAGTGCCCGAATCCTCCCGCGAAAGGCGAGAAAACAAGCAAACCAAACCAACAGATCATATCACAAGTATAGTAACCGTAAAGAATCTGTAATGATTCGATCACTTTGGAGAAAATAGATGTTATATACGTTTGGGAAAAAAATCAATTCAAAAAGGTGGAGATGTTAAGTTAAACCGTATTTCGACGAATGAGGCGTAGCACGACTACGACGAATGAGCGAATATACGGTTTAACGACACAGATTCGCCTTTTTCAATTGATTTTACTTTTTTGTCGCGATCAGGATGAATGGAAAATCCAGCACGTCCGGGTGTTTCTTCTTTATATCTTCCGGCCCCATAGCGATAATATCAGCCGTCTCCCCCATCACTTCGGTTAAGATGTTTTTCCATTCATCTTTGGGTCTGTAAAAACGCATACCTCTTCTTATATCATCAAGTTCATGGTTTACAATCGACTGGGCTTCAGGTAACTGTGACGTGAGGCCTTCTTTGGCAAAGGCCTCAAACCTGTCTCTGTAAAGCTGCATCAGCATTTCCCTGTCGGCAAAAACATTATTTATATCAAGCAGAGGCAGTTCATGTTTTCTCTGTTTTTGCCCGGAAATAAATCCTTGATCCACATCAATCTGGATGTCTTTAAAAAATCTTGAGAAAGCCGTTACTCTTGATTCTATATAGCTGCCGATATAGCAGTCCGTGTCAGAGATTATAAGTGCCCCTCCGTCTTTAAGGTAAGAAACTATTTTACGGAGAAACTTTCTGATATCTTCACTGAACAAAAATGAAGAAAGCACAAAATTTATTTCAATAAAATCAAAATACTTCTGCCTGAAATCAATTTCAAAGTAGTTCTTAACCGTGAAAATACAGGAGTGCCCGTCTTCAACAACATTTGGCGCAATCGCATCCATATACTCCCCGGGAAATTCATCGCGGGCAATTGACGCCAGAAAATCATCGCTCTCAATGGCCAGCAGTCTCATTTTTCCGTCAGTGAAATATTTTTTCATAAGACTTTTATAGAGATCCGCTCTGCCGGCGCCAATAGAAAGAACTTCCGTTATACGGTTGGAACTGTTTTCCATTATCGAGCGCATAAACGCCGCTTCGACGGCCCTTACTGCTTTTGATGACGGCATATCGTAAAGCCGTTTATAAACGGACGAAGTACTGTTAAACGTTACTCCTGAAATGCTGCACGGCTTTCTCATATACACATTAACCTTTTCCTGAGACACTCATATCTTTTATGCAAATATGGGGTGTAACGATATTGTCAACCCGTTCCGAATCCTTTCCGATAGCAAGGATATTGTTTTTAAGCAGTTCATAAGCATTGCCGGCTACCATAGTATTCCTTACTTTTCCGACAATTTTTCCTTTTTTAACAAGAAATCCCAGTTCAACATTTACTGAAAATTCTCCGCCCAGCAGGTTACTTTGACCACCGCCAATTACCTGATCGACGATCAGGCCTTCTTCCATATCTTCTATCATTTCATCGTATGATATGTCACCCGGCTCAACCTGCAGGTTTGAAGGTCCGGCTACCGGCGGCATTAGAAATGCTCTTGATGCTGAAGCCGTTGATTCGAGCCCCAGTGCATGAGCTGTGGCAAGATCTAAAAAGTAGTTTTTCAGAATACCCTTGTTAAAAAGAGGGAATCTCTGTCTGGGAACGCCCTCATCGTCAAAAGGAGACGATTCAATAGCCAAATCCATCAGAGCATCATCATAAAGAGAGAACCTTTCATCAAGAATCTGCTCTTCGATTCTGCCTGTAAGAGGCGATGATTTTGAGGCAACCGTTCTGCCCGATAAACCGGAAACAAGAGGCTCTAAAAGTAAAGATACGGTTTTAGGCGTAAAGATAACAGGCATTTTTTTCGATGCAACCTCAACACTGTTCTGGGAAAGTTTTTCTTTCCAGGCAATCTCACCAATAAGTGAAAACGGTTTTTCCGGAATGCCGCAACCCATGGTTCCCTCATTCAGATACAGTAACTGTCCGTCTCTGACAAGCAGTGCGGTCACAAAAAGATAAAATAGACTCTTATAATATACGCGTTCGTAAGACGACGTAATATGGGTTACTTCTTCAAAACTTCTGCCAAGCTTTACATCGATATACGCTTCGGGAATCGTCTCAAGCAGACGTTTCACAATGTGTCTGCCCATTGATTCGGCTTCCTCTATCTCAAAGCTTACCGTTGCCGGATGAAAAACATTGGGCGCAGGAAAACGTTTGCCGTTCCAAAATGAATATTCTGCCAGCGGGCCGTATTTCGAGGAAGAAATAGCCGATTTTATTAAATCATCATCTTTTCCGTTGGCAATGTTTGTTGATGAGGCAAATCCAAGACGCGAATCTTTGATCGCTCTCAGGCTAAAGCCCTGCATTAATCTCGATTTAACCGATTTTAGATTATTCGCTTCAAAAACGACAGGATAATCTTCCAGCCGCTTTACATAAAGCTCAGCATCACTGCAATTTTTTAATGTCTTTTCGACTATACCGGACAACATAATTATCTACCTCCCACTACAACATCTCTAAGAAGAATATGTGGTCCTCCTCTTGATATGGGCAGAGGGAACTGACCGTTTTTCCCGCAGCCGCCTCCGCCGCCGCTGTTAAACATTTTCAGATCATTGCCGATAGCGTCTATTTTTTTCATTGTTTCAAAAACATTTCCGCTCAGCGTCAAATCTCTGACCTTATTCCCTATTTTGCCGTTCTCAACCTCATAGGCCTCTCCGGCGCTGAAAGTGAACATATCAAGATTAGTCATTCCGCCCTGTGACCCCTTGACGTAATATCCTTTGTCAATACTCCTGAGCATATCCTCAAAGGTCCAGTCTCTTGGTTCTATATATGTATTTGTCATTCTGACTATGGGTTCAAATTTAAAGTCTATCGCTCTTGCGTTACCGGTAGCTTCCTCATCCATTTTTCCAGCCGTGTAACGTGAATGAAGTCGTCCGCAAATTTTTCCGTCCCTTATAAGACAGTTTTTCTTTGAAAGAACTCCCTCATCATCATACTTGTTCGTGCCCATAAGATCTTTTGCCGTTCCATCATCGAACACGGTTAAATCTTCCACTCCAAGTTCACGGCCCAGGGTCATCTCTTTTTGCAGTTTTTCATTTTCACATATGTGATCGGCTTCACTCATATGCCCAAAAGCTTCATGGATAAATGTGCCTGTCAGACGCGGATCAATAATGCAATCCAGTTTTCCGCCTTTTGCCGGCTGTGCGTCCAGAAGTGATGCGGCGGCAAAAGATATTTCCTTAATTCTGTCATCCAGTGAATTAACGGCGGAAAAACCTACTATTCCTCCCGTAGAATCAGCACTGCGCTGTACATTTGTTCCTTCTTTGGCAATTGCCTGAAGAGACATTCCGCATTCAACACGCTCCTGCTCTATATAAGTATCCTGAGAGTTAATAAAATATTTTTTTACCGCTACATCCTTGTAAAAGATTGATGAATTATTAATCCTGTCGGAGGAAAGAATTAAATCGTTATAGGAACTGACAAGGCGTTCTTTCTCGTCAATATTGATTTCTCTCGGATCTTCACCGGCGGCAAGCGAAACGCGCACATTGTCATTTACGGAATCAGCTTCCGCCAGCAAAGACGCTGCCGGTTTGCCTATTTTGGCCTCTCTGGCTGCCAGAAAAATACTTTTATCAAAATCATTCATATCTGTAAATGAGACAACTCCCCAGCGGCCTTTATCCTGGACTCTTATTGTTCCGCCGAAACTTTCCATTTCACCGAGCTGTTCAAGACGTTTGCCGAGATATTGAATTCTTGTCTCACGCCGCTCTTCAAGCCTTACATCCATATAGTCAACACGAAGAGTGTTTACTGCTTCTTCAAGTCTCTCTTTCAAGAACTTCACCTCCTTATTTAGAAATCATAAATTAAATCAAAAAAAATCAGACAAAATACAAAAAGCGTTATTATATAAAAAATAAATTTCCCCAATACAAGTGAAATTTCCTGCAGGCAATTATGAAGACACGGATTGTTGAATTTGATTTGTTGAAAGCTCAGGACGTGATAACGGGGGAAAATGTCTGAAAGCCATTAATTATTCATAATTTGGACAACAATTAAAAGGAACATAGGGAGAAAGTATAGTAAGATTATTTAAAATAATAGAAAATGAATGAGGGTGCATTTCTATGATTACTGAGAAAATTCACAACTTTTACCGTCCCTGGTATTACACAACATTCGATTTGGAAAGAAAAAATCTAAGGGGACAGCCTCAAACAGGAGCCTACATTATCGACGATTTTATTTTTACATTTGATATGGTTATAAAACGGAATGCCGAGCCGGGAGACCTGATTGAAAAGATGTCAAATATAAAAAAATTATTTGCAGACTATTCGGAGTTTACAGAAACAAACAGGCAGGAACTAAAGGAAAGCCAGCCACATATAATAGACGGGATTGAGGACTTAATCTCGCATCAAAAAGCCTTGTTAAAAGAGATTGACGACAATATTGGTGTCGAAATCATATTCGAACAAACCGAAAATTTAAAGAAACTTCTTGCCAGTCTTTCCGATACTGTTATCTCTATGACGGAAAAATTATTTGACGGCTACCTGAATGAAGCCGCCATCGTTGAGGAAAAACAATGCTCAAGATGTAATTTTACCAATACTCCGCTTACCTTGCAATGTATTTCATGCTCAAAAACATTTATTCTGGGGCAAAATGAGCTGATGACGGAGATGATACTTAATCTTGGGATCCATGAAGAGAAAAACTTCCGATCGGGATTGATCCTGACAAACAACAAAGTATCGGATTTTTTCTTTAAATACTTAATGTTTATGAGTGAAAAAATAAGTATGGAAGAAATTATAAAAGAATTTGATATACTTGAGCTTACGATGAAAAAAACAAAAATAAAAGCTGAAAAAACACTTTATACTATTTCTCAGTTGGAGTTGATTGATGAGGTCTCCGCTGAAGGATGGAGTTTTATCGACGGTTTGAATAAAATATCATCAAAATTAGCATTAATAAGAGACTCGCTGTATTCCGACAAACAAAAGGATCCGCAAAAGCTTTGGACGGAAGTGATTGACGGGATGAGAATGATAAAACTGTCTTCACACTTTTACCAGCTTCTTAATGAGAATTTTAATGAATCTTAGAATCTGCAAAAATTTTAGGCATTTTATAGAAATGTGATCTGCAGATTCTGTAATTTTTAAGAAGGAAGTTTTAATGATAACAAGAATCTTATAAATTGTGTATTTCCGGAAAACTTCTTAATTCAGGTAGGGAGATGTCCCGGCGGAAATATTAAAATTCAGGGTATATGGAGGATATTTTATGAAATTTTTATCTTTATCTCTAGCAGTCTTAGTATTCCTTGTGTGCTGTACATTCGCAGCACAGGCGGAAGTACGCATTACTCAGGCAAAACTAAGTGCCAAAAAAATCAATATCATAAAATTTGGAATTGTAAACATTTCCAACGACGGAAAAGTTGTTACGGCATATGAAAAGCTTTCGGATGCGAAACAGAAGCAAAAAGGAAACGTTTATAAACTTTGGGTTTTCGAATTCAAAGGTAAGACGAGAGATGATGTGCAGATAAGTGAAATACTTCTTCCCTGTTCAATGCTTCAGAATGCGGCTCTTTCGCCGGATGGAAAAACTTCCATAGTTACAGCCGAAAGAGGGTCCAAGTTCATAAAGGTTGATATTGCTTCCAAAAAAGCAACCGTTTTGTTTGAGCACAAAAAAGGAGTCCCCGGGTTCAGATGTGACAGCGGCATAATTCAGTATTATGACAATGCACATGTAGGTGCTTCCGGATATTTCTACGATGAAAAAGATAAAATGACAAAAAGAGCGGTCGCGATTATAAACCCGTTAAAAACAGGAAATGCTATATTTGAACTGGGATTTGACAGTACCAAGTTTGAATTCGTAGCCGGCGACAAAGCCAAATATCTTGAGTGGTGTGATGTAGGCAAATGCTTCTTTGTCGGAAGATTCGAAAAATCACCGGGAGAGTGGCTCTGCTATATGGACAACGGCAAAGTAACCAGGCTTGTAAATGCCGATAGTTTCATATCACTCTCTTGCGGAAAAGAACTGGTAGCTTATACAACAGCCAAGAAGAATATTGATAAAGCAACCGGAAAACAGGATCAAAAACAGCCGCTGCTTGACCCGGTAACTTATGTTCGTAATGTAAATGCCAAAGAGCCTTACAAAGTAAGCCCGAGCCAGAAAATGTATACTTACATTGCCACTTCAAAAGACGGTTCAACAGTAGTTATTTCCGACATCGATCTTAAAGGCCAGCGAGTCAGCTACTTCTATGGAAGAAAAGAAGACAACTACAAGATGAAACCGATACCGGAACTTCAGAAAACAGCCATCAGCCAGCTTAGATTGGCTCCTAACGGAAAAGCTTATGTAACATGGGATGGAAGTCAGGTTATCTGGGGCGAGCTGAAATAGGGCGGTAAAACAAAAAGATATTTCAAAAGGCATGGTTTTAACCGTGCCTTTTATTTTAGGCGGATTTATATGAGCATATCGTTCAGAACATATCACGACAACGATAATATTTTTGGAGAAGACTATCATAAAATATGTGAATTTCTTTTGCGCATCAATAGAGAGAAGATTACAACCTCTCATTTTTTATGGGCCAGATGGGTGCGGATAATGAGTGTAAAGAGAGGTGAATTTCTGCAACGGCTTATAAATAAAATAGGAATTTGGGAAGATCAGGAAAAGATCGTGGCGACAATATGTTTTTCGGATGTTTGCGAAGAAGCTGTTATATGCTGTGACCCAAATTATAACTATCTGAAAGAAGAAGCAACCATGTATGCCGCAAAATCATCTACAGAAAATGGGAGTTCAATGTTAATAATTCCGGATGAAGACAAAAAACTCAAAAGACTTGCATTCAAAAACGGCTTTATACAACAAGATTCGAAAAAAGAGCAAATAATGGCAATTAACATCTATCCTGAGCTAACTTACACATTACCGGATGGATTTTCAATATTAAGTATGGACAAGGGATGGGATTTTAATAAATACAACAAAATAATATGCCGCGGGTTTAACTTCGAAATGAATCCACCGTTTCTTGATGAAAAAGAATTGGAAGGCAGAAAAATAAGGCTGGCAAGTCCGCACGTAAATCAGGAGCTTGTAATTGCAATAATATCTCCTAATGGAAATTACGCTTCACATTGCGGATTATGGCATATATCAGGAAGTAGCTATGCTTATATAGATCCTGTTGCAACTGATCCTGATTTTAGAGAAAAAGGGCTGGCAAAAGCGGCAATTTTTGAAGCAATGCTCAGAGCATCGAGACTTGGGGCTAAAAAAGCATATGTTTGTTCTCAAAATCAGTTCTACCGTCATATCGGATTCAAAGAATATTCGACCCAGAGCGGATGGGTAAAAACTTGAGAAATTTAAAAAAGTAGTAGACCTGCCTTGCAACGAGCCTAATTATGAAGTGACGTATTATAATCTTTATTATAACCTTTTCATATTTTTTTGCCGATATAGAAAACATATCCGTAATACTGTTTATATTCTGAAGAGAGAAGTGTTCTTACCTAACATAAGTTATTGTTAAAAATTGTAATCAATTTAAAAAGTGTGAAGATATTAAGGCAAATTCAGTTTCTACGATTGAGTTACGCTACGTCGAATGAGAGAAATTTTCTGCGACGCGTAGATTTACCAATTTCAACTCATTAAGTAGGCTCTTTAGATTGCTGGAAAGTAGACACTGCCGTCGGTTTCTGCGCCAGGAACAGCAGTTCCGGATAAACTTCATCCATCATTGTGCAGATATATGTAAAAGCCCTTTTGAAGTCCTCATAGGAAATATAACGTATGGGAATCTCAATAACCATAAAGATCTCATCGCGCTTGTTGATGCCGAAACTGATATTGTCGGTAACATAGTTAAGGCGCAGCAAATGGTACCATACCTTTTCGCGGCAAACATCCCTGACGCGCTCCAGAACCGGCATTACAAAACGCAGGTCCTGAGAATTGAGCTCGACGAACATTTCATAGTCCTTGGCGCCGCCTTCGTAGCGCAGCATCCAAAGCCCGGCATCGGCTTTTTCAAAAGGCAGGTTCATACTGGACATATAACCTTCGACGGTCGATTCCTTAATATCAATCTCCGACATCGGCACTCCGCCGGGAACGGAAAACTCTTCCTGATATTGACCATCCATTTCATAATCATTACCCTGGTTCTGCCCATAGTCGTCATTAGGCTGAGCGTGCCCTCTCGGGGAGCTGGGAGCAGGCAGATTGTAAACGGAGCTGTTTTGCTGCTGGGCAGCCCGCCAGGCATCCATTCCTTCGTCAGGTGATTCAAACTCCCAGGTTTCACCGCCGCCCGGCAGAGACTGGTAAGGGTTTCTGGCTCCCTGCTGCGGGTCCTGATATTGCTGCTGATCGTCATTTCCGGAATTGCTGCCGGCGCCTAAAAGCTTTAATATTTCATCCATTCGGTAATTACTCCAAGAATAATAATCCTCAATTCAAATTTCACTTTTTGCCAAAAAACTCCTCCCCTATTCTTAAGTTACGGGAAAGGATGAGGGGCGCCCCAATTACATAAAAAAATATTTGCGAGCAACATTTTTTAATAATTGCGCCCGTACATATAAAAATCCCGCACTAAAAGAGCGGGAATTTTATACTTTGACAAAGGCTGTTAACTAAAGTTTATATTCACCCTTGTCGTTTATTTTCAGCACCCACATATCATAATTGCCGGTTCTGCCGCCACGGTCGGGAACATCGCCGCCGGAGGGAGAATCGGTATAGCCCGCCAGGCCCAGGCAGCCGTCACTCGTCTCGATTATGCTATATGCATAGTCATTTTCTGCGCCGCCGTAGCATTGATTGAAAATTATCGACCGGCTATGGTCGGTTTGGCGCGGGTCTATTTTCAGCACCCACATATCATAATTGCCGGTTCTGCCGCCGCGGTCGGGAACATCGCCGCCGGAGGGAGAAGAGGTATAGCCTGCCAGGGCCAGACAGCCGTCACTCGTCTCGATTATACTATAAGCAAAGTCATAGTGTGTGCCGCCGTAACAGCGGTTTAGCAATGAAGAGTTCATGATCACATCCGCCATTTCAAGTCCATCAGCCGATATGGTAATATCCCTGTATTCCATGCCGTAGCCGCTGCCGGGTTTTAAATACGTAACCTTGTAATCTCCTAGCGTCAGATTATTTATTTGGTAATAACCGGCGGCGTCGGTAAACACTTTTTGCGTCTCTCCCCCGGCTAACGGTTCGATACTGACTTCGACATTCTGAAGCGGAGATAAATCCTTAAACGAGACCACTTTCCCCGATACGGAATACAGTTTATCAACAGGTTTATCCCGATGTCCTCCGGAACCGAAAAGCGAATTGCCGTCCGTTGAGCCGCAGCCGCAGATGCACAGAATTACGGCGCTTAACACAAACAAAATAAGATGTTTCTTCAAAATTGTTTCCTCCTATTTTTATCTTATTAAGATTTTAGTTATTATGAACCCAATCCTTCAAGTATTAAAAATATTTAGATATTATAATTGCTCTTAGCTTTCGCGGATGACAGGCCTGTTTCAATAGATTTGCAATTAACATGAAATAATATTTGAGATAAAAAATTAAACTCTAGAGCAATTTGCAATCAAACTGTCATAAGCTTTATATCTTTTGGTAAAGACAAATATTGTAAATAAAATACCGGATCGCCGCGCTGCACTCGCGATGACGGCTACGCCGTTTTCAAGACGTTTAACTGAATTTAGTGACATATAGAATGCAAATTGCTCTAACTTGCGGGAAGGGATAAGCCGTACTAACTATAAAAGATGGCCGATCCTTTTTGGGACCGGCCATCTTGTGTGAATTGTGTTACTTTAAGCCTTTGAGGTAATGCAGCAGGAAATCGTAAAACGCGCTTACCGACGGGACATTCATCTTCTCATCGGGAGAGTGAACGCCGCTGAGCGTGGGGCCGAAAGAAACGGCGTCCATACCGGGATACTTTTCCATAATCAGTCCGCATTCCAGGCCTGCGTGTATCGCCTTAACATGAATCTCTTTGTTAAACAGACTTTTATATTGTTCTTCAGCGATATGTAAAAGTTTTGAGTCCATATTGGGCTGCCATCCGGGATAGCCTTCGCCTTTTGAATATTCAAAGCCAAGCAGTTTGGCCAGGGCTTCCGTTCTCTGGCTGATGGCGTTTTTCACGCTGGCGGAAGAACTTCTGTGGGAGATGTCAATAACGAAGCGATCGTTTTCCAGATTTATGATGGCAAAGTTGGTGGATGATTCGACTAAATCATGGATTGAGTGGCTCATTCTTACGACGCCGTGATGGATAATAAAAATGGCATTCAGGAGTTTATCAGCCGAGTCCTCGGTCAAAACCTTGTCAAAAGTTCCTTTTGCATCCTCA
Organism: Candidatus Xenobia bacterium; assembly: GCA_031551355.1. Classification (GTDB taxonomy): domain Bacteria; phylum Vulcanimicrobiota; class CADAWZ01; order CADAWZ01; family CADAWZ01; genus JAVBNT01. The sequence continues at coordinate 220,913 of JAVBNT010000001.1, read as the reverse complement.
ACAACAATCTCAACTTTATCTTCAATATCCTTAAACTCTTCAGTAAATGTCACCTGCCAGATTTTTGCCGCTTTTTTAAGTTCGTCGGCGTTGCCGCAGTAAAGTACTGCTTCAGCTTCTCTGGGTATGGCATTTCTTTTATTTCCGCCGGCAAATGAAGCAACAGCCCATTTTATACCGTCGGCTCTGAGGTTCCAGAGGAAACGTCCAAGCAATTTTATGGCATTGGCTCTGCCCTGATTGATTTCCAGTCCCGAGTGTCCGCCCTTTAAACCTTTTACCGTAACTTTAAGCGCGCCGCTGCAGGCCGGTTTCTCAAATTCAGGAACAAAGACGAGTCTATTGTCGATGCCGCCGGCACAGCCGATATAAATATCGCCTTCTTCTTCCGAATCCAGATTCAAAAGTCTTTTGCCTTTAAGAAAATCAGCCGTAAGTCCCTTTGCCCCTGTCATACCCGTCTCTTCATCCATAGTGAACAGGCATTCGAGCGGAGGATGAACAAGTGACGCATCTTCCAAAACAGCAAGAGATGCGGCTACACCAACACCGTTGTCGGCACCAAGACTTGTTCCGTCCGCGGATACAAAGTCGCCGTTCAGTTTAATTCTCAGGGGCTGGGTCATAAAATCGAAATCGACATCATTGTTTTTTTCGCAAACCATATCCATATGCGACTGAAGTATGACTATCGGTGAATTTTCATAACCGGCGGAACCGGCTTTAGAGATCAGAACGTTGCCGACAGCGTCTTTTTTCCAATCAAGTGAATGTTTTTTCGCGAAGTCTATAAGATAATCAGCCACTTTTCCTTCTGATTTTGAAGGACGCGGGATCTGGGTCAAAGCATAAAAATGCTTAAAAAGAAGCTCAGGTTTCAAACCTGCCCATGGACTTTTGTCAAAATTGTCAACCATTACAATTCCCTCCCTATTTCTTTTTTGTCGTTTTAGCTGCTGATGCCGCAACCGGAACCGGCGCTGCCGCTTCAAGAATTTCTTTTTCACAATGAGCCCAGAAATCAAGGATTCCTCTGTAGTGAGCGTATTTGGCCGGTCTTTCATCGGCTATTTTGAATAATCTTGAAACATCTTCCTGTAAAATTCCATCAAACTCTTCGGAAGCAAAAAACTCGTATGCTTTTTGATCAAAATCTTTAAGATTCTCCTGACAGAATTTTTCAAAATCATCGCGCTGCCAGTATTCATCAGCGATCTTTTCGTATTCATCAAGAAGCTTCTCATAGCTCCAGTTCTTTTTCCTGCCTTCATCCCTTACGGCATAGAACTTCGGCCAGTTTTTCATGAAATCGTAGCCTTCGGGACGTCCGACGACAGCACAGAAAATCAGCCATTTCGCCATTGCCTTTACGAGGCCCGGGAAGTAGAAATGAAGCGACATCAGCGAACTGTCGGGATAGGCATTTATATAGTCAATAATAAAAGTATCGCCGCTTTCCGTCAAAAGGGATTCACAGGAGTTATGATCCCATCCGTAAAAGGCATTGATGATCTTAGTGAGTTTTCTGATTTCTTCCTCTTCTTTCGGAGACAGGAAATTAAACTCTATAGCCTGTGTTTCATTTCTCATATACCTGTCATGAGAATATTTTGCCGAAGCGTTATAGTGCATTGGCATAACCTGAGGGCCAACGCCGACGCTTCTGCAAAATTCCTTGTATTCAACAGCCTTCTGAAGATTCATCGGCTTTTCTTCCGATTTATCGTAAGCATCTCTGAGTTCTTCATAATTATTAACTTTGGTTACGCCGACCCAGCCGCCGCCGTCCTGCGGTTTTATATATGCTGGATAACCTACTGCCTCGCCGATTTTTTCGAGATCAAACATTTCATGATCTTCAAAAAGCAAATCAACCTGCAGATTACTCTCCGGGTTCTCAAACATTTTTGAGTAATCTTTCTGGGGGATTGCCCAGGTGGCCGGAACTTTAAGTCCCAGTTCATGCATCATTCCGTAACCGGCATTTTTATCGATCGCTTTGAAACTGAACATATTATAAATGAGGTGTGACTTCCAACCTACGATTTCAAAGAAACTGCCTCTGTGGCGATTCCAATGAGCTCCTCTGTTCATTATAACGTTTGTATCCGTCCAGGCATCAAGGACGTCATATGGTTTACATTTCATGCGTTTGGTGGCAATGTCATATGTTTTACCCTTATATTCAACCGACGGGCATGCTTTGGCAATCAGATTTTCAAGAGAGACAATAAATGCGTAGTAATTCGGATCCATCAGACCAATTGTTCTTTTTTCTGCCATAATACTCTTTTTACACTCCTTAAAAATTAAACATTATAAAAGGGCGGAACAATTCCTGAAAACCGTCCCGGCCCGGCAATCCTATGATGCTATTTAGTCAATAAAATTCTGATATTGGGAACCATCTGTTCCCACAGGTTGTTACAAACATCCCTAACCTGAACAACAGTAACATTAGGCCAGGATTTCAATGAACCCTCATACCTTTTTTCCTGAAGAACAGAATCGTGAGAAGCATCGTAAGTTGTAATATCAAAATAAACGTCATAGCTTTGGGAAGAGAATAACGGAACTCTCTCTGTTTTCTTTGAGTTGTAGTTCATAACCATAATCTTGTCTACTTTATATTTCTTCGCGAGCTCCGGGATGCTTTCCAGATTGGGGATTTCGGTTTCTCTCATCGAGACAAATATCATATCCTCAAGTATCGGCAGACGTGTTTCACCGATTTCGTATTTACCCTTAGGATTCCATACAAAGAACGGAGTTACCGAACCCTTATAGTAGATGGTAAACTTAGCGCTGTCGCCGGGATGCACTGAAGAGATAAATATTATTCCCACCCTGATTTTGTGGGCATTTGTATTCTTGAATTCGGTTCCGCACTTAACGCAATAGACATTTGAATCGGCATTATATACACCGCACTGAGGGCAGTATTTTGCAAGAACGCTGTCCGACATCAAAGATACAAATGTAAAGCAAACGGCCAAAAAGAACAAAGCCGACAGAAATCTTTTAAAAACGATATTACTCAAAACCTGGACCTCCCAAGTATTTAATTAAATTTTTCCCGTCAAAGGAGACGGTAAGGCAAACACACGCGTAGCCAACTCATCATTCATCATGAAAAGAGCCGAATTATCCGAACCGACAAGTTTAAGGCGGTTAAGAATATCATTGGCGCTGTCTTCCTCCTCTACCTGTTCCGTGACAAACCACTGCAGTGCCGCGGTGGTGGCATGATCCTTCTCTTCCATAGAGAGTGAAACGATATCGTTTATCAATGAAGTGACATACTGTTCGTGTGCATAGACATTTTCAAAGACGGCAACAGGATTTGCCCATTCAAACGTCGGTTTTTCTATGCTCTCTAAAATAACTCTGCCGCCCCTGTCATTTAAATAGTTGTAAAAAATCATCGCATGGCACATTTCTTCCTGCGCCTGTACCTTCATCCAGTGGGCAAAGCCTTTCAGTCCCATATCTTCAAAATACGCGTTCATCGCCAGGTATAAGTAACTGGAAAACATCTCTGCATTTATTTGCTTGTTAATAGAGTCTTGTATTTTTTTGTTGATCATAAAAACCTCCTGAAAAATTGATAATAAAATCCGGTATAAACCGGAAAATCACATAGACGTAAACCCTGCTTCACAGATAACAGGCTGTGTGGGCTGCTTTTCCGGGAAAATGTCCATTACAATTACAGTTCCGCCGGTATGTGTATAAAGATACAGTTTATCGGCAAGCTCCATCATAATGTAAAATCCCATCCCCAGAGAATTTTTTGAAGAATGTCCCTTTTGCAGTGCGGATTTGGGAATATCCGAAAACTCAATTCCCTTGCCGTTGTCGCAAACCCACACCTGATAATAGTCCTGCAGGTTGTAAATAATCATTGTCCCTCTGCCCGCGTGTTTCAAAACGTTTGAAATAGCCTCTGAAACGGATACAACAACATCAAAGACTCTGCTTTTACCCCATCCCGACTTAATCAGGCAATCCTCAAGCATTTGCTTTGAAACGACTAAATCTTCCACTTCCGTAATACTCATTTCCGAAACCTTCAAATGCTCCTGACGGGCAGGCAGCTCGTCAGGCTCAAGAATAAGCCTGAGCTTATCCTGAGTCACGGCAAGTATAACATCACGGTAAACTTCACGCACTTTCCTGATGTTATTGTTGGCCAGTTCATTACATTCATACTGTTTTATTTCATTCATCCGGTTTTTTATGTTCAATGCCCCTAATACCCACCGGCAAAAACTATCGGTATCCAAAGGTACCGGAACACAGACATCAAAACCGCATTGTGAAATAAAATCAATGTCGGTCAAAAGCCCGCTTTCAATCAAAGCAATCACAGGAATATATTCATCACTGTTTTGCAGCATAAAAGACTTAAAGCCCGAAACAGGAAATTCTTTATCGGCACTAATAATAACTGCATCAGGATTTATATTTTTGAATTCTTTGTAAAAATCGGTGACAGAAGATATCTCTGCAACAAATATCCCGAAAGGCAATAAAGATTCTGTAATATTTCTTCCTACAAAATCTGCCAATCCAATAACTGCAACACAATTTTCGCAGGCACTTGAAAATGGCAACATAAAAACTCCTTAAAAAAGTTAGAAAGAAAAAAGCATAAGTGCCACGGCTTTGGTCCAATAGGCCATTGCCTGATCTAATTTTCCCTGCTTATAGAATAAAGTTCCAAGATTATGATATACATGCCAAAACTTGGGATTCAGCGAAACAACTTTATCCCATTCTAGTATGGCCAGCTCTATTTTTCCTTCATTCAGATAGGCTTCGCCAATATTGTAAAAAGCCTGCCAATGGGCGGGATTCAGTCTTGTGACTTCCTGCCATTCCAGAACAGCCGGTTCGGAAAGCATTTTGTCATAGTAAAACGTATTGGCAACATTCCAGTGTGCCTGCCAATGCTTGGAATTGAATTGTATGGTTTTTTGCCACTGCGATATCGCCTCATCAAAGTTCTGACCCTGATAGTAAGAGTTGCCGAGGTTATAATGGGCTTTCCAGAAACCGTATTTTGTTTTTACGGCTTTTTCCCAATAATCTATCGCCTGATCGATCTGGCCTCTTGAATAATGATAGTTGCCCAGATTATAGTGGGCTTCAGCAAAATCAGGGTTTACTTCAAGAACCTTGCACCACATCTCTACGGCTTTTTCCGCATTGCCCTTCTCCATTTCACGTGCCGCCATATTATAGGTGGCTATGGCAAAATTAGGGTCAATTTCCAAAGCTTTTTCCCAATAGGACTGAGCCTCTTCACGTCTTCCTTTTTTATTATAAGCGTTGCCCAAATTATAATGAACTTCAGCAAACTGCGGGTTTATGATTAATGCTTTTTGCCATTCCTCGATGGCCTCGTCGACTTTACCTTTTTTGTAAAGCGCATTGCCCAGATTATAATAAGCCGGTGCGAATTTAGGATTCAGGACCGTAACTTTTCTATATTCTTCAATGGAATTATCAAGATCCGAATTTCTGTAGAAAGCCGAGCCAAGATTGTAATGGGCTACGAAGTTATTCGGGTTGAGATCTACTGCTTTTCCATATTCAGTGACGGCGGCATCAAGTTTGCCAAGTCCGTCATATGCCGTACCAAGATTATTATGAGTAAGGGCGTTGTAAGGATCCAGAATTGTCGCTTTTTCCCATTCAAGGATCGCCAGATCAAGTTTGCCCTGCTTATAGTAGTTGTTTCCCAGGACATTGTGCAGGGAAGCTTCCGTCGGAGATATGTTTGTTTTATAAAGATCAACGGGAACTTCTTCAAGAGTAAGAGCCTCTATAAGTTCTTTTACATTTTGGAAACGATCCGAAGGATCTTTTCTCATTGCCGTCAAAATGGCGTCTTCCAGTTTACGCGGAATCGATCTGTTGTATGAAGTCGGCGGTTCCGGCTCGGCAGTAAGATGCATTTGAATTAATGCCGCCGGATTGTTTGCCGTGAAAGGCATCTTGCCGGTCAGCATCTCATAAAGAACAATACCCAGAGAATATATATCTGCACGGCGGTCGACTTTTTCACCTCTGGCCTGTTCCGGCGAAAAATAAAAAAATGAACCGATAATTTCACCCGGCTGGGTAATCGTATTAGAAGCCTCGACCCAGGCGATACCGAAATCAGACACTTTAACAACATTATCTTCCGAAACCATAATATTCGCAGGCTTCACATCGCGGTGAACAATACCATGTTCATGTGCGTAGCCTAATGCCTGACATGACGGTACAAAGATTTTCAGGGCTTCGTTATAATCGTAGGATCCTCTTTCTTTAAGAACCTTATCAAGACTCTTTCCTGATATAAACTCAAAAACAATGTAATATATACCTTCATGCTCATTTATATCATAGATCCCGGCAATATTGGGGTGGTTTAGCCTGGCGGCAGCTTGCGCTTCCCTGATAAAACGATCCTTGGCTTCCGAGTTTTGCACCAGTTGCTGGGAGAGAATTTTTATAGCAACCGGCCTTTCAAGTATCGGATCATGTCCTTTATAGACAATTCCCATCCCTCCGCGGCCAAGTTCTTCAACTATATGATAGCGTCCTATGGTAGCGCTTATCATCAATGCCTCCTTAATCCACGCCAAAAGCGCAGGTTATTGCTTTTATTTAAACTACCAGGTTATTTGAACCCAAGTTCTCCCCACCCTGAAAATTTGGCCATTATTCAAAATTATCCTTCCTTGAATCCGGTTATTATCAATAAACGTACCATTAGTACTGTTGAGATCTTCAAGGAAACATTCCGGCTGAGCCAGCAGAATTTTTGCATGATGGCGTGATATAAAGCGGTCCAGAGGCAAAGACAGGTTTGCACCGGGATCTCTGCCGATATCTAATGAATTTTTAAAAGAAAAAACCTCCCCGTCAGTAGGTCCGCTCAAGATTTCCAGATTAACTTTCATATTCACCTCCTACAACAGTTCCTTCAAAACCACCTGTTCCTAAATTTTTATCTGCCGATGCCTGAACATCCGGCGATTTCTCCTGTTCACTGCCTGTGACAATAAATTCTATTCTATCTTCGAACGGCACTTCACGGGCAAGCAAATTATATGAGACTCCCTCGTTAAGCGCCAGCATTTTCTCTGCAAGCGGTTTGGTGAGATAATTCTGAACAGCCCTTTTTAAAGGCCTAGCTCCATAAGCCCTGTTATAGCCTTTATTTAAAGTAAGCTCTATCGCACTGGAATCAAATTCAAGTTCGATACCTTTATCTTTTGCCCGTTTATATATTTCCTTAAGGGAAATCTGTATGATGCCGTCAAGTGCCTCGCGCTCAAGCGGATTAAAAAGTATTACCTCATCAATTCTGTTTATAAACTCCGGCCTGAACGTTTTCCTCAACTCCCTCATAACGCCTTCCCTTACTTCGGGAGACCTGCTGTCAATTAAAACCGAATTGCCGTCGGCATCAACCTTGCTCGAACCTATGTTCGAAGTCAAAATTATGATCGTATTTGTAAAATTAACAGTCCGTCCTTTGGAATCCGTAAGTCTTCCATCATCAAAAACCTGAAGAAACAGATCAAAAATCTCCGGATGTGCTTTTTCTATTTCGTCAAGCAGAACAACCGAATAAGGCTTGGTTCTGACGGCGCTTGTAAGCTGCCCCTCTTCTTCATGACCGACATATCCCGGAGGAGAGCCGATCATTCTGGCAATGGCATGCTTTTCCATAAACTCCGACATATCAAGACGGATCATCTCTTTTTCACTGCCGAAAAGGAAATCAGCCAAAGCTTTGGCAAGCTCCGTTTTTCCGACTCCGGTAGGCCCCAAAAACAGAAATATTCCGCCCGGCCTGTTGGGATTTCCCAGACCCATACGTATCATCCGTATAGTCTGTGCTACCGTAGACACAGCCTCCGACTGTCCGATGACTTTCTCGGAAAGATGGGACTCAAGATTGACAAGCCTCTCTTTTTCTTCTGATGTCAATTTTGAAATCGGAATACCTGTCCACAAAGAAATAACCTCGGCAATACTGTCTTCATCAACGATAAAGGCCGAACCCTGACTCATTATTACGGAAGACATTTTTATTTTAGCGGCAGCTTCGTCCATAAGATCTATTGCTTTATCCGGGAGGTTTCTGTCCGGGAGATATCTTACCGACAATTTAACACAGGCAAGCAAAGCCTTATCGGTGAATGTAACCCCATGATGCTTTTCGTATCTTTCCTTAAGTCCCTGAAGTATTAAAAGCGTATCCTCTTCCGAAGGCTCTCCTACCATAACCGGCTGGAAACGTCTTTCAAGCGCAGGATCGGCTTCGATATATTTCCGGTATTCGTCTATAGTCGTTGCGCCGATTACCGGGAACTCACCTCTGGCAAGCATTGGTTTCAATATATTGCCGGCATCCATCCCGCCTTTGGAGTCCCCTGCCCCTACGATAGTATGTATTTCATCAATAAATACTATTATATCCGGGTTCTCGGCAACTTCTTTCATTATATCCTGCAGGCGCTCCTCAAATTCCCCCCTGTGCTTCGCACCGGCAACAAGACCTGCCATCGGCAAATCAAGCAATATTTTGTTCTTAAGCATCTCGGGAACGGTTCCCTCGGCAAGCCTCTGAGCAAGTCCAAAAACAACTGCGGTTTTACCGACACCGGCTTCACCTATAAGTACCGGATTATTCTTGCCTTTTCTTGATATAATCTGCAAAACACGCCTTATTTCATCGTTTCTTCCAAACACCGGGTCCACTTTACCTGATTTACACAATTCAACGAGATCTCTTGCATATTTAGCCAATAATTTAGGTTGCTTTGATGGTTTTGCAGACTGTTTTTCCTTTTCCTCTCCCTGATGCTGAGGTACAGATGCCGATAGATTTATCTTTGAGCCGTCAAAGCCGCCACCGGAGCATCCTTCCTTAAGTGAACGGCAAAAATCATCGCCGGACAAACCAAGTCTGTCAAGAGCCAGATGAAAGACCCCTTTCCCCTCACTTAGAACCGAAATAAGAAGATGAACCGGTTCAATCTTGTATGCCTTCAAAGACATCGCCACCGATTCCGTATTTTTAATGATCCTTTTATAACGGGCAGTCTCCGGCTGAGAAGACATATTCCTGTCACCGGGCGTAGCAACATCTTTTACCGTTTCGCGAAGCAGTACGGCATCTATACCGGCCTTATTCAGAGCCATTCTGATGGAAGAATCCGAATCAATACAGGAAAGTGCCAAATGCTCGGCTCCGAGATAAAAATGTTCCAAATTACGGCTTATGCGTTTTGCTTCATCAAGAACTTTTACAGATACTTCATCATAACGCAGCGGCATACAATATCCTCCAAAAAATCAATGCATATCAGACATTATTTCAATAAAAAGAGGAATTCGGCCTCTTTTAGAGTTAAAAACATAATAAAATAAACAAAAAAGCTGTCCAAAAAAACTTTATTTAAGGACAGCCGAATAAAAAAAATAAAACGGCGTTATATTTTTCCGGAACTTCCCTCAGTATCCCTCTTAAGCTCATTAAAATAGATCGCTTTATTGATAAAATCATTTCCTTCCGCTATTTTTCTCATACCTGTTTTGAGTAAATCAGGGTCAAGAAGCTCAGTGTATGAATATAGTTCGGTTAAACCGGCCATCCAAAGCTCCAACCCCCTATAGCCTATATCCATCTCTTCGGAAGAATATGATTCATAATCATCAGTTTTGGCTACTTCGCGTATCTCTTCGGCGTCAGCAGCAATAGAATCATAAGTCGATGAAATTTTTGTCCCGAATTCCTCGAGAGAAATTTCTTCCTTCTTTACCGAATCACAAAGGCTTTGCATCAATTTAACTTTTGAATCTATTATTTTTGGAGTGGCCATAACAGTGTAGAGAGACCTGTCAGGAAGTCTCTTACCGCATGATTCACAAAAAAAAGTTTCTTCACGATTATCCCGGCCACAGTTGACACAAAGCATCAAAAATCACCTATTCTTCTATTTTTTTAATATCTCTAAGTCAAAATACGACAAAGAAAATTACTTATCCTCTAAATATATTGCTGCCAATTTAAAATAAATATAGCCTAATTCAAACAGCCAGGGATATACGCAGCTTCCAAGAATTCTATATGAAAAAATATTTGCCACAATTTCAGGATGATAGCTTTTTTTGTATCGATAGCCGTTATACAGAAAGTCAATGTAATGGCAAGACTCATGAGCAATGGCAAAATCATTAATTGATATATGAGAACCTTCAGTATACCTTGTTAGTTTTCCGGCAGAAACCTCCAAATCCTGCAATAACGGCAAATTTAGAAAAATTTTCTTTTCTTCAAAAACGAGACATGCCAATTCCATTCTTCCGGGAAGCTGCGGATATTCGAACCGGCTGCTTACCTCAAGGCCGTAATCTTTTAAAAGGCCGTCAAGCCCGCGGTTTGCGCATTTTGCAAGCAGAAAATCAGCTCTTTCCCAAAGCCCGCAATACAGAGTCTCACTCATTTGGAATCCTAAAGCCGAAGTATGTATAAATACAATCTCTTTAAGACTCATTTTTAGAAAGTCATCCGGAAATGAATAATTCTCAAACAGCGATAAAATAAACTTTGTCTTCATCTTTTAAAAGCTCTATCTCTTTGGCCGCAAGAGACAATATTTGTGCTTCATCGCCAACGGAAGTCAGATCGGTAATGCGGTGGGATGCAATTAAAAAAAATCCTTTGGTAATAGCTCCTGCATCACCATATTCCCTGTGTTTTTCCATAATTGCCTTGATTGCCGATGCCGCTTCTCCGGAGGAGGAAGAGTAAAAAACACCCGCAGGGATCTGCTGTTTAAGACTGCCTTTAGCATCGGAAACGGCAATCAGAGTCTTTTTTGATTTAAAAAGGTTAAAAAACTTTTTCTCTTCGGAAGTTACTTTGTATATAAACAATGAAGATGTATCGGCCAGGAACTCAACTTGTTCCTTTTTAACGGAAAAATATACTGCCACCTGATTTACCCGTTCTTCAGGACCGACATCCGAAACCAGCAAGTCCTGGGATTTAAACTCGATGGAACCGGTGGCAATTGCCCTGACAATATTCTTTTGACTGTCTACTTCAACATGGACTTCAATGCTGTCAGGGGACGCTCCCATCTCAAGAACCGACTTTGAAGCTTCGCTTCTTATCAGTTCAATATCCTGAGGCTTGGGATTGAAAATATTTTTCTCAACCGTGTCTCTAAGCATAGCCATAGCGGCGCCGATTGCAGAGATAACCTCGGCGTTTTTGGCCAGTTCGTAATCAAGCTTCATCGAACGGGCAAGATAAGGCACAATGGCATAACAGCCGCCGCCGCCGCCAATCAGCCTGATACTCAAACCGGAAAGTTCATAATCTTTGATTAAATCTTTAATTACCGCAACGATCTGCTCCGACGCCTTATCCATTATTTCACACGCGACGTCTTCCGCACTCTTTGCGAAGTAATCCGATAAAACTTTAAACACGGCGGCAATTGATTCGGAATTGCCGAAAGCATAGTCTTCCTGCTTTATGAAACCCAAAAAATTAGCGGCGCAGGTAGTAGTAACCGTGAATCTGTCCCCATTCTCATTCTCTACGGCGAGATAGCAGGGATCGCCTTCAATCGGCTTCACCTCAATAACTTTTAATCTATCTCCAAGTTCTGTCTTTTTTGTAAATGAAACATATTTAAGGCCGGCAATGTGTGCGCTTCTAGGGCCGACCGTTTTTATTTTACCGGCGTCCAACTGGATCATCGAGCCGCCGGCAATCCCGACGGTTCTGCTGTCCAGAGTTTTCATATATGTTGTATGCCCGCCGATTACGGCACTTCTTATAGCCGCCCGCCCGCCTTTTATTACCGTGATATCGGTACTTGTGCCTCCTGTCTCAAGAAAAACGGCATCGGTAGCTCTTATATAAGTAAGAGCCGCGGCAATTCCTGCGGCAGGTCCGGACAAAAGCGTAAGCAAAGGCCGGCGCCTCATTTCATCTACCGACATAACCCCGCCGTCGCTTCTCATCACCATTAAAGGGGCGTCCGTCGAAGACTGTCTGAGACCTTTTTCAGTCATATTGGCAGTCTCAACCATTTTGGGAAGGATACTGGCGTTTATTACTGCTGTTTTAGCTCTCATACGCAGTCCGTAAAGTCCCGACATTTCAAATGTCCCGCAAGACGGGACTGATTGTTCAAGACAGCATTGCTTAATAAAAAGCTCATTAGACGGATCGTCGACACTAAAGGGTTCCGCAGCGACAATACAACCGATTGCCGATTCCTTCATGCCGGAAATAAGCTGCGCCAGTTTGGATTTCCATTCTGAAGATGTATCAAGATAAACAAATTCTGTTTTAATAAACCGCGAAGGGGCAACTTCTATCGGAGGAATATTGGCGTCTGATTTCGCCTTTACCCCCTCGAGCCCGGTTGCAATGGCTATTATGCCTACAGAAGAAACATCTCCTTCAAGTAAGGCATTGGTTGCCTGCGTGGTACTGTGGGCGACAAAAATGATTTCCGGAGAATCAATTTCTTTTTTTGAAAAATTTTCAAGCAGTTTTTCAAAAACTTTCACTACACCGGCGGCAACTCCCTCTTTAGCCGAATGCGTGGTAGGAGTCACAGCCACCGAGATTATTTCAAGTGTCGAGTTGTTGACGGCAACCGCGTGCGTAAATGTTCCGCCGACATCAATACCTATACGTAATTTCATACTACACCTCTGATGAAGACTGCATAAACCAGCGCAGCCAAAACAAAAACCCATACATACAATAACGTTTTCGTAAGCATATCATTCGTAGACACCTTCATATACTGCGCCAGCCAAACGTTATGAGTGTTGGTGGGATCGCAAATACCCTGGATCTGTCCGACCGACAGAAAAGCAGCCATAACCGCCGCCGGCGACAGCAGTCCGCTGCCGATAAGCAGGGCAGCCAGTCCGCTGCCAAGACCATACAAGTTAAAAGGTCCCCTGTAAAGCGCCAGAGGCGCCAGAAGGAAGAAAAACAGTATATACCCCATTTTTCCTGATGGAATAATTGCCGTCAGCAAAGGACGCATAATATCCGAAGTACAAGGAGCCATTACGGCATTTAAAAGCATACCGATGCCGATAAACAGACCTATTACCGGGGCAATATCTTTTATCCCGTCTATTATTGAAGCCGTAAGTGTAGGAATGAATTTCTTAATATCGGTAAAAACAATGCCGTAAATCGAAGCAATTATGAATGACGGCACAACGGGAAAAGAATAAAAAGGATTTATAATCAATACGATCGGAATGACCGGGGTAATCAGTGCTAAAGGCGAAATCTTTACGGTTTTCTCCGCAGAAATATTGATAGACCACGATATACGGCGTTTTTCCCGTACATATTCAACAAGCAGAAAAATGACACATACAATGGAAAGCAATACGGCATAAGAAATACTAAGCTGTTTGATAACCGACAGCTCAACCCCCAGCGCATCTTTGAAAAACCCCCAATTCGCGGGGTTAAAAATCCCGCCGATTGAAAGACTGAAAAGAATCAGGCATGAGGAAAGCAGCGGAGACAATCCGGCTGCCATCATCACCGGCAATACCAGCGAGGAAACCATTATAAATCCGCCAAGGCCGGTAACTGAGCCGAATACGGCGGTACTGGCAACTGTAAGGAATGCGGCAACAATCAGTTTTTTATCTCCGGCAAGCTCTGCCGCCGTTTTAACAAGACGCTCGGCAATACCCGTTTTCTGGACAATCTGCGAAAGTATGGAACCGAACACCGTATACATCATCGCCGTCGCCAGGCGTGACGGACCTTCGGCCAGAACAGTGTTAAACAGAAATCCGAAAAGATCATCCTTGCCTGAATTAAAAAACGGCATTCCGGAAAAAATGCCGGCAATTGCAGCGATGAAGAAAGCCATAAAAGGCATCGCCAAAAGTGCCGAAATTCTTTTTGTTATCATCAAAAATGCAAAAATAAGAAAGACTATAATAATTAAAATTGACGCTATCATCTAATATCCCCAAACAATTTTCTAATAAAAAATCATCTTCAACATTCAGCGCACAAGTAAAAAAATCCTTGGAGCAAGGATGTCATTTAATTGTTTTTACTATTCTTCCCTAAGCATCGCGGACGGTTATTTTATTGGCAAAACCGGCCTAATATATAAAAACAGCTTTATTTGCGGCGCAGAGCATCCTGAAGATTATATCTCTTTAAGCGAACTTCTTCATAATCCACAACTTCTTTCAAAACAAAGGCATTGGTGCAGCAAATAACCACGCATCATATACTCACGTAAAAAGTTGACTTAGCGGAAAACCACCCCGCCGCTCCGCGGCACCCCTCCAAAGGAGTGGAATTTATTAAAATCCAAATCCATTTAAACCGGCGGAGATGCTAAAGCAAACCGGATTTCGACAAGTGAAACGCATTTGTACACAATGTCATTAAGTTAAGAGAAAATGGTTTCTCACAGAGAAGAAGAGAACACAGAGAGGTTTTAACCGGCATTTATCCTCTGTGCCCTCTGTGAGAGATCCGAAGATGTCAAAATAGGCTAGAAAAATACTAACTTAATGACATTGATTCGTACAACGCTGAGCTAGCGAACCATATGATTACACATTCAACAATATTCATTAAATCCATTAAAACCGGCGGAGAGGCTAAGTCAAAGGCAATTTCTACGAGCAAGTCGTAATCTTTCCTACGTCGAGCGAGAGAAATTGACTGCGACGACGCAGATTCGTCTGTTTTAATGGATTTTCCAGCGATCGAAAAAATTCTCTATAACACTTTCCCCGCGAATTCCCGGTCTTGTAAGGGCAAAATCATATTTTACCGGATCTTCAGGAGAGAAAAGCTTTAAGGATGATGTTATCTCGGCCGCTGTTTTCATAGAAGATGATTTTCCCGAGGTAAGACCAAGTTTGAGCGCCAGCGAATGCATATGTGTGTCAAGAGGTATAATAAGCTTTGAGGTGTCAAGAGTCCCCCATGGGCCGGGATCGACGGCATCTTTGCGGACCATCCATCTAAGAAAAAGAAAGAGGCGTTTGCAGGCGCTTTTCAGTTCCGGCTTAGGTATTAGAGAGTTTCTTGAAGAAAAACCGCCATGAAGGTATACAAGTGACGAGAACCTTGACATAGCATTTACATAATCAATATCTTCCGGATGGATGCAGGATACAAAAGCCGAATATAGGCTGCCATGTTTCTCCAGAATAATTTTGACAGCACAGACAAAAGCGATCATTTCTTCTGAAGTTGTGAACCTGTGCTTGAATGATTTCAGCGGATTTGCTATCATGTTAACAGAGGAATTCATAATATACTCTCTGTTATTACCATCCATAGGAGCTAAAACCGACTTTACCGAGGCCAATATTGACGAAACCCTTCCATACGCCAGTGAAGACGCAATCAGAGCGACGATCTCCATATCTTCCGGGCTGCCACCGATTACAAATTCAAGCGGATCCGGATGGATGAATTTTCTATCATTATAATAGTCATAGATCTCTTCCAGAAGCTCCAGACGGCGGTGTGAATATATACCCCGATTTTCCATACTGTCTTATAACCTCATATAACGCAATCCCAAAAATATTGGCTACATTCATTGAATTTTTCATTCCCCAGGCAGGCACTTCCAATATGGCATCAACTTCATTCAAAACATCGCGCCCGATACCATTCTTCTCATTGCCAAAAATAATTGCCAGCGGCATCGGATATGAATATTCAAAAAAATTGCAACTGTTGGTCGTTGTTTCAAAAGCTGTTACACATATACCTCTGCGGCGCAGATATTTGACGAGAGATAAAGTATCGGCATTATATTCCCAGGGGACATAACCTTCCGCTCCCAGAGCTGTTTTTTCAAGTTTCTCATTCGGAGGAGACGGAGTATAACCGCAAAGATACAATTTTTCAATACAGGCACTGTCCGCCGTTCTAAAAATGGAGCCAACATTAAAAGCACTTCTGACATTATCAAGAACAGCTGTAACCGGCAGCCTTGGTCTTTGAAAAAAAACATCGGCTTCAATGATCCTGTCTGAATTTCTTACTGCAAATTTTTCTTTATCTTCCATAATCAATACCGACCGCCTATGCCAAATTCAAGCTGTTCAAACTTCTATACCGACGGGCAAAAACCTGCGAATTACTATATGCCGGCAGTCACTTTAGATACTTCATATGCAAAATAAAACTCCCTATAGGCGTATCAAAATATACCCTGTAAATTTCCTTATAAAAAAAACTTTTTTATAAGGAAGGAAGTTTAAGAAAAAAAAGATAATTACGCGTATCTACAACAATTTTTATACGATGCGGGGACAGTATCCATGCAACAATACAGAACCGGGAATCATCCGATTATACCGCCAAAAAATGACTTGTCTACAGTTTCTTTCACTTTCAACGGAAAAAAAATGAAGGGGCTTGAAAATGAAGTTATATCTTCAGCATTATTTGCCAATAATATCAAAGTATTTGGACATCATAAAAAAGATCAGGCCCCGCAGGGAATTTTCTGTGCCAACGGACAGTGTGCACAATGTGCGGTTGTAGCCAATGGCGTCCCCGTAAAAGCCTGTATGACTAAAATTGAAGATGATATGGAAATTTGTTCATACGATTCGGATGTCTCACTGGAAAATAAAATTCAAAATTATCAGGAATTTGCTGATATACCCTATGACGAATGCCGGGTTCTTGTTATTGGAGGAGGACCGGCCGGCATTTCTGCGGCAATAGAATTGGGAAAACTGGGGATTGATGTAACTATTGCCGATGACAAGCATAAACTCGGCGGCAAGCTCTTGCTCCAGACTCATCAGTTTTTCGGTTCAAGTGAAGACTGTTATGCCGGTACCAGGGGAATTGATATTGCAGGGATAATGAGTGCCGAGCTGTCGAAATATCCATCGGTAAAAATACTGATCAATTCACCGGTTGTTGGTGTTTTTGCCGATAAAACATTTGGTATATCCACAGAGACAGGCTACCGTCTGGTAAAACCGCAAAAAACGATTATTGCTACCGGGGCAAGAGAAAAATCCATTCCGTTTCCCGGATGGGACCTTCCCGGTGTTTACGGCGCAGGGGCCTTTCAAACCCTAATGAACAGAGATCTCGTTAAACCGTCGGAAAATCTTTTCATTGTCGGCGGAGGCAATGTCGGTCTTATTGCAGCTTACCATGCATTGCAGGCCGGGATAAATGTCTGTGGCTTGACGGAGATAATGGACAAAACCGGCGGATATGAAGTTCATTCGCTAAAAATAAAAAGAATGGGAGTCCCTTTATATTTGAATCATACGGTAGTCTCATGTGAAGGCGATGAAAACGGGCTTACAAGCGTAACTATCTGCGAAGTGGATAGAAATTACCGCAAGATAAACGGAACTGCCAAAAAAATACCTACGGATACACTGCTTTTGGCCGTTGGGCTAAATCCCGTAGAAGAGCTGATGATTCAGGCTAAAAAAATGGCAATAGACGTTTCCGCCTGCGGGGATGCTCAGGAAATAGCTGAAGCCAGTGCGGCTATTTTCAGCGGAAAAATAACCGGACTTACCGTTGGACGGGAATTGGGATTTAATGTCGATATACCGGAAGAACTGTCAAAAAAATGTGACATTCTCAAAAGCAGGCCGGGGAAAACTCATAAAACGGAATATTATCAATATTCCTCAAAAGTTCACCCGGTAATCCATTGTTTTCAGGAAATTCCCTGCGATCCCTGCAGCAAGATTTGTCCGCACAGCAGTATAAAACTAAAGGAAGACGGCAATATTTTGTCGACCCCGGTTTTTGGAGAAAAATGCAGCGGATGCGGTAAATGCGTTCTTGTATGTCCGGGTCTGGCAATCACTCTTTTGGACGCAAGAAACACGCAGCCGGGCAAATTGAATGTTGTCATACCGTACGAGCTCCCGGAAGAAAATATTTCGGAAAACATGGAAATTATGCTGACGGATCTTGACGGGTGCGAACTTGGAAAAGGTACGATCATAAAAATATTAAAACTGAAATCATTTGACAGACGGGCTCTGGTTACAGTATCAGCCGATTCGCAGATAGCTCCGGTTGCCGCCGGTTTTAAAATAAGCGCTCTGAAAAAAGAAGCAACAGGTACCGGCATACAGGAGTCAAACGACGATCATGAGATAATATGCAAATGTGAAAGAATCACTGCCCGGGAAATTAAAAATATGATTCATCAGGGGGCCGGGAGCCTTACGGAGCTGAAAACACTGTTAAGATGTACGATGGGAGCATGTTCCGGAAAAACATGCGGACAGTTAATTTTGAGGATATTGAAAAGTGAAGGTATAGAAGGTGATGAAATGAGTCTCAGACCACTTGAAATGGAGACACCAATAGGCGTATTTGCCGGGAGGGCTTTATGAAAAATTATGATGTAATCATAATCGGCGCCGGCAGCATCGGTTTAGCATGTGCCTGGGCTTTGTCTGAAAAAAAACTGGATGTTCTTGTTATAGAAGAAAAACATTCTTTCGGCCAGGGACAGAATAAAGCTGCCATCGGAGGAATTAGGGCTACCCACTCGCAGCCTGCAAAAATTGCCATCTGCAACCAAAGTATAAAAGTTTTTTCAACCTGGAAAGAAAAATACGGCGACAATATTGACTGGGTAAAAGGCGGATACTTATATCCGGCATACAATGATACTGTTGAATCCACATTAAAGAATTTACTTCAAATTCAGCATGAAAACAATCTTAACATAAACTGGCTTAAATCTGACGAAATATTGAAAATAGTCCCGACTCTGAAAAAAGAGGGATTAAAGGGCGGAACCTTTTCCCCTGACGATGGTCATTTATCGCCGCTTTTATCCGCCCAGGCTTTCTACAAACAATCAAAGAAAGCCAATGTAGAGTTTCATTTCAATGAACATGTGATTAATATTGAGGATGGGAAAGTCTTTACAAACAGAGGCTTTTATGATACTGACTCGGTTATTATATCTACAGGAATGTCCAAAATAAAAGACATCCTGAATATTGATATTCCCGTAACACATGAACGGCATGAAGCCGCTATAACCGAACCAACCGGAAAAATGTTCGACGCAATGGTGGTAGATATCAATATATCGGATGAATCAAGCAGCTTCTATTTTTATCAAAATAAAGAGGGACAGATCATATTTTGCCTCTCCCCAAACCCGCCTTCGATCGATGAAAACGCAAACTGCACATCATCTTTTTTAATCAATGCTTCAAGAAGGCTGCTAAAATTGATGCCGTCGCTACCAAGCCTGAAAATAAGAAGGACATGGTGCGGATTTTATCCTATGACACCCGACGGAGTTCCTTTTCTCGACAAATTGGAAGATAAAAAGATTTACATAGCTGTCGGAATGTGCGGGCAGGGATTGATGCTGAGTCCGGGAATGGCGCTTAATATTGCCGAAAAGATCACAAACGGCCGCTATATTCTTGATGAGGAAATAATGGAAAGCTTTAGTCTTTGCAGAGTATTTTCCTCAAGCGAAATATTAAAGTAATTTATTGCAAACTTATCGGAAAATAATCAATGATAAAGTTTATATACCAGAGGGAAAATATTATCACTACTCCAACACAGGTGGCGATTATGTTCCATGTTTTTATCAAAAACACCGTTTTCGTGACGGCATGAGCTTCCCTGATACTACCGTTGCGCAGTCTCATAACCATAATCAATGGAATTAGTCCCAAAAAAGAGAAGAACAGCGTATTGACAATAGACCATATTAAAAAAAGATCTGTTTTTGGCGGTTCCTGATTGACCGGATAATGGTCCTGTCTTTGTAACTGAGGCATAGAACTCCCATTGGTAAAATCCGTTTCCGGCTGAAAACCATTAGCCCGTTCCGGAGGAGCCACATCGCCCAACTGTGTTCCGCACTTACCGCAAAAGTTGTGAGCACCAATCGGATTGCCGCATTTAGAACATGACGAAGCAAGCTTTATAGATTGGAATAAACCGTTCTTATCATCAACATCAATATCAATATCAATATCGTCAAGATCTATAAAGGACGATTTATCTTTCTGTGAATCCAAACTGCCAGAGCTCCAAAGTCCGGTAAGCAAGCATCCGCACTTACCGCAAAATTTCTGGCCTTCAACTATATGAAGGCTGCATTGGGGACACAGTAATGTTTTTGCATTATCGGACATAAAAAATTTATCGCTCCCAATAAAATACTTAGCCTTTGCCAACACTGGCTATAAATCCCAGAAGCATTAAAGAGCCGTAACCGACCCAGAGTAAAGTTCCCAGAACCGAACCTATAATGTTTATAATACGGGCAACATTCAGTCTTGATTCATATATATGCGGAGGAGAACTTTTGGCTAAAAAGACAAACACCAAAGCAATAATACCAAGCGGCTGGCAACAGCACAGCGTATTTATCACTGCCCAAATAAGCATATTCTGAATACTTTTATCATCACCGGAATGCTGTCCGTTTTCATTAGGTCCCCGTCCTTGATCGTAGCTTGTGTTCTGTTGATTATAACGAGGATATTCCGTATTGTTTGCCCTGCCGCCATTTTCGCCCAAATTATCGTCAGACATCTGATTTTCATCGACCGCACCGGCATTTTCAGAAAAATAGTCACTGCCGGTATCAGAAACTTCTCCGCCGCATGCAGTACAATAAATACTGCCCTCTACTTTTCTTCCGCAACTTCTACAATAAGTCATTCCGCACCGCCCCAAACTTTATTTTCATAACAAATATTTGTAATTTTACAGTAAATTACTGTTCGTAGATCCTTTTCTGCCTAATGCCTCCCGCCTCCTTTTTAGCGGTTTTACTATCTGCGCAACAAATATCCGTTATGTTTTTTGCGGTACAGGCTATTAATTGCCATACGTTATTTTGTTATATAATTTTATTCTCAATTATCATTTATAATGAAAGGGTAACCATCCAGGCAATAAAAAACAGTAAAGACAAAGAAGTAGCTATTATATTAATTATACGGGCTGTCTTCAAACAGGACCTGACCTCCGCCGGGGCTGCCGCTTTAGCCCGTATAACAAAAATCAGAGCGGCAATGCCAAGAGGGTTACAGAATGGCAACGTGTTTATTACCGACCAAACAAGCATTCCGGTTATATCGTTTTTGCGTTTGGATAAAGCCTCGCTATTGCCGGTGTATCCCGGACGCTCATACGGTCCGCCGTCTCTCCCGTAATCATTGCCGTTATAAAAATACGGCAAATTGTCATTGTCGGAAATATCCCTGCTGCAAACGGAACAATACTGCGAATTTTCTAAATCACTGCCGCATTTTTTACAAAACGCCATTATCTACAATACCTTTCGGTATAATAAAAACTACCTTGATCCGGTAAGTCCGCTTAAAAGGCCCATTGAGAAAGAAAGAATAAAAATCACTATGCCGGCAACACTGCCGATAATATTAAGTATACGGGCCGTATTTAAGCTGGAATGGGCCTCCTGTGGCGGAGCTCCCTTGGCCTTTATTACAAAAATAATAGCGATTACCCCAAGAGGCACACAAAAGCAAAAAGTATTTACTATGGCCCAGATAAGCATCGGTGTTATATCCGGACTACTATTGTATGAGTCCGCGTTCGTATATATGGGCCGTTCAAGCGAGGAAGAATTGTAACTCTCACCGGAATCATTCCTTGGGACATGAACTGAATCCGCATGATTATATGAATCACCGCCGCATACCCTGCAGACAAGATCCTGGCCCACCTGCCTGCCGCAATTCTGACAAAACGCCATTTTTAAATCCTTTCATTTATATAAAAAACATATAAAAAGACCATTCGGAAACAGTTGTTTCTTTATTACAAACCAAAAGACGACATCAGTTTGCCAAAATTCAATATAAGTGAGATTATAAAAATTACAAGTGAAATAATATTCAAAATACGCGCTACACCGAGGTTAGACTCGGCTTCATACGGTGGAGCACCCTTAGCCTTAAATACAAATATCAAGGCAGCAATACCAAGCGGAGTGCAGCAGCATAATGTAGATACAACGGACCATATCAACATTTGAGTAGTATCTACCGTAGAAGTAGTCTGACGGTAAATAGGTCGTGGAGAGTCCGGAATGCGTGCTCCGCCCAGTCCTTCTCCTTCAGGAATTGACGATGAATCACCATGGTTATACGACTCACCGCCGCATACGGTACAATAAACATCCTGCCCTGTCTGTCTGCCGCAGTTTTTACAAAAACCCATTTCAAACCACCTTTACGTATTTATTTTTAAGATAGCAAATAGCAAGATTTACGAAAAAATTATACAATAATGAAAAAAATCCTTTAGAATCAAACTGTCGTAATCGTATAGAAGTTCTTAAATTTATCCAAAACAAACGTATACGGACATGTAATTTAGTTCACTCTATCCAAATATTAAACTAATCAAAATATTTTGTCAAGCACACGTTATGTATTCCCCAAAGCATTAATGATGTTCTTTTGAGCATCATAGGTGTAGTGTGAATATTTTATCTTTATACGAGTATGAAGAAGAGTTCTCAGTTCTGAGATTTACCCGTACAACTGATGCCGTCAATTGTATCGGAAGGCTAAGGAAAAGCGGGGCGAGACAAGTGAGGCGTTGAACAACGCCGGAATGAGCGAGTTCCATTTTGACGACGCATGCTGATGCAATTCACGGCATCAGTAATCTCTAGAGGGGGGCCAGCAACGTAAACGGATAGACCTTAATGTTGCGCAAAACAGTATATAAAATCATAAAAATTATCAGAGTCATTAAAAAACCTCTGCGGATCGGAAAAAAAGGCAGCATATCTTTTCCGCAAACGATATGGAGATATCTTTTAATAACATACCATATGATCATTATCGCAAGAGGTATAAATAATATATTGTTATGTAACGACTCCAGTAATCTAAAATGTACGAGCGAATAAAGGGCCCTGCCGCTGCCGCACCCCTGACAGTAAAGACCGGTCATTTTATAAAACGGACAAAACAGCGGCGAACCGTTCCTGTAAAGATAGAAAAGAGAGGAAAAGATCAGCAGCGGAACGGCAGCGGCAAAGATTATTCTGAACCACAGCCTGTCTTTTATTGCGGAATATAAATCAGTCGGACTTTTTCTCATAAAATAAGGTATTTTCCTAACCAATGTCATTAAGTTAAGGTTTTAAACATCCGTTTTTGCCATCCTTGTCATTGTTATGTTTTCATTTATAGTTGTGCAGCTACGCCGCATGGACGATTGCGAGGAGTCTACCGACGAAGCAATTCAGAAAAATAAATGCCTGGATTGCCGCGCCTTACAGGCTCGCAATGACGTGTGGAGCAAATTAATCATGTGATTTTTGCCGCTATCCAAGAATAGTTTCTCTTAACTTAATGACATTGTTTCCTAACAGGCAAATATCCATATCAGACTATATCAAACTAACCGGCAGAGGAAGTCCAAGGTATTCATAGGCAAGAGCTGTAGCCATTCTTCCTTTTTGAGTCCTGTCAATAAAACCAAGCTGCAGCAGGTAAGGTTCATAAACTTCCTCGATATTTTCAGGCTCTTCACACACGGATGCGGAAAGGGTATCAAGACCGATGGCTCTGCCCCTGAATTTAACCGCCAGAGTGTCGAGGATTCTTCTATCAACCATATCAAGGCCATTTCTGTCTACACCGAGGGAATTCAAAGCATATGAAGTAATCTCATCACTGATTATACCGTCGGTTTTCACATCGGCAAAATCACGTATACGTCTCAGCAGGCGGTTGGCGATACGCGGCGTCCCCCTGGAACGCTGCGCCAGTTCCATTGCCGCAGATTCGGTTATCGGCACATTCAAAATACGCGAAGAACGTAAAATAATATCCTTAAGATGAGGAGGTTCGTAAAAGTTGAGTGACAACAGAATACCGAATCTGGCTCTCAGAGGTGACGAAAGGTTGCCGCTTCTGGTAGTTGCTCCGACAAGCGTAAACTTGGGCAGCGGTATTCTTATCGGTTTGGAGCCGACTCCCTTGCTGATAACTCTGTCAAGCATAAAATCTTCCATAGCGGAATAGAGGATTTCTTCTATCGGTCTTCTAAGCCGGTGAATTTCATCAATAAAAAGAATATCGCCTTCTTTCAAACCTTTAAGAATAATTACAAGGTCAATCGGGCGTTCTATCGCCGGCCCGGAGGTTGTTCTGATGTCCTTGCCCATTTCCCGGGCAATTATAGTTGCCAGAGTAGTTTTTCCCAAACCGGCGGAACCGTATATCAAAACATGATCCAAAGGTTCTTCCCTTGAACATGCGGCGTCAAGAAAAACCCTTAGATTATCCTTTACCATTTTCTGACCGATATAGTCCCTTAAATAAAGGGGTCTGATAGTTTCATCAAAACTAAGTTCATCTTCCGTTTCGACAGGAGACAAAATTTCATTTTTACGGACTTTTGCAGTCATTATCAGCGTCCTTCCAATACTTTCAGTGCCTGGACAATCAGCTCATCGCTCTTCATACTGCCGCTGAGCGAAATAACTTTTTTGACAGCCGCAGTCGCCTCGGCTTTCGTGCAGCCGAGGTCTTCAAGAACTTCTATCACCGATGAACAGTCATATTCCATAGTGTCGGCCGGTTCCGATGACAGCGGCTGTTTCAGCATCATTTCCAAAATCCGCTCCTTGTCCTTTAATTCCAAAATCAGGCGCTCGGCTTTTTTGTCTCCCAGACCGGGTATTTTTTTCAGCAGGTTTTTCTCGCCGGCGGTAATTGCATAGGCAAGATCCTGAACGGTCATTGAGGAAAGAATTGACAGGGCCAGCTTCGGACCAAAAGAGCTTATCGAAGTCAGCATCATAAAAAGTTCTTTTTCTGCCATCGTCAGAAAACCGAACAAATCCATACCATTTTCGGTAACATTCAAATGTGTATAAAGTTTTACCGTCAGACCGTTTGTCAGTATCTCGTAATTATTTCCATGCGGAATTGAAATACGGAAACCGACTCCGGAGACGTCAATTACAACGCAGCCGGTTTCAAAGTAATCTACATTGCCTTTTATATGTGCGATCATAATCTAAATCTCCCCCAGTGAGCTGTGAAAAAAGTGGCAGATGGCAATTGCAAGGGCATCGGCAACATCGTCCGGGCCTTTTATCTTGTCTATGCCGAGATGAATCTTAACCATTTCTTTTATTTCCTGTTTTGAAGCCCGCCCATATCCGGACAGGCTTTCCTTTACCTGCAGCGGCGTATATTCCTTAAGCGGAATGCGGTTTAGTTCCGCAGCCAGCAGAATAACTCCTCTGGCCTCTCCTACCGTAAGGGCGGTCGTGGTGTTTTTATTAAAAAATAAAAGTTCTATTGCCATAATATCCGGACGGCACTCAGATAGCAACCGCATCAATTCCTTATGCACAATCGCCAGTCTGGCACTTTTTGTCTCTTCCTTCGAAGTCGTAATACAGCCGCAGGAAATAATAGATGGCTTATCGCCATCTATTTTTATAAAACCGTATCCTGTTCTGGCCGTTCCCGGATCTATCCCTAAAATAATCATGTCTATCCCTTAATTTCAAAGTTGGAGTATACGTTCTGAACATCATCAAGATCATCAAGGGCGTCAATCAGTTTCATCACCTTGGCGGCCTCTTCTTCGGTAATCTCAACCATATTTTCCGGAATCCAGGAAATTTCCGCAGACTCGCAGGCAATTTTTGCCGTATCAAGAGCTTCTTTTACCGCTGTGAAAGAAGATGTCTCACAGGTAATTTCATAACCGTCCTCGGAGGTTTCCATATCCTCGGCACCGGCGTTCAGGACAAGATCCATCAATGTCTCTTCTTCACCGGCTTCTCTGGGAACCAGAAAAAGGCCTTTCTTTTTGAACATCCACGCCACACAGCCGCTTTCTCCCAGACTGCAGCCGTTTTTGCTGAGAACGTTCCTGACTTCCGCCGCACTGCGGTTGCGATTGTCGGTGGCAATTTCAATAACCAAAGCCACTCCGCAGGGGCCGTAGCCTTCATACAAAAGTTCTTCATAATCGGCACTGCCGGCACCGGAAGCTTTATCCATTGTCCTTTTTATGCTGTCGGCGGGCATATTAACTTCCTTGGCTCTCTGAATGGCCACTTTAAGGCGGAAATTGTTATCCGGATCTGCCCCGCCCTCTTTTACCGCCATATGGATTTCTTTGGAAACACGGGTAAAAACCTTGCCTCTCATATTATCGACTTTTGATTTTTTTTCTCTTATATTGTGCCATTTCGAATGACCTGACATACACAAATCTCCTTCTCTTTACTTATTAAAAACAGCGGTGATACCAGCCGACTGCAGCTCTTTTGCTCTATCCCCCGGTCTGACCTATGTGTCTTCTTTATTTGAAAAAATTTCCAATTTAAATGATTTTATCATTTTGCTCCCGCACCGGCAAAAATCTTTTTTATTTCATAGTAGGATTTATCTTTTTTCGACAAATAATTCAAAGGAGTCCTGCCGTCGTTATCTTTAGCGTTGACATTTGCGCCGGCTTTGACAAGCATAGCAATAACTTCAGGGCTGACTTTAAGGGTGTTGGCAATTTCCGAACAGGTATAATGAAGTATATAGTATCACCTTTGTCCGATTTTTCATTTACATTCGCTCCGGCCTTTATAAGCGCATCAATATGGTTTCAGGCTCGCATCTAGAGATTGACATATAAAGAGGCGAATGCCCTCCAAGATCTTTAATATTAACATCTGCGCCATTTTCTACAAAGGCTTTGACTGTTTTGACAGAGCAGCCAAAGGAGTCTCGTCAAAGCAATTTGTTACATTAACCTTTGCTCCGGCTTTCGTTAAAACGGTGATAATTTCAGGATTTTTCCCGTTGCTCGCCACGCGAAACAAAGGAGTACCTTCTCCTCTGTAAGTTGCATTCAAATCCGCCCCGGCCTTTATTGAAACATGAAAAACTTCGGGAGCGCTGTTTTCCGCTAAATAAAAAACAGGTGCCATCCCCTGCTCGTCTACAAGATTAACATCGGCTCCTTCAATTGCTCTTGCACTTGCTGAGGGGTTGAATCACTGCCTAATCGTGAAAAATTAACTTTTTTTGCGCTGCAACCCGAAAACAGACAGGCAGCAATAAATAAAACAACGGCAAAACTTTGTTTCATATTGTTTCTCCTGAAAAAATCTTAGAAAGAGTTTAAAGTTACTTTAAACTCTTTCTAAAAACTCGCCGCCTCCGACAAATCTTATATGTAAACAGCTTTTACGGATACAAACGGTTGATCATTCTTGGATAAGGAATCGTCTCCCTTAAATGTTCGATTCCGCAAATCCAGGTAATGGTTCTTTCAATGCCGATGCCAAACCCGCTGTGAGGCACGCTGCCGTATTTCCTCAGATCCAGATACCACTCATAAGCTTCTCTGGGAAGTTTATGCTCCTTAATTCTCTGCTCGAGAAGTTCGTAGTCGTCGATACGCTGACTGCCGCCGGTGATTTCACCGTAACCTTCGGGAGCAATCATATCGGCACAAAGAGCCTGCTTGGGATTTTCAGGATCGGGTTTCATATAAAAGGCTTTGCATTCAACCGGGTAATGGTGTATAAAAACCGGGCGGTCGAAACTTTCGGAAATAATCGACTCTTCATCAGCGCCGAAATCTTCGCCCCAAGGCAGCTCGTTGCCTTTGCTGTGCAAAAGCTTGATCGCATCATCATAATGCAGTCTCGGGAACGGAGCCTTGATACATTCAAGTTTAGAGAGATCTCTTCCCAGCAATTTTAAATCCTGCTGCGACTGTTTGAGAACTTCTTCAACCATATAGGCAAACATATTTTCTTCAAGTTCCAGAAGATCATCAAGGTCCGCATAGGCCATTTCAGGTTCAAGCATCCAGAATTCCATCAGATGGCGGCGTGTTTTCGATTTTTCGGCCCTGAAAGTAGGGCCGAAACAGTATATTTTCCCAAACGCCATGCAATTGGCTTCACTGTAAAGCTGACCGCTCTGCGAGAGATAGGCTTTGCGCTCGAAATAGTCTGTTTCAAAAAGAGTTGTTGTTCCTTCACAGGCGGCCGGAGTCAGAATCGGGGTATCCATCCTTAAAAAGCCTTCTTTGCGCAGAAAATCCTCAAAAGCTCTGATAATGACATTCCTGATGCGCATTATTGCCTGCTGTCTGGCAGATCTCAGCCAGAGATGCCGGTGATCCATTAAAAAATCAACGCCATGTTCTTTGGGAGAAATCGGATAATCCTGAGCCAGCTGGACAATTGTAAGCGAAACAAGATTCATTTCATAACCGCTTGTGGAGCGCTCATCTTTCCTGACCGTTCCCGTCACGATAATGGAGCTTTCCTGAGTGACTTTCTGAGCCTGTTCGAAAACATCTTCTCCAAGCTCCGATTTAACGGCCACCACCTGAATCATTCCCGAACCGTCGCGTACCTGCAGAAAAACTATTTTCCCGCTTGATCTTTTATTATAAAGCCATCCTTTGATAACAACGGTCTGATTCTCGTGTTCACCAATGGATGATATTCTTACAGTGTTGCTGACAGACATTTTGTACCTCCGACAAAACTAGATTTAATAAATTATAAAATATGTTTTACAAAAAACAACTAAAATCAGTAATCCTGGGTTCTTCCCAGCAATTCGGCAAATTTTCTGGAATCTTCCGCATATTTAAGCAGACCGAGCGACTGGTATATGTCTCCGAGAAGAAAGTAAAACTGAGGTTGTGCCGGATGCTGCTTAATAAAATCCTCGACTTTCAGCAGTGCAGCTTCCGAAGATCCGGAATATAACATTGCTCTGGCTACGTTTATCTTAAGAGCAATTGACTTCGGATCGAGTTTTAAAGCTTTTTTAAAAAACGAAGCGGATTTTCTGAATTTTTTCAAATCCCCGGTCACATCGCCGCGTTTATAATAGATTATACCGAGCATTGCGTATGTATGACTGGTTTTAAACCTGTCACGGCCGATCAGTCCGTTTAAAAGTTCTTCCGCTTCGTCGAGTTTTTCTTCGACAATATAGTTATTTATCAGTAAAAGCGAAGCAGAGGAACATTCGGGATTTATGGCCAGAATATCCTGAAGACGTTTTGTAGCTTCTTCAGATTCTCCTCTGCAGTAAAGGGCGGCCGACAGTTTTACAATAGCTTCCGATGGTTCCAGCAGGTAAGTTGACGCTTTTTTCAGAGAATTTATTGCGAAATCAAGCCAATCATGTTCAAGATAAATAGTTCCCAAAGTATAATGTGTAAAACCATGGAAGGGATTAAAAGTCAAAGATTCCTTCAGTATTGATATTGCCCGGTGAAAATCGCCATATAAATCAAAAAGCAGCGCTTTTCTGATGATAACATCAGCATCCCGCGGATAAAGCCTCAAAGCCTTGTCCGCCATCTGCATTGCTTCCTGAACCATATCAAGGGCCTGAAACGCTTCCGACACAAATAAGAGAATTTCTTTGTCATCAGGCTTCATTGTCAGGACTTTTTCGAAATACTTTATGGCTTTACGGTAATCGCCGGTCTCAAAACAAAGTATGCCCATATAGCCTAAAATATCAAAATCAAGGGGCCTGTTTTTCAATATTATTTCAAAATGGCGCCGCGCTTTTTTGGTATCACCCATATCCAGATAGGCAAGAGCAATGGAGAGATGGCTGTCCATATCATTTTTATCAATGGTAATGGCATCCTTCCATTCCCGTACCGCATCAACCACCATACCTTTCTTTTGAAAAGCAATTGCGGAAGAAAGGTGTTCCTGCAATTTTTTCTTTTTAAGAAAAGGCATTATATCAATGGCAGACGGCAATGTCTGATTGTTTGCTTCAACCGATTTTTTCAACTAAAATTCAACCTTTCCTACAAAGTTTCCAGCTAAGTCAAACGGAGATACTTCAGTGATTTTAAGCTTTATGATGTCTCCCGGACCAATATTGCTGCCTTCCTGCTGTCTGATGAAAACAAGGCCATCTACTTCAGGGGCATCCGATTTCATCCGGCCGACATGTGTTATCCCGCGCAAAGCTCCTCTGCCAAATATTTCTAGCAAACGCTTTGACTGACCTGCAGGCTTTACGGAATCAACCATAACATCCGTAACCGTATCTTTGAGTTTCATAGAATTCTCAAAAGAAATTTTCTTCTGCATTCGTGTAAGCTCATCCATCCTGCCCTGCTTCACTCTCTCGTCAATTTGGCCGGGATAGGAATATGACGGAGTTCCCTCTTCATTTGAATAAACGAAAAAACCGGCCCTGTTGATCCTGGCTTCAGTGATAAATTCCTTCAAAATATTAAAGTCTTTATCTGTTTCTCCCGGAAAACCGACAATAAAAGAAGACCTGACGGCAAGCTGAGGAATTTTAGCCCGCATTGAAGCAAGCAGACCCAAATAGCCGTCAAAACTGCCGGGACGGTGCATCGCCTTCAGTAAGGAATCGCTGGCATGCTGGAACGGTATATCCAGATATTTAAGTACCCGTTCGGAAGAAGCCATAAAATCAATCAGCTCGTCACTAACCGAATACGGATTGATGTAAAGCAGCCTGATCCAGGAAATACCCTCGATCTCCTGCAATTTGGCAAGAAGATTAACAAGTTTAGGTTCACCGTAGATATCTTTACCGTAAAGCCCTGTGTCCTGCGCAATTATTTGCAGCTCCTTAACCCCGCCGGCAGCGAGTGCTTCGGCTTCGGCAACAATATCTTCCATTTTACGGCTGCGGTATACTCCGCGAATACCGGGAATTGCACAAAACGCACATCTGTGATTGCAACCTTCAGCAATTTTTAGCCAGGCCCAATGCGGCGGAGTCGTCAGTTTCCTGCCGGCATAAATCGGATAGACAGTATCCGCGGGCTGTATAAAATTACTACCGGCAGCACCGTTCAGCGAATCAAGCATTTGGGCAGTTTTTTCAAAACCGGAAACACCGAACCACAAATCTACTTCCGGAAAGCGTTCCGGTGCTGCCTCGGCAAATCTTTTTGCATAACAGCCGCCAACCAGAAGATGAAACCCATAGCGCTTTTTCTTTGCTGAAAATTCCAGAATAGTATTTTCAGCCTCTTCCCTGGCCTGCTCTATAAAAGCGCATGTCATTATCAGAACGGCATCAGCGTTTTTTTCTTCAAAGACCAGTTCGTGCCCTGATTCTTCAAAGTAATTTATAATAACTTCCAGATCAACCCTGTTTTTTGCACACCCAAGGGCAACAGCAAATATTTTCATAATATAAAGTCCGGTCAACCTTTTTAATTTATTTGGCTAAGGAAAAGTTTTTAAGACTAAAAACAACATGTGACGTTTTTTTAATGTTACCGCCGTCCGTTTCAGTTATGGTAGTATCTTCCTTTACAAGTCCGACACCAAGCCCATACCAGCGGGAAATGTCAAAATTCATCCCGTTTTCGGTGGTAATCAGCGTTTTTACTTTAACACAATCATAACTCTTGCCATCAACTTCAAGGATTTCTTTTTTCTCTACAGACGATTCCGCTTTTGACTTGCCTCCAGGACCCTTTCCCTCCCAGCTCCATTTTGAGCCTTCACCGAAAGCGCTCCGAAGTCCGGGCATAGGCGGAGTATAAACAAAGGAATCATCCGGCCATACAATCTTTACAAGTTTCACGTTGAAATCTTCACAGGAATAATACTCACTCTGCCATGGCGTATCCGAAGAATTTATATAAGCCGAGAAAACGCTGCAGGAATAACTGCCTGTCTTTTCCAGATTATTTATTCTTATTTCACAGGTATATGGCTCTTTAGATGCCGACGTGACAGCTTCATAAGTCCATGATGAACCTTTAGACATCGGGAAATAAGGATTTGACGTTTTCTTTGCACCGGCGGATAATGATACACCGGACAAACATAAAAATATCAGACACAAAAATATTTTAGCAATAAAAAATATTTTAGCAATAAAAAGTTTTTTCAAAATGAAATTCCTCCTATGAATAACTTAAACAAAAATCTAAACGGATAAACTAAAATTCCGCCGGCAAAAGAAATAACAACAACTAAAAGAATTATCGAAACCGCCGGATTGGTTCTGACAAAGTAGTCAGCTCTGTCGGATATGTCCCTTGGCAAAAATAACTGAAGAATATTCCAGCCGTCAAGCGGAGGAACAGGAAGCAAATTAAAAAGTGCCAGACCGATATTAACCATCACAAAATAATAGAAAAAAGTTATTAATATCTGAGTTGCAGGCACTGAATTAAGTATTCCCGACAATATCATCACTTTAATTGCGCACCCCGTCAGAAATGCCGTAACAAGATTTGACAGAGGACCGGCAAAAGCAACCAAAGGCAAATGAAGCCGGGGATTGGCCAAATGTTCCTTAACGACAGGAACAGGTTTTGCCCACCCCAAAGGCATACCTGCTACCATCATTGTGATTACCAGCATAGCTGTTCCAAACGGGTCCAGATGTGATATAGGGTTGAGCGTCAGCCGCCCTGCATACTTGGCTGTGGGATCGCCAAACTGCCAGGCTGTCCATCCATGAAAAAATTCATGAATAGTGAGGGCAATTAGAATACAAGGGATACCAATCAGTAGTTTAACAAAAAAATCGTCCTGCAAAAAAACCTCCGGAATTAAATCGCCAAAAATGCAAAATGTGAAAAACATTTTTGAATCTTATATTTAACAAAAAGTAGTTTCTTCAAAACAGGTTAGGTTCCTTCTGAATCAAAAAGTATAACCGGGTGATAATGAAAATTTCTCTATGTCCTCTTCTTCTCCGTGAGAGATTATTTAAAGGCGAATCGGAAGGTTGTGTAGAATTTATTTTATGCCATATATTGGAAAAAGTATGAAAGGCTTTCAGGCAAAATGATAAAACCAAACCCGCAGCACAAAAAAGCCTCTATGGAGGAGCGCTATAAATACTATTACAGTATCGGGCGTTTGTTCAACACCAGCTTGAACATAAACTTTCTTTTTGATACGGTTTTATCCAAAATCATAGAGGAAATGAATGTTGAGGCCGGAGCAATATGGCTTTATGATGCCGAAAAGGAAGTTGCCATATGCAGCAATTGCCTGACTCCCGGGGGTATCGCCCTTAAGGGAACGTCAGTGAGCCTTGATTCCGGTGTAAAGGGATATTGTCTGCGCAATAAAAAATCAATAATAATTGAAGATACTTCAAAATGCCAATGGTTTTCAGACAATTTCGAACGGAAAATGAAACTGAAAACCAAAAATATGATCTGCATTCCATTACTGCATAAACAGCGCGTTTTGGGTCTTTTGGAACTGATAAACAGCAATGATGAGCCCCCCCCCTTCTCACAAAATGACGTTGAACTTCTCGAACTGCTGGCCAATACGGCAGCAATGGCCCTGCACAATGCTCACCTTTTCACGGACGCCGTGGAAAGGGACAGGATGAAAAAAGAACTGGAGTTCGCTTCTTTTCTCCAGTCGGCAATCCTGCCGCTGAAAAAAATTGAAACGCCGTTTTTTGAGATGAGAGCCAAACTTATCCAGACGAAAGAAATGGGAGGAGATTTCTACGACTGGAGAGAGCTTGAGGACGGAAAATTTATGTTCCTGATTGCCGATGTATCAGGCAAAGGCAACCCGGCGGCAATTTTTATGGCAATTGTAAGAAGCATTTTGTGGACGGTGAGCAACTTTTTTCACGATCCACAGAAAATATGTGAAAAGACGAACGAGTTTTTAAGAAAATCAAACAGAATTGATATGTTTGTGACCCTGCTTATTCTTGTTGTAGATACGAAAAAGAAAAAAATCAAATACGTTTCCGCCGGCCATAACTCCGGTTTTCTGGTCAGAAAAAACGGGGAAATTTTTCCGCTTAAAACCAAAGGACTGCCGCTTGGTGTGATTGAAAAGTCTACATATGAACAGAAAGAAATCAATATTGAGAAAGATGATTTGCTCTGTCTTTATACGGACGGCATCACAGAAACGATGAATGCCCATGAAGAAGAGTTTGGCGAAAAGCGTCTTGAAAAGCAGCTGATCAAACACAGGGCGATGGATATTCAGGAATTAGCGGAGCATATACTGGCAAAAATCGAAACGTTTTCTCAAAAACAGATAGCGGATGACAGGTGTCTGCTAATGGTCCGTTTTTTGGA
Organism: Candidatus Xenobia bacterium; assembly: GCA_031551355.1. Taxonomy (GTDB): domain Bacteria; phylum Vulcanimicrobiota; class CADAWZ01; order CADAWZ01; family CADAWZ01; genus JAVBNT01. The sequence continues at coordinate 186,721 of JAVBNT010000001.1, read as the reverse complement.
GGGAGTGTCGGCAAGTAATTCAAAACAGCCGATGATGCGCTCTTTTACACTGAAAATTTCCAATGAGATGAGCGAGATTATCAAAATAATGGAATATATAGAGCAGTTGTCGGTCAGCGGAGGATTTTCTCAGGAAGAAATCAACGATATACTTATTTCTGCCGAAGAAATATGTGTAAATGTAATAATGTACGGTTTCCCGCAAAAAATTAAAGCACAGTTTGAAATTGAGGCCTGGGTTGAGGATGAGCGGATTATTATTGTAGTTAAAGATAAGGGAATTCCGTTTGATCCGACAAGATTCTTTGAGCATCCACAGGAATTTAATACCAGAAGAGAAGGAGACGGCGGTTATGGCCTGCTTCTGATAAGAGAACTAATGGATGAAATAAATTACAGATATGATGAAGAAAAAGGAAATATAACTACGCTTATAAAAATAAAGAAAAAGTCCAGAGAATCTGCAGACGGTAAAATAATAAGGAGAAAAAATGAGTAAGAAGCCTAAACGTGACTGTAATGCAGAGGAATTTCTGAAAAACAGCCTTAACATACAAAATTATACCGAAGAATTTTTTAATATTTTTGACTCCATTGATCTTGGCATTTATTTTGTAAATCCTGAAACTTATGAGATTACTATTGCCAATAATACCGCAAAGAAATTCCTTGGTAGTGAACCGATAGGTAAAAAATGCTATGAAGTTCTGCTGAAAGGAAGTAATGTTCCTTGTGCAGGGTGCAATAACAAAGATATTTCAATAGGTAAAACACAGGATACGGAACTTCCATGGGAATTTAAGTCAGATGACAGATGCTATCAGCGGAGTACTAAAATCATTCGCTGGCCCGGCAACGGATTGACTAAAATGGAAGTAATAATGGATATTACAGAGTCAAAAAAAATGGAACGCGAGCTGAACCATCTGCGTGTTTTTAAAGAAAAAGTAGAAGACCTGCCTCATGTGCCGGTTTTAGTCTTCGGACGCAGAGGCAAAATAACGCTGATGAACAACGCTGCCCGTAATCTTCTTGAATACAATGATGAGGATATGGAATTTTTGCATATCTGGCACATACTGGATGAAAAAACCAGAGAAACAATATACAATCTTACCGAACAATTAAGCGGTGGTGACAGAGAAACGCTTGACTGCACTATACTGGGAAAAAACAGCAAATTGGAAACGAATGTCGATATACTTTTTCACAGGGATATCAAAGGAACATTCATTGAAGGAACAATGTTTATGATAGAAAAGCCGAAAAAAATAATTCGGTTCTACTAAGGAGGCAATAATCAAGAATGTCTGCAACAATGACGAAATCTTCAATAGACCCTAAATTCAACGTTATTAAACTCGAACGTAAATTCGACACTGTAGCGGCGGAATCCGTTGAACTGCAGTTAAATGAATTGCTGGCGGCAGATCAAACCGACATAATAATTGATTTCCACGAATCAAATTATCTAAGCAGTATGGGACTAAGGGTTCTGTTTTCAATATCAAGATCCCTTAGCGAAAAAAATAAAAAACTAATACTGATAAACGTCGGCCCAACCGTTATGAAGGTTATCAAAATAGCCGATTGTGAAGCACTTTTTGATATCTATAAAGATGAAAAAAGCGCTTTATCCAAATAATTCTAGGAGAAAAAAATATGCCGATAAATATTCTTCCGAAAAATGTTAAATTTTTCGAACTCTTCAAACAGGAAAGCGCAATGCTTGAAAAAGCAGCCGAGTCCCTGATGAATATATTTTCCAATCAGGAAAATATTGAAGAAGAGTGCGGAAAAATAAAAGATCTCGAGGAAGAGTGCCACGAGCTGGTAAGGGCTATAAACCATGAGCTATACAGAAATTTTCTGACTCCCCTGGACAGAGAGGACATTCACTCCATAAGCAGGCGTCACCATGACGTAATAAACTTAATAAAAGCCATCTCAATAAGAATGGGGCTTTTCAATCTGTCAAAAATTGCCGAACCGGCAAAAGAACTTACCTCTATGCTCAATCAGATGGTTAAGGAAATAAAAACCCTGATTGACGGCCTTGAGAAAATAAAAGATATGGACGCCACAGTCAGCAAGATTGAAGATATGCGCAAACAGGGTTCGACTCTTGTCAGAATAGCTTATGCTGAATTATATGAAGGACCGCGCGAAACGCCGGAAGATGTTTTATACATTGTCCAATGGACGCACATATACGATTTGATCTTAAGTGCTATTGAAAAAACTGATCTGCTCTCGACTGTAATAGAGGGAATTATACTAAAAAATGGATGAGTACCGTCCTCTGGAGAAATACTACAGGACATATACCTGGTTTCTTAAGCAAAAGTACGGTGCCAGAGTGGTGCGTATAAGCCTCGACGGAGGTTTTTCCTGTCCCAACAGGGACGGCAGCAAAGGTCATGACGGATGTGTATTCTGTAGTAACAAAAGTTTTAGTCCAATATCAATAACATCTAAAAAAACAATCAAGGAACAGATACATCATGTTCTTGCCAATTTAAAAAAACCGGAGAAATATGCCGGTTTTATTGCTTATTTTCAGCCATATACAAATACTTATGCCCCGGTGGAAAAACTGGAGGAAATATATAGCCAGGCGCTTTCCGAGGAAGGATGCCTTGGACTCTCGCTTGGAACAAGACCCGATTGTGTAAGCAATGACGTAATGGATCTCCTTGAACAAATCAACAAAAAATACTTCGTTACGGTGGAACTGGGAATGCAGTCCGTTTACAACAAAAGTCTCGAATGGATGCAGCGCGGCCATACTTATGAGGATTTTGTTGACGCCGTAAACAGGGCGGCAAAGCGCAATATTTCCGTAGCGGCTCACGTTATACTGGGAACTCCCGGCGAAACGAAAGAAATGATGTTCGAGGGAGCAAGAAAAGTTTCCGGCCTGCCGGTAGACATACTTAAAATACACCAACTGCAGATAATACGCGAAACACTTTTGGAAAAAATGTATCAGCAGTCCCCTTTCCCGCTATGGGATATAGAAGAATACAGTGATTTTATAACCGAATACCTGCGTTATGTAAAAGACGGGATTTATATACAGAGGCTTTTTTCCAGAGTTATTTACGGTGAAGTTGTGGCACCGGACTGGAACAGGAAAACGCTTATCGATCTGATAATGGAGAAGCTGCAACAAAAAAACATCCGCCAGGGCGATTTGTATTAATCCGTTGAAACCGGCAAATCTGCGTCGCTAAATTAAATTTCTCTAGATAAGACTCAATGTCATTAAGCTAAGGTTTTATAGTCACGCAACTTTAGTAAAGTCTGAATAAAATTTAGTTAAAAATACTTTAAAGCGGTTATTTGACGTCCTCCACTATGGAAACCCCTCCAAGGCTACCCCCGGCGCTTAACCTGGCGCAAGACGATGTTTTTTGGTGAAATAGTTTACCCACTGCAGAGAGACTTCAGACGGCTACCACTTTTCTAATGCGTTTTCCACTGCAATGATTTTACCCGTGGTGCCGAGCCGCCTGAAGTTGGGCTTAGCCAAAGCTCATCGTAAATAATGATGCTGCGTCATATGGTTTTAAAGTGGCTTAACTATAAATATCCGTTTTTGCCATTTTTTTAAATGTCCAAAGAGTGGTTTCTCACAGAGAAGAGGAGAACACAGAGAAGGTTTTAACCGACATTTATCCTCCGTGGCCTCTGTAAGAGATCTGAAGATGTCAAAACCGGCTATGAAAAATACTAACTTAATGACATTGAGATAAGACTACGCCTCGGTCGTAGAAATTTAATTTATCTTAGCATATTTACCTGTTTGAACGGATTAGAGTCATTTTACGGATATAAGTATTTGCAGCGTTTTGTGACTAAAGTTTATATTTCGCCTTTGCTGTTTATTTTCAGCACTCAAAAATCAGAACTTTTAGTATTCATGCCGCCACGGTCCGGAATATTGCCACCTGCAGCATCTTGTATTTCCGGCTAAAGCCAGACAGCCGTCGCTCGTTTCAATAACACAACGATCGCCTTCGAAGCTATTTTTAAGTGTTATTTTGCAAAGTTTCTATTTCCTCAACACTTAAACCGGTAGTTTCTGAAATTATATCAATATCAATATTTTTTGCCAATAAATTAAGGGCAACACTGGTTATACCCTCTTTGCGTCCCTCTTCACGTCCTTCTTCACGTCCTTCTTCACGCCCCTCTTCACGCCCCTCTTCAAGACCTTGAGTCCTGGCTTCCGTCATTAGGTATTTTCTGCGGGCATATTCATCCCTTCGCGCTTTTTCGCGGTATTCTTCCAACATCTGCAGGCGTTCGTCTTCGCTAAGTTCTTTTAGAACGCCGACTGCTTTTTTAATCTGAGGATTTTTATTTGAAAGTGCCATAAACTCCTCCTCCTTTTCAGACTTCAAAAATGCAAGCCATTCCCACATCTCGGTATTATCAGACATTGCAGGAAGTTTTGACAACTCCAATACGTTTATCTCAACTAAATCGGTAAGCTCAATATCCGTACACTTGTCATACAGAGTAAATTTGTTACTGTAAAAACTATTTTTGATTATGCTATAGTCAAGAATTACAATGCTTACGGTCTTCTTAATTACATCATATTCATTTCCTCGGACTATCTGCCCTGTGATCATTTTAGCATGATAGAACAGTATCCGCTCAATCATGCTTGAAACGGGCAAGACCTGGATTTCCACATCAATTATAATTTTACTTTTAGTATGGATCTTAAGATCCAATATCCCGACTTTATCGTCTATTTCTTCTATCCTGAGAATAGGATCAACTATTTCTATTGATTCATATTCTGATTCGGGAATAGTCAGGACTGATTTTAAAAAATCCGACAAAATGTCGGTTCTTTTAGGATGTCCAAAAATCAGCTTAAAAACTAAATCGCTTTTCGCGGACAGCAATGGCTTTTTCATTGCATTTCCTCCTTTTAGTATAGCATATTGAAGATGCTATATAAAGGGATCTTATAACAAAAAAATTGCCGAATTGTTTACATAAACATATAATTTTATATATTTATGTAAACAGAATGTAAAACGCTCTTAAATTTTACAGACTTACGATGAAAACACAAATACCAGTGAAATAACTTTCCATTAAAAAAATGACAAAATCCGGAAACTTTATTGAAAAAATATGAATCTATCATGTTGGGATTGTTTTTACGGCAATTTCAATATAAAGCAATAAAAATTAGATTCGTGATCACATACAGATATTATCCGGAGGTGAATGTTATGGACTTTACAGCACAGATTCAAAAATATGGAGCAATTATAAGCGACTATGCCGTTAGATTCGGCTATAAGATAATATTGGCACTTTTATTCTGGTTTGCCGGAAGATTTCTCATACAAACCATTATAAAGGCAATCCATTCCAAAATGGAAAAACAAAACGCCGATAAAACCTTAACCAGATACCTGAAATCAGTAACCTCAATAACTCTTGACATTTTATTGATTGTCGGAATTATGGGCTTCCTAGGTATCCAGACAACAACTTTTGCGGCACTTATCGCGGCCAGCGGCCTTGCCATCGGGATGGCCTGGTCAGGACTTTTAGCCAATTTTGCCGCCGGCTCATTCATAATGTTTTTAAGACCGTTTAAGGCCGGAGATATTGTTTCCGTCGGCGACATTGTGGGAGAAGTCAGGGAAATCGGCCTGTTCGCAACTTCAATTAACACTGTAGACAACGTCCTTACACTGGTAGGTAACAACAAAATATTTTCCGATACAATAAAGAATTACACAGCCAACGCTTATAGAAGAGTTGATTTAACAATACAGCTTTCCGGGGATGCTAATACGGAAGAAGTTATTAAACAGCTCAAAAACAGGATCTCGTCAATACCGAATGTCCTGACCGAACCATCTGTAGACATCGGCATCCTCGAGTTCACACTCGCCGGCCCGGTTTTGGCTGTTCGACCCTACTCTGCCCCCCAAAACTACTGGCAGGTTTATTTTGACACCAATGCCGCCATCAGGGAAATCGTAACCGGCAGCAACATGCCGGCGATGCTGCAGATGCAGATGATGAAAACCGCCGCATGCAAAAATTAAATTTAAAATACAAAAAGTCAGGTTCGCCGTTTTTTCAAGGCCGGCCTGACTTTTTTATTTTTATACTTATTTTTTCGCTTACCCCTGAATCAAACCTGTCCTGAGAGTGGTGACACCGTTTTCCAGATAGGCTTTCAGGCAGGCAAGCATATAAACCCAGCCCTCTTTATTGTCGACGAGTTTTGCCGTCAGTGAAGGATCATTTTCACTCCATCCTGTTTCGCTGACTTCTATACAGGTTTTTTCGGCATCAATTTCATCAAAACTTATAACGACCGTATTTTCTTCCCAGGATTCACCCCACTTCAGGACTATTCTTTTATTTGGTTTAATCTCGGCAATTCTGATATCAAATTTAGCGTTGTACTCGTTATAAGTCACGGTTATGGTTTTCCCCTGTTCCCAGCGGGCAGAGCTCGAAGAAAACCAGAAATTTCCAATTTTAGCAGGGTCCGTAAATGCTTCAAACAATTCTTGTGCAGGTCTGTCTATTTTGAATTTAGTAACATTCTGTATGCTCATTTATACACGTCCAACCTTTCCCAAAATATATTTTATGATTTCAGCTGAGATTTCAAGTGTGAAGATACACTTGAAGTAAGATCCAGAATATGTCCTGCCTCCTCCATCGTCAAAGATCCCGTTCCACAGGCAGGAGTGATAAATGAATTTTCAAGAACATTCATCGGATTAAAACCTTTCTTCTCCATCAAAGCAATAAAATCATCCATTTTCCTAACTAAAGATTTTTTATTTTCCTTCATGAAGTCACCGGAAGTAGGTACAATGCCCCAGGCAAGACTGCCGCCGCGCTGTAAAAAAGTTCTGACGGAATCTTCATAATAAAAAAGACTCTCACCATAATTGAAGGCGTCAAAACTTAAAATATCGACGCCGGCGTTGATGAGCAGAGACCAATCGGTATTGCCGCAGCAATGGAAAGCCAACGGAACGGAAGGATGTATCTGCTTTACCGAATCAATGAAATCAGTCAATTCACTTTGTATTGTTGCCGGATCGATAGACATTATCCCGGAACCAATGCCGGAAAGATATGGCTCGTCTACGAAAAATATAACGTCACTATATATTTCCTTTAAAAAATTTATCTGCCAGACGGCCTTCATTTTCAGAGCCGCAGTGATAATTTCTTTTAATGAGTCATTAAAATACAGTGCTCTTCTCTGTTCATCGGTTACTGTTAATGCAAAGCTTACCGGGCCGGTAATATGTCCCTTGACTGCATGCGGCTTATTTGCCGAAATTTTATCTGCCAACCGCCTGAATTCATAAAGTCCAGCGGCATATTCTTCAGACATGGAAAAACGACCGTAATTTTCAGCAATCACGTCCTCATAGAAAGACTGCACTTCTTCCTCATTATTTTCCGCGGCGGCAAACACTATCTTGCGTTCATTCAAATCCATCTTTACAAGCGGCATTCCCTCTGAATACTGTACATACATGCTCTCCAGAAAAGTCCTGTTCGGCAACTGAGGCCAAAGAGGATAGTCACATATGGTATCTATAAGCTTTTCAGTTATCGCCTCAGGCTGCTGATGAGGAAAACTGCCTATACAAACGGCGCTGCAATAAGGTTTCATATACTGGTCCTTTCTATTTGCTCTTAAGAAATCTGCAAAAATTAATCTGCAAAAGCTCTATATAGTTCATAAAAACACGGCATAATCCTGCTATTTAGCAGGATTAGAAAAAAAATAGAAGAAATTATCGTCAAATATTATTTTACCGTCAAACCAAAAGATATTTTAATCCGACAACATGAAACCGGAGGAATCAGTTATGAATTCTATCGACAGTGGATATCCGCAAACAGATCTGTGCAGCAAGAAAAAAGGACACGAATCGTGGATGACCTGGCTGCTGATTATTATGATAATTTTGCTTATAGGCAGTTGTATTCTCAGTGCCGTATTTTTTATGATGGCCTTTTCGGCCGGAGGGTCTTCAAGTTCCTCATCATCGCTGGGCAACATTCCCGAAACGTATGTAATGGGAGAGCAGTTCAGCAAAAATAAAATCCTCGAAATCCCCATATCCGGAACAATTATGGACAATGAGGATCCTAATAACATAAGGAAAAATATGATTTTGAGAATATCCACGGAACTTAAAGCCGCGGAAAAAGATAAATCGGTAAAAGCCATCGTTATTACGATGAACAGTCCCGGCGGAGGGATAACGGCAACTGATATTATTTGGAACGATATCAAAAACTTCAAAAAAAGAACTAACATACCTATTGTCGTTTATTGTAAGGATGTTGCGGCTTCAGGAGGTTACTACATCGCAACAACCGGAGATTATATTATTGCCACCGAGACATCCCTTGTCGGCAGCATCGGTGTTATTGCCCAATTTACCAATCTTGAACAGCTGCTCAATAAAGTCGGCATAAAAATGAATGTTATAACGTCAAAAACCTGGGACGGCAAAAAAAGCTACAAGGATATGGGTTCATTTTCAAGAGAAATGACTCCTCAGGAAAGAGCCATTTTTCAGGATCTTATTCAGCAAATGTGGACAAGATTTACTACAGTTGTTTCTGAGGGACGTAAAGACCAGCTTACGCCCGAAGAGGTGAAAAAACTTGCCGACGGAAGAATTTATACCGGTACCGACGCTCTGAAAATGAAACTCATCGATGCTAACGGTTATAAGGAAGATGCGTTTATAAAAGCAAAAGAGCTTGCCAAAGTAGGAGATGCAAAGATGGTAACGTACAAACATAGATATAGCGTATTTATGGATATGTTTGAAACAAAATTTCAGCAAAAAAGTTTACTGCCGGAACCTAAGGAAGTTCTCGAACAGGCAAGTCCCAAACTAATGTATCTCTGGATTGCCCAGTAATATTCTGCACAATAAAAGCAAACAAAGAGCTGTCTCTGTAAAAAGGGGCGGCTCTTTTCACTGGAGACGGAATGATAGTAGATATAACTTTTAAGATAACGCAAAATATTTTTACCGATATTGGCTGTAATGAAGACAAAGTTCTTCCCGGCCATCTGGGAACCCATTTTGATGTGATGGACAAGGAGTTTCCTCTGCAATATACGGAAAGAAAGGCAGTAGTTTTTGACGTCAGCGCAGTATGTGAACGCGACATCGGCATCAAAGACATTGATTTGACGCAGGTAAAGAATGATATGTTTGTTGCTTTCTCCACCGGATTTATTGAAAAGGAAAAATACGGAAGCAAAAAGTACTTCAAGGAGCATCCGCAACTGTCAAACGACTTGATTGAAAAATTGCTTGAACGTAAAATTTCAATCATTGGAATAGACTTTGCAGGTGTCCGCAGAGGGCCGGAACATCAGATAAAAGACCAGCATTGTGCCGATAGAAATGTTTTTATTGTCGAAAATCTCTGCAACCTGAAATCACTGCTGGGAAACGAATCAAGCAGAGCATTCACCGCCAATACGTATCCTATGAACTATTCCGGTGTGACGGGGCTTCCCTGCAGGGTAACCGGTAGATTGTAGTCAGTTATCAGTTCTTGTTTTAGGAGATGTATCTATCCAATATCTCTTTGTCCGGCGTAATTTATTATCAATAATATTATCAATAGTATCCTGATATATGCCGCCGGATTTTTTAATAACACGGTAAGAGCCAGTATTTCCCTCGTCACAGGTGACAAGAACCTGCGAGATTCCAAGCTTTGAGGCCTCCCGTAGCAACAGTGAAAGCTGTATTGTGCCATATCCCCTGTTCCACTTTGACGGACGGATGGAGTAACCAATATGTCCGCCGAAACGCTCCAGGGCAGGCGTGAGACAATGCCGGAGATTACCGGCACCGATAAACTTGCCACCATCTACAAGCCAGAAAGTTGAAGAAGGGACATAACCATCGGGAAGGCCAAGTCCCAAACGCTCCTGTTCAAATTTTGCAAATATCGTCTTTTCCCATTTATTAAAATCATCAGGATCATGCGGAAGACCGTCTAAAATCTCACCACTGTGCTTAAACTCACGGCAAGCTTCAAGATAACTTATTAAATACTTCAGGCACGGTATAGTGAGCTTTGCCTCGGACATGTTACTCCTCTCACAGTCTGCTTTCAGCTACTAAAGAGCGCTTAAGGTATTTGCTGGTTTTTTCAAGCACCTCGCAAAGATCTATCGGCTTGGCAATATGATCATCCATGCCGGATTTATGACACCTGCAAATATCTTCCGAAAAAGCATTGGCAGTCATTGCTATAATCGGTATGTTTTTAGCTTTTTCCGTTCCGGAAGCTCTTATTCTTTCCGTCGCAGCAAAGCCATCTAATACAGGCATCTGGATGTCCATAAAAATAATATCATACTCATCCTGCCCGGCTTCAAACATTTGCACGGCAAGCAAGCCATTTTCCGCACACTCCACTTTAATCTTTGTTTCCTCAAGCAAAGCAATAACAATTTCCCTGTTAATCTCTATGTCTTCAACCAAAAGCAATTTTTTGCCGCTGAAATCATATGATTTATCATTGCCGGCAACAGGATCTGGATCTTTAATAAAAGTGGCCGGCTCTATCTTTTCAAAGGAAATGTTAAAAATAAAACGGCTTCCCTTGTCAGGCTCACTTTCAACGCGTATAAATCCACCCATAAGTTCAATGATCTTCTTGCTGATCGTGAGGCCAAGTCCGGTTCCCCCGTATTTACGGGAAACACCGTTATCGGACTGTTCAAAAGCATTAAAAAGATTTTCAAGCTTATCACTATGTATACCGATGCCGCTGTCTTCAACGACAAATTCAAGCTCCGACTCTTCTTCCGTAAAACCTATTTGATTGACCGTAAGCTTTATCGTTCCGTTATTAGGTGTAAATTTTATCGCATTGCCCAAAAGGTTGGTTATCACCTGTGACAAACGCAGTTCATCACAAACAATCAACAAAGGCACATCTTCAGCAATGTCAACAATAAAGTTTTGTTTTTTCTCCTGCGCACGGCAAACAAAAATATTGCGTATATTGTTGATGATATCCCTTAAAAAATTCTCCTGAGGAGACAGCTCAAACTTATCGGCCTCAATTTTTGACATATCAAGTATATCGTTTATAATCCTCAAAAGATGCCTGGAGGCATTTTCTATTTTCATCAGACAGTCATGAATTCTTTCCTCGGAATTCGAATTTTTCGCAATCGAAGTCATACCGGTAATTGCATTTATGGGAGTTCTTATTTCGTGGCTCATATTGGCGAGAAAAGTACTTTTGGCCTGCGCATGGGACAATGCCTCTTCTTTTGCCTTGATCAAATTCCGGGTTATCTCATTGCGAAGCATTGCGCTGCCCATTAATATGGCTCCGGAATATAAAATATTTTCTTCCGTCTCGGTAAATACGCGCTCCTGACGGCAATCATCAAAGCCTATAAATCCCCAAAATTTATTATGAATAAAAATAGGAACAATAAGTATGGAAACAATCCCCTGCGGAGAAAGCTGAGCCCGCTCCCGCTGCGCCATATTTTTTACAAGTGAATTTATACATTTGCCAATTTTAAGCGTCGTTTCCCAGGAAGGGATTAATTCATCATAACAAATATCCACAGTAAAACTATTGCCCTGCTGCGGCTGCGCACCTTCGGACCACTCATATATCTGAGTGCAGTAAAGTTTGCCGTTTTTTTCGTGGTTTTGCCAAATATACACCCGGTCAACTCCAACATTTTTACCGAGAAGTTCAAGAGCCTGGTAGAACGTCAGTGTAAAATCACCGTAATCGGCGGAAATCAGCAATGAGGCAACTTCATTTACCGCTTTTAGCAGCAGATCCTGTCTCTCAAGATCTTCCCGGGCTTTTTTAAGCGTCCGAAGATCCAGCTGATATGCGGCGACAGCATACGAATCACCGTAAGGAATACGCTTCAAAATCATATTCAAGGGAATATATACGCCGTCAAGAACAATAGCGGTTTCAAATTCGCAGTAACCATGCTCCATCGCATAAAGAAGTCTCTCAGGCACACTTACGGCAGGAGTTCCGTCGGGATTTACCGGTGGAATGGAAGTCACCAGTATTTCACCGATTTTTTCAATAAACTCATCCTTATCTTCTATACCAAAAAATTTAAGCGTTGCCGGATTGGCGTCAACAATTCTGAATGTATTGTCAAAAATAACGCTTGCATGGGGATTAGCCTCAAACATAACTTTGACATTCTGCTGCATTTGTTCAAGGCTTTTAATACCTTTTTGAATCTCACCCTGAAGACCGATATTATACTTTTCTATTTCATTAAGGGCTTTTTGCAGCTTCTGTTCCGCCCTTTTAAGTTTATCAATATTAAGATGGCCGCCAAGAACTCTCTTTGGTTCGCCGTTTTCATCCCACTCGGAAATACGGCCCATATCCATAGTCCAGATATAATGCCCATCCTTATGTTTCATTCTCGTTTCACAGGAATATGAATCAATTTTGCCGGCAAGATAATCATCAAGCATCCGCATGGTATTCGGCAAATCATCGGGATGATTAAAAGACTCCCATTCATTCATCGTACCCGTTATTTCTTCCTGGGTATATCCAAGCATACTAAGATACTCGTCATTATAGGAAATTTTCTGTGTCGGCAAATCCCAGTCCCATGTTCCCAATTCGGAAAGATGCGCTATAAAATCAAGATGACGGTTATTCTCCTTAATTTCCTCCTCGGCAAGTTTCAGGCGGTTTATATCCTGAAGAACTCCGACAAGCCTTACCGGAGTTCCGTTTTTATCCCACTGCGTTATCGTTCCCTTATCCTGAGCCCATATGACACTGCCGTCCTTACGCACAATCCTGAATTCAGCTTCATAGGAATCGGTTTCTCCGGCAAGGTAAGCTTCGATAGCCTGCTCGGCTTTTTTCAGATCTTCAGGCAAAACGGCATTTTCCCAGGACTTGACGGTCTGAGGAAGCTCACCTTCGGAATAACCGACAATATTTTCCCACTGCTTTGAATAAATTACTTTTCCCGACGGTAAATGCCAGTCCCAAAGACCTATTTTTGTAGCATCAATAATAAGTTCAAGCGAATCCTTGAAAACGGTTTCATAAAAAGACTGCTTATTGCTGTCTTTCATATTTTTTTTAGCTCTCCCAATCTGCCAAGTAAAAATAAATACCTTAAAGCAAAATTTATAAAAATATTTTAATAAAAATTAAAAACATTTTCTCAAATTAATATGCAAAATCCTTTTTAAAATAGTCTAAAAGCCAATTACAACTAACTTTAAAAAAACAAATTTTCATTATAATTCCAATATCTGTTTTACACTTGCCACAAAAAACATAGCCTCTACCCCTTTTTCAGCGGCGAGCCTGGTTTAGACGTTGCTATCCAGGCGGCACAGAACAGTGTAAGCCTTGCAAAAAGATTAAAGCATACAAGAAGTCCCATTGTTGAGCCAAACATCGCTCCCGACGGTGACTTTGCCAGTGCCGGAAGCACATAACTCGTAGCAACTTTAAGCATCTCAAAGCCTATCGCCGCCAGTAAGGAGCCGCGCAGCAAATACACAAGAGGGGCTCTTTTCCTGGGAAGCACCCAAAAAATCCACAGAAACATCATAAAATTTGCCGCAACGGAAATACATACCGCAGTAAGGAGCACGGCATAATTCTGAATCCAGGCAATATGATCAAGAGGGAAAGAGCTTAACAGGCGATTTTGTACAGTTCCGATAAACGAACTCAGGCTAACGCTGAGAATCAGTGTTATTACAAGACCGATCAGGGCGATACAATCCCTGAGATAGTTGGTAATAATACTTCCTTCTGCAGATTTATGCAGCCAGACATCACGGCTCATAACACAAACGGCCTCACGCAAACTTCCCATCCAGCTAAGACCGGAATACAGAGCCAGCAAAAGTCCGGTTATACCAACAGTAGTTCTCTGCCTGATCGCGGCATCAACAATGCGTTTAAGAGTTTCCACAATTGCCGGATCACTTATTGATGATACTATTTTATTTATCAGTCCAGCCAGAATATCAGGATTGGAAGCAAGGAAAAAACCGGCGGCGGCAAATGAAATCATTAGCAACGGAATCAATGACAAAAACGAATAGTAAGTAATTGCCGCTGAAAAGTGAGTCCCCTTACGTTCATTAAAGCGCCCAATTGCTCTAATCATATGCGCTGTCAGCGGATACATTTTTATTTTTTTCAGCAGTCTCCTAAACACTATAAAAAACCCCTGTTCCGTTAATTGCTTTCAATATTATACTACACATCTGAAATATACAAAACAACCGATTTGCAAAAGAGCTATTTTAAAACCTTTATTTTCGTCTCCGGCAACCATCTGGCTATACATTTTTTTAAAACAAGCGGATCTACCGGCTTGGTAAGAAAATCGGAAAATCCCTTTTCCAGCAGTTCTTCCCTTACTCCGGAAATGGCATTTGCAGTAAGAGCGACTATCGGTATTTTTGCATACTTTCCGCCCATTGAACGTATTTTTAATGTCGCCTCAACCCCGTCCATTTCAGGCATCATCTGATCCATAAGCACAATATCGAAATCACTGTCCGTCAAAAGTTTCATAGCTTTGGCGCCGCTTTCAGCAGACACCGTCTGTATTTCACATTCACTAAGGAGTGCTTCAACAATAACCAGATTTATATGTATATCGTCAACAACAAGCACTCTGGCATCAGGTGCGGAAAAAAACAGCTCTTCATCTTTATTATCGGGCAGTTTGTCAACAGCATTCAAAGGCAGCAACACTGAAAAAACAGAACCAAAACCATACTTGCTGGTAACGGAAACTTCGCCGGACATGAGCTCGCAGATACGCTTGGTTATTGTCAGTCCAAGGCCGGTTCCTACAATATTTTTATTTTTTACAAGATCCAGCTGCTCAAAGGGCCTGAACATTTTGCCGATATCTTCATCCTTAATTCCGATTCCATTGTCGGAAACGTCAAATCGGAGTCTTTCTTTATCGACCGAAACAGCCAGTTTAACTTCACCTTCACCGGAATATTTTATTGCATTGCTGAGCAAATTATTCAAAACCTGTTTAAGACGCGCCTCATCGCTGCTTATAAATTCCGGAACATCGGGAGCAATATCAACGGTAAACAATAATCCTTTGGAAACGGCAGTCTCTTTTGACAGCACCGAAACCAGATTTACAAGCGAATGAAGGTTAAATACGGTATAAACAATTTCAAGCTTGTTGGCCTCTATTTTGGAAAAATCGAGAATGTCGTTAATAATCGCCAAAAGCGAAACCGAGGCCTCACTGATATTGGAAACATACATCATTTGCCTGGAATCGAGTTGTTCCTTTTTCAAAAGTTCCGAGATACCCATTATGGCATTCATCGGTGTTCTTATCTCATGTGACATATTGGCAAGAAACATTGATTTTGCCTGATTGGCATACTCCGCGGCTTCCTTTGCCATAGTAAGCTCAGTCGTATCATGCAGCAAAAACATCACTCCCATGGAAAGACCTTTTTCATCCTTGAAAGAGATTACGCTTACTTCATAATGTCTGTAGCCGGCAAAACCGGCAAAATTTATTTTCTCATTATAGTGTTCGGAACAACCGTCATTATGCGCATTTTGAAGACGCTTTTCCGTGGAATCGATCCATTCCGGTGCGGCAATATTTTCAAATATTTTCCTGAAATTCACCCCGTAGACGCGGTTCATATTGATGCCTATTCCACTCATCATACGATCGGTACCCAGCACAAAATTTAATTCTCCATCAAAAACCAGTACAATATCTCCCCAGTTATCAAGCAAAAGCTTTGTATAGAGGTCCTGAACGGTTTTTTGTTTTGTCAGCTGCTCACTAAAATATGACTGGGCAACATTACTGGCCTGAAGGCTCTTAAACATATTGTCAAGAACCTTGAATTGACGCGTAATTTTGGATTTTTCTTTGCTTACATTATTGTAATCTTCAGTCAGGGACAGATAATCACTTTCCGTAAGCTCATTAAATCTTTTATTTTTCCACATAAAAACTCCGAATATAACAATAACCGAACGAACTAAAAAATACAGGCAATAAAGGTATAATTATGGAAACGGTTGGTCGGCAGGTTCTCATGCACCGATGTCGGGCATATTTCACCGCTTGAATATGAAAGCATAAAATTTATCTCTTCCGACATTTCATCAGCAGCTATCTGCACTTCCAGCAAAGGTTCCGTGCCAAGTGCAAACCTTCTGCCCAGACATGAAAACATCAGAACGGATCTGTTTTTATAAGCGCTGTTTATTTCCCGGATCGTCTCTCCGGTAGTCTCCACAACATCATTTTTATCACAGACCCCGACGGTTATGCTGGAGCCGACAGGCATTTCACCGCCGCAGACGGCATAATTTTCCGGAGTCGTCATGAAAAGGGCTCTGGCAACAGATACATCATCCGTCCCGGCGTCATTTTTGAAGTTTATCAGAAATGGTATGGAATTTATGCCGCTGCGGATCTTGCCTTCGGTTGCCAGCCCTATCGTCTCCAGATAAGAAACAACCGGCATATCATTTATTCCCATCAGAATATTTCCCTTAGACTCGGTAATCTCTCCTTTGTAAGGGAGCCTTGATTCTCCGGAAATTGAGACAATCCTGAATTCAGGAGAAAAATTACCGGATATTAAAATAAAAGTCATACGATCCCTGTAAGCTTCGGCATTATATATCGTATGCGCATTCTCATAAGTATCCGGCTTGTCATCGGCACAGATGGAACCGAATATGGGAGTGCGGGACGAAAGTGCAGAAAGCACATTTACATAATTGTCTCCGGGCTGACCGTTAAGAAGCGGCGGAAAAGCAATAACGAGTTTTTCCTTTTCACCGAGACGGTTACCCGCTTCGCGGTAACTTTTTTCAACAGCGGCAGTAATATCCCCCGAAGCCGGGATTACGTCTGTCACACCGCCGGCAAAACGGCAGTCATCGGAATAAAGAACCATCAGTGTTAAAACCAAAAGTCCGGCCTCTTTATATACCGCCTGTGAAATAGTCGTCTCTCCGACCAAATCAAACGGCAAGGCTTCCGACAAGGCTTTTATCACACCCAGCTCAATATAATCATAAGAGCACGTTACAATGCCAATCATATCCTTAGTAAGTTTCAGGGGCTTAAGCTGGGAGAGAATCTCCTCAACGGCAGCTGCAGGGTCATCTATTTCATAAGTATACGCAGTTACTGATTTTATCATTAAAAATACACCTCCGCTTACATTATTTCAACAATGCTCAATTAATATTATTATAATTTCAGGAATATTTACGGCATAAAAACTTTAGGGAATAGTTTCATACGGTTTCGGCATCCGCAGAAATTTATTCCGGATCCACCCTTCCCTGGGCTCAGCTTTAAACTGCCGCACACGCATCCAATTTTCACGTAATTCCCTAACTTCAAGCAATTCGCCTTTAACTGCGGTAAAAACCCGCTTGGATGAATTGTCGGCTTTCCTCAACACCGAGTATTTTCCTGACGATGCCATCACATACGGCGGAATCTTTTTTATGGCACTGCCGGTTCTGATTGTCAAATTACTGAACTCGAATCCAAAATCAATACCGTCTTCCAAAGAAGCTCCGTATACAACAACCGCATAATCAACCATTTCCTGCTCGGTAAACGTTGCCGCTTCTTTGCCGTTAATATAGCAGCTCATCTTATAATCGGCAATTGAATATGAAATTTTCAAATTGAATATCGCCGAATCTTTATTAACAAAATCCTTGAGCTCAATTATTTGCTCTACGGATTTTCCGGTGTCACAAGCTCTTATAACAGCCCGATCAAGACTTTCAATCGAAAAAGATACGGCCGAGGCATTACTTGAGAAAAGCTCTACAACAGCTTTTGAGCCTTTATATTCAGCAGGTACTCCGTTAATGTCAATACTGAGCTCTATTATAGATGAAGACGGCGAATATAAAGAAGAAATTACCCCGCCCTTGGCATATTTTTTGGCATTTTCCGCGGTAACAGACATTACCCCGTCTTTTATCGATGTATTAACATCTGTCTTTGCAGGAAAATTTTCCCAAAAAGAAGCGGTTGTGAGGAAAATTTCATTTGAGGATTCAACAATCGTGTTTGACTTTATCCATTTCCACCATCCTTTACCCCATTGGTGCGCAACCAAATCATCGCCTGTTTTGAAAAAAGACAGGAACAAAACCAAAAGAACGGCATACATCATACCCATAGGCGGATGCAGATAAAAGGGAAGTTTGAACAATTCAAATGATATTTTAAATTCACATTTGCCCCAGGTCGTAAAAAGCCTGCATTTAGCCTCATACCTGCCGACGGCCAGAGATTCCGGACAGACAAGCCTTGCAGAGGCAAAAACAGAATTTTTCAGGCCGCGGCCCGGAGTTACACTCAAAACAGGCTCTTCCCTGTCCGGTTTCATTGTCCATTCAAAGTTAAATAACTCGATAATAAAAGGAACGGCAGAAAAACTCAGAGGTTTTTTAAATTCAAATGATATTTTCTTATCATAACCCTTGGGAACGCTGCCGAGAAAGAATTCCTGTGATGAGTATCCGGATAAAAAAGGAGTTACGGTTCCGAACGATTCCGAATCAATAGCCAGACTTAAATCTGCAAACGTCTGAAAACGCCTTTCCGGCGGCAATTCCGTGCAGAAACCAAGGATTTTCTCAATTTTTATTGATGAGTTATTTTTTACATTTCCCAACGGCAAAAGTTTGTCCGATTTCAGGCGCTCTTCGGCATTCTGTATGAAATGTCCGGAAAGACAGTAATAAAACAGAATGCCAAAAGCATATATTTCCGATCTCACGTCAACATAGCCCTCAAGCGGATTAAAAGGTCCCGGAGAACTTTCAACAACAAGCAGTTGCCAGTCATTATCATCGGAAGGATCGTAAGCAAAGCGTATTTTCAGCAAATCAACAATATACAGTCTTCCATCAGCGTCAACAATAATATTGGAAGGAGTCAGATTAGAGTAAAGAAGCAGGCCAAGCCCGGATTTGTGAAGCGAACAAAGAGCACTTATAAGCTGCTTCATCAGTGAAAAAATCTGCTCTTCCTGTAAGTCGCTTTGCTGAATATAATCGTATAAATTTCTACCTTCGATGAATTTAAGCACAAAATACCAGGCAGAGTCATCATGATGAAAATATGATATTTTAGGAATACAACTGCTGATATTGGACGACAGGATTTCTTTATGAAGATAAACCTGCGCTTCAACGGCAGATTTATACATTTCATAGCCTGCTTTGGAAGAATAGGCGCCGTATTTGGCCACCATCTCCCGGTCTAATTTAAAAAGTTCCCCTAACAGATCTTTTTTAGAAATCAGGATCGGCTTAGTGTCAGCGAAAGATGGTTTAAAAACCGTATGGAGAACATATTTTTCTCCGGAAACAAGATGCTTTACAAGATAAGATACGCCTATGCTACTCTCACCTAAAAGTTCAAGTATCCTAAGCTTTTGCGATGCGATTTCAATAATATCGGCTTTATCTTTAATCGGCACTAATCCCGCGAAGCTCCTTTAGTTTTTGATAGGCACTGCTTTCCCAGCCGGATTCGGAAGGCGTAAAATAAACGCGGTCTTTGATCTCTTCCGGCAAACAGGTCATGGATGTTATTGAGTTCTCATAATCGTGAGCGTACTTATATCCCTTGCCGTATCCTTCCTGTTTCATCAAATCCGTTACAGGATTTCTTATATGCTTGGGAACCGCATACCATTTCTCACTCTTTATATCTTTTTTTACGTTATTCATAGCCTTATATAAAGCATTGCTCTTGGGGGCAAGCGCCATATAGACGGCTGCCTGCGATATTGCCAGCTCACCTTCCGGCAAACCGATAAAATGCACGGAATTATACGCATTAATTGCCTGTACAAGTGCATTGGGATCTGCAAGTCCAATATCTTCGGAAGCAAAGCGCACTATCCGCCGGACTATATAAAGAGGATCTTCACCGCCGGCAATCATACGGGCCAGCCAGTAAAGCGTAGCGTCCGGATCCGAATTACGCATGCTTTTATGCAATGCCGAGATCAGATCATAGTGCTGCTCACCGTTTTTGTCATAAAGCATAGCCCTATGCTGAAGAGCGTCTTCCATTACGGCAAGAGTAACAACCCTTTTTCCGCCGGACTCGTCAACGCTGCCGGAGATAACGGCATACTCAAGCGCATTAAGCGCAATCCTTGCGTCTCCCTGAGCAGACGTCAATAGAAAATTCCAGGCATCATCCTCAATAAAAGGATTATACTTTGCCAGACCTTTTTCGGCATCGGCAAGCGCACGTTTTAAGACAATTTCCAGATCTTCACTTTGCAGAGGATTTAATACATAGACACGGCACCTTGAGAGCAATGCATTGTTTACCTCAAACGAAGGATTCTCGGTTGTCGCACCGATAAGGGTTATCAGACCGTTTTCAACAAAAGGCAGTACTGCGTCCTGCTGCGCTTTATTAAAGCGGTGTATTTCATCAATAAACATTATCGATCTTTTTGAATGAAGCGATCTTAGTTCACGTGCTGCCGCAACAACTTTTCTAAGATCGGAAACACCTGCGGAAACAGCACTTAACGGAAAAAATTTGGCCTTGCTTTCACGCGCTATTATTCTGGCAAGCGTAGTCTTGCCGCATCCGGGAGGCCCCCAAAGAATCATTGACATTACATAGTCTTCTCTGATCGCTCTGGCTAAAATGGAATTTTTACCCAGCAAATCAGACTGGCCGACAAACTCCGTCAAAGCCTGAGGCCGCATCCTCGATGCCAGCGGAGCGGAAAGAGCCATATCTTTTTTAAGGCTGTAATCAAAAAGATCCGCAGAATCCCTGTCTTTACTTTTCATATTGCTTTATCAAATCCAAAAAATCAGTTTCCGTCAATATTTTCACCGACAATGCCAGAGCCTTGTCGTACTTGGAGCCGGGCTGAGCTCCGGCAATAACATAATCTGTTTTTTTAGAAACGGAAGAAGAGTTCTTGCCGCCTAGTCCTTCTATTATGTCTTCCGCTTCCGAGCGTCCCATCGCAGACAGTGTTCCGGTAATAACAAAAGACTTCGAAGCAAACGGAAGCTTAGAACGGCTTCCCGGTGCCCCATCTAAAAAAACACCTATCTCCTTAAGCTTTAAAATACGTTCTCTGTTGTCTTTTATAAAAAGAATCAGCATTGAGGCAATCTCCGGACCGACATCGCCTATTGCAATAAAATCGTCATATGACGCCTCAAGAAAATTATCAACCGTTCCAAAACGGTTAGCCAGCAATGCCGCCACCCTTTCGCCGACATGCCTTATTCCCAGAGCGTAAATAAAGTTTTTAAGAGGCTTGCTCTTGCTTTTTTCGCGTGCGCTAATAAGTTTTGCCGCCAGTTTCACGCCCATCCGTTCAAGACCTGCAAGGCTTTGTTCCGTCAGTGAATAGATGTCTTCAATAGACTTGACAAGACCGGTGTCAACGAGTTGCTCAACAATTGCCCTGCCAAAGCCGGCGATATCCATAGCTTTCTTTGAACAATAGTGAATCAGTCCCTCTTTAATCTGCGCCATACATGAAATATTTATACACCTTACCGCACTTTCACCATCAATTCTTACCGCACTTTCACCACATACAGGACAATTGTGCGGCATTAAAAAATCAGTTTCATCTCCGGTTCTCAGCTCCGGGATGGAAGAAATTATTTCAGGAATAACCTGCCCGGCCTTATGCAGCCAGACATAATCCCCTATTTTTAAATTTTTCCTTTTTATTTCATCTTCATTATGAAGAGTCGCTCTTGATACGGTAGAGCCATCTACTAATACAGGCTCCAAAACCGCAACCGGAGTCAAAGTTCCCGTCCTTCCCACCTGGACTTCAATTCCGAGCAATTTTGTTTTGACCTCCGTAGAAGGAAGTTTATAGGCGATCGCCCAGCGCGGACTTCTGCTGACAAAGCCCAATTCCTGTTGCAAACGAAGTGAATTCACTTTTACAACAACACCGTCAACTTCATAATCAAGCTCGCTGCGTTTTTTAATCCACAAATTACAGAAGTCAATAACACAGTCAATATCCCCGCAAACGGCGGAATTCGGATCGACAGGAAATCCTAATGACTGCAGATATTTCATTGAGTCCGAATGGGTAGCCAGGGAATCAAGGGGCTGAGGAAATGAATAGGCAAAAAAACCAAGACGCCTTTGGGCGGTTATTTTTGAATCAAGCTGTCTTAAGGAACCGGCGGCCGCGTTTCTGGGATTTGCGAAGACTTTTTCGGAAAGAGCCGCTTTTTTCTCATTAAGAGCCTCAAAGTCACTGCGCCTCATAAAAACCTCGCCGCGGACTTCCAGCTCCTGAAAGCCGGATATTTTTAAAGGAATTTTATCTACAGTACGCAGATTTGCCGTAACATTCTCACCTACCGTCCCGTCCCCTCTTGTCGTTCCAAGTAAAAACGCACCGTTTACATAAGTAAGACTCACTGCCAAGCCATCGAATTTTAATTCGACTGCATATTCCATTTTATCACTGCCGGCAAGCTCTCTCACGCGTTTGTCAAAAGCCCGCAAATCATTATCATTAAACGCATTTGCAAGACTTAACATGGGAATCTTATGAGTGACGGGTTCAAAAAAATCAAGCGGTTTTGCGCCCACTCTGTGTGAAGGAGAATCGAGCGTAACAAGCTCAGGATAAGTTCCCTCAATTTCAAGCAATCGGTTCATCATCCCGTCATATTCAGCATCTGAAATCAGTGGGTCATCAAGGTTATAGTAGCGGTAGCTGTTTTCCCGCAAACTTTTCTTAAGTTCATCAAGTTCTTCAATAATTTTAATGTCTGTCATATTATCTACGCATTGGCCGGATTGCAAGGTAAATCAATCTTTTTTAAGAAAGGATCTCACAACCGTCTTTATCCCTTTATTTATAAAATCAACTTTAACCGCATCACCGGAAGACGAAAGCACCCTCCCCTTACCGAATATTGAATGAGAAACCGAATCGCCTTTCTCAAAGGCACCCTGTTCAAGACTCTCCCCTGAAGAGGAAAACAAAGCCTTATCATTATCCCAGTTGCGTTTCATGTGTATGTCTTTAAAAGCCGGACGGTTATTAGAGACTACCGACAATGAAGATGTGTAACAGGAGGGGATTTCCTTTAAAAACCTTGAAGGCAAACGCTGTTCGGAAATTCCGCGTTCCAGCCTCTGCTGGGAATTAGTCATAAAAAGCTTGTTTTTAGCCCTGGTTATACCTACATAAAACAGTCTTCTTTCCTCTTCTATTGAACTGTTGTCGGCAGACGACATAAAATGGGGTAAAAACTTTTCCTCAAGTCCGGTCAGAAAGACAACAGGAAATTCAAGACCCTTTGTAAGATGAAACGTCATCAGATTGACACGTCCCTCTGATGATTCCCACATATCAATATCCGATATCAGCGCTATATGCGACAGAAATTCCGACAAAGTAGGAATTTCCGACATATCCTGAAACTCTTTGACAACATTAAGAAATTCATTCAAATTTTCTTCTCTGGCAATACCTTCGGCATTTTTTGACGGCGTAAGAAGATACTCTCTGAATGCAACAGCGTCAATAATATAATTAACAATGTCAATAGTTTTGCTGTTTGAAGACATTTCAACGGCTTTTTCCATTACGGAAATAAAATGTTCAAGTCCGGCCCTGACTTTGGGTGACGCATCATTAGACTCCATCAGTATTCTGCAGGCCTCAAAAAGAGATACGTCTTTTTGATTTACAATTTCCTCAAGTTTACTCAAATTGGACTGTCCTATACCCCTTGCCGGAACATTGATTATACGTTTCAGGGATATATTGTCTCTAAGATCGGTTACAAGCCTCAGATATGCAAGCAAATCCTTGATTTCTTTGCGGTCATAAAACTTAAGACTGCCGACCAAATTATAAGGCAATCCCTCCTGTATACATACTTCCTCAAAAAGTCGCGACTGGGCGTTTGTTCTATATATAATTACAAAATCTTTATAAGTATACCCGCATGAGACTATTAACTCCCTGATTTTACGGATTACAAACCTTGATTCGGCTCTGCCGTCCACAGCTTTGTAAATGGATATTTTCTCGCCTTCACAGCCGTCGGTCCATAATTTCTTCTTTTTTCTTACCGTATTATGTTCCATAAGAGCATTGGCGGCTGAAAGGATCGTTGACGTTGAGCGGTAATTCTGCTCAAGTTTTACAACTTTGGCATTGGGATAGTCTTCCTCAAACTTAAGCAGGATAGACATATCGGCTCCGCGGAAACGGTAGATACTCTGATCGTCATCACCGACGACAGTGATATTTTCGTGGTGCTGCGAAAGTTTTTTTATCAGCATATACTGCGCGTAGTTTATATCCTGATATTCGTCAACAAGAATATATTTGAAACGGGTGCAGATATTTTTTGCAAAATCACTGCCTGAGATAAGCAGTTCATAGGTTTTAACAAGCAAATCGTCAAAATCAAGCGCCCCGTAAGCTTTTAGTTTCGCCTGATAGGCTGAGTAAATATTATAAATCAGCTTACCTTCAAAAGTAGAAACATCACAGTCGGAAGGAAGCCTTAGCTGATTTTTCATTTTTGAAATAATCGATGACATCTTCTCCGGTGAAGCCGTTTTTTCATCAATATTTATATGCTTTAAAATCTCGCGCAGCACCGATTTTTTATCGGACTCGTCATATATAACAAAATTTCTGTTAACATCGGAGGATGACTCGCTCTGCATTCTCAGAACTCTGGCACAGAAAGAATGAAACGTTCCGATCCACGAAAATGACTTCTCAGGAATCAGACCGGCTATTCTGTCTTTCATTTCTCTGGCGGCTTTATTTGTAAAGGTAACAGCAAGAATTTCTGAGGGATGGGCAAGTCCGTTCTCTACAAGACGGGCTATTTTATACATCAAAACCCTTGTTTTTCCGCTGCCTGCTCCGGCTAATATCAAAAGAGGACCATCCGTATGAAAAACGGCTTCCCTCTGCATATCATTTAAAGATTCTTCAAAATTCAAAGCTGCAAACCTCGATTAAAATGTTTTGAATAATTGGATATCAAGCAAAAAACAACATTGCAAGTATATTATAGTTCTCAAAAATAAAACGAAATCCTGCGAGAAAAAAGCCCTTTATTCAGAGTCTTTTAATCGAAAAACAGCAGCAAAAAATCATGAACGAAAAGTGTCTAAACCTTAAAAAATATGCATTATTTATTATTCCATTCATCATCAGGAAAAGGTGTTTTCTTATTAAAATAGAAGTAAAAATGTTTTGAAAAGAAATATCTTAAATTAGCAATACATGCATTGTTCTATCATTAAAAAAGTGAAATAAAAATGGCGTCGATACTCACTCCTGGAACCATTTTAAAAGCAAGATATAAAATTGAAAGAATAATATACGAGACGCATCTCGTTAATATTTATTATGCCCATGATGTGCATATGAAGGGTAAAGTATGGGCCGTCAGGGAAACAAAACTCGTTGCTGCAGACATCAATGAGAAGATAAATATTATCAGCAAGTTCAAACGCGAAGCTTCTATTATAGCTTCGATTTCCCATCCGCTCTTTGCAAAAGTCGTAGATTTTTTCGTTGACGACGACTATCTCTACATTGTAAGGGAGTACGTATCCGGCTCAGATCTCAACTCGCTTCTCATCAAACAAAGAGCACCGTTTCAGGAAGAAGAAGTCATTGCCTGGGCAATACAGCTTGCCGATCTGTTTACATTCCTTTATGCAAAAAAACTGCCCTCGATTTTTTTCCGTGAATTTAACATGGGCAACCTGATATCAATGCCCAAAAGCTCCATAAAAGCGACTGACATGGGCCTTGCTAAAATGTTTTATGCGGATACCGGCCTGGAAGGCCTCAGTCATTTAGGCGCCAGTGAATATGCCGCACCGGAACAGTATGCGGAAAACGGTTTTTTTGACATAAAATCTTTGGTTTACAGTCTTGGAGCTTTTATGTACCATGCTCTGAGCAACGTTAATCCGTCGCTGTCTCCTTTCGATCTGCAGCCGATTTCCCTGTTGAATCCCAGTCTTTCCAGGCAAACGCAGGATGTTATAAAAAAAGCAACCGAAACCGATCCCAAAAGGCGCTACTCAAGCCTGCAGGAAATGAAAAGACATCTCTCCGGCCGGCTGAAAGGCACGAATCAGGGAAGCAGCATAAAAACCGACTATAACCCGCCATCCGGCTCGTCAGGAGTTCAGAATATGCTTTTTATTATCAGTGTACTCAGTCTTTTAGGACTGCTGGGTTTTCTCGGATATTATTTTTTCCTCAAATAAATTTATAAGAGGTCCCTATGATAAAAAAAATACTATACTATACAATATCTACCGTTTTGGGATGTTCTCTCGGATTTTTTCTGGCAAAATATCTGCATGACGAGCATTTCGCGAGTGCTAACATCTGTATAATTTCATTTATGATTATCAGCTCGCTATTCATAACGGCAGGGCATTTCATGGCAATGAAAGTTGAAATTCCCAAACATGAAGAAGAGCTGGCCATTGAAGCACAGACTGAAAATGTACCGAAATTAAACGGCATCTGGGGATGGCTTACACCGGGTGAAGGACCGCTGAAATCAGGATATCCGCTGAAAAAAGACAGGATTCTTATAGGACGTGACGTAAAATGCGAAATAATGATTAATGAAGATTCCGTATCAAGAGAACATGCCGAAATACTTAAAACGGAAATAGGTTATCTCATCCGTGACATTGCCAGTAAAAATGGTTTATTTGTAAATAACCAGAGAACAAAAGAACAGTATCTTAACAATGGCGATACAATAAATATCGGCAGTAAAAGCCTGAAACTGAAAGTACTTGAGGAAATAAGCATTCCTGTGATTGACAAAGAACTTATTATGACGGAAGAAGTATTGGATACTATGGTTTATAAACCCGAAGAGGAAAACGAGCAGCAGGAGTATAAAGAATAAATATAACGATATTAAGGCGTCAATAGCCGCAACACAAAAACAAATAAATACAATCCGTTAGGAGCTCTGTGATTGTCCGATTACAGAGAATCCCCTACCGCCAAGGAGACCCTTAAACATATGATCAAAATTCATGGAAATCCAAAAAGTTCGGCACTTTTTTACTGGACGGAACAGACTTCCCCGGAAAAAGAGAGAACATACTTTGCGTCCTATTTTACAATTTCTCCGGTAGAAATGGATTCTTCGGAACTTCCATTTCAGGAAGGAGTCAGCTTTACATTTCCGATAATGGTTCATGAACCGATTCCATGCGTAAATATTGAAAAAATAATCAGTGACGCAAGAGAAAGAAATGCCGCCATCGTTGACTGCGGACGCACAACGGTAAAATCAATAAGGGCAAGGATGAAAAAAGCGCTTGGAGAATATCTGCAGGCCTTTATCTCTTACTATATAGATATGGAACAAAAACAGGAAGAAATGGCTTCAAAGCAAATGGTTGATATAAACCTGCAGAATGTAAAGAAAAAACTGCGGAAGTCAACGGCACAGGAGAGAATTAAAAAGCTGACCGAACAGCTTAATATCATAAGAAAAGCGCTTAAAGATAGAGCCCCGAGAGAAAAAATTGAGGAACACCTTATAAAGCTTAATAAATACAGATCAGAAACAACAACTGATTTCGATTATTTTCTGGCGAATGCCGGGCAAAAAGGAAAAATTGCCGAAAGAATAATAGAGCTTTATTTAAGCAAACTGCAAACAGAGTTGGACAGTAACCATCTGTTCAATGATGAAAATGAGGAAGAACTTCAATCCCTGTTTATACTCAGCAGGATAGACGGTCTCAGGGAAAAAGTCCGAAAACAGTTGGGTAATGCAGACAGTGCCATTACAACTATCGAGGAAATATACCGCATAAAAAACCTCAATCCCTCGTTCTGCAGCAGTGAAGATCTGAATAAATTTTGCGATATTGTCACGGAACGCGGTATTCAGGCCAACACTATATCAAAAAAATATATCGACAAATATTTTATGGTAATAAGCAAAAGATTCAAAGAAGCCGGAATACTGCACAAAGAGATAAAGGAACTTGAAGAAAAGTTTCAGCAGAATAAAAACAGTAAATAAAACATTATAAGAGCCGTTAGCATCATCGACATAAAGAGAAGAACAAGCCTTACAAAAAACCTGAAATGTATAAGCTGAAAAGCTTCATCGGAACACTGGGAGATAATAAGGGGCTTGTTTTTTTCTGCCGCCAAAACCAGATTTCCTGCAGAATCACTGCGGACATTTCCTATCGCAGTAACTCTGGAACCCTCTGCAAGATATTCTTCCATAAATAAAAGATCGGAAAAACATCCTTTAAGGTATTCGGGAAGCAGGTCGGCAACATTATTCTTAACCTCTGACGGCTGCAAAATTTTTCTGTCAACAATAAAGCGCGCTTTACCGGGGTCTACCGAAATACCTGCGGAATCATTTTTTATCTCAAATCCCGTTAACCGCTTCTTTTCATACGGTTTAACGCGCCGACCTTTTTGACCGACAACCAAAAGCCTTGAATAAAAAGACGGCAGCGATGCCAAAACAGAGGGAAAACCTTTTGCCGATGACGTAGCAGCCCCTCTCAGTCTGACGCGACCGGAGCCGGAATGAAGATCTTTCACGGCAGAAATTTTTATAGACGCATAATCTTTCCTCAGCTTGTTAAGTTCAAATATTTTGCCCACAAGAACAAGCGAATACGATGCAAAAAGAACGGCTGTCGTGCCAATAACCACTACTAAAACTAAATACATAATGAATAAAAGATTCCCTTAAAAAAAGGGGCGTCCTGCTAAGTGGGCCTGGAAAAGTCCCACTTAGCAGGACACAAAATCGGGAAAAACAGTTGATTCTGTGCTCTTGAGAATATTCTCTCACAGTTTCCCCCGATTTTCCTTGATTCTATTTATCCGGCAAATGCCGGAATTAAGCGCCCTACAGGCGCTGACTATTATCTTTTTATCATAAAGGGGCCGTCGTGCTAAGCGGACCTTTCCAGGCCCGCTTAGCACGACAGAAAATGGCGAAAAATAGCTTGCTTTATAGCCTTTTGCTATCCTTTTCTTAATTTTTCACCATTTTTACAATTATATTTGAACCGGCCAAAGCCGGTTTTGCCGGGCTAAGCCCGGTGACCGCTATCTTTTATTCCATGTTTATGGGGCCGCCGTTAGCACGACAGCCCCGTAAAAAACTATCTGTAAAATACTAATTAAGAATTGCGTCTTTTCCAGAGTTCAATAAATCCGCTGCTCAATCCATCGTAAAGCGCCTTTGCATCGGCCTCATTCCATGGTTCACTGCGGACAAAGGACGTTTTATCCTGTCTGTTGTCAAAACGGGCTATCGGCAGATAATAAGTTTTTTCAGGTCTTTCAACCTTAATAAAGCCGGGTTTATCGGATTTGTTTACAAGATAATCCATGTCATCGCATCCATATTCATTATACATCACGATGTCAGGCACACAATGAGCAAGTATGCTTCCGGGATCATTAGGATCTTCGCGTTCGCGGTTTTTACGCCTTGATTCCTCCGGAGTTACCCATACATAAAGAATGGAGGCTTTTTCAAGTATTTCAGGGCTTAGAAGTTTTAAATTATACTCATATCCGAAAGGAAGCGGCGGCGTAAGTCCGTCTGCTCCGCCTCTGGCAAATTCAACAATCAAAGTGGCACCGTTCATATCTTCGGGCATTTGAGTTTTTCTTTCTTCCTGCATTTTTCGATACTCTTCACTTAAAGCGTCAGATACTTTTTTGAGTTTAGTTTCATCGATAAGTGCTTTGCCGTTTTTGTAAAAAATAGGTTCGGCATTGATCGCAAGTCTTGCGGCATCAATTCTATGGTAGAGCTCTTCAACCGTCGTATCTATTGCTTTCTTTTTAAGAACCAAACATTCATAATCCTGATTCAGCATATGTGTTAAGACGCCCCAGGTAAGCGGGTCTTTGAAATTTTTGTCGGGAGCATGATAGAATATATAGTCTTCACCGAGTTTTTTAAGTTCAATATCAATAACTCTCATCATGTGAACATAAGGAAAATCATCCATTTGAGCGTCTTTACCTAAATGAAAGACATTTTTTTTCTTATCCTCATCCTGCATTGCTATAAATTTTCTGGTCTCGGATTTGCCTGAAGCAGGCAAGGCAAGAAGAAGAATAATATCAAATACGCCGGACATAAAATACCTCCTAAAAAATACTTTAACGAAAGCCTAATAAGGCATTACATTTAATAGATATTCTGCAAACCGATCCTTTTCCCTTGTTATCGGCATTCACTCTCATTTCTTAAATTTTTGCAGAATTTTCTCGGAGAGTTCCCTGCCGACCTTGGCTCCGACTTCGCCGCATTCATTATTAATTGATTCTTCCACTTCAAGATATTTCTTGCCGGCGGGGCTTTTGTAGTAAGTGACAAGATCGGCAAGAGTGCTTTCATCAAGGTTTTTTTCATAAATATCGGCACAAAAACCGATAAAATCATCTTTTGCAAACTTTGTCTCGATTTTTTGCCAATCCTCCGGAGATATTTTTATATCTGCCGAACTCTTTAATGAAGAGAATATACTGTCATAATAGCTGCCCATTTTCCTGTTCAGACCGGATACTTCCATAAACTCGTACACAATCTTTTTATGTCTGGATTGGGAATTACTCTTTTTAGAAGAAGCAATATTTCCGGAAACTCTCGGTTTTGAGGTGTCCATCATCACGCCGACATACGTAAATAAGTCTTCGGTCCACTTCTGGGAAAAAGCAAAAGCATCCCTGATAAAAGCCGGTATCGACTTAAGTAGTTTTTTTCCGGAGGGGGAATTGTAAAAATCAGTTATCGATTTGATATCCTCGTGCTCAAGATACTTGTCATATATCGGAATACACTGTTCCGCCATTGAATCATAATCAATGGAATCCATAAACTCCGTAATAAACTCCTTCAAGTCAGGATCAGAAGGCATAGACTTTTCATATATCGCAAATGACTGTTCAATAGTAGTTTTCACGGTATTTTTGAAGTTTAGCACATCCATAAGTTTTACAATGTCAGCCCTTTTTGCCGGGTCTATTTCTTTTGGCTGCCCATCGGTGTCAGCATATGCGGGAATTACATGAAAAACAAAAATCATAAAAATAAACAACAGAATTTTCTTCATGGCAAAATCTCCTTTTATACAAAAAAATACATAATTCTAACTATATATCCTTAAGAATAATAAAGTCAATGATTTACACAAAATTATTAGTTTTCTTATAAAAGTTACGATTTCGTAAAATTTTAACAAAAAATAGCTTGCAAAAGCAATTTGGATATGATATAGTAACTTATGTGATAAGAAAATCTTGGATAAATCCTTAAAAATTGAGATATTTTCACAGACAAAAAAATAAATAAAATGAGGTGGAATGAATAATGATAGAATCTGAATTCTACTGGGAAATTTTTAAAAACACCGGCTCGCCTACAGCATATTTATTGTATAAGGATGATAAGTAAATAAAAAGATAATTTAATATATGAAATGAATAGAAAAAACCTCTGAAAAAGAGGTTTTTTTAATTTAATCCAAAAGTTTTAAATTTGAAGGCATATATTATTAAAAGAAAGATAACAATAACCAATGAAAACTATTAAAATTATAATTACACTGTTCTTAATAATCTTTTCGGCAGCAGCAGCAGGGCAATGTAAAAATACGGAAATAAAGGAATTGCTGACTGCTCTGCAACAAACGGATGATGTATCCGCAGAAGCGATGACCTCTATAGAAGAATCAAGACATGTTTTTTCTGCCTGGATGTCGGGAAGCCTGGAGCCGTATAAAGCCGGAGTCGAGCTTAAAAAATTAAAAGTCCAGGTTTTGTCGCTTCAATCAACCGTAGGCTGTCTGCGTGAAGAAGGAAGCCGGAATATAATCAAATTCAAAAAAGAATATTCCAGAGCTATGGATATCTTACCCGAATCGGTAGAAAAGCAGATACGCGAAATAAAAGACATAGATTTGGAAAGTAAAAAAAACATTGAAAGAATACTTAAAAAACAGACGGAGTCAGTATATTGTTACTTATCCGCAGCGGCAAAAAAAGAATTATGGCTGCTGGGAACGGCAGACCACGCATCAATGAATAACGCTCAAAAAGAGTATCTAAGCTGGAGAACGGATATGATGCCGATAGCGGAAAGGCAAAGAAAGGTTTCCCTTGATGCCGAAATGCTGCTTCTGGATTTGTATTTTTATGAAAATCCGGAAAAAAATCAAGAGCTAAAGAATAAAATCTCCGGCATCGTACAAAATATGTCGGAAATCACGGAAACGTATAAAGCGTATGAAGCTCCGGCAAGCGTTGCACATCTGCACAGCCTGATGACGGAAGGAGCGGCTGACAGCGAGTCCTTTCTGAAAACGATCGCTAAATACACAGGAAATTTTAACGAAGCAAATCTAGAAGAATTAAAGGAAAAATCGGAAAAAGCAAAACAGACAGGTCAGGAATTTAAAAAGCAGGCTATGCTCCATCTTGAAAATCTATGAACAACTTTTCCTTAAAATCAATTTTAAGTCCGCTTGCAGACAAAGGCTTTGAAACGATACTTTGCGGATTGGAAGCAATATCTTTCTATAAAAATAAAAGTTCCGAGATGCAGAGCTTCAATATACAGACGGATGCGAGCATCACCGATCTGGGTTATCTGTGGGAAGATATTGAATATTCCGTTAACCCGTCAATAGACTGCAGGATCATCAGGGATAATGTATGCATAAATTTCTGCAACTCATTGCCTAATAATAAAAACATATTTATTCAATTGAAAAAAATTGCCAAAGACAGTAATGTTCCAGTACTGTCTCTTTTTTATTCCCCTTTAAAAGATGTTTTTTATGATCCTTTGAACGTTTACAGCGATATAAAAGCAAACCGCATTGTTATAAACGAGGAAACAAAGCTGTCGCCCGTATCACTGGCTGAGATACTGCACCTTATTTTTAATCATAATTTCCTGATCGGGAAAGACTCTCACAGCCGGATTGAATCCATCAGGCTTTCAAGTTTTCCCGATGCCGGGGATGTTAAGTATATCCTCCGACTGATACTCACCTGCCGGGAACCGTATGAACCACTCAAAATTGCCCATTCATCAGGTCTGCTGGAAATGTGCATCCCCGAACTGTCGGAGCTTAAGGACGTCTTCCAGGACAAGGAACATCACCCGGAGGGAGATGTTTTTACCCATACAATTGAGTGTTTCAGGCATCTTTCTTCCCCGGATATCACTCTGGCTATGGCAACACTTATGCATGATGTCGCCAAGCCGTGCACTGCAACCATGGATATCAA
The DNA here is from genome assembly GCA_031551355.1 of Candidatus Xenobia bacterium. Classification (GTDB taxonomy): domain Bacteria; phylum Vulcanimicrobiota; class CADAWZ01; order CADAWZ01; family CADAWZ01; genus JAVBNT01. Next base: position 153,239 of record JAVBNT010000001.1, on the reverse strand, counting down.
CAGAAGATTTCCGGGCCATGCATCAATAGGAGCGGTAAAAGCAGCCGGGATAATGACCAGACTCGGATTTGCAGAAAAAACAATAAAAAACGTTGAGTTCCTGATAAAAAATCATCTGCTGTCGAGAGAAATTGCACGCAGAGATGAAAAACAGCGATTGGAACTGATGCAACACGAGCTGTTTCCCAAGCTTTTAAAATTATACAAAGCAGATATAAACGGCTGTTTCGGCAAATTGGATCCTTACTACAGGATTGTGGCAATGTATAATAAGGAAAGCAGGATTAATAAAGGTATAAAGTGAATTTTTAACTAAACCCGGAAATAGTATTTTCAATGGAGAAACACAAATAATGAGCAAAGATATGGACGCAGCCGCTTTGCAGGAAAACAAAGAGCAGGCACAAGATCCTCAGAAAAAAAGCAAACCCAAGGCTGCTGCAGGTCAATATCTGAAACCGGGCACACTTGTGCAAAACAGGTATGAAGTTATACGTCCGATAAAAAGCGGCGGTATGGGAGCAGTCTATGAAGTTCTTGATAAAAGGCTGCAAAAAAACTGGGCGCTGAAAGAGATGATAGAGTCGTTCAGCAATGAGCAGGAACGCATTGAAGCCACAGAGCGGTTTCAGCGGGAAGCGACTTTGCTTGCATCACTGGATCATCCCAATTTACCGAGGGTTATTGATTATTTCGAAGATCTCGGAAGATTTTATCTGGTAATGGATTTTGTTATCGGCTCGGATCTTAATGAACTTGTGAAAAAATTTCCTCAAAACCGCCTCCCTGAGGAAAGAGTAAAACAAATAGCCGGGGACATATTGAGCATACTTGATTATCTTCATAATCAACCGGAGCCGATCATCTACAGGGATATCAAGCCTGCCAATATTATGATCCGCACAGCCGACAACAGTACCATACTGATCGATTTCGGTATTGCGAGATCGCTTTCAAATGACAGCGGGGCACCGAAGACGGAAATAGGAACCGTGGGTTACGCCCCTCCGGAACAGTATATGGGCAATCCATTGCCTGTTTCCGATTTGTATGCTCTGGCAGCAACAATGCATGAACTTCTTTCCGGCAAACACCCGCGTGTACCGTTTCAATTTCAGCCTCTGAGAGAGATTCTGCCCGACTTATCAAATGATATAAATGACGTAATTACCAAAGCCTTGGAGCTGAATCATAGGGATCGCTGGAAAAATGCGGCGGAAATGCTTGAGGCACTTACAGCCGACGACACGAAGAAAAAAGAAGCACCGCCGGCGGATTCATTCAATGAACTTCCGGGACTTGGTTCTTTCAGCATGCCGGGAAGCCTTGATTCTTTTTCTAATTTAGGCTCGGGAGGCAATATTTCATTTACGCTCGATCAGCCGATTGTTACAGGTGAACCTCCGCTGCTGACACAAAAAAGCTATAGCCCTATGGTTCCGCAGATCGAACCGGAGCCGGACCCCGTCAGGGAAACACTTCGGCCTGATGATATAAGCTTTGCAAGGCTGACACCCGAAGAAAAAATGATTATGGATAATCTTTATTTGTATTCACATAAATTCAGAGAAATTTCCGCGGTTTTCGACAATTTGTCCTCGATAACGGATATAAAATTTCATCCGGAAAGGGAGCTTTTGGCATATACCGACAAAAAAGGAGAAGTCCATTTAAAAGACATCACCTCGCTGAATAAAATATGGTCGATGAATACAGCGTTTCCAGGCCTGCTTACACTGGCGTTTTCCGATTCGGGAAAACATATGGCCTTTAACTCTAAAACTTTTGAATGTCTGGTTGTTGATACAAAAGGACATATAGAAATATCAAGATTAAACGAACAGTTCGGCAGTATCTCAAAAATACTCTTCATTCCGATGGAAATGTCCGTCATTATCGCATATAAAAACGGAAAACTGGTTGTATATGATTATGCAATTCAAAAGCATTCATTAATAAATTACGATGAAAGTCCCATAAGTAATCTGGCAATTTCTTCCAACGGTGTGAATTTTATCTCCGCACATGAAAACGGCACGCTCCGCCTGTGGCATACACAAAGCAGAATGATTGTTGCCAGTGCCAAAGAGCACAGAGCAAATATAACGGCACTGGAAATTGCGCCGAATGACAAAGTTCTTGCCTCCGGAGGAGCCGACGGTAATATCATTCTCTGGAACATGCGCTCTCTGCAGGTGGTAAAAGTCCTCAGTTGTGGTGATATGGGTGCCGTAAACTCATTGGCGTATACGGCGGACAAACCTTATATATGTTCATCTTCAGAAGACGGAACAATAAGGATATGGGATCTGCCAAGCAAAATGAATACCGTTATACATAAAAATACCGAATCACCATTCACAAAAATAGCTATGGGCACTTACGGACACTCAATACATTTCGTAGCCACAGCCGGCAACAATCTGTATCTTTGGAAACATATATAAAGCCAATTAAGTTAAAAGAAAAGGGTTTCTCACAGAGGAGAGGAGAACACAGAGAGTTTTTACTGGCATTTATTCTCCGTGACCTGTGCCCTAGGAAGAGAGCCAGAGATGTCAAAATCGGCATAAAATACTAGCTTAAAAAGCCAACCCTTCCTGTAAGAAACCTTTCCATTATTAACCGCATTTTTTCTTGAACAAAAGGAGCCGCCGTTAGCACGACAGCCCCCTCTTTTGCCTTAACACCCGGAATTCTGTGCCGTTTTCATTATAATTAAAATCTATTTCCCTATTAACATCCATTTGCATATAACTTGGTATAAAAATTCAAAAACTAGGTTAAATCTCAAAAACCGGCAGGATGTGTATTAAAAAATAGTTTAATCAAAAGTTGTATGATATAGCCCGGCAATAAAAGTGCACCTCCCAGGTATTACGGCAAATGTATACTTTATCAATAAGATTCGAGCATAGCTTTTCTTAATTTTAACAATGCTCTCCCCTCTTTTTGCCTTACTCTTTCCTTACTTATCCCCATAACCGAGCTTATTTGCTCAAGCGTTCTCGGTTCGCCTCCTGTCAGACCGTAGCGAAGCTTCAGAACCTCTCTCTCAGACTCGGTTATTTTTCCAAAAAAGGACTCCACCTCTGCCGAATCAATAAACGGCATAGCATCATGCGAGGCGATAAAATCTCCGACTTTAGTGTCTTCACTGGAAGATGATTCAAAGGAGATCGGCTCTTTGGCAATTCTTATTATGTTTGCAAGTTTATGTTCATTGTTTGCCTGTTCTTTAGCGATCAGCAACATAACCTCTGGATCGTCCGAGGAAACAATCGCTCCCCTGTTCTTTGAAACACGCTTTCTGATCTTATCCACAGATACGGGAAACAAAATTTCACTTGCCTCGGCAACGGAAAGCTCTTCACCGCATTCACGTTTATAATCACCGCTTAATTTGCAGTATTTGCGATAAACATCAAGAATATGCACCGGAAGGCGGATCATCCTGCCGTTGTTGGCAATTGCTCTCATAACAGACTGACGAATCCACCAGGTTGCATAAGTGGCAAAACGGTAACCAAGTGAACAATCAAACCGGTCCACTGCTTCCATCAGACCAATATTTCCTTCCTGTATCAAATCCAGAATACTTAAACCATGCCCGAGGAACTTCTTGGCAATAGAAACAACGAGGCGCAAATTAGCGGTAGTAAGCTCCTGCTTTGCCCTCTCATCACCTGTCAATATTCGTTTACCCAAAAACTTTTCTTCCTCTTTGGATAATAATCTTGTATCATATATATCTTTAAAATAAGACGCAAGAATGCTTTGGTCCTTGAAAGAACAGCCTAAATACTCCTCACTGCCGGCCTGAACTATCAAATCATCACTGGAAAGCTCATTGTTCAGGGATACATTATGAGTTATATACGGCGGTTCTTTCAGAGCAAACATACAAACACCTCACTTTGCAAAAATTTCAAAAATATTTATGTGTCTATCACTGCGGCTGTTGTTAGAAATATAAATCGACTAACTTTATGATACAACAATTCCAACACTGTGACATCATACACGTGTATGATTGTCAACACTTAAAATCTAGTCCTAGAGTTGATTTTTATAGGCAAAATGTTATACAATTTCACTAATCTCCATTAATATAGAATATATTACATGTAATTTAGCAACTACTTCAGGAAATTTAAGAAGCACACAGGCGCAGTTAACTGCGCCTGACTTTAAGTTAAGGAGGCAATTATGCCTATAAAAATAACCGTAACAGGCTCCTGTGGCAAAATGGGCAGTGAGACAGTGAAAACAATACTAAAGGAAGCAAACTTCAAACTTGCAGGGGCAATCGACAGGAGCGATAATCAGGGTTCTGATATAGGATTATTGGCCGGAATCGGTGAGTGCGGAGTAAAAATAAGCGGTTCTCTCGACGAAGTGATAACCAATACGGATTGTCTTGTTGATTTTTCAAATGCGGAGATTTCACCGTACTTTATAAAAACCGCTCTAAAAAATAATGTAAACTGCATAGTAGGGACTACCGGGATAAAATCCGGAGAACTTGATGAAATCTCTAAAATTGCGGAAGAAAAAGGCAAAGCGGTACTTATAGTGCCAAATTTTTCAATCGGTGCAATCCTGATGATGAAATTCGCCAAAGAAGCATCGAGATATTTCAAAAGTGCGGAGATCGTTGAACTTCATCATGACAAAAAGCAGGATTCTCCGTCAGGAACTTCAATTATGACGGCAAAAGGTATGAATGAGGAAAGAGCGGCCTTTGAAAGAAGCGAAACAAAAAACGAAATAATCGATGGAGCCCGCGGAGGCAGTATCAACGGTATCGGTATACACTCGGTAAGGCTTCCGGGAATGGTTGCCCATCAGCAAGTAATTATGGGAGGCAACGGAGAAATCCTGACAATTAAGCACGATTCTATGTCAAGAAGCTGTTTTATGCCAGGGTTAGTTCTGGCGATAAACCGGATTGATTCGCTAAAGGGACTATTATTCGGTTTGGAACATGTAATGGATTAAAGTCTGTTGACATAAAGAAATGCCATAGATGAAATAAAAAAAAGAAGAAGGCAAAAAATGAAAAAATATAACATTTGCGTCGTCGGAGCAACAGGACTTGTCGGCGGAGAAATGCTCCAGACATTAAAGAAAAGAAATTTTCCCGTTAATAAAATAAAAGCTCTCGCCACAAAAAAATCCGCCGGTACACAGATAAAATTCGGCTCCGACATCATTACCGTAGAAGAAATAACTCCCGAATCTTTCAACGACATAGACATTGCCCTTTTCTCCGGCGGTGAAGTGGCAAGTGAGGAATACGCCGCCGTAGCCGTGGAAAAAGGGTGTATCGTCATTGACAATAGCGCTGCTTTCAGAATGGACACGGACGTGCCGCTTGTTGTCCCAGAAGTAAATCCACATGCAGTAGACTTACACAAAGGTATTATTGCCAACCCAAACTGCTCGACGATACAGATGGTTGTGGCACTGAAACCCATATACGATGCCGCGGGAATTAAAAGAGTTGTTGTTTCCACTTACCAGTCGGTATCCGGCACCGGCAAGGCTGCCGCAGACGAGCTTTATGAACAGACAGGGGCAATCCTGTCGGAGAAACAATTTTCTGCCGCTGTATACCCGCATCAAATTGCTTTTAACCTGATCCCTCAGATAGGAAGTTTCGGAGACGACGGATACTCATCGGAAGAAAAGAAAATGATTCTTGAAACACAGAAAATATTTGCAGATGACAACATAAAGATCAGTCCGACTACGGTCAGGGTCCCTGTAAAACGGGGGCATTGCGAGGCCGTAAACATAGAAACCAGAACGAAAATATCCGCAAAAGACGTAAAAAAACTGTTGGAAAACAAGCCGGGAATAATCGTCACCGACGTTCCTTCCGATTCAGTATACCCTATGCCGCTAACCTGTGAATCAAGAGATGAGGTTTTTATCGGAAGAATCAGAGAAGATTTATCTGTTGAAAACGGGATCAATATGTGGGTCGTATCCGACAATCTCCTCAAAGGAGCTGCTTTAAACGCCGTGCAGATAGCGGAACTTCTGCTCGAAAGAGGACTGGTTTAAACCGTTATGAAAATAGCAGTGCAAAAATACGGTGGCTCATCCGTAGCATCAGCGGAATCAAGAGAAATGGTGGCGGCAAAAATAATATCGACAGCGGCACGCGGATTTAACATGGTAGTCGTTCTTTCGGCAATGGGACGTTATCCGGATCCTCTGGCCACCGACACTATTATTCATTCAATTAAATTGCAGGAATATGAAAGAAATGCTTCGGAAAAAGACCTGATAATGTCTACAGGTGAAAATTACTCATGCATACAAATGTCGGTTTTACTGAGAAAAAAAGGATTTAAAACATCGGTTATGTCCGGCGCCGCGGCAGGTATTGTCACCGACTCCAATAATTTAAACGCAAAAATAACATACATTTATGCGTCGGCAATCAAGGAAGAACTGACAAAAAATAATATCGTTCTGGTAACAGGTTTTCAGGGAATTGATCCCCAGGATTCGGTTACCACGCTCGGCAGAGGAGGCAGTGACACAACGGCTGCAGCTATCGGCGCGGCATTAAAAGCCGATTTTGTGGAAATATACACCGATGTAGATGGTGTTATGACTGCAGATCCGAGGGTTTACGGTCAAGCCTGCATCATCAACAGTCTTGACCCGGTCGAGATGGGAGAAATGGCCAATGAGGGGGCAAAAGTTCTGCATACAAGATGCGTCGACATTGCCAACAGGTATAATGTTCCGCTATATGTAAAAAACACTTTTTCCACCCACTGCGGAAGTGAAATAATGAACAAAAGCAGATCCGGAGGCAGTCTGATAAGCGGACTCATACATAAAACATCGATAAGAGATTTTTTCGTCGACTTTTCGGACTCTCCAGCAGCATCGGCAAAGCAGCAAAGCGAGTTATTTAAAGATATGAAAGAGCTTGGAGTCAGCCTCGATTTAATCAATATACATGCCGATAAAATATATTTTTCCGTTGCTGAAGAAGATGCCGCAAAAGCAGAAGCTCATTTACAAAAAATATCCGCCAAATATAAAACTGTTGCCGGCGTGGCAAAGATATCATGCGTAGGAATTGGAATGAGGGGAACTGCGGGTGTTATGGCAAGAATATTTAAGTTGCTGTTTGAAGAAGGAATAACAGTATACAGAAGCGTAGACTCCTTTATAAATATATCATGCCTTATAAATGAAAAAAATCTCGGCAAAGCAATGAAAGCCCTTCATAAACTATGCCGGATCGAGAGTTACAGCACAAAAAAGGCAATACGCATTTGACAGGGAAATCAATTCCATGAAAGGAAATCAGACTTTATGCTTAATTTAGGCAGCGTGATAACCGCAATGATCACGCCTTTTGATGAATTTGGAGACGTAGATTTAAAAAAGGCGGCCAGACTTGCTTTTAAATTATACACCGAAGGCTCCGATTCAATACTCGTAGCCGGCACAACAGGTGAATCATCGTCGCTGACCAGAGACGAAAAATTCAAGCTTCTTGAAACCGTCATCAACGAATCAAACGGGCAATTTCCGGTAATAGCCGGAACGGGCACCTATAATACCGAAAGTTCACTTAAACAGACCCTGCTTGCGGAAAAAATGGGAGCCGATGCGGTTCTTCTCGTAGCCCCTTACTACAACAAACCTCCGCAGGAAGGACTTTATCTGCATTTTGCCTCAATTGCCGAGAAATGCAGCATACCGATAATACTTTACAATATTCCCGGAAGAACGGGAGTAAATATTGCCAATAGCACTGTTGAAAAACTAAGGCTCAATTTTCCTCATATTGCCGCAATAAAGGACGCAGCCGGAAATATGGATCAGACATCCGAACTCTCAATGATAATGCAGGAAAACGGGCATACCGGCAAAGGATTTAAAATTTTCAGCGGCGACGATTCACTCACACTGCCGATGCTCACCTGCGGAGCAAGCGGAGTCATCAGCGTAGCTTCGCACATAGCGTCGAGACAGATCAGTAATATGATCAAAGCGTATTTCGCAGGGAACATCAGCGAAGCCTCACGGTTACACCTTGAGCTTTTCCCTTTATTTAAAGGACTTTTTGAAACGACAAACCCTATTCTTGTAAAAGAAGCCGTAACGATTACCTGGGAGAACGTCGGCACGCCGCGCTCTCCGCTTGTAAAGGCCACTGAGGTACAAAGACAGAAGCTTCACGATTTACTTTCCTCAAAAAATATCATCAGGTCGGAAGTTCTGACCGCTTAAAGGATTCTTAATGAAAAATTTTTATACTTGCAACAGTCTAACGGAGTGTCCGGAGATGGAAGACTTCGTAAAAGAAGGCCCACAGGGAAATAATGTATGGGTGCTGCCGCTTGGCGGACTTGGGGAAGTAGGCAAAAACCTAACTGTCATAGAGTCTTCATCGGAAATAATAATTATCGACGCCGGCATAATGTTTCCCCCTGAAGATATGCCGGGGGTAGATTACATAATTCCCGATATAAGATATCTGACAATGAAAAAAAATAAGGTAAAGGCAGTAATCCTTACCCACGGCCATGAGGATCACATCGGGGCTCTGCCTTATATTATTCCCAGAGTAGCAGCCCCTGTATACGGTACAAAACTGACACTTGAACTTGTCAGAAGTAAATTCAGCGAAAAGGATCTCTGTTTTGACGCTGATTTGAATGTCATACAGCCCGGCCAAACAATCACCCTTGAAACTTTCAAAGTAGGTTTTTTCCCGGTGATTCACAGTATATCCGAAAGCGTCGGCATCATTGTTGACACTCCGAGCGGAAGAATTATACATTCAGGAGACTTCAAATTTGATTTCGAGCTTCAGGAGAGGGAAATTGCCGATCTGATAAAGCTTGCCGGAGTCGGAGAAAAGCAGACAAGGCTGCTGCTTTCCGACAGTACAAATGCTGAAAAAAGCGGCTTCTCATTACCGGAATCAAAAGTTCATAAAACAATCGACGCCTTATTTTCGGAAAGCAAAGGCAGAATACTGGTATCATCGTTTGCATCTTCTATTCCCAGGATAAACGCCATTATTAATATTGCCGCAAAATACGGCAGAAAGGTCTGCATACTCGGAAGAGGTCTGGAGACAAGTGTAGGGATTGCACAGAACCTCGGATATATAAATGCACCGGCAGAGCTGTTTATCGAAGTGGAAGACCTCGCGGAAATACCCGACGCAAAACTGCTGATGCTGGCAACCGGCTCACAGGGAGAGCCTCTCTCGGCAATATCCACAATTGCCAACAACTCACATAAATGGGTAAAAATCAGAAACGGCGACACTGTAATTCTTTCGGCAACGCCAATTCCGGGCAACGAAGCGCTGGTATACAAAAACATCAATGCACTGATAAGGCTCGGAGCTGAAGTTATTTATGAAAATCCCTATTCGGGAAAAGAAAATTTCCACGTTCATACCAGCGGACACGCCTGTCAGGAAGATCTTAAAATGCTCATTTCCCTGATTAAGCCGGAATATATAATGCCGGTACACGGCGAACTTCGCCACCTTATATCACATTGCCGGCTTGTAGAACAGCTTGACTATGACAACAGCAAAATACTTTACACGCAAAACGGCATGATTATTGAGATGAACGAATCCTGCATTCACCACCTGACGACAATAGAGCTGTACGACATAATAATAGACGGTTATGGAATCGGCGATGTCGGCAGATCCGTTCTTCGCGAACGGATTGCTCTGGCGGAAAACGGAGTTTGCATAATATCCGGATATGCTGACATCGAAAATAAAGAATTCATACAGGGACCATATATAAACACAAAAGGTCTTGTTTATGAAAAGGAAGCGGTTCAGCTTCTTGAAGATGCTCTTAACGCCGCCAAATCTGTTTTTACCGCCAACAAAATAAATGATACCGAAGAACTCAATATTGCCGTAAAATCGGAAGTCAGGAAATTCTTCTCACGCCGGACGAAAAGAAAACCTTTCGTAATCTCAACAGTTCTCGCAGACTTACCGGAAGCACAGGAGTTTCTCCCGGATGAAGATTACGAATAGTAATGCTTATTCGAAAAAATGAAAAAACAGACAGAACAATTACTGTGCCCGGTGATAAATCAATCTTTCACCGGGCGGCAATAATTGCCTCTTTGACAAAAGGCGTTTGCGAAATATCAAATATACCGCAAAGCCTCGACTGCCTCTCAACAATAAACTGCCTCAAAAGCCTGGGAGTCGAAATAAAAGTTTCGAAAAACGGAATCTGTACAGTAAACGGAAAAACCGCCGCCGGTTTTATAAAAAAAACAGATATCCTTGACGCCGGAAACTCCGCAACAACGTTACGCCTTCTCTCCGGGATATTACCGTCTCTCCCCTTCTCCTGCTCCATAACAGGAGACCGCTCGCTGCAAAAAAGACCAATGAAAAGAATCGTTTTGCCGCTAAGAGAGATGGGAGCTAAAATTACATGCAACCGGATAATGACCGCCCCGCTTCATTTCGATCCGGCAAAAACAAGAGCCATAAGATTCGTTCCGGAAAACGCCAGCAGCCAGGTAAAGTCGGCAGTTTTGCTGGCCGCACTTTTTGCCGAAGGAACAACAATTTTGACGGAAAAAATTTCAACCAGGGATCACCTTGAAAACCTTTTCAATTTTACCGGCATTAAAATTTACAGGAAAAACAAATTAATTGCCGTTGAAGGCCCGCAAGCACCCAGGTCATTCAGTTTAAACATTGCCGGAGATTTTTCATCGGCAGCCTATTTCATCGCCCTTGCATGCTGCATTGACAATTATCGCATTACAGTTAAAAATATCTGTTTAAATCCATCAAGAACCGGTCTTTTGCGCGTAATTTCAAGGATGGGAGCAGACATAAGCATCTCGGAAGCAGCAGAAAGCATTCCGGGAGAAGCGGCCGGTGATATTACGGTAACCGGTCATAAACGGCTGACGGCAACAAATATAAATGCAGATGAAATACCGTCGCTTATAGATGAACTTCCGGTCATTGCCGTAGTGGCGACACAGGCTTCAGGAACAACTACTATCAGCGGAGCCGGGGAATTACGCCTAAAGGAATCCGACAGAATATCTTCAATAGTATCCGAACTTAAAAAAATGGGAGCGGATATTGCTGAAAAATCGGACGGAATAATAATAAACGGCGGTAAAAAACTAAAAGGAGCTGTTGTTACCAGCCATGGAGATCACCGCATTGCTATGAGTCTAGCGATAGCCGCACATATTGCCGACGGAGAAACAAATCTGCTGGGGCAGCAGGACGTGAGAATTTCTTTCCCTGATTTTTTCAGTGTATTGGAAAAATAATGATCCTATAATATATGGTAAATCTCGGAATTAGATGTTCTTTTAAAATAAAAACCGGCCTGGTCGGGCAACTGACATGCTTGAATCCCGAAACACAGCGGTACGTAGTAATCTGTTAACACTAATTTAACACTCAGAGTGTTGTCAATTCGTGTTTTACGAGCTATAATATGGTCAAGAAACTGGTAAAGGAGGTCATTTTTATGAGCAGTATCATTGGCGGAAACAATGGAATGTTTTCGCATCCCATGCTGCCAAAGCTTGAGACAAAAAACTATAATGAAGGCAATAACAAATTACAACAAACAATTGCCTCTTATGACGACAGCGTTTCAATCGGAAAAAACGGCATTCAAAACGAACCGGTTCTTTCATTTAAGTATGATGCACCAAAACTTGAAACAGTAAAATCGTCAATAGACGAGCCTGCAAAAAAAGATATGTCTTTGCCATTTAACTTAAACTCTATAGAATCGGTAGCTGAAAACGGGATATTCTATCTTTCGCTGTAATTTAATTTACACATACTGGTTACTTAATCAATTAAAAAACCGTCTGCAAACAGGGCGGCTTTTTTAATTTTATTCCGATAAAAAATTAATACGCTCAAATTGGTGAAGAATCTAAGACAAACGGGATTGCGACGAGCAAAGCGTAGTCTTATCTACGTGGCGCGAGCGCAATCCCGTTTGACGACGATAATTCGCCGATTTCAGCGCATTAACCGTAGGCTTGTTTTATTTTGTCATAAGCAGAACCTACATCAACGGAAATAACCCTCGTATCGCCTATCGCCGTCATAAAGTTGGAATCGCCGGTCCAACGGGGGACTATATGATAATGCAAATGATCGGCGACCCCGGCACCGGCCGGTTTACCGAGATTAAGGCCAATGTTAAACCCGTCGGGATTGTAGATTTCTTTCAATACTGATACTGCTTTTTGCAGAGCAGCGTTCATTGAGGCCAGTTCTTCAGGCGAAAGAGATTCAAAAAGTGCAGTATGTCTATACGGGGCTACCATAAGATGTCCTGTATTATAAGGATACAAATTCATCACCGTAAAACACAAATCCGATTTATCAATGATCAAATCCGATTTGTAATCTTCCGACGTTTGCAGCCCGCAAAATAAACAGTCCCATTTTTTATAACCAGCTTCCATTAAATCATGTGATCTCCATGGTGCCCAGATTCTGTTCATTACAAAATCTCCTTACTATAAGTTCTGAATTAGTTTTCAATATCAAAATAATGTATCCTTCAGCAGACATATATAAAAAGGAAGATCTTAACAAATATAAAATTTATTAGAAAAGATCATCATCATTCACTCTTGAAGAGGGCTAAATATGTCAACATATCACCGATTGAAAGTAGATATAAGCAGGGTAAGCTATAGAATTTGCAGGCCGTATCAGGAAAAAATAGACGATTTCTATGAAAGCGGAAAAATCCGTTTTCAATGGGATATGATCCGTCAGGCTTATCTGCTGTCAAACGAGCAGACGCTTCCCGCCGTATGCTCGCAATGCCCTCTGAACATAAGACTGCTTCCTGAAGGATGTCAGACGGATCTTGAGGGCATGCAAATTTTCCTGAATGTCATTGCCAAATACATGCCGGAGGCAGTATTGCTTAACCACGATCTGGCCTATGATGTTTTTGATATAGATATAACCAGGCAGCTTTACAACGACTTCCTTGAGCTGGAAAAAATACTTGCGGAAGTTGACTGGCCGACGGCTCTCGTATGCAATGAAGGAGAGCCTGTAATAATAGAAGATGAGGACGGAATGCCTACGGAGTTATTTTATCCCTGGGAAGGGTACGATGAGGACACTTATCCGGAGGGAACAGAGGCTTATTACTGGGGCCGCAATAAGGATGGGATACTTGTAAAGGACAGCTTCGGCAACCGCGCTCCGTTTCCATTTGTAAAACTTTATAAGGAGGGGTTTGGAGTATACGGCCTTTCCGAATCAGGGCAAATGCATACTTTTGTCCCTGTTATGGGGCGTTTCCCCTCCTGGAACGATCGTTACGGCAACGGAGGTCAGGAACTTATAGTCAGTCATGAAAAAGCCTCAAAAGTATTCAGAAGGCATCTTAATAATCTAATTGTGTTTGCCGAAGAAGCCATGAAAAACAACACCGGACTTATAATAGAGCATCTTCTTTAAAAATTATGTATTAAGCAGAGTCTTCACAAGGCCACGGAGGAAATTACCAGTTAAAAACGTTCTGTAATCTCCTCTTCTCTGTAAGAGCTCTTTCCATCATTATTGAAAATTAAAAAGAGGCGTCCCGTTTTCTTCTTAACGAGACAGCCCCGCTATATAAGTAGATAATTGAGAAAAAAACTAATTAATATACTGTTCGATAATATCACCAAAGTAAGGGAAGCGCACATTTTCTCCCTGAAATGCCCTTATGGCCATTATCAGTGAATACAAGACCACTGCCAAAATAACAATACAGGAAAACATGCCGGACACACCGTCGATTATAATTTTGAAAAAAGGAACAAATCCAACCATAAGTTTCAAAACGGCTGCCAAAACAGACAAGATAATTGAAGAAGCAAGAAATACCGCACCATAAGCAACCGCCTGACGGCTATTATTGTATAAAAAAGGTTTGCTCTTCGTAGTTTTTATAAAAACCAATATCAACGCAACAAATGGAAAAAGCCACCCTATAGCGGCAAGAAATCTTTCGTTTTTCTGCTCTGCGGATATAATTCCAGTATCAAAATCGGATTTTGCCTGTTCCGTTTTAGCTGACTGCTCCGCGTCTATTCTTTCTGACTTTTCATTATCATCATAACTCACGATTATATCTCCTAACGAATATACAATGTTTGGGAAAAACCAGTTAAAAATATTCTATAAGTAACATAACATTACCTTCTCAAAATTACAATAACAGTAAATAAAAAGCACCGCAAAAAAACCTTTAAATACAAGGGGATCCTGTTTTTAAAGTAGAAAATAATTAAATAAAAAAATAAACCGCGGTCCGGTTATTTTTTCCCGGTTATTTTTATACTTTAAAGATAAAACCGTCCGATATGAAAGGAACAACCGATAAATTATGAACGGCACTATGAAAGCAGTTGTCAAAACAGCAAACGCTCCCGGAGCAGAGTTACTTACTCTTGAAATACCTAAAGTAGGTGCAAACGAAGTGCTGGTAAAAGTAAAGGCAACTTCAATATGCGGAACAGATGTCCATATTTACACCTGGGATCCCTGGGCGCAAAGCAGGATAAAAAACATTCCTCAGACACTGGGACATGAATTTGCAGGTGAGGTAATTGAAGTCGGTTCACAGGTAAAACGCATAAAACCGGGGGATACAATATCTGCAGAAACCCATATTCCATGCGGCGAATGTATACAATGTCTTACAGGGCAGATGCACATATGCAATAATCTCAGTATACTAGGCGTCGACATAAACGGATGCTTTGCAGAATACGCCGTAATTCCCGAAGTGGTTTGCTGGAAAAACGATCCCTCAATTCCATTCGAATATGCAACCGTTCAGGAACCTCTCGGCAACGCCGTATATACGACGCTCGAAGGAGGCGGAGTCCACGGCAGAAGCGTCGCCATATTCGGTGAAGGCCCGACCGGCCTTTTTGCCACAGGAGTGGCAAGAGTCTCGGGCGCAACTGAAATTTTTGTAGTGGGAAGAAATAAATTCAGACTGGATATTGCCAAAAAAATGGGTGCCGATCACATAATATATATTCTGGAAACCGACGCCGCGGAATACATACTTGAAAAAACTCACGGAATCGGAGTAGATGTTGTTCTGGAAATGTCAGGTGCGCCGCAGGCAATAGAAACAGGCTTTAACGTAGTCCGCAAGGGAGGGCGATACTGTGCATTCGGCATTCCTTCTTTGCCGGTAAAAATGAACTATGCGGACGCCATCATTTTTAAAGGGGTTACAATATACGGTATCAACGGCAGAAAGATGTTTGAGACATGGTTTCAGGTAAGGAATTTTCTGGCATCAAAAAGACTAGACATTTCACCGGTTGTAACTCATATAATGCCGATGGACAGCTTTAAGCAGGGATTCGAAGTTCTTACATCAGGAGAATCCAACTGCGGAAAAATAGTATTAACCCCATAACGAAAAAAACAGCCTTTAAAATCCGGAGGAAAAATGGGAAAATTTGATTTTATTGATGAAGAAATAAAACGCCTGAAAGAAAACGGCTTATACAACAACATAAGAACAATAGAAAGTCCTCAGGGACCGTGGATTACGATAGAAGGCAGAAAAGTTCTTAACCTTTGCTCCAATAATTACCTTGGACTTGCCGCAGACGAAAAACTGGTTGCCAAAGCAAAAGAATATATGGACAAATACGGTGCCGGCCCCGGAGCCGTCAGAAGTATTGCCGGAACACTTTCCTGTCATATAGAGCTTGAAAAAAAACTGTCGGAGTTCAAGGAGGTCGAAGCAACTCTTTCCCTGCAGTCAGGTTTTGTGGCCAATCAGGCGGTAATACCTTCCATAGTATCCTCAGCCGATGACGCGGTCTTTACCGACGAACTAAACCATGCCTCAATCATAGACGGTGTAAGGCTAAGCAAAGCAAAAAGATACATATACAAACACAATGACACCGTCAGTCTTGAAGAAAAACTCAAAGAAGGGGAAAATTCCCAAAACAAGCTGATTATAACCGACGGAGTCTTCTCCATGGACGGAGATATTGCCCCGCTTCCGGAGATCTGCAATATTGCCGATAAATACAACGCAATGGTGATGGTTGACGATGCCCATGGAGAGGGAGTGCTCGGGAACAACGGCAGAGGTATCGCTCATCATTTTGGGCTTCACGGTAAAATAGATTTTGAAATCGGCACATTGTCAAAAGCATTTGGAATTATGGGCGGCTTTGTTTCCGGAAAAGCAAAGGTTATAGATTTTCTCAGGCAAAAGGCCAGACCGTTTTTATTTTCTTCCGCAGTAACTCCGGCAGATGTCGGGGCATCTATTGCAGCGGTGGAAATTCTTCTCAGCTCTGAAGACAGGGTAAAGACTCTGTGGGATAACGCCAATTTCTTTAAAACGGAATTAAAAAAATTAGGGTTTAATACCGGAATATCGGCAACACCGATAACCCCGGTAATGCTGGGAGAAGCTTCGGTTGCTCAGGAATTCTCCAGAAAACTTTTTGAAAAAGGCATTTTTGCAATGTCTATCGGCTTCCCCACCGTTCCTCAGGGTAAAGCGAGAATAAGGGTTATGATTTCCGCCGCGCATACGAAGGAAGATTTGTCCATGGCATTAGACAAATTTGCCGAAACAGGAAAAGAGTTAGGTTTAATATAAAATAATAAACGACCAATCATCTTTGGAGGCTCTCACATGAGTAATAATCCCGGATATTTTCAGCACCATCCACCGCATGGAACGCCGTATATTCCGCATGGGGCGTCCATAAAGAAAGAAACATCCAATGCCGCAGGGCCGTTATCCAAATCCGAACTGAAAAAAACACTACAGAAACTTATTCAGGTCAGTCATGATATGGACAGTACCGGCAGGAGCATGGGGCTGATTAAAAATCCTGTCCAGCAAAGCGGGATGAAAGAGAAAATGGATCGCCTTTCCAAAGAACAGGCTTTACTTTTAAAAAAGATTGTCGATACTTCACAAAACGAAATGCTTAAAAAAGAATTTATACGCCTGAGTACCATTATCGGTGAATTCCAGCAGCAAATACGCAATTGCAAAACGTCAGCCGAGCTGGAGCAGATACAGAAAAAAATGGATACGACCGTAGACACCTGGATAAACATATTTAAGGATATATCAATGGACGCTATAAAATGCTCCGAATAGAGGAACAGCCCTTATGACACAAAGCGACAATATTGCCAGCAGAAACATGAAGGCGCTTCAGACAATGGCCAATATGGAGGGTAAAAGCTCCGCTCAGGAGTTTTTGAATGAACTCATTAAAGAAGCCGAGATATTGGGAGCAAGCGATATACATTTCGAACCAACGCAAAACGCCCTCAAGCTGAGAATGAGAATAGACGGCGTATTAAGAGATGCCTTCACTGTAAACAAGAAAAAAGAGGCCACCATTATTTCCTGTATAAAAGTTATGGGCGGAATGGATATAACCGAAAAAAGACTGCCTCAGGACGGCAGGATCGAAGTTGACAGCGATTCCAATTCACTAAAGGTCCGCGTTGCCTCTATTCCCCAGGTTTTCGGCGAGAAAATAGTTATGAGGATTTTCTCCAAAAATCAGGATATGCTGAACATTGAATCTCTCGGTTTTACGGACGAAAATCTGAAAAAATTCGAATATATGATTTCCCGCCCTTCAGGCATGGTTCTTGTAAGCGGACCGACAGGTGCAGGAAAAACCACGACTATATATGCTGCTATGAACCGGCTGAAATCTCCGACGGTGAACATTGTCAGCATTGAAGACCCTATTGAATATATTATAGAAGATGTAAATCAAATCCAGGTCAATCACCAAATTGATTTTTCTTTTCCAATTATACTAAAAGCCATACTAAGGCAGGATCCTGATATTATTATACTGGGTGAAATCAGGGATTCCGAAACAGCCACCACAGCGACTAAAGCAGCAATGACCGGTCATCTGCTGTTATCGACTTTCCACGCCAACGGAAGTATTGCCGGACTGACGAGACTGATTGATATGGGAATACTGCCTTTTATGCTTGCATCCGCTCTTAATGGAATAGTCGTTCAGAAGCTGGCCCGAAAAATATGCGCCATGTGCGTAGAGGAAGCTCCGCTTTCAAAAAACATATTGCAGGGGCATTCTCATTTTAAAGGCCGCGGGTGCCGTCTGTGCGGCCAAAGCGGGATTAAAGGGCGAATGGGAATACATGAAGTTCTGGTCATAACCCAGGAATTAAGAGAACTGATTCATAAAAATGCCGGTGAAAGTCTTTTTTTCCAGCAAGCCAGAAAAGAAGGCTTAAAAACGATACAGGACGATGCTGTAAAAAAAGTTCTTGACGGGCAGATAACTTATGATGAAGCCGTAAAAATCTCTCTTGAAGTGTAGAACGGCTAAACTTCACGCCGCAGCGAATCTTTTTTTCTGATAAGATATGGAATCAGTCCTGTTTCCCCGGTCTTTTTCTCCAGTTCAAGAAGCTTTACCAGTCCCCCGCCGCGATCCATTTCTTTTATATCCAGTAATTTCTGTGCCTGCTCCTTCAGTCCGTATAACAGAAGAAAATGATATTCAATCCATCTTGCCATTGCTTCCCTGAAGTGCTGGTTTTCAGTAAAGAGCTCCTGCTCGTAAAGAAACGCATGCATAAGTTCATGGGCAATAATGGTGCAAAACTTATATTTGGAAAGACCTGATACAACATAGATCATATGATATTTTTCATCAAGCATCATTTGGGAGTGATACTTTCCAATGCCGTTTTCTTTCCATACAAACGGAACGCGGGTGTTCCTCACATTTGAGACAACTTCCAAAACGACCGGTGATTTTATATAAACGGAGTATTTTCTCTGAAGGATTTTCTTTATGTCTTTTAAAAGTTTTACGGCAATAACATTGTCATCCACATTATCGCCGTCTTTGATGCTAAAATCATCAGCAGTAGTAATACTATATCCGCTCTGGCCGGATATCAGATATTCCAGATAACGGGTAAATTTTATAAATAGATCTGTGAAAAAAATTTTTATAGAAACCATTAAGTTAAGTACATTACAAACAAGCGCATTATATAATTCCAAAAACCACAAACTCAAAATACAAAAAATATTCAGCGTCCGGATCTTTTTCCAATAAGATGCGCTTGCTCATATAATTTTAAAGCGTCAAAAAAACACTCTTCGAGTAATTAATTTTACTATTTTTTCTTTGCTGCTGCCGATTTGCCGAGCGCAGTGTCAATGTCTTCCTGAGTGCATCCCTGCTTATTGGCGAGTACCGTCAGCAAAAGAGCCAGTCTGTCCACTTCACCAAGAATATTTTTCGCAAAAATAATGAAAAGAATAATTCCCAGACACATTAATCCAAAAATGATAAACAACAAAACGTTTCCCACTGACAATACCTCCCAAAAAATAGTTATATATAATTCTTTTAAGCTTAGAGCTTCAAAAATTAACAATAAACAAAAAACGTTGCATAATACAATAAGCAAGAAGATTCTCCAAAAAAAAGAATCTTCCTTTTTAATGGTTTTAAAATATATTAAGTCAATAAATTCGGTGATTGAAAGCGATAATCTGTAAAACATTCAAAGGATAATTTTTGAGGATAAAGAAATAGCCCAGGAATAGCTTCTTTTATTTATATAATTAAAAATAGAAAAAACGCTACCCCGGCAGAATCAAAACGATATAAGACAGATAATGAAAGGCCTTAAAACGGGTGAACAATATAGATCAACTTTTAAAATTAATGATTGACGCCGGCGGCAGTGATCTGCATGTCGCGGCAGGGAACAGACCAATATACCGCATCCATGGGCGCTTGGAGCAAACGTCTTACCCTGTTTTAGGCGATGCTGCTGTAAAAGAACTCTCACAGCAGATTCTGTCACAAAAAGATATCAATAATCTTCTGGCGGAATCCAACTTTGATTTTATTTACCATTCTCAGGCATTAAATCAAAGATTCAGAGGAAACGCTTTTTTCCAAAAAAATGGTTTATCACTCGTGTTCAGATGGATTCCTGCAACGATACCGTCACTGCAACAGCTCGGTTTCTCAGACGCAGTAAAAAAAATCACAATGTTCCACCAGGGAATAGTTCTTGTGACCGGGCCCAGCGGATGCGGAAAAACAACGACAATGGCAACGCTGATAGATTTAATAAATGAAGAGCGCTCACTTCATATTGTCACTGTCGAGGAGCCGATAGAATATATACATTCAAATAAAAATTCGCTGGTGATACAAAGAGAAGTCGGAACAAATGTTGATTCTTTTGCAACAGCTCTTAAAGCCGTTCTCAGAGAAGATCCGGACGTCATCGTAATCGGTGAGCTGCGTGATCTGGAAACAATATCAATGGGAATAACGGCCGCGGAGACAGGGCATCTTCTTTTCGGAACACTCAATACCAACAATGCCATACAGACAATAGACCGTATTATTGACGCATATCCTTCCGATCAGCAGCCGCAGATAAGAGTGATGTTTTCCGAGTCCCTAAGGGCTATAATCTCTCAGCAGCTGATACCGACCAAAGACAAAACCGGCAGGGTCTGTGCCTATGAGCTTCTATTTGCCAACGGCAGCGTTGCCAACCTAATCAGGGATTCCAAACAATACCAGCTGACAAATGTTATGCAGACCGGTAAAAGAATGGGTATGCAGCTTATGGACGCATCTTTGGGAACTCTTGTCTCCCGAAAAATAATAAGCATGGAAGATGGTATGGAAAGAGCCTTGGATCCAATTGCTTTTGCGGAAAAATATGGCCCCCAAAAACCGGTTTATAATGGAGATGTATAATGGATTTTTTCAATAAACTAATATCAAAACAGCCTGCACAGCAAACAGCGCTTCATCAGTCCCCTGCTCCACGGCATATGGAGCAGTATTCTCCGCAACAGACGCATACAGAGACGATGGAAAGAACGCCGAACGGAGCGGAACAGGCTCATCAATATACGGATACCCATCCCCATCCGGCAGCCAACCAGGACGCAGCGCCGGCAGCGGAAGACAGCAAGGAAATGCTTTTGTATTCCGTTCAGCCCAGCTCAAAAAAAACGATTGAACTTAACTCACAATCACCGACCCTCAATGAATTGCTGATAAAAATGAGCGAACTCAACGCATCAGACCTTCATTTTGAAGTGGGTTCTCCGCCGACTTACCGCATACGCGGTGAAATCGTCTTTACCAACGCCCCGGAAATAACGCAGGATTTTGCCGAACGGACTCTATATGCAATCATAAATGAAGAAAAGAAAAAAAAGTTCGCATCTACCGGCAACGTCGATTTTTGTTATGACAAACTCGGACAGGAAAGGTATAGAGTCAACTATCTCAGGCACAGAAAAGGCATCGGAGGAGTCTTCCGTATCATTCCCAGTAGAATACCGACAATGGAAGAACTTAATATGCCTGAAGCGATAAAGTCGATCGCGATGTCAAGACGCGGAATAGTTCTTGTAACCGGGCCTACCGGAAGCGGAAAAACAACGACAATGGCTTCAATGATAAACTATATAAACAATAATAAGCAGGCTCATATAATAACAATTGAAGATCCGATAGAATTTGCCCATACACCGCTTAAATCATTAATCTCACACAGGGAAATCGGTTTGCATGCAAAAAGTTTTTCATCCGCACTTAAAGCGGCTCTGCGTGAAGACCCCGATGTTATACTTGTCGGAGAGCTCAGGGATCTTGAGACAATATCCCTGGCACTGACGGCGGCACAAATGGGTGTGCTTGTTATGGGCACGCTGCATACAAACAGTGCCACCAAAACCATTGACCGTATGATTGATGTATTTCCGGCCAAACAGCAGGAACAGGCGAGAATACAGCTTTCGCAGTCACTAAGAGCAATAATTGCCCAGCAGCTTTTAAAAACTGCTGACGGATCAGGCAGAATTGCCGCACTGGAAATATTAATATCCGAACACGGACTGGCCAATATGATCCGC
Organism: Candidatus Xenobia bacterium; assembly: GCA_031551355.1. Classification (GTDB taxonomy): domain Bacteria; phylum Vulcanimicrobiota; class CADAWZ01; order CADAWZ01; family CADAWZ01; genus JAVBNT01. Next base: position 131,214 of record JAVBNT010000001.1, on the reverse strand, counting down.
GAAGGCAAAACGACACAAATACCGACCTATATAATAATGGGTAAAAGCAAGGGAATGCAATATATGGACAATGAACTTGTAGAACTTGTTAAAAAAGGAAGGATCACAAAAGCGGAAGCCCTTCTGCGGGCAAGGGATTTAAAGGTTTTTGAAAGAGCCGGCATGCTCTAAAGGATTTAGTCAGGGAAGTGTCTAATAAAATTTCTTATAAAAAGATGTTTCGAATCGCCAAAGCGGCCGCTGAAAGGATGTAAGAATATGCAAGAAAATAAAAAGTTACTCTTGGTTGATGATGAACGTAACTTTTCAAAATCACTGCAGTTATATCTCCAGATGGAGGGCTATACTGTCGACGTTGCCAATAACGGTGCGGAAGCGCTTGAGTTTGCGGAGTCGAATATCTATTCACTGATTATATCCGACATCCTGATGCCCGGCATGGACGGATACGAGCTAAGAAAAAGATTTCGCTCACTTGACAACACCTCTAAAACGCCTATAATACTCCTTACGGCTAAAGAGGCCAGCGTGGAGACGCTTAAAGAGATAAATGACAATCTCACAAGTTTCATAATGAAACCTTTTGAACACTCCATACTGCTTGACGAAATTGCAAATCTGATAAAGAGAACATCCTAAAGAAGAATCAAAACATCTTGAAACAAAAGCAATTAAAACAGCCTTTATTTATTTGATAAATAAGTATAGGCTGATTTTTTGCATAAAAAAACAATTATGAGCGGATTAAAAATAGGTTCAGTAACTATTGCCGGCAAATTCGTTGCCGCACCGATGGCAGGAGTAACCGATCTGCCTTTCAGGCTGATGCTGAGAGAGCTCCATAAAGGGCTCTCGAGTGCGGAGATGATAAGCAGTCAGAGCCTGACCCGGTGCAAATCAAAAAAACTTTATCAAAACCAGATAAGTGACGCAGATCAACCGACATCTTACCAGTTACTGGGCAGGAATCCGTCATATATGGCCGATTCGGCCAAACTGATGCGGGATATGGGAGCCCGGATAATTGATATAAACATGGGTTGCTCAGTAAGAAAAGTAATTAAGCAGAAAGAAGGAGCAGCTCTAATAGCCGAGCCCGAACTGGCACTGCAGATAATAGAGGCCGTTGTAAAAGCCGTGGATTTACCGGTAATGCTTAAGATAAGAAAAAGTTACAAAGAATATTCCGGAGCTCAAATTATAAAAAATGCACAAAACAGCGGCATTGCAGCAATTGCCGTTCATGGCCGCAGTCAGGAGCAGTTATACAGCGGACTTGCTGACTGGGATTTCGTAACGGAAATGAAAGCAATATCGTCAATACCCGTAATCGGCAACGGCGACATAAAAACGCCTCAGGAAGCTGTAAACAGACTAAGAGCTTCGGCATGTGACGGCGTAATGATCGGCAGGGCAATGCTTGGCAATCCCTGGATATTCAAAGCGGCCGGCTGTCTTTATGAAAACAAACCGTATTCCCCGCCTACGCAAAGCGAAAGGCTGGAGACAGCAAGAAAACATATGGAACTGTCGTCGGCAATCGAAGGCGAACCAACATGCTATAAAAAAATACGCAAGCATCTGAGCTGGTATATAAAAGGCATGCCGATGGCTTCAATTCTAAGAGACAAAATATTCCACACGCCGAATACAAAAGCAATAAAAGAATTATGGCAGCGCTATACAGGATTTGTATGCGAAACCGAAAGTATGGGGCAAATTCCCATAGGCAGTCTTGAAAATATCTTTTTAAAATATATAAGCATCCGTTAGGATGTCTTGCAGCAGCTACAGAAAGCAGACATAAAAGTGGAACAAAGTATTCATTTAATAACATCATCACCGGAAGAAACCATTGAAATAGGCAAACAGTTTGCCGCTTATCTAAAGCCCGGAGATATCGTTGCCTTTGAGGGAGAACTTGGAGCCGGCAAAACCTGTCTGATAAAAGGTATTGCTGAAGGTTTGGGAATCGAAGCCAACATCACCAGCTCCAGCTTCGTTTTAATGCGCCCATTCGAGGCCGGATTTCCTGTATATCATTTCGATCTTTACAGATTGTCGGAGAAAGAAGAGCTGCTGGATATCGGTTATGACGAATTCATTTTTTCCGACGGTATATCGCTCATTGAATGGGCGGAAAAAATGGGAAACTGGATTGGAGAAAATTATATTCTGATCAAAATAGATTATGATCAGGAAGATCTGTTCTTAAGACATTTTACAATAACCGGTAAAGGCCCTAAATATGAAAAAACGGCTGTTGAACTGAAAAAGAGTTTCATACAAAATTAATTGAATCACATTGGGGTTTCATAAAAATTTCCCATTATAAATCTTAAGCAAGAGGCTTATAAATGAAAATACTTACAATCGACTGTGCCACCGATACTCTTGACATCTCAGTCTGCAAAGACGGAGATACAATTTGTGAAACATTTTTACTCCGTCCAAGGGCACAACTGTTATGCCTGTCGCGGACAATCAAAAATACGCTTGAAACTTCAGGACTAAACAAAGAAGAACTGAATATCATTGCCGTTACCAACGGCCCCGGGTCCTTCACAGGACTGCGACTGGCAATTACAACAGCGAAAACGATCGCCCAGATATTACGTATTGAGATAGCCTCCGTAAACACACTTGATGCCATAGCCTGCTCACTCCCCGCTTTCGGCAGAACAACGGCAGTAGCGCTTGATGCAAGGCGTGATGAAATATTTGCCGCCTTCTATGAGGATACAGGCAAAAAACGAATCAGTGATTATAAAGCTTTTTCAAAGGAAGATTTTTCCAAGGAACTTTTGTCATACGGCAAAAATATTACTGTAACAGGAAATGCTCTGGAGCGTTACGGAGAATTCCTTAAAAACGAATGTCCTGGCAATAATATACTCGACAAGCATTTTTGGTATCCCAGGGGATACGCGCTGGCGTGCATTGCCGAAAAAATGGCCGCCAGCGGAGAAACAAAAGCTTTCAGTGAAATTGATGCCTTTTATATGAGAAAATCGGAGGCAGAGGAAACAAGGGAAAGAAAACTTAAAGATGGACAGTGAAATCCTTACAATAGACTATATGCAGCAGGAAGATATTCCGTTTATACGCGAAATCGAAAAACAATGCTTCTCTGAGCTGTGGCCCGAAGACGGTTTTGAACGGGAGCTGACAAACACCAAAGTGGCTCTTTATCTTGTTTTAAAAATAGATGGAACAGTTGCCGGATATATGGGGAGCTGGCTTATTCTTGAAGAAGCACATATTACGACATTTGCGGTTGCTCCCAAATTTCAGGGAAAAAAAATTGCTACACTGCTGCTGCTCAGATTTATGAAAGAGTCAATCTCCAGAGGCGTAAAATGGAGCACGCTTGAAGTCAATGAAAAAAATAAGGCGGCGATCGCACTTTACGAGAAATTCGGCTTCAAAAAAGTCGGCACCAGAAAAAAATATTATAACGGAACTGACGACGGGCACGTTATGTGGGTCGGTAAAATTTATCAACCGGAATATTCATCGAAACTTGACGACATAGAGTCGTCAGACGCCAAAAATATCGACCAAAATTACCTGATTGGAAAAACCGGTAAAACGGCAAGCGGAAAATATCAATAAAAAACGCGTTTAAAACGGTATAAAACCGTAACTTCGGAAAGGTGAACTTTATATGCTCTGGCTGGGAATAGAAACAAGCTGCGACGACACGTCTGTAGCATTAGTGGAAGACGGGAAAAAAATTGCCGCCAACCTGATATCATCACAAATAGATATACATAAACTTTATGGCGGGGTAGTTCCGGAAATAGCCAGTAGAAAACATCTTGAGACAATAAACCCGCTCATTGAGCAGGCACTTTTAAAAGCCGGTGCATCCTGGCAGGATATTGATGCCGTTGCCGTCAGTAACGGACCCGGGCTTATCGGCTCACTGCTTGTGGGTGTTGCCGCCGCCAAAGCAATTGCGGCGACTCTGTCTATTCCCATTGTCGGAGTAAACCATCTGCCGGCACATGTTTATGCAAATTTTCTGGGAGAAAACGATATCGAACTCCCGGCGATAGTCCTGCTCGTCTCAGGAGGCCACACATGCCTTGCCGATATGAGATCTCATGGAGACTTTGAACTGCTGGGAGAAACCAGAGACGACGCAGTCGGGGAATGTTTTGACAAAGCGGCAAGAATTCTCGGACTCCCCTACCCGGGTGGTCCGGAAATAGACCGTCTGGCAAAGACCGGAGATTCGGGAAAAATAAAATTTCCCAGAGCGTTTTTAAACGAAGACGGCTATGAATTTAGTTTCAGCGGCCTGAAAACATCAGTAATGCAATATTGCAAAAAAAATGAAGGGTTCGATATTTCCGATGTCTGCGCTTCTTTTCAGGAATCAATAGTAGATGTTCTCGTTAAAAAGACCATCAGGGCCGTAAAAGAAAAAAAACACCGGCATTTGCTTCTTGCCGGGGGCGTTGCCTGCAACTCCCGGCTGAGGATTAAACTAAAGGAAGCGTGCGAAAAAAGCGGGATTGAACTGCATCTGCCGCCGCCGGTTCTCTGCACCGACAATGCGGCAATGGTTGCATGCTGCGCTCACTACGATTTTTTACGCGGAGTTAAAGACGATCTCTCACTAAATGCCAGCCCGATAATGACCTGGAAGGATATAAGATAAAATGGCTTTCAAAGAAATAACAAGCAGACAGAATCATTTCATAAAATATGCCCTGTCGTTAAAAGATAAAAAAAGGCGCGACATTGAGAAAAGCTGCCTGATTGAAGGTAAAAAAATATTGTGTGATCTCGCCGACAAAAACTTCTCGCTGAGAATGTTTTTTATATCGCAAAGCGCATATAACAGTGATATTGAGTCCGCTGAAAAAATAGCCAAAAGAACACATTTTAATTTTCTGGTAACCGACAATCTGATGGAAACAATTTCTACGACTGAAACAACAGCCGGATTTCTAGCCATTGCCGAAACTCCAATTCAGACATTCATTGAATTTGAGCTGGACGCAAACGGATGTTATCTGATGCTCGACAACATTCAGGACCCCGGAAACTGCGGAACCATCTTCAGGAGTGCCGCCGCCTTTAAAATTGACGGGATTATTCTTTACGGAAACTGTACCGATATTTACGGTCCGAAAACAATAAGGGCATCTTCAGGACAGACCCTGCTGATAAAAACATACAAAATCGACGATATTGAAAATCTCAGGGAACTGAAAAAATCAGGGTTATCTTTTTACGGTACCGGAAATACAGGGGAAATTTTGCTGGAAAACTTTAACTTCCCATGTCCGTTGGCAATTGTTATGGGAAATGAAGGCAAAGGGTTATCAAAAGAACTTGAAGAACTCATCAGCCAAACGATAAAAATAAAGATCTCCGGCGAAGTCGAATCACTGAACGTTTCCGTGGCAGCGTCAATCGTAGCCTGGCAACGGTTCTTAAAAAAATAAACCGTCATTAATAATGGGCAATATCGATCCAATTATATATTGACTTTTATTACCAATAACTTTAAAATAATTATATAATAGGCTTTTCAGCTACACGAAAAGGCTTATATTCCCCGAAATTTCCTCTCATAACATACTTTGTTATTGAATCACCAATAAATAAAGTTATCTGCTCAAAAGGTATTGTTCCGACAATTTTTCCAAAACATAAAATTTTTTTGCTGCAAAAACACCATGTTAGGCAAATATTTTTTTGAAAAAGGAAAAAAGTGAAACATAAAAGCATCACCAATGGTAATCGCTCAAAAAACACCGCTTATCTAATTGCCGCAATAATCTGTTGCGGCTTTCTGATATTAGGCATCTTATTCATGCGTCACGCCTGGACTCTGGGCCGGCAGGAAACGATAAAGGATATGCACAGAAGCACGGAGCAGAGCAGAGATGCGGTAAAATCACACATCAAAGATAATTTCCATAGACTAAAAGCCGTTACCGTTCTCGCTGAAGACAATGATTTTTTGAAAAAAGATAAATTACTAAACAGTCTCACGCAGATACTGGAGAAAAATACATATGTAACAATCGGCTTCGTATACAAAAACGGCAATGCAATATGGATCGACTCTGAAAAAAATATCCACGAATCCAGACACTATGAAACTAAATCTCTGATGAGATCAATCTCTGGAATAAATGTCTTAACCGAATCCGGATGGGATCCTGATAATAATATCTTTGTCAACTACTACGCTTTGCCGGTGCAATCTAAAGGCAAAACAATAGGAGTTTTATTTGCCGCCGATCCTGAAAAAGAATTGAAAAATACAATAAAAAAATCTCTGTATTCACGTAAAGGCTATGCAAATATAATAAAAAAAAACGGAGACTTCGCTGTAACACCGGACAATCCGGTTACGTCCGGTACAGGCAATATTTTCTCGGCTCAGGCAAATATTAAAGAATCAAGCAAAACAGAAATGCTCGAAAATATGTCAAACGGCAAAAGCGGCTACAGCGAAAGAAAAGTCAACGGAGAAAAAAGGCTTACTTCATATATACCATTGGGAATAAACGACTGGTTTATCTGCTATGGAATGCCGGAAAAACTTGTCAATACAAACCTAAGATTTGTTACAAACGGCGCAATAACAATAATTGCCGCCGCAATGGCCATATTCATTATCTTCATACTTTTAATATGGCATACGGGCAATACAGGCAGGAAAGAACTTGAGAAACTGGCTTTTGAAGACGCTCTGACCGGGCAAAAGAATCTGCAGAAATTCCTGATTGACGCAAAAAACATCCTAAAAAAAAATATAAAAACACGTTATTCGATATGGTCCTGCGATATTAAAAACTTTAAGTATATAAACGATCTGTTCGGGCTTGAAGCAGGAGACACCCTTCTTAAACACTGGGCCGGATATTTACTGAAAAATACCGGTGATGATGAAGTTTTTGCCAGGGTAAATGCCGATAATTTTGTATATTTAAGAAGCTATAAAAACAAAAAAGATCTTGAGAAACGGTTTTACCGTGACGTTAGTTTATTTGAAAAATACTCTGAGATAGAGTGGAAAATAGAGCTTTGCTGCGGAGTTTGCAACTTAAATCCTGATGAAAATTCCATTTCCGTCAGCAATATGATTGACAGGGCAAATGTCGCAAAAAAATCCGTAAAAGATACAACCGGATGCGGTCTGGGATTCTATTCGAAAAAAATAAGGGAACAAAAAATAAAAGAAAACGAAATTGAATCAGGAATGGAAAAAGCACTGGAAAATAACGAGTTCAACATTTACCTGCAGCCCAAAATAAACATCCAAAATCACGGAACAATCGGAGGAATGGAGGCACTTGTAAGATGGCTCCCCCCGGGAAAAGGGATAATTCCGCCATCGGAATTCATAAAACTCTTCGAAAAAAACGGCTTCATCGTAAAACTTGACAGATACGTATTTGAAAAAGCCTGCGAAACATACAAAAAAAATATTTTGGATGAAGGTCATCAGCCAATAATACTGTCCGTAAACGTCTCTCGTTTGGGAATATTACACCTGGATTTTGTAAAAACGTATGTATCAATAAAAAATAAATACAAAATTCCTAACGGACAGATAGAACTGGAATTTACCGAAAGCCTTGCTTTTGAAAACCACAAACAGTTTAAATCAACAATAAAAGAATTACAAAAAAACGGTTTTTTATGCTCCCTTGATGATTTTGGCTCCGGACACTCTTCATTGAATATCCTTAAGGCACTTAGAGTGGATGTAATAAAACTGGATCGCCTTTTCTTCTGCCATGGAGAAGACTCCGAACGAGGACTTGAACTGGTTAAAAATATCATCGCCATGGCCAAAGCATTGAAAATCAAAACCGTGGCCGAAGGAATAGAACTGAAAAATCAGGTTGATTTACTGCGAAAAATGGGTTGTGACAGCATACAGGGTTATGTTTTTGCCAAACCGATGGCAATAGATGATTTCAAATTTTTTCTCAAACAATGGCAGGGAGAGACTGCTAACAGCTAATCAGGCAAAGACCCAAAGCACTTGCTTAACACAGGCATTCACCGTCAACCTCTCTATCTTTTATGCCAAGACGTTTCTCGATAAAAATTTCCATTGCCCTCGCTTCGGCAAGTTCTGCAAACGAATCGATGAATATTTTCATGCCGCTGTTTAAAACGGCCTTTAGTTCATATCTTATATTACGGCCGCTCTCCGGATCATTATCAATTTTTTGCTCGCAGTAAATTTGCTCAATATCATCAGCGGCAATAACTCTTGTTCTAAAACACGGCAGCGGATAGCAGCGAATAACAATACTGTCATTGTTCACACGTGTTTCCGTTATATTAAAAAGCAAGGCAAAAAAATGATAGACAAGAAAGAAGGATGTCAAAACAAACGGCAGGACTGTTAACGGAGTAACGCAGCCGCCACCGCTGCTTATTGAGCCTATAAAGGCCAGAATGGAACCGGGAACCCAAATTAAATTAAAAATACCCGACAAAATAACACTCAACCAGTTGAACCAACGCTTGGTAACCACAAGATCCTGTCCCTGAATTCCGGCTTTATAGGCAGACGACAATTCCACTTCCATAAGCTTAGGCGGTTTTAATTTGTCGGCACATCGCGGACATTTTATAATATCATCGCTAAAATCTTCGGCACGCGGCGTAAAGCAGTAATGACATTCCCTGCATCTAAATTCCAAAGTTTATTCCTCCTAAAATATTACTTCGAACTTAATTAACCACAACAGAATTAAAAGATTCACCGGCAACAAAATTATCCTCTATTTCAAGGTGTTTTTCAAGCAAAATCTCCAAGGCACGTGCCTCGGATAAATTATCAAGAACTTCAATCTCAATCTCACTGCCGTCAGTAAGCAATGCCAAAAGCTTACAGCCGCTGACTGATTTATACCCCCTGACAATCTCCTTGCAAAAAATCTGCTCTATCATAGAAACAGATATTGATTTTTGACGATTTTCTGCGGCAAGAGGATAAACGGCAACAGACAAAGAGTCTTTAGTCACTCTGATCTCAGTCGTATTTAAAACAGTCTCCAGTAAAGCACGGCTTGAGATATAAGCAACAAAGGCAAAAGGAACAAGTAAAAACAAGAATACGGCCGACTCCTTTATTCCCTCCTTTAAAACTGCAAACAAAATAAAAGCCGTAGAAATGCCAAAAGCAAAGGCAAATAAACCCGGAAAGAACAAATCACTAATTTTTTCAAACCAGCGTCTTTTAATCAACAATTCACTGCCTTCGTTGACGAACTTATAATTTGCCGGCAATTGTGAAACCTTTAATTTGGGCTTAAACTTTTTTTGGCAATGAACGCATTGCACCAAACCGTATTTAACATTTACCTGACTTTCATCAAACAAGCTTTTGCATTCCGGACAAATAATTGCATCAGAATTGCCTGCATAATTATTTAAAAACGTATCAGCCATAAACATCCACTCCCTAATCCTCAAATGACTCCCAATAAATATAACGTTGCAATCAGTCACAAGCCATACATTGTCAGTGCGCTATCAGATTTTCGACGCAGCAACATCGAGGTTCGTTGCAGAGCCGGAAAGCTGATGGCACACGTGTAGAAGTTTTGTCGAAAAGCAACAGAAATGCCAAACCCACTTACTATCCAATTTTAGGAGAATTCGCATAGCTATTCAATGTGTCTTTGGTTTGACGCTTACTTAACAGGAGCGATCCTCACCGTCAACCGGTTCACTTACAATTCCCAGATGCCTTTCCATTAGTATTTCATAAGCACGCGCATAGGAAATGTCATCAAACTGCTCCAGGCGAATACGCCTGCCGTCTTTAAGTATCGCCATAAGTTCATAGGTAGTATAGGAACGCCCCCGGGAAGGTCTGTGGTGCGTGTGCTTACAATAAATCTGCTCAACTGAAGATGATACTATGACTTTTTTAAACGCCGTCGGCAAGGGATAGGTTGTAATGGTAATAAAGCTATCGTTAACCCGGGTTTCGGTAATATTAATCAAAGCTCCAATCATATTATAAGGAACAAAAAAAATGATAAATAAAAACAAACTTGCCAATAAAAGCGGAAAAATTTTCCCGGAAAAATCACCCTCTGTTTTTAAAATAGGCAGTACCATGGAAGAAAACAGACCAATAAATAAAAATAATCCAATGCCCAAAATAAACGGTAAAATGATAAATCCAGGGATGGTGCGGTTATTTCTTTTTATCACCAGTTCACCATCTTCAACATAGCTGCTATAACTCTGGGGCAGTTCCATGGTAACGGCCAATAAATCCGGAGTAAATCTATGTCCGCATTCAGGGCATAACAGGAAACCAAATTCCGTTTTTGCCTCCCGCCGCTTAAAAGAAGCAGTGCATTGCGGGCAATAACGGCTCCTATCCATATTTAATACCTCCGTTATTTTATAAGATATCAGCGCATAAGTATAAATATTAAACGGTATACTCATCATCAACAGATGCGTTTTTAATTCCCAGACGCTTTTCCATCAACTTTTCATAGGCTCGTGCATGGTAAATATTGGTAAACTTATCCAAACTTACACGACGATCGCCTTTAAGCACAGCCATAAGTTCATAAACTTTATATGGACGTCCTTTGTAGCCGCTGCAATCTATTTTTTTACAGTAAATCTGCTCAACAGAGTATGACTCCAGAACTTTCTTCGCTGACATCGGAAAGGGATAAGTTCTTATTGTTATAGACCTGTCATCAATACGCGTCTCCGTAACATTAACCAGACAACCAATCATTTTATAGAAGATAAAAAGACCAATAATTAAAAAAACCAGGGCAAATAAAATCTGAAAAGGCTCTTCGGAAAAATCAAAGCCTCCATCAGTCAGACGTGACATAAATATAGATGAAATAATTGCTAAAAATAGGTTAACCCAGATAAAAAAAACAACCAGAGAACCAATAAATACCGATATTTTACGCCAGCCTTTTTTGATGACAAGATCTCTGCCTTCAACATAATTACTGTAATTTGAAGGCAGTTCTACAGAAACAGCAGGTGTATCCTGCTTTATTTTCTGCCAGCATTCCGGGCAGAAAAGACCGGATTCAGCCTCTGCGGCCTGAGGCATGAAAAAAGAATTACACTGAGGGCAAGTTTTGGATCTATTCATCTTTTAACCTCCAAAAAATAAATTAATTACGGCTCATTCTGCAAAACAGATACAGCTAAAAAGTATACTCATCATCAACGGCTTCATTTTTAATCCCCAGCCGTTTTTCCATAAACGTTTCATAGGCACGCGCATGGGCTACATCGTCAAAGCTTTCCAGCGCAACGCGCCTGCCGTCCGTAAGTATGGCGGTAAGTTCATAAACTATATATGTTCTCCCCTTAGAGCCGTTACGTATTGCTTCCCTGCAGTATATTTGCTCGACAGAAGATGATTCCACGACTTTCTTAAAGGAGGACGGCAAGGGATATGTTGATATTGTGATATATCTGTCATCAACCCGTGTCTCCGTAGTATTAAGCAGCATTCCCAAGCCACCATAAAGTATTAGCAAACCTATGATCAGAAAAACAGATATAAACATAACACCAATAAGCTTCTCGCCCCATTGGGTACTGCCGTCTATTACAATTACCGCTATGCTGGTCAAAGGAACGATAAGCCAGACAATGGAAAAAACAGTCATTACAATAAAACCCACCATATTGCGCCAGCTTTTCTTGATTACCAGATCCCTGCCTTCAATATAGGTAGTATAATTCGGCGGCAAATCCACAAAAACTGTTGCCGCCTCATGCTTGAACTTATGTTCACACTCAGGGCAAAACACAAGACCGAATTTTATTTTTGCATCACTCTTTTGAAAAACCGCATTACACTGCGGGCAGGTTATCTCCATATTTTTTACTCCTTTATTTTTACTACCGGGTAATTAAAGGCAATATCCTTTTCCATTAAAAATCAGCAGGCCCGTCATACAGACCAAGACGTTTTTCTATAAACGCTTTATAAGCATCGGCATGACACTCTTCACTAAAAGTGGCAAGCAAAACAGATTTACCATCCTTCAATTTGGCAATAAGTCTGAAGGATATGTGAGTTCCCCCCCTGCTTAAGTATTCTGCCTTCTCACAGAAAATTTTCTCTATGAAGTGGCAATCTACAAGCGTATTCGAAGACAGGAAAAACAACGGATATGTTCTAAAAGCAATCTGCCTACCGTCAACACGCATCTCCGTCGTATTCAGCAAATTACCCAAAATACCGCCAATCAATAACAAAACCAAAATGGATATCAGGGATGCAATTAAAATACTTGCAGCATCCTTCCCGTTGACAATATTACTGATAAAATTACTTACCGTATTGCAAACAATATTTTTGCAAAGTTCCAGATCTCCTGATTTATTGGAATATAATATAAATAAAAACGTAATTACCGGCAAAAACAAAAGAAAAACAGTCCAAATCAGGGAAACAGGATCGCGCCAGCTTCTTTTGATTACAAGAGCTTCTCCGTCAACAGATACCGAGTAATTAGAAGACAGACATGAAAAAACAGGTTCAGCCTCATACACCGTCTTACGGTTGCAGGCCGGACAAAATGCAAGTCCAAATTTTACCAAAAGCTCTCTCTCTTTAGAAACTCTGCCACACCGGGAACAAGTTATATCCATCCTTTGGGACCTCCATTGCTCATACGAAACAAAACTGCTTAATTGAGAAGATAATCTCTCTATTTCACATCACCAGTTAAATTCCTGAGGAACAGCCTCATCCCAAATTCCAAGATGTTTTTCGATCATACCTTCAACAGCTCTGCCTTCTTCCGCCGTTTCCACATTGTCAATCTTTGCAGTTGCCCCGTTTTTCAAAACAGCATTGATATTATAGTTAAATGTGGTTTTGCGCACTCCCCTGCGGGAACCGCTGTACGTTATTTTCTGTTCACAGTATATCTGTTGAATAGATGACAGCGGCAAGGAGATTTTTTTCAAAAACGGAACCGGCAGAGGAGTCTTATAAGTTACAACAACACCAAAAGTTCCGGCCCTGATTTCCGTTATACTGTAAAGAGAAAGAATCAGGGAATAGCCGGGAACAATAAAACAGACGAAAAAAGGAAGTACCGCCAATTTTGTTACAAAATCATGCCCGGAACTAAAAAGCAATCCCCCTCCCAAAATCATAAAAACAGAGGCCATGAATGTCATAAAACCGGTTACAATAATGTTTTCTTTTCGGTACCATTTCTTCCGTATCACCAGATCCGAGCCTTCATTGGCAACAGTATAAATTGAGGGCAATGATGTATTGCCGCTAAGTTTCGGTTTAAAACGGTGATCACAATTACTGCAGACAAGCAGCCCAAACCGTGATTCCATACTGTTTTCGGCAAAAGACATTTCGCAGTTAGGACAAGTTACTTCCATCACAACCCCTCCAAATTCTAATTACTCCTTAAAACACGGCCGGTTATATACCATACCCAACCTCTACAGCTACATCTTCAATTCCAAGATGTTTTTCAAGTATGGCCTCTACAGCTTTACCTTCTTCCCATGTTTCCACATTGTCAATCTTTGCAGTATCTCCACTCTTAAGAACGGCACTTATATCATAAGTTATGGCTTGTTTCCCTCTGTTAGCGGTTGATAGTTTCTGATGACAGAATATTTGTTCCAAAGAATTTAGCGGCAATGAAATATTTTTTAGAAACGGTACCGGAAAAGGAGCTGCATAAGTTACGTCAATACCTGTTCTTCCGGCTCTTATTTCTGTAACACCAAAAAGATACAAAATAACAAGATAGGCCATAATGAAACAGATTAATCCCATAATAATAATCAGCACAAACTCACCGTCTTCTCTTTTATGCGGAATAAAAGAGATACACAAAAGAAATAAAAACCACGCCGCAAAATTGGCAGAAAAGGCTAAAACCCAAATTTTCCTATACCATTTCTTCCGTATCACCAAATCCGAGCCTTCATTGGCAACAGTATAAATTGAGGGCAATGATGTATTGCCGCTAAGCTTCGGTTTAAAACGGTGATCGCAATTACTGCAGACAAGCAGCCCAAACCGTGATTCCATACTGTTTTCGGAAAAAGACATTTCGCAGTTAGGACAAGTTACTTCCATTAAAACTATCCTCTCATATGAGATTTGAAATTACAGAAATTTAAACTCAAAATTATGATGAATGACACTAGCCGCTCAAAAGACCAGGCCCACTTATTCCGTTTTTTATATATGCAGAGATTTTTAAACTTTAAATTTCATCATAATTATAACAATAATAGGTGAAAAAATCAATATAAGCTATATATTTTCTGATACTTTACTAAAAATATAATAATAACACGATACGTAATCATGCAATATTACATAAAAATACAGATAATCAAGGTTGGATATAAAAGTGTAAGATAAGGGTAATCAACTTAGGTTTTTATAACGGTTACATTATTTAACGTTCTCTTCATTGGCGCTCATAAGCGTAACGCCAAGCCTGACAATTCCTGCACCCAGAACATTCACCACAGTGGAAATATTCCATAACGGGACCAGCGGATTTATAAAAACAAAAAGATTTAAGCCGACAACACAGGCAACAATGGTAAAAGAGAAAAGCATATCAAGCGTTTCTCCGAGATCCGTCCATTGCTTTAAAAAAGAAATACGCCGGCAAAGATATGCCAGGAAACAGACCGGATAGACATTACGCCCCCTGCGTAAATAGCTGAAAAGGCTTACAAGATTAAACAAAAGATCAACTATGGCCCAAACGGAAAATACGGCAAATAAAGCCAGTGATATATTGCTTTTCGATGAATTATAAATTATGTAGCCGGCTAAAAATTTATAGCCGACAAAAGGAAAGCCGACAGTTATAATAGAAGCCAGATTAAAAAAATACTTTCTGAAATAAGAACGGTAAGTCAAACGCACACCCCGAATCGCGATGCGGCAAGCCGCAAAACATATAATATGCCGTAAAATGACGGTAAAATACAAAAGAACCATAAGTATAATCCAAATATAAAATAATTGCAAATTCAATATTTACAAGGTAAAATGCACAAATATTTAATCTCCGCGGAACATTTTATACGGCATTACGGAATTGCCAGGGCTTTGCCCGATGAGCAGCTGCTGTCAAAAATACTGTCCGCTTTCAAATCCATACCATATGAAAACATATCAAAAATAATCTCGGCGGATGAGTCTGCACACCATCAGGAATTCAGGATGCCGGACACATTGATCGAAGAACATATTCTGCACGGAACCGGGGGAACATGCTTCTCACTCACATTTTTTCTGAAACAGATACTTGATTACTGCGGATTTAAGAGCGGCCTTGTTCTCGCAGACAGAACTTACGGAAGCAACACGCACTGCTGCATCCTTGCCGACATAAAAGGCTCACTATTTCTCGCTGATATCGGTTATCTGATTTTCAAACCGGTAAAAATGCCGGAATCCGGCGGCAGTTTTCCGTTCTCTTATGGTTCTTACAGCTTTATGGCCCAAAGAACGGAAAACCTTATCGACATTTCTTCGGTGTTTAACAAAGGGTATACTAAATTCAGATACAGAATAAAAACAACCCCGGTGGATAATAACACATTCTTTGATGCCTGGAAGGAAAGTTTCAAATTCGATATGATGAATCATATGATTGTGAATGCATATACGGACGACTCTCATATTTATGTAAAAGACATACATATACATGGAACAAAAGACGGCGGCAAAAAAGATATTGAAAGCATCATATCACTGCTGTCAGGCATAGGTATCTCCAGACAGATAAGTGAAAAAGCCGCTGTTATCCTTGGACTAAAATAACAATTACAGGTGAAAATATGGCAGAAACGGAAAAACCTCCAAAAGTAAAAATCTTCTGTGCCCTGCTTTACAGTGATAAAAATGTATTCAAGCAGGCACTTGAAAAACTTGAACCGCAATTGGGAACGGCAGATTTTTGCGGCAAGGAATTTAGTTTTGACAAAACCGGCTATTACGAGGCGGAAATGGGAAAAGACCTGAAAAGAGTTATTGTCTCTTTCAATAAATGCATAGATCCCGAAATTTTTACGGAAATCAAGGTTTTTACCAACCGGACAGAGAAAATTTTAATGCTGAACGGCAGAAGGACGGTCAATATAGATCCCGGTTATGTCGACTACATGAAAGTAGTACTGGCTTCGGCTAAATACGGACCGCATAAAATATATCTGAGAAGCGGTATCTATGCCGATTTGACCCTTATTTATTCAAAAGGAAAATTCAGCGGCTTTCCCTGGACATTCCCTGATTTCAGGAACAGCCTTTACTATAATGACTTACTTACAATCAGAAATATTTACAAAAAACAAATGAATCCGACCGAGGTTTTAAAACAATGAGCAATAAAAATATCAGTTTCCAGGAAGCACTGGCGGAATATAAGGAACACAGCGACCTAATTCCTCTGCTTCAGGCCGCACAGAAAGAGTATTCATACATTTCTGCCGGAATAATGGAAAAAATATCCGCCCATACCGGAATCTCTTTGTCCGATATATACGGCGTCGTAACTTTTTACAGGCAATTCAGGCTTACAGAACCGGGAATGTTCACCATTAAGGTCTGCGACGGAACAGCCTGCCACGTAAACGACTCCACCAAAATAATAGATACCCTCAAAGAACTTCTAAACACGGATGTAGACGAAACGACTGAAGACGGTTATTTCACTTTAACAACCGTCTCCTGCCTTGGCTGCTGTTCTCTTGCTCCTGCGATGATGATCGACCAAAAAGTATTCGGCAGGCTGACAACCGACTCCATAAAAAAAATTCTCGATGAGTACAGAACCAATACATCAGTAATGAACATTTTAAGAGAGGACAGATAGATAATGAAGATTATGATCGGGGCGGGAACCTGTGGAATATCGGCAGGCGCAACTGCGGTAATAACAACATTGACGGCCGAGCTTTTCAAAAATAATCTTGGACATATCGAAGTTTTTAAAACCGGCTGCGTCGGTATGTGTTTTTGTGAAGTCCTTGTAGAAATAGATGACGGAGAAAATAAACGGCTTTATGGGAATATAACTCCCGAAAGAGCCATTGACATAGTCCACAAAGACATTATCGAAAAAAAACCGATCGAAGAATGGCTTATTGACAAGGAAAAATTTTTAAAACCGCAAAAAAGAATCGCGCTGCGCAACTGCGGTAACATTGTCCCGTCATCAATTGAAGATTATATTGCCCATGACGGCTATAAAGCCATCTGTTCAATTCTGGAAAATAAAATATCGTCGGAAAAAATTATCGAGGAAATAGAGACTTCCGGCCTGCGGGGACGCGGCGGCGGTGGTTTTCCGACTGCTTTTAAATGGAAAGCGGCGCACGAAGCAAAGGGAGAACCTAAATACCTGATCTGCAACGCTGACGAGGGCGATCCGGGAGCATTTATGGATCGTTCGATACTGGAAGGCGATCCGCATTCGGTAGTGGAAGGCATGCTGATTGCCGCCAGAGCAATAGGCGCACAGCATGGATATATATATGTAAGAGCCGAATATCCGCTGGCGATCGAGCGTATAAAAGATGCAATCGAGCAGGCCAAACAGCACAATTTGCTTGGTGACAACATAAAAAACAGCGGTTTTTCATTTGATATAAAAATTAAAGAAGGCGCCGGGGCTTTTGTCTGCGGCGAAGAAACGGCACTGATCGCCAGCATTGAAGGAATGCGCGGTATGCCGAGGGTCAGACCTCCCTATCCTGCTCAGAGCGGGCTGCATGGAAAGCCGACCAACATCAATAATGTTGAAACACTGGCCAATATACCATGGATTATTTTAAACGGAGGTGAGCATTTTGCGTCTCTCGGGGTTGGACGCTCCAAAGGAACGAAAGTATTCACTACTGCCGGAAAAATAGCCAGACCGGGACTTATTGAAGTCGAGATGGGAATGACGATCTCGGAGATTGTTAACAACATCGGCGGCGGCATCGCCGGAGGCGGCAAGTTCAAGGCAGTGCAGATGGGAGGGCCTTCCGGGGGCTGCATACCCGCCTCAATGGCGGAAACGCCGGTAGATTACGAAAGCCTAATGTCCACCGGGGCCATTATGGGGTCCGGCGGAATGATCATAATTGATGACAGCACCTGTATGGTTGAAATGGCCAGATTTTTTCTTTCGTTTACCCAGGAAGAGTCCTGCGGTAAATGCACTTTCTGCCGTATAGGCACCAAAAGAATGTTGGAAATACTGGAAAATCTCGTAAGCGGCAAAGCATGCGAGGACGATCTGAAAAGACTGGAAGATATTGCGCTGCTGACCAAAAAATCATCTCTGTGCGGTCTTGGCCAAAGCGCGCCAAACCCGGTTCTGACAACACTTAAGCATTTCCATGATGAGTATATGGCGCATGCACATAATAAAAAGTGCCCGGCAAAATACTGTAAAAGCCTGATAACATATTCCGTGGATCAGCAAAAATGTAAAAAATGCAATATGTGCAAAAAAGTCTGCCCGACCCATGCCGCGACTGTTTCTCAGGATAAGGTGTATACCATAACCCAGGAACTGTGCATAAAGTGCGGAAAATGCTTTGATACCTGCAAATTCGGGGCTATCTCCAGGGATTAACAGCTTACGTCCTTTAAAAATAACCAACAAAACAACACCATGAGGTAAAAAAATTGAAACAGATTAATATTACCGTAAACGGTCAAGACTATAAAGTTGAAGAAAATATAACAATTCTTGAAGCGGTAACATCGCTGAAAATAGCGGAAATACCTACGCTTTGTTATGAAAAAAGGCTCGGACACATAAACTCCTGTTACCTGTGCGTCGTCGAGGTGAAAGGGGCCAGAACATTATTACCATCATGCAGCACAAAGGTAGCCGAGGGAATGGTCATTGAGACCGATTCTGAAAATGTCGCGGCTGCAAGAAAGGAATGCCTGACGCTTCTGATGTCGGACCACTGCGCCGACTGTTACAGTCCGTGCAGACTTGAATGCCCCGCGGAAATAGATATTCAGGGCTATCTGAAACTTACCGAGCAGTCACTGTTTAAAGAAGCGGTTGAGCTAATCAAACAGACAAACCCGCTGCCTATTGTTTGCGGAAGGGTTTGCGTAAGGCCGTGCGAGCTTAAATGCAGAAGAGAACTTGTCGACCAGTCGATAGCAATTGATTCCGTAAAACGAACAATTTCCGAGTCCGAAGACGGTCTGAAATCGGAGACATTGCAAAACAAAGGCAACGGCAAAAAAATAGCCGTTATCGGAGCCGGTCCCGCCGGTCTCTCCTTCTCATATTATGCAGCACAGGCCGGTTATAACGTTACGGTATTTGAGGCTATGCCTCAGGCCGGGGGTATGCTGCGTTACGGGATACCTTCCTACAGACTGCCGAAAGAGCTTCTGGATCTGGAGATTAAAGCCATAGAAGATATGGGCGTTTCGTTTAAATATAATACTGCTCTGGGAACAAACCTGCAATTTGAAGAAATAAAAAAATCTTTTGATTACTTTTTCGTAGCATGCGGAGCCTGGAAAGCAAGCGATGCCGGTATCGAAAACGGCGCTTCCGTTACAAGCGGCCTTGATTTTCTGAGAAAAGCATATACTGATGAAAACAATGATCTTACCGGTTTGAAAGTAGCGGTTATCGGCGGCGGCAACACGGCAATAGACGCTTCCAGAACGGCGATACGCCTCAAAGCATCCGAAGTCACAATCATATACCGCAGAACGGAAGATGAAATGCCGGCTCATCATGAAGAGATCGACGCCGCAAAAAAGGAAGGCGTAAAGCTGCTGCTGCTGACGGCGCCTAAAAAAGTGTTAAATGAAAATTCTAAAATAACCGGACTTGAATGCATAAAAATGCAGCTTGGAGAAGCGGATGAAAGCGGCAGAAGACGTCCCGTGGAAATAGCCGGATCCGAATTTATAAAAAAATTCGATCTGGTCATCACCGCTACGGGACAAAGTTCCAATTTTGATTTTCTTCCGGAAAATGTCGTTGCCAGCAGAGGCCGTATACAAGCGGCCAAAAATCAGCAGACATCGTCAGTCAATATATTTGCCGGAGGAGACGCCGTCACCGGCCCGTCGACAGTTATAGAAGCCATTGCTTCCGGCAAAAAAGCCTTAACGGCAATAATAGCTGTGGAAAATGACAAGGGATTTTATGTCTCCAAAGATTTTTTCGGTCCGCTGACTGAAAAATCCGTTCCCGAAGTTCCCAAAGCCAAACGTGCCGAGATGGAGCAAAGACCGGCCAGAATACGGGCAACAGATTTTATGGAAACCGAAACAAGTCTGAGTCCGGCCAAAGCGGCAGCGGAATCAAAACGCTGTCTGGAATGCGGCTGCAGTGCCACACTATACTGTCTGCTGAAAAAATATGCTTCCCAATACAGTGTTTCATCCGCTTACACCTCCGGAAACAGGGAAAATAATCCGGCAGATCGCAGTCATCCGAATATAATTTTGGACAATAGTAAATGCATCAAATGTCAAAGATGTATAAAAACATGTGAGAATATCCTCGGATATTCCGTTCTCGGACTGCGAAACAGGGGCTTTGTCAGTGCCATTATTCCGGAAATGGACAAAAAACTTGCGGAAAGTACCTGTATCAGCTGCGGAAACTGTCTTGACTCCTGCCCTACCGGCGCTATTTCAGACAAGGAAGGATATTTCCCGTTTGAGTCGGACAGAGAAAAAAGCAACTGCATGTTCTGTAATGCTCTTTGTGAGATAAGTCTCAGCTCCTACGGCAGATTTGTCAGAGTCAGCCCGGCAAGGGATAAAGTAAACGGAGACGGAGATTATCTATGCAAATACGGCCGTTTTGCAATGAACCGCTTTTTTGACACAGACAGAATCACAGGGGCCGGCATAAAAAATAAAGACGGAATGTTAGCAAAGGCATCCGTCGGCGATGCATGCAAAAATGTCTCGGAAAAACTTAAAGAGATCGCAAAAAAATATACTCCGGATTCAATTGCTGTTTTTATTTCGCCTACGATGCCTTCCGCTGCTGTCTACGCCGCAGTAAAACTGGCTAAGGGAATTATCGGAACAGACAATGTTTTCTCCTTCAGACACAAATATGACAAGTACCATCAGGATTTTACCGTCAAAAACAGCCCTGTCATCTCAACAGCTTCACTTGACAGGCTTGAACAGTCGGATATAATTATTCTGACCGGTGCCTCGGCGGGCAAAACAGTTCCCGCCGTAAACTGGAAGATAAGGAGTGCCGTAAAAAACGGCGCCAAACTTATAATTGTCGGAGATACCGATACAAAGCTTAAAAATATTGCATACGACATAATAGAACCGGAAAACGGGACGCTGGGTAAATTCTTCTTAGTCATCTCGAAATTTATCACCGCAAGCGGCGACGCCGCAGTGAACAAACGTATGGCGGAAATAAAAAACAGCGATGGTTTTGTAAAACATCTTAACTCAATAAAAGATATTGCTTTTTTAGGTATAGACGAGCAAAGCCTTAGAACAACAGCGAATACGCTGATTGAAAATTCGCCTAAAATTACTTTCATTTATGACACCAACACCAAAGACGGCTGTATTATGGAAATATTGAACCTTATGCTTTTAACAAATTCCGTATCCGGTAACGGCAAAGGTTTGATATTGCTCGAAGACGGAGCCAATAACGATGGTCTGAAAAAATGGGGAGCCTGGCCGGGAATGCTTCCGGGATTCAGGTCTCTGGAAGAACCGCAGGACAGAGAAATTTTCGAAAAATTATGGCAAAGCAAACTGCCGGCAGCTAAAAGCAAAATGAATTTAGCGGAATTTAAAGGCGCTTTGTTTATCGGTGAAGATCTGCCGGCTGCGCAGATAAAAAGCAGTTTAAGCGGACTGGAATTCCTGGCGGTATGTTCACTGTATCATTCGGAATTCACACAAAAAGCCGATGTGATACTGCCGCTGACAACGACGGCTGAAACCGGCGGTACCGTAACCGCATTTAATTATACGGAAAAAAATATCAGCCAATCGGTAAAGCCGCTGGCGGATGAGCCGATCACGGAAATATTGAATAAAATAGCCGGCGGAGACGGTAAAAATTTAATTCCGGCTGGGGAAATGGAAAAAATAGAATCGAAAATAAATAATCCCGCATATCTTACCGGGTTCATAACGGAAACAATGCCCAAAGCTTCACGTAAAGCTACCGGAAACAAACTTGAGGTTCCGTTCAGGAGATATAATAAAATAAACATGGAGAGATAAAAAGTGAAACAGGACAACAATGATTTGCTAAAACTTCTTGCCTCTATTGACGAAATTAACAACTTTCTGATAACATCCGACTTTTCATTAAAATCGGTTTTAAAAATAATCATCGACAAAGCACTGGAACTAAGCGGCGGAACATACGGGCAGATACTGCTTTACGACGGCTATGACCTGAAAATAGCCGCGTCGACAAACAATACCGGGATTGACACCAGAATTTCGGTAGACGAATGCCTCTGCGGTGAAGTCGTAAAAAACCGGCAGACTCTCGTTCTCGGCAATGTACTTGAGGACAAAAGATATAACCGTTTCTTTGTAGACTCCGCAAGCGAGCTGGCAGTCCCGCTGATGCAGGGCGGTAAAATTTTAGGCGTCTTAAATGTTGAAAGCAACAAACAAAACGCATTTAACGAAGATACTGCCAGAACAATCTCCACCCTGGCTCTGCAGGCATCACATACAATAAAAATAGCCAGCCTATACGCACAGCAAAAAACACTTGCGGAAATTGAAAAGAGCCTGGCTTCCTGCCTTGATGATCCGGACAAAGTCTATAACCAGATAATATCCGGTGCCCTAAAGCTCATCAACGGGAGATCCGGCCAGTTGCTTTTAAAAGAGGGGGATTTACTCGTCATTGCCGCCACAACGGGAAAAGAAAAACCGATGTCAACAGTCGTAAACATCGACAACTGTATCAGCGGTATTGCTGTCCGGGAAAAAAGAGTCGTAAACATCGGCAATATTAAAGACGAAATTTATGCCAACCTTTACAAGTCGTATCTTGGCGAGATGAGCAGTGAACTGGTAATACCGATCATCGACGGGCAGGAAGTTATCGCCGTTTTAAATTTTGAACACAGCGCCGAGAATTTCTTTACCAACGAACATACAAAGCTGCTGACCGATATGGCCAATTTATCGGCTATCGCCATACGCGATTTCCGTATTGCCGGAAAATTCACCTCAAGCCTTTCGGAAGTAAAATCGGTGCTGCGTGATCTGGAATCATTCCCGGATAAGCTTTCAATGGCTATCAAAGGCATTAAAAAAATTACCGAAGTGTTTGAAGAAAAAGAAAAATATTCAGTTTCGACGGGTGGGATACTGCCGCCAACAGGCGACTACTAAATAAAAATGCAGTGAATTACATCTGTATGCGTCGTCAAAACAGAGTCACCCTCGTTCAACGTAGAAACACCTACGCCTCACTCGTGGTGCTCCGTTTTGCCTTAGCCTACAGAAGCAATTGACTGCATTTATTTTTTCTAAACTATAATAAGGTTCTTCATCAATTTGAACGCCTAATTTTTTTATTTGATTTTTGAATGTGAGATCCGGATGAATAAAAACCAATTTACTGATTTTTTAAATCTCATTTATGATAATGCATTCTGCATTTTGCCATATAAATACAATCCTCTTTAATGCAATATATCAGTCTATGTTCCTCGGTTATGCGACGACTCCAAAAACCTTCTAAATCATATTTCAAAGGCTCTGGTTTACGTTTCTATTCGTCCATATACTCCAGCATCTGCTCATTCAGATTAGCTTTCACAGTCCTCCAGTTGGGAAAAAACCTCTCCATGTGCTGTTTAAAAACATCATTATGGTTTTTCTCCAATAGATGAACAAGCTCGTGGATTATTACATATTCAAGGCATTCCGGCGTTTTTTTAGCCAATTGCAAATTGAGCCAGATACGTTTTGCCTGTATATTGCATGTACCCCATTTGGTTCTCATGTTTTTCACTTGCCACTCTTTTGCCTTAACCCCGACAAGCCTCTCACACTTCTCAAATACTGGAGGAATAGCATTTTTCAATACTTCTCTATACCATTCGTCCATTACATTGGCACGTTGCTGCGGTGTACTGTCTTTTCGCACTTGTAAGACTATTTTTTGACCGCTTATATAAATATCATTTCTAACATTACTACATATGACATTCAAGCGATACCGTTTTCCCCATAAATAATAGCTTTCACCAGTCACATATTTACGCTCAGTCTGTCTTGGTTGTTCTACAAACTTTTGGCGCTGCTTTTTAATCCAAGCAATACGAGATACCGCGAACATTCGGATTGCATCTTCTGTAGCTGAGATTGGTGCAGTTATCTTGACCTTGCCATTAGGGGGAAGAACCCGTATATACATATTTTTAATTTGCTTCTTTTCAGCAGATATATCAACCCCGCCAACATTCAAGTCGATCATCAATATTCACCCTGCTCATTTACAATTTTCATCAATTCCTCCGCCTTTGCTTTATCACCATGCAAAGCTGCTTCAATTGCGCGGCGTATCTTTCTCTCCTTCACAATGTTCCCTCTAAAACCATCTAACCGTGCTTCAAGGATAGCCTGGTGAACACTAACAGCAAGTTCTTCATCTCCATCTAAATTATCATAAAGTGCCCGCATCGCAGCGCTATTCTTAATACATTCAGGATAGCGCGAGGTGCTTTCCGGCTGACGAATATCTTTCGCCAACTCTACGATTCGTTTAAGATAGTCCTCATAATTGATAACCTCATTGCGCCGC
The DNA here is from genome assembly GCA_031551355.1 of Candidatus Xenobia bacterium. Classification (GTDB taxonomy): domain Bacteria; phylum Vulcanimicrobiota; class CADAWZ01; order CADAWZ01; family CADAWZ01; genus JAVBNT01. Next base: position 106,378 of record JAVBNT010000001.1, on the reverse strand, counting down.
TGCTCAATAAGCTCACGCAACAAGGCGGACATTTTTTCATAGTATTTGGGATTACTCTGGCGTTTTTCAACGATTTCTTTCTGCACATTGTTTTCAATTGTCTCAGCAACGGCCTCTTGTTCCTTCTTAGTCTTGGCAGGCATATCTTTGACCGCATCAATTCCACGTTCAACAAGAAGCTGAACCAGCGGAATATCACCAAACGAAGAAAGAACACGGCTTGGATAGGCTGAAAGATAGGTGTCAATCAAATGCCGCATATCAGGATCATAACCTTTAAGATCAATATAATCCCTGCTGGCAACACGAACGACATCCCGCACTTTAACAAAGTAATGTAGTTCACCATCAAGCGCCTTTACTTGTTCCGAAGTATATGAATATTTCTCTTTCAGCTCCCCGGACACCTCAGAAAAAGCACGCATAACCGTAGCCGAAAGCTCATAGAGCTGCTCCCGCTTGGGCATATTATCTTCAAGCTCATCTAAATCAAACGCCTCGGAATCTCTGCCACAGAAATAGTGTATAAAGTCAATATCATCTTTGGGCACAGCTACGGGCTCGCAGAGTGCGCGAAGCGCTTCCAGCGCATCATCAAGCTGTTCTTTTGCTTTGTCAAGGCGATTATTGAGCAGACCAGATACATCTGCCGCATCATAATTATCAAATGCCTCTGAAGTATAGTCCTCTACAGCTTTTTCAAGGGAACGGAACAAATCTTTGTAATCGATGATAAAACCAAAATCCTTGTCTTCACCATCAAGGCGGTTAACCCTACAAATCGCTTGAAAAAGACCATGATCCCTCATTGATTTATCAATGTAAAGATATGTGGCGGCTGGTGCATCAAATCCGGTCAACAACTTATCAACTACAATAAGCAATTTCATTTGGTCGGGCTGCTCCACAAACTTCTGCTTGACTGCCGCTTCAAAGGTATCAGCATCTTTGCCGTCCAACATCTTACGGTAAATCTCATATTGCTCTGCGGTTTCAGTCTCGCCATCTTCACCGACCGTTTCCGTCCTCAAATCGCCAGGGTTCGGAACGTAAGATGTTACTATGGCGCATTTCTTTAAGCCACTATCCTGAAATATTTCGTAGTATTTACACGCCTGATAAATGCTGCTGGCAACCAACATAGCATTACCACGCCCATCTTCACGCAACCGTGATTTTGTCTCCATATCAAAGATAATATCAGACGCAATAACACCAAGCCGTGCCTTTGAGCTAAATACCTTTTGCAGATTGCCCCATCGTTTTTTCAGTCTTGCCTTCGCAACATCGCTAAGACCACTCGTTTTTGATTCAAACCAAGCGTCAATTTTTTCCTGTGAAACGACATCCTGTTCCACTTCGCGCGCTTCATACCGTAAGTCAAGCACAACCCTATCTCGCACGGCCTCGTCAAACTTGTATTTATGAATATACGGACCAAATATTTCAAGGCTCGTGAGTTTGTCCTTTTTCATCAGCGGCGTTCCTGTAAAGCCGACAAAGACAACATTGGGCAGAATAATGTTCATTGCTTTATGCAGTCTGCCGGACTGTGTTCGGTGGCACTCGTCCACAAAAACATAGAAATCTCCCTTAGGTGAAAAGTTTTGTGGCAACGCGGCTTTTACTTCCTCAATAAAGCTCTCATAGTCTTTTTCTGACGCTTCACCGCCACGCCTTCCAAACTTATGGATCAGTGAGCACATAAGCGATGGCGAAGTATCATTGATTTTATTTACCAGATCGCGCCCGCTTTTAGTGCGGACGATTTTTTCATCCACGCCTTTATACACTCGCTCAATCTGCGTATCCAGTTCATCTCGGTCAGTAACAATCAAAATCCTGCTATCGGGCACATTTTCCTTGACCCACTTGCTAAGCCACACCATCGTCAGCGATTTGCCTGATCCCTGTGTATGCCAAATGATGCCGCCTGCACGCCGCTCAATATAGTCCTGCGCAGCCTTAACGCCAAAGAATTGATTGGGCCGGCAGGTCTTTTTCGTTCCACCGTCATAGACAATGAAATTATGTAGAATCTCAACAAAACGCTCTTTGCTGCAAAGCGAAATCAGATTTTTGTCCAGTTTAATGGGGTAGCCTTCGTTTGTCTTGCGGATGGATACAGATACTTTATCCATGGCGGTTTCATCCTCACGCCAAGAGAGAAAATACTTTTCAGGCGTGCCTATAACGCCATAGCGAAGCCCCTCGGAATCGTTGCCCGCCATGATAATGCCAATCGTGGCAAAGAACGGCATAATAAATTCTTTGCGCTGATTGGTGAGGTTTTGGCGTATTCCTTCAGACATAGATACTGTGCTGCGTTTTAGCTCTATAACGCCAAAGGCAATGCCGTTGATATAAAGCACTAAATCCGGGCGTTTCTGCTGCTTGCCATAGTAGGTAACTTCCTCGGCAATGTAAAAGTCGTTTTCAAGCGGCTTGTTCCAATTCACATAATTAACCGTAACATTATGCAGTCCCACGCTCTCGCTGACCTTTGCGCCGTAACGGAGCAAGGCATACGTAGCTTTGTTCAGGTCATATAGGCTTAGCTGCTGGTTGCCTGCCGTGTTGACAAGCTCTCGTATTGCACGGTCAATGAGAACATCGGAATACCCTTGCTTTTGCAAAAAAGCACGCAGATATTCCTGCTCGATGTTGGAGTTGTTTGGGCGGTCGGTAAAATCACCGAGATAAGTATATCTCAGCTCATTCACAAAGAGCTTGATGACCCGCTCCTGCGTTTTCTTTTCTCTTACACCGACGCTCATATAGAGCCCTCCTCATCGATACAGGCATCCGTCAACTGAAAAGCTCCTTGCTTTCAAGTATTGCCTGATTGATTGCCGGATCCGTAAAATATGTCTTTTGCAACTTCGGCGCCCATTCCTTGTTGGAACGGATCACATCCTTGACAGCATCAAGATTAACCGCCTTACCATCCTTCTCAAGTTCACAGGCGGCCATATCCACCGTTGCCAGCACTTCAAGGTTTTTGGTTTCCTTGTTTGTGTTGTAAAACCTGAACTTTTCAACCAACCAATCGATATCCGATTGCATATTGTCAACATACTTCAAAGCAGCAGCTATACTGCCACCTTTGCTGAACTTCGATCCCTTATCGCTGCGTTCAACTGCTATATATCCGCTCTTGACAGCAATCGATTCGCCGCCCTTGTATCGCGCTTCCTCATTGTAGGGCCCTGCCGCCTTCTTCTTGAAAGCGGACACATCGGCATCCTGCTTGCGGCGCAGCAAATACAAGAGCTTTTGTACTTTCACGCGCCCAAGAATAAACCTGTCATCATAAAATGCGTTGACAATCGCGGATATGGCAATGGCGTCGTCATAATGTTGATTGTGTCCTTTTGGTGCAGATTCAGCCTTTTTGTCAGTCTCAATCAGCCGTATCCGCCCCGTTAGAAGCTCCTGCATCATGCCCTGCTTGATTAGGTGGTATTTCGCCAGCTTCTTTTCAAGTTGCTCTATTTCGATGTCCATATCAGAAAGAAAAGAAGTGATTGCGGTTTGTTCATTTTCGTTTGGCATAGGTATTATAAGGTTTCGGATGTCAGCAATCGTAAGGTTATGCTGGGCACCTGACTTTTCATTAGCAAATATCTGCACTTGACCTTTACTGGATTGCAAGTAAATCATCACCCATTTAGCATGATTCATATTTTTGAATCGAGCGATGCAAACTGCACCTCCAATAAATGCAAGTTCCGATTTATCATAGTATCCTACGTTTCCTATGCGCCCAGAGATCGAAATAAGCAAACACGGCTCATTGAGCAAAATTTTAGGGAATGCCTGTGCTACTATTAATGGAATGAAAAAATCGGTATCGTTATTAATAACATATCCTTGAAAATCTTTGTTTTGAATAAATGGTATATACCCCTGTCTCTTTTTAATAGACAGTGAGGGCTTTATAGTCGCTGTGTAATCAAACCCGGTCTGTTTTGTCACAAGATAGCATAATTCGCCGAGTGAAGTTTCAAACCACTCCCCACTAAACCCCGGCAGGCGTTTTTTGCCTGTGAGAAGCTCCTGCATAGCGCCCTGCTTAATGGCCTTTTTCTTTGCTATCAGCTTTTCAATGGATGCAATCAAGCTATCCGCATCGGAAAGAGCTTCGGCAATGGCGGCTTGCTCGGGCAACGGAGGATATGGGAAGGGAATATTGAGGATGATTTTTAAATTTAAGCCGCCTCTCCCACCGTCTCCAGTTGACAATTCTCTCAACTCAGAATAACGACTATCAATATTCTGGTAAAGATACTCGCTTACATGATTATCAGATGGATATATTGCAGCAATTGACTGATTTGTACATAGCTCAATATAGTTAATAGCTGCTGTACCTCTCGTTTTACCTTGCCCTGCCAAACCAACTAAGACACATTTGTGAGGTATCATATGGGTACTTGAGTTGTTTAATCCATCAACTGTAATTCTGCCCACAACATTCCGTATGCGCTTTTGATGTAGTTCGCCCGAACTCATCCACGGAATACTTCCACCCCAATAATGGGGTATTAGTGTAGAAGGTGTTCCGCCAGCTTTTGCAGTCGTGATATCACCAATTTTAACAATGTCCCAACCCTCAGGCAAAAGGCCTAAATCTGTAGCTCTGTAACCTTTTGGTATTACCATACAAACCCCATCCTTTCCAAATGAGATTTGACCTTTCTTTCCAGTGCAGTAACCTCCGCCTCGCATTCAGGCAGTGTAAACTCATATCGCTCCACCAACTCGATGACGCGGTAAGAAAGTCGGTGCGATACAGCGGAATGAATGGCATCTATGCCATTATAAATAGCGCGGAACCACTTTTCTTCCACCAAAAGCTGCTTGATCTCCGTATCCGTTAGCTTTTCGTAATTTTCTCTTGCTGCCATATCCAGAGCCATATCAGCTTGTTTCAACATTTTCTTAGCGTCAGACCCATAGCCAGACAAGAGCAGATATTCCTCTAAAACAGCAAGCTCCACCGCACTGTCGGCATCCTTTTTAAGAACCTTTATGCGGGCTTTGATTGTTGCGTCTTTCAAATTGTCTAAGGACGTAAAATAGCCGTCCTCACCGTGGTTTTCTTCCACGAGCTCCTCAAGCTGTGCCGTAATGCCATCCAGCTCTCCCTGATGCTTTTGCAAGGCGCTTAGCTCTTCAGGGTAGAAATGCTCAATCAGCAACGCCTTGGGGATGATTTCTCCATCATAGTTTTTTACCTTGTCGGTCTTTTCTTCGACTTTTACGCCATTGACCTTTTTCGTCTTAACGGCATATTCATAGGAAATTTTGCGGCCAACACCGTAGCCGTCAAAGCAGACAGCATATACATCATCCTGCATGGTGTCCGCCCAGTATTCCATGAGTTTTTGGTAAACATCATATTTATCAATCAATGGAACTTCGGAAAATGCCGAAAGAAGCGATTCCGACAACTCACAGATAATCGCCTTCGGCTCGTCCCCTTGGTTCAGGTTCATCAGCTTAGGTGTGACCTTTTCCTTCCATGCCGAATACGCGCCATCCACCATATTGGCGTGGCTGATAAACTCCGTATGAGAGGTGATAGCGCCGACCACATCGTCCTTTTCTATAACTGGCTGATAATATCCATCGCGCAGAGGCTTGAACAACATTGCCTTCATGGAAGGATAGACCTTCCAGAACTCCGCCTTGTTTTCAATATCAACCGCAGGAATACCACCGTTCAAATGCGCATTGATGTCCTGCAAATCTTCCGGATCACTGCTATCAATATAGCGGGGAATGTTCAGGTTATACTCGTTAGTATTCTTGATTTCATCGTTGGGCACGAAGCGGGAGTATTTGTCCAGCTTAATCTGCCCATTGAATACCGTAACAATCTTATGGATGTCCTGTTCGCGCAGGCGATTTTTATTACCGTCTTTGATAAAACCTTTTGAGGCATCAATCATAAAAATGCCCTTACGCTCTGCTGCATCCTCTTTATCAATCACGATAATGCAGGCGGGTATACCCGTTCCAAAAAATAAGTTAGCAGGAAGTCCAATAATCCCCTTGATATAGCCCCGGTCAATAATCTCTTTGCGGATATCCGCTTCTGAATTTCCACGGAACAATACACCGTGTGGTAATATGACAGCGGCTTTACCTGCGGATTTCAATGAACGCAGCACCTGGAGGAACCACGCATAATCACCATTCTTTTCCGGCGGCACTTTGTAGCCATCAAAGCGGCCAAACGGTTCTGTTGCCACATCACCTTTGACAGTTATATTCATTCCGTCCATCCAAGACTTATAGGAGAACGGCGGATTCATAACGATGTAATCAAAAGTTCTAAGCAGATTGGGATTGCGCTCATCTTTGAAATGTGGATTGGCAAGTGTGCTCTTGTTTCCGGCAACCTCAGCCGCCGCCATATTGTGCAGTACAAAGTTCATACGGGCAAGGCCAGCGGTCTCTTTCGTTATCTCTTGTCCGTAGATTGCTACATTCGGAGTTCCATCTGTTTTTTTCGGGGCAGCATCCGCAGCGCGAATCAGCAGCGAACCCGAACCGCACGCAGGATCGTAAAGGGTTTTGTCCGTTCCTGTTGCCTGCTCAATTCCGATAATCTGTGCAATAATACGGGAAACCTCGGCAGGCGTATAAAATTGCCCTTTACTCTTGCCGGAATCCTTGGCAAAATTTTGCATTAAATACTCATAAGCATCGCCAAGAATATCATCACCACCTGCGCGGTTATACGTAAAATCAAGCTCCGGCTTCTGAAATATCTCTATCAAGCCGGAGAGCTTGTCCACGGCCTCTTTATCAGTGCCAAGTTCCTCGCTGTTAAAATCGGCAATATCAATAATGCCTTTTAATTCATTTGCTTCTGCGAGTGCGCCAATAGCAATATTGATGCCCTCGCCAATATTTTTAGTACCTTTGAGCTTAATTATATCATCAAAACTGCCGCCCTGCGGGACTTCGATATCCCACATATCGTTGCTCTTAAAGCGGTCAGAAACATATTTGACAAACAATAATGTCAGAATATAATCCTTATAACGCGCAGGCTCAACGCCTCCGCGTAGTTTATCACAAGCAGCCCATATTTGGCTGTAAATCTCACTCTTCTTGATAGCCATAATCGTTATTTCTCTCATTTACCTTTTTTCTGGAGCATGGCTTCCGCGTTAATCCCTTTTTGTTCACAGAAATCGAAGAACACAGACTTTGCCATCTTGTTTGGGTGAGTTCTGCCGTTTTCCCATCTACTGATTGTAACAAAACTGATTTTTTAAGGCACGTGCCAAGAAAAATGGCACATGCCTTACTTTTAGCGCGCATACTTCACAATAGTAGGAAAATTTATTGAACTCATCTCGCCAATGAATTATAGCACCTATATACATCTTTTGACAAATTTCTAATGCTCCACGATGTTGATGATTCACAGCCCTTTTTATGTCATATTGAATATGATGGTCTATCACTTATCTCATATCACCGCAAATCCCGTGTCTGCTGCGGATCTTTCTCCATGCCCGGCAGAAGAGTAAGTCCATGTGCTACCCAATAATAAATTTATAGAAATTATTTTGTTACGGCAGCTCCACAAATTTAGCCTTCAGACCAACTATAGTTTTTTCAGCTGCTTGAATAGCTTTTCTAGCTTTCGCTCCTTCTTCACCTTTACAACATGTTTCTGCACCGCTGTGACAAGATTATTGTAATCTTCCTTCTTACAATGGGCACTTCCACAGAATATATGCGGTTGTTTTATGTGCAGGAACCTTTAACGGAGATAACGGGAACCATTCGCGTATTTTTTATGGATTCCATCAAACCGAACAGCGTCGCAGATTTGAACATAAAATGCGGCGGAGGCCGTCCAATATAAATCAAAATGGTGCCCGTTAGGGTACCACTTCTTGTTGTGCTGGTCACAACAAGAAGTAAGCTGCATTGAGGTTTGTCCAAATTAAAATACGCGTAAAATGGTCGCTGTCGGGAGTTTCTTTGTTCCTGCACATAAAACAATAGCGGATCGGACTGGCCCAATGGTCTCCGGACATCCTACGAAGATGGATTCCCGTCTACATGGGAATGACACCCCCCCCTTGAAACACTAATTCCTGTTTAAGTTTATCTTCATAAAAACAGGGGCAACAACCACGCACACCCTGGCTCGCCACGCCTAACGGCTCGCGATGACGGCAAATCACTATATCTTTAGCTTACCCCACAACCCCCATGCACCCGAATCCCTGCGAACAATACCTCCCTACCCCGGCATCAAGCGCCAGATTTAAAACCCTCGCCTTGGCGATCACACGGATTTTAAACCCAACCATCCCCCTGATCTTCGTTTCTGCCCTAGTCCCCGATTTAATGGTAATCAAACGCGATTTTGCCTTCTCCGGATTAACAACCGCAACATAAGCCTCTTCAAAATCCACATCGGCCTGCTCCTTGCCGTAAACAACGGAATACCTGTCCTTCCAGTTACTCAAAAGAGCAGTTGCAAAACGTTCGTCTCCGGGATACAGAAAGTCCTGACGATCATTCTCATTGACGACAGATACTACCAATGGAGACAGCGGCTGCAGGATAACCTCCAATAAATCATCCCCGGAATCAGGAAACAACGGCAGCGTCTCCACCTGTTTGACCGCAAACCTGACGCGGCTTATCTTGTCGGCAATATCTATATGCTCGTTCAGAAACAGGCCCTGAACAAAATGCGTCAGAGCTTCAGGCATATGAAAGCATGCAATAAAATTAGCCTCATTAGAAGTCATAATGAGGCGGTCTTTGTTAATTTTAAACGGGGTTTTTAAATCGGAAAAAGTGAAGAGTTTAAATGTCTTAAGAGAACCTGTTTTTTGATAACCATGACTATGAAGAAATTCGGCATAAGCCTGATCAGAGCTTGATATTATTCTGTATATTGCCGAAGAAAGAGGGTATTGATAATTTACCGGCAAAATGCCATTTGTTTCATCAGTCAGCAAGCCTATTTTCAGTCTCATAAAAACTCCTTAAACCGACTCAGGAAAATACACAACATATCGACAATATTATAAAATGATTTATTTAAAATACTCTTCTAAACAGTTAAGACAAAACCCTTTCTAAAATCAAAAATAATAAAGATTCATTAATTAAGGTGATAATATAAAAAACAATTAGCGGGCAGCATTGCCGCAAATGCCTTTAGGCAGGTAACTGCACAGTTTTTCCAGCACCTCATCAAAATCAAGAGGTTTGCCGACGTGACCATTCATACCGGCGGCAAAGCTTCTTTCAATATCTTCCTTAAAGACATTGGCAGTCATTGCAATAATGGGAATGGTTTTAGCCTGCGGAGCATCAAGCGCTCTGATTTGGCGGGTGGCTTCATAGCCGTCCATTTCAGGCATCTGCAAGTCCATAAAAATCATATCATATTTATCCGGGGCTTCACGGAACATACGCACAGCTTCAACACCATTTTCCGCGCATTCAATACTTAAAAGCGTGGACTCAAGCAAAGCTATTACAATTTCACGGTTAATTTCCACATCTTCAGCCAGAAGAATGCAGCGGCCCTTGAATATGCCGGCCGAATCCGGCAGCGGCTCTTTCATACATTTTACGGCACCGAGAGAATTGCCGATAATATCAGCAACGGCAGACGGAAACAAGGGCTTTGACAGAAAGTCGGCGATACCGGACCTCCTTGCCTCATCCTCAACAATAAGACGTTCGGCATCCGAAAGAATCAGTGCGGCAATGCCGGGAGTGCCCTGCTCTTTTTCACGGATAGCCTTTATTAATTTTATGCCGTCAGTACCAGGCAGATTCCAGTCCACAAAATAGATATTATAAGCACCATTCAGCTCAATCATCCGGAAAGCTTCTTCTGAACTCGAAGCCGTGTCACAGGAGACGCCAAAGCCATTTAATATATTCTTAAAACAGTTCAACACGTCCGCATCACCGTCTATTGCCAGAATACGAAGATGGCTACAATCTACGCTTACCCCCTTTAATTCCTGCTTTCTGTCCTCTCCGCGCGCAAGCTTAACGGTAAAGGCAAAAGTAGAACCTCTGCCAAACTCGGACTCCACCCATATACTTCCACCCATTATTTCAATAATGTTTTTAGAAATGGAGAGCCCCAGCCCCGTTCCCCCAAATTTGCGCGACATCGAATTTTCCACCTGCTGAAAGGATTTGAATAAAAGAAGCTGCTGTTCTGGAGTAATACCGATACCGGTGTCGGTCACAGACACTTTTACCGTGCAGACGCCGTTTTCTTCACTCAAAAACTGTGTATCAAGATAAATGGAACCGTCCTCCGGTGTGAACTTGACCGCATTCCCCAATAAATTAGTTATTACCTGGGCTAACCGTTGATCATCGCCTATAAGAGCCGCAGGTATTTGGGGATCGATATTTATCATAAATTTCTGTTGCTTTTCACTAATACGCAGATTTACGATATTCACAGCCATCTTAATCATGTTTTCAAAATCAAACTCTACCGGTGACAGCTCAAACTTGTTAGCCTCAATTTTAGACATATCCAGAATATCATTGATCACGCCAAGCAGGTGCTTCGAAGCATTTTCAACATTCGTAAAGCAATAGTTCTTGCGGGCGATATCATCCGCAGATTTTCCGATCATAGTCATGCCGATAATCGCATTCATCGGCGTACGTATCTCATGACTCATGTTGGCCAAAAAAAGCGACTTGGCTCTTGAAGATTGCTCCGCAAGCGCACGCAGCCTCTCAGCTTCGCTGAGTGCCCGCTCAATGTCAGTATTGTCATGGAGAAGAACCATTACACCGGCATTACCACCGGCTTCCAGCATAGGCGTTATCTGTATCTGGTAATTACGCATATTTCCACTATTGCTGAAATCTATCTCCTGTCCTATTTTCACTGTAAGCGCCTCAACTGCAGCGGCATCAAACAGGATCTCAAGATCACTTAAAAAGTCAACGGAGACAACGGGCGCAAACAATTCACCTATTTTTTTTCCTAAAATTCCGTCGATTTGCGAAATGCCGCAGCATAGCAGAAAAGAATCGCTGGCATAAGCCAATTGTCCGCTGCGGTCAAATAAAATTACCGGATCAGGACAGTTCTTAAGCACCAGATTCACATACATTTCAAGCCTTGATTTTTCATCAAGGGTGATTCTCTGCCGCTGTTCCAACTGTTTAACCATATTGTTGAATGCTTCCGAAAAAGCGCCCATAAACTCGACACGCTGCTGATAATCACCTTTTGCCACCTGCTGAGTCTGCCAGGTAAGATGGCTCAGAGATGCATGCAGCGTCTTAAGCGGAGCGGCTATTTCATTGCCCGGCGACGGCAATTTGCACTGTAAATTTCCGCCGGCCAGCTCTTTGGCAAGATTTCTGGTTTCAATTACAATATCACAGAAAAAGCGCAACCCCTTACCCAAGTCAACAAACTCTTCCGGTAATTGTGTGAGATCCAGCGAAGCGTGCGCCGGATCGTAAATAACATCACGTAAATAAGCAAAACAAGTATCGGCAACGGATTTTAATGTGTCTCTGATTTCGTCCGAATATTCAGTACATTCTTCCACAAAAGCCTGCTTTCTATTGTTTGAGAACCCCACGGAAACGGCATACCCTGTCGCCGCTGGCCCAGCAATCAACCTCACGCACAGAATAAGATTTACCGGTATACAGTTCAAGGATCCCGGCTATAAACCCCTCATCGTAATCACAAACTGTTTCATTCGTAATTGGCAGTCCGCTGCAGTCTAAATCCTGTCCCACAGTCAGGACAATTTCTCCCGTATTTTCATCAAAAAACTCCATACGCAGAATACCTATTTTTAAATCCTTCAACGCTTTTTGCAAATTAGCAACAAACGTATTAAAATCTACATTCAAATCAAGCACATTTCGGGCAAATTCCGTTCCGGCAAGAAACCCGGCTTCCTGTAAACACTCATTGGCCTTTTTACGCCCAAAATTCTTAGTCAGGACGTCAAGCATTGTAAACTGCATAAGCCTGTATACCAGCACCGGAACATCTTCCCCCAAATCACCGCGCCCTTCCTTTATATTACCTAGTTTCTCCCATGAAAAGACACTGTGGTCTTTGTCATTCAAAAATATATTACCCATTTTGACAACCTCCTAAAAAACAAAACAAGTCTCCGGTTTTAAAACGCACAGAACGCATAATTAACAACAGAATACTTGTAAAAATTAGACATGTAAGCAAAATACTTTACTTTTGCAGCAAATATTCGCTATATACACAGGGAAAATAAAGGCCGGGCGTAAGGTCATAAAAAACATATTGCCTGTCAGCAGCGGATTTTTTTAAGGATTCAAATAACGGACCCAACAACTCCATAAACCGTTAAACATATAAACTGATTGTTGTTAATATTAATAATTATATTAACTAAAAATCAATTATTAAATAATTATTAAATATTTTCTAAAAAATCAGGATAAAATCCTTTCCAAAATTCAAAACATTATAAAAATTTAATAAACATTAACAATACTAAAAAGTTACATACTTTTAACAAAATAAAAGTTGCAGTATTTCCCTCCTGGAAATATAATAGTAACTGGGTGTAAAATCAATGTTTATATTGATAAATTCTATAATTTATGTTTAAGGAGTGTGTAATATCTATGAACAATATAGGACCCTCATTAAATTCAAGTATTCAAAACATTAATCATAGCAATAATACAAATTCTGAAAATAAAGTCAGCAAATATTGGGACCCGCAAATAACCGAAGGACTTGACGAGTATAATGCAGGACAGATCAGCGATTTAGAACTAATGGAATTAAATTTCCCCTACCCTAAATTCGGAAATAAGTCTGCAGACAAAACAGGCACCGATATAAAAACACCGGAACCGGTTGCAAAAAATTCGGCAAATAAAACAGAAGAAGTTAAAACCAAAAATGACGAACCGGGAATATTCAGCAAAATAGGAGATAAAGTTGCAGATTTTCTCTGGAACGCCCCTATGTATGCAGCCGGAGCAGCCATCGGAGCTATGTTTGCCGCACCGGTCATCGGAGCACTGGGAGCAGGAGCATTTCTTGGAGTATCAGGAGCAGCAGCCCTCGGCGGAGGAATGGCCGCAAAAATAGCCGGTGGAGCAATCGGTGCGTTTGTGGGAGTCCCGCTTGCTGCGGCAGGAGTTATGAAAATAGGCGAAAAGTTTATGATTGGCTAAACAGATAAATTGGTTATAAGTCAAGGAGCCGTCTCGTTAAGGAAATAAGACAGCTCCTTTATTTATTTTATCAACAATGAAAAGTTCCTCACAGAGAAAAATTGTTTTGCATGGTAAATACGTTGATACAGATAATTGTAGATCTGTTAACATGATTTTAACAGACAAATTTAGCAGCAATAATGTATAATGTCAGCATAGTTGTATACATAACTAAGGAGGGGCTTTCAATGAACAGTATAAACAGTATCCCGGCACAATATGACATACACCAGACAAAAAATGCCAATAAGGCTGATGGTATAAAAAACAGTCAGGAAAATATTGAACAGAACAATGCGGCAATCGGAACGGAAGAATATAAATCCGGCGACGCAAAATCAAATCCAATGGATTTGAATATCCCGGCGCCTAAAACTTCTGCTATTACCGGCAATAGCGCAGAAGTTAAAGCAGAAGAAAAAGCGGAAGCAACAAAATCAGAAGAGTCAAAAACATTCTTGCAAAAAGCAGGGAATATTGCTAAAAAAGTAGGCAACGTACTGTATGCCATAGCTACACCGCCTATAGTCCTCGGACTTGCCGGTCTAGTACTTGCCCCAACCATCGCCGGAGCTGTCGGCGGAGCAATGCTGGGTTCTGCGGCAATGTCAGCTATCGGCGGCGGAACGGCACTTAGTGTTGCCGGTGGAATCGCCGGCGGCGGAGCACTCGGAGCGGCAGGTTTTATGCTGACTCAGAAAATAGCTGAAAAACTTATTGATGGAAAAACCTTACTTCTAGGGCTAGGCCTTGCAATGCTGGGAGTATAAAAACAGAAAAATAATTTTATAAAATACTAAAGGGAACTGATTCAGTTCCCTTTAGTATTTTATCCCCTAGAGCAGTTTGCAATTGAAACGTCATATTCCTAACAAACAACCGACATCGATCAATCCATAAAATAATGGTTCGCCACAGCGGAGTTTATCCCCGCGAAGGCGGGGACTCGCGATGACGGCTACGCCGTCTTTTAAAAATGTTTACCGGATTTTTGTGACATATAGAATACAAATTGCTCTAATCAGGAGTTATACCCACCTTAAAGTATTTTTAGCTAAATTTTTTTTTAGACTTTACTAAGTGGCGTAACTATATTTATGACAGACTTGAAAAGCCGCTTTTCAAAGCAAACAGCACCAACTCCACCCTGTCCCTCATCCCCAGTTTTGACATCAGGTTCGCGACATGTGTTTTGACCGTAGCATCGGAAATAAAAAGGGACGAGGCAATTTCTTTATTATTCAGACCCTTTGAGACAAGAGCAAGAACTTCTTTTTCCCTGTCGGTAAGATTAGCAATCCCCTCGGCATCCTCATTAAGATGGGACCTTTCTTCCTTGCCCTCGGAAAGTTTGCAGAATTCCTTAAAAATTTTATTCATAACCCTGGGCTGAACAAGTGATTCGCCGAAATGGGCAGATCTGATGGTCATGAGCATTTCCTCAGGAGTAGTATCTTTTATCAGATAAGCCGTTGCCCCTTCTCTGATAAACTTAAAAATATAATCATCATCCTCGATCGCCGTAAGGATTACAACCTTTGTATCATGATTGTTTTTATGGATAAGACGTATAGCTTCAAGTCCGTCCATAACAGGCATATTAATATCCAATACAACCACGTCAGGTTTTTCTGAAATACAAAACTCAACAGCCTCCTTGCCGTTATTGGCCTCGGCGATAACTTCCATATCATCTTCATCGCTGATCATATGAAAAAGCATCTGGCGAAACAAATTATGATCATCGGCAATCAAAATCCTGATTTTATTTCCGGCTTCATCCATAAATAACCTCACACTCGCATTTAATTCCCCGGTTTGCACCTGTTAAGTTCAAAAGAAAAACTTGTACCCTGCCCGACTTCACTCTTAACCTCTATTTTACGTTCATGCCCTTCAATAATTTTATTGACAATATACAATCCGAGTCCCATACCGCCCGAAGTCTTATCTCCATAAGGGAACTGGGTAAACTTATCAAATATTTTTGAGATATTCTCCCGTGAAATGCCGCAGCCTTCATCGGACACGCAAATTTCAACGGTATCATCCTTTTCTTTAAAAATAAGACTAATGTCAGAATCATCCGGAGATATTTTTATCGCGTTGCTGAGCAAATTTGAGATTACACGGGTGATTTTAACTTTGTCTCCCCAAACAAACAACTTTTCATCAGAAGGCCTGACTACCCTAAAATGCAAATTTCTTTCCTGAATACTAAGCATAACATTACTTTCACATTCTTCAACAACTTCGTCAATATCAAAACATTCAAAAAAGTAACTGATCTTTCCGCCTTCATATTTAACGGAATCGATCATATTCCTGACCAAATTTAAAAGATATCCGTGAGTAAGTGAAATGTTTTTTATAAACTCTTTCTGTTTATCATTAAGAGGCCCGGTCTTGGGCCTCATCAGCAAATCGGTATATCCTTTGGCGGCAGCAATGGGAACTTTCAAATCATGGCTTATAAGCGAAAAATACTCCCTGAGTTCCTGTGTTTTATGCTGGACTTCCATTTCAAGTTTTTCATTAAGATTTTTATAACTTTCATTGAGTTCCGCCAAAGTCTTATTCTTTTTCTCAAGCTCATCTCTTGAACTCTGCAGCTCTGTTGCCATATTATTAAAAGAAGCATAAGTCTGTGTGAGCTCGTTTGAGTTCGCCAACTCCGTATGCAGTCTGGCATCATATTCGCCTCTGGCTATCTTTTCCTGAGCAGACAACATCAGGGCAAGCGGTCTTTCAAGAGCATTGGAAATCCAGCTGGAAACAGCCACGTACGCACAAATCAAAAAGAAAACAGTCAGAAAAATATTGATGACAAAATTAATCCTTGACAAGGCGACTGCGGAAGAAGATGTCAGAGTCAATGAAATCAACACCGGCTCTTTCAGCTTTAATCCGAGCATTCTTTCCGATTTGAAAGGAAGCGGCCTCACTTTCAGAAGATTGTTTATCAGAGATGGAGTAGTCTCTTTTTCATCGGAACGGGCATTATTTAAACCACTGGCAGCACCTTTTTCAGGAAAACCATAAATTTCTTTCGTGCCGTTTTGCAGTAACTGCAAACTGGTAATACGGTCAAATTGATCCGATATCAGGTTTAAATCGGCAACAGCCTGCGAATCAATTTCAAGTCCGCTGTCGGTATTATACTTTTCCAGGCAGCGCTCAAGACGTTCCACTATCAGATCCGATTCAAGCATCATCCTCTGCTGCAAACTGGAGTCAATACTTTCTCTAAAAGTACTTGTATTAAAAAATATCAGCAGAACAACAAGCATAAACATTGGCAGCAGTAATGTCAGGAAAATATTAAATCTCATCGTTCACCAAATTTTCAAACTCTAAAATTGATATCTTTACCACAAAACGGACAGGACGGCTCTTTGATAAAACTTTCAATAGAGCGAAAAGCCATCCTTTTAACCAAAGGCTTTTTGCAGGACGGACAGAAAGAATCCGCACCATTACCGGTAATAATGTTACCGATATATACGCTGGAGAGTTTTTTTACGGCGATACCGCGTGCTCGTTCAAGCGACTCAGGTGAAGTCGGAGGAATATCCATTTTAAATTCCGGACGGTACGCTGAAAAATGCAAAGGCGTGTCTTTACCGAGATTTTTGGCGACCCAGGCAGCCAGTTTCTTTATATCATCATCCGAATCATTCAAAGTCGGTATCATTAAATTTGTTATTTCTACAAGGCAGTATTCCTTAGCCAGTTTACAGTAATTCAAAACAGGTTTCAGCATACCCTGGCAATAATCCTTATAAAAAGCCGGATTGATTGATTTTATATCAACATTTACCGCATCAATAAAAGGCAGCAAAGCCGACAACGGCTCCCTGTTTAGAAAACCGTTTGTCACCAGCACATTCTTAAGACCTGCATCCTTCACAAGTTTGGCGGTATCATAAACAAATTCATACCAAACCGAAGGTTCATTGTAAGTGTATGCAACACCGATATTTCCGTCGGGCACGCATTCCACAGCCAGCTCACAAAGCCGTGACGGGCTTATTGTTCTACATGCCTTATCGGCACTTACTTCCGGATGACTTAACGTCCAATTCTGGCAAAACCGGCAGGAAAAATTACAGCCAAGCGTTCCCGCCGACAAAATTTTATGTCCGGGATAAAAATGATACAGCGGCTTCTTTTCCACAGGATCAAGCGCTATCGAACAAACTTTCCCATATATAAGGGAAACCATTGTTCCGTCTCTATTCATACGCTCGCGGCAAAGACCGTGCTGACCGGCATTCAGACGGCATCGGTGAGGACAAAGCCTGCAGCCGACCTTATCACCTTTTAGTTTCTCCCAAAACAAAGCTTCATGCATAATATCAACTCCCGGAAATAAAAACTTTTTCAGGCTTTATATAGATGCCGCCGTCATAAAAAGCTTTGCCTACCGCAAGCAGATTGCCCTGCTCATCGGCCAGTCTTAAGATAGTATTTTCAGGCGGATACGGTTCTCCAGACTGCAAACAAAACTGATTCCCATGCCGGACTTTTTCCACTAAAGGCTCTGTAAGAATTATTGTTCCATAAGTCTCCATAACATCATATGGAGAAATAAAAAAACTGATATCTTCAGGAAAACGTACGCTGATCTCTTCGTAAGAAAGGCTCTGTTCAAGACAAAAATTGCCGCTTCTGTATCTGACCAGAAAAGACATCAGGGCACCGCACCCGGCGGCGGCTCCGATATCGCTGCACAATGTCCTGATATATGTGCCGCAACTGCATTCAACATCAATAACAAGCTTTGGATAAGTATACTCGACAAGTGATACCGAAGATATGACTACGGTTCTTTGGGGGATTTCAACGTTGGCGCCCTTGCGGAAATATTCATAAAGTTTTTTCCCGTTAACTTTTATGCTTGAGGCCATCGGCGGCGTCTGCTCAATTGTTCCCTCAAAAGAAGCAAGTATCGCCAAAATACGTTCCGCATCAGGCACAGCATGTTCGCCGGAGACAATGACATCTCCGAAAAGATCGCCGGTATTGCTTGTCCGCCCTAAAAGCATTTCCGCCCTGTAACCCTTGGACACCGATGAAACATACTCGATGATTTTTGTAGCCTGACTTCCCACCGCAACAGGCAAAACACCAGCAGCTCCGGGGTCCAGTGTGCCAAGATGACCGATACATTTTTCGCCAAAAAGCCTCCGCAGAGAGGAAACAACATCATGCGACGTCATTCCGGGAGGCTTTAAAAAATTTACAAAACCGACTGGCTTCATTTATGACTTTACAGCTTCATTGCTTGGCGGCTCAGAATCCATATTTCCGGGAAGAAAAACAGCGATAATTTCTATAATACCGGCATCACTTACTTTAAACATTACTCCTTTTTTGGAGTAATTTGCAAAACCGGCTTCCTTGCGGTCCGGTTCGCCCCATTTGGCTTTTACGCTGTCGTAAGTTTCGCCAACCTTAAAAGGAACATTTTTAATCTTGGAATCACCTTTAATCAGTATAGCCCTTATAGTATTATCATCATTGGTAATATCAAAAGACAAATCGTTTTCCTGATAATAAAGTTTAACGTAATCCTTTGTTTTATCGCCCTTGCCGCGCATTGCATATATACGCTCAGGCACACCGAAGGCACTGAAAATAAACTCTTTCTTATCACCGGGATAAATAACAGATTCTCCGACTATAAGTCCGCACGCGCCGGGATCCGGAGCCGCCGACAAAAACGCAGGCACAAAAAGCACCAAAGCAAATGCAAACAGTGAAGCAAATACAAATCTTTTATTCATTACAATATGTCTCCTTTACACATTTAGGGTCAACATACCCCAGTAAGAATACAAAAATAAAATTCCTTAGCAAAGGACAACTATCCTTCTAAAAACACGTTGTCTCCTAAATATAGACCGATACTATATCTCAGGGTGAAGACTCTCTTAACATGTCCCCTCCGGCCTCCAGTGCCATAATATATCCGTAAAATCCGAAGCCGGAAATTGTCCCGCAGCAGACTCCGGATAGACATGAGAATCTTCTGAACTCTTCCCTGGCATATATATTTGAAATATGTACCTCTATTGCCGGACACGCGGCACAGGCAATTGCATCCCTGATTGCTATCGAATAATGTGAATAAGCCCCGGCGTTTATGATCAGCAAGTCAGTACATCCCATTGAGGCGTGAATCGCATCAACAATATCGCCCTCGCTGTTCGATTGAAAAAAATCAATAGACAAAGACAGCTCAGTTGCGCGTTTTTTCATAAAAGCTTCAAGATCCGCCAGTGTTTCCAAGCCGTAAATATCGGGCTCCCTGACACCCAAAAGATTCAAATTTGCCCCGTTTATAACCAGAACTTTCGGAAAAGTCATCTTAACCTCAGGTAATTTCAATTTGCTGATTAGTCAGTTTATCCAGTATATTCTGACGAATTTTAAAGAGTTTGACAAGTTTGGAAACCACTTCCATCGGCGTCATATCGCTGGTATTTATTTTTATGGGAACCGAATCAAAAACAACACCGCGTTCCCGCAAAAGCTCTTCAACTTTCTTATCTATGTCACTAACACGCAAATGCGGCCTCTTGGAAGTACGCTTCAAACGTTCGATAAGCTCAGCTCTATCGGCAACAAGACATATCATTATGCCGCTGCTTTTAAAAGCAGCATAAATTTCCTCATCCATGATGGTACCGCCGCCGGTAGATACGACATAGTTTGACTTCTCTATCAGCTCAAAAGCCAGTTCCCGTTCCCGATCCCGGAAAAATTCTTCACCTTCGGTATCAAATATCTTGTTAACACTCATATTAAGCCGTTTTTCAAGTTCGGTATCCATATCAATAAAGCGACGGCCGGTAACCTTGGCAAGTTCTCTGCCGATAGTACTTTTTCCGGTACCCATAAAACCTACAAGATAAATATTTTTACGCATAATTTATTTTTTCCATATAGCGGTCAAAATTGAGTTTCACTTCATCCATAGTATCAGCACTGAATTTATCCAAAAACAACTCCATTACCGTAAAAGCCACCGTTTTTTCAGCCGCCAGTGCAGCGGCAGGAACGGCACACACATCAGAACGTATATAAACCGTACTGCATTTAATTTCGCTTTCAATATTATAGGAAGAAATCCCTTTTTTAACGGACGGCAAAGGCTTCATAACCGCCGTCAGCAAAATCCGTTCTCCGTTGGAAAACCCGCCCTCAACACCTCCGGCATGGTTCGTCTTGCGAAGCCAGGAACCGGACTTATACAAAGCATCCTGAAAATGGGACCCCTTCAGCAAATGTGAACGGAATCCATCCCCTATTTCCACTCCCTTAACCCCCGGCAGTGAAATAATCGCGGAAGCAAGCGCAGAATCAAGCCGCCTGGAAAGGGGCGAAAAAGAACCAAGTCCGGGGGGAAGGCCTTCAGCGATGACAACAAACTTACCGCCAAGCGTATCGCCCTCGTCAGCCGTGTCGTCTATCAGCTTCAAAATGCCGGGCTCCAGCGACAAATCAGGCAGTCTTAGCGGAGAAAGCTCAGCTATATTTTTAATATCCGGCAAACCGGCGTTCATCAGATTTAAAGAAGTCTCCATATTGCCGACAGCGGTAACGAATCCCAAAACATTTATGCCAAAGTTAAGCAGGAATTGTCCGGCAAGTTCACCGGCAGCAGTCAAAACAGCCGTCATCCTGCCGCCGGAAAATTCGGAAGGAATGGAAAAGTCATCAAGACCGTATTTGAGTGTTCCCGGCAAATCTGAATGTCCCGGTCTCGGCACGGCCAAACGATCGCGTGGATCTGACGATCTGTCATCATTGTTTTTTATAAAAAACGACAGCGGCGCCCCATAAGTCCTGCCGTTAACCAAACCGCCGGTAAAAACAATCGAATCGGTCTCCATTTTCATACGCGCACCCCGGCCATAAAAACTGCGCCTCATCGAAAGGACAGCGTTTATTCCGGATATATCGGGACTAAAACCGGAGGGAACCCCCTCTATTATCGCAGTTAATCCGGGGCCATGTGATTCCCCGGACGTGATTAAACGCATAAAGTCCTCCGCAAAAAATCAATCATATCTTCGGCCTCAAACGGGATACCCGTCCAATATCTGCACGACTCAATTCCCTGATATACAAGCATGGCAAGCCCGTTGGCGGCTTTAAGGCCAAGGCGGCGGCTTTGGAAAAGGAAAAAAGTCTCAGATGGATGGTATATAAGATCAAAAATAAAACAATCCTCAGGCAGTTTTTTCATAAGTGACAGCAAAACAGGTTCACTTTCATGAATACCGGCAACAGGAGTACAATTAACGAGCAAACGGCAGTTTTTAAAAGTACGCTTTGAAAAAAAAGCGGCATCAAGAGGCAGTGTCTTCGTGAATTTACTGAAAATGCCGGAATACAGCGCATGAAGCTTCACAGCCTCCGTCACTCTTCTGGCGGCAACAATAATCCCGGTAACGCCGGCTCCTGCCAGTGCATAGTATATGCTTCTGGCACTGCCGCCGGAACCGAGAATGATGGCCTCAGCCCCGCAAAGCCCGACCCCCTCATACCGCAAAGCAGATAAAAATCCCTTAAAATCAGTATTTATACCTTCATACTTCCATCCTGACGGTGCAGCAATTCTCCTTACGGTGTTAACCGAACCAATAGTCCGGGCATCGGCGTCAACCGAGTCAAGGTAAGCCATTATCGCAGTCTTATGCGGCATGGTAACATTAAAACCAGATAAATTCTTTTCCGCGGCAAGAGTGAAAACAGAGGCGGCATCTTCACAAGGGTAGACGTCATATGACGCATTTACTGACAGTTGTTCAAAAGCCCTGTTATGCATCAGAGGCGAAAGAGTATAGGCAAGCGGCCAGCCTGTTATTCCATAGCATTGTTTCGACATAAGCTTATTTTCTAAAAAAACTTATTCTTTCCTGTATTTTTAACCGGCAGCAGCGACAGGCCAATAATTTTCAGGCACAAAAGAAAGGAAAGAAAACAGCAATTGCCCAATTTATAACATTCACAATAAAGTTTATCCTTACAAGGATGTTTATGCTGAAATATTTTTTAAAAAGATTACTGGGAGCAATACCCCTAATACTGGCAATATCGATCGTAACATTCTTGCTTGTCAGACTTGCTCCCGGCGATCCGACAAAAATGTTCATAAGCCCCCACACAAGACCGGAAGACAGAGAGCAGATACGTAAAAATCTGGGACTTGACCGCCCTTTGCACATTCAATATGCAATATGGCTAAAAAACCTTTTGACCAAAGGTGATCTGGGTTATTCGCTTGTAAACGGCAAACCGGTAACAAAGGAGATTTTCGAGCGTGTACCAGCGACGCTGCTGTTAATGGGCACATCATATATATTGAGTATTATTATTGCCCTGCCGATCGGAATATATTCGGCAATGCGGCCATACTCGCTGTTTGACTATATACTGACATTCTTTTCTTTTATCGGATTGTCGATGCCGGCATTCTGGCTGGCACTTATGGCCGTTTATTATTTAGCTCTGAAACTTCCGATCTTTCCTCCGATGGGAATGACGACGCTTGTCGAAGCAAATTTCTGGGACAACATCATAGATATTTCCTGGCATCTGGCACTGCCGGTATTTGTGCTGACAATAAGAAATCTTGCCGCCTGGGGAAGATATATACGCTCCTCCCTGATAGATGTAATGGGAGAAGATTATATCCGCACGGCATACTCAAAAGGGTTTAGTGAAATGATGGTTCTATGGAGGCATGCACTCAGAAACAGCCTGCTGCCGCTGATAACCATTATCGCGCTGTCCATACCGGAAATCCTTGCCGGAGCATTTATTGTAGAACAGATTTTTGCCTGGCCGGGAATGGGACGTCTGGGCATGGAAGCCGTTTTTCACCGGGATTATACACTTCTTATGGGCGACATTTTTATCAGCAGCCTGCTGGTTGTTTTCGCTAATATCGCGGCAGATATGTGCTACAGCGCCGCCGATCCGAGAATCAGACTGGAAACAGCCTGAGATAATTTTCAATTCAATGAAATAATTATAAGTTTTATGCGACCAATCCTATACACAACAAAAGTAAAATTATAAAATACGGCAAAATTAATTCCGGACATTAAATAATTCTATCTTATTAAAGGAGGAGTTTAACATGCCAAAAACATTATTGGGACAAATCATTGCCTGGATGCTGTTCTTATCAATGTGCGCAAACTCTTTTGCCGCTCAGACAAAGGAAAGCAGGCTCTCTCCGGGCATATCAGGCAGTATTTTCAGCTTCGGCAAAGATTTGCAGAACTCTTTACCGCAGGAATCGCAAAATACCGTAATCTCCCCACTGAGCATTCATCTTGCTCTTGATATGGTAAATATGGGAGCTGCGGGAAAAAACAGGACGGCAATATCCAACACGCTGAGAATTCCGGCGAGCGCCAATCCTCAGTCTG
This sequence comes from Candidatus Xenobia bacterium, assembly GCA_031551355.1. GTDB lineage: Bacteria > Vulcanimicrobiota > CADAWZ01 > CADAWZ01 > CADAWZ01 > JAVBNT01. The sequence goes on along the minus strand of JAVBNT010000001.1, from coordinate 82,646 downwards.
TAAAAGAGGAAGCGAAAGGACTTATAAGTTCGCTAAGTTCAAACTCCGACGTAACTTTGAATATCGCCAACTCCATATGGATAAGCAAAAGCCTTAAGGTAAAGGATCCTTTTATCAAGGATTGCAAACATTATTTTGACGCAGAAGTAAAAAACGGAATAACAGCAAAAGATGTCAACGACTGGGTTGCCAAAAAGACAAATTATAAAATTACAGGCATAATAAATGAGTTAATGGCTAAAAATTCTGATATGATTATTGTGAACGCAGTCTATTTCAAAGGCAGCTGGATTAAAGAATTTGACCAAAAAAAGACAACAACGGAAGATTTTCAGACAAAACCGGACTCCATAAAAGTTCCCACCATGCATTTAAAAGACAATTTCAGCTATTATGAAAATAAAAATTTTCAGGCTGTAAAACTTCCTTACAAAGGCGGAAAAATGTCAATGTACGTGTTCTTGCCGGCAAAAAAATCTTCCCTTAAAAAATTTATATCGTCATTTTCAGCAAAACAGTGGAATGATGTTTGTAAAAATAGCCGTTTTCAACAAGTGGAAATAAGCTTACCGAAGTTCAAAACAGAGTATGGCGTGACTCTTAAAAGCACTTTGTCGGCAATGGGTATGAAAAGGGTTTTCAATCCGGGTGCTGATTTCAGCCTCATATCCTCAGGGGTGTTTATAAGCCAGGTTATACACAAAACCTTTATAGATGTAAATGAAACGGGTACGGAAGCGGCAGCCGCCACTGCAGTAACAATGCCCAGAAGTGCAATGCCGGTGAGAGATGTAAAAAAATTCAAGGTAGACAGGCCGTTTTTCTTTATCATTGCCGATGAGCAGACTCACACCCCGATATTCATCGGCTCTATTGTAAATCCGGCAAAATAACCTGAGTAAATTAACTTGAAATAGTAAAATAAAGGAAAATCAGACAAAATTATAAAATTGTTTTAGCCGGTTAATCATTGGCTTGATAAAAAAAGGGAGGGTTTTAATATGTTAAAAAAAATCTTGGGGATTATGACTGCCGGAACATTGCTGCTGGCAATGAGTTCCAATGCTTTTGCAGCCAAAACTATGGAAAGGGGAGCTAACCAGAGCATCTCCAACAGTATGTTCGGTTTCGGCAAAGAGCTGCAGAACTCTTTGCTGCAGGAATCGCAAAATACCGTAATCTCCCCGCTGAGCATTCATCTTGCTCTTGATATGGTAAATATGGGAGCTGCGGGAAAAACAAAAACGGCTATATCCAATACGCTGCAAATTCCGGCGAGCGCAAATCCGCAGTCCGTAAAAGAAGAAGCTAAGGGGCTTATAAGTTCGCTAAGTTCAAACTCCGACGTAACTTTGAATATCGCCAACTCCATATGGATAAGCAAAAGCCTTAAGGTAAAGGATCCTTTTATCAAGGATTGCAAACATTATTTTGATGCCGACGTAAGAAAAGGAATAACGGCAGATGCCGTCAACGGATGGGTCGCCCAAAAAACAAACAACAAAATTAAAACAATAATTGATGACTTTGCGGCGAAATCCGATATGATTATTGTTAATGCAATCTATTTCAACGGCAGTTGGATTAAGGAATTTGACAAAAAAAAGACAACAATGGAAGAGTTCCAAACGAAATCAGCTTCTATAAAAGTTCCCACTATGCATTTGAAAGATAATTTCAGCTACTATGAAAACAAAGATTTTCAGGCTGTAAAGATTCCTTACAGAGGCGGAAAAATGTCGATGTATGTATTTTTGCCGGCAAAGGATTCTTCCCTTAAAAAATTTCTACCGTCATTTTCACAAAAACTGTGGAGCGATGTTTATGAAAACAGCAGTTTTCAGCAAGTGGCAATAAGTTTACCGAAGTTCAAAACGGAGTATGGCGTAACGCTTAATGACACGCTGTCGGCAATGGGTATGAAACAGGCTTTTGGACCGGGAGCAGATTTCAATCTTATCTCTCCGCGTCTGTTCATAAGTCAGGTCATACACAAAACCTTCATAGATGTAAATGAAACGGGTACGGAAGCGGCCGCTGCCACCGCAATAACAATGACCAGAAGTGCAATGCCGGTAAGAGATGTAAAACAATTCAAGGTAGACAGGCCGTTCTTCTTCATGATTGCCGATGATGAAAAACATACGCCGCTTTTCATCGGCTCTATTGTAAATCCGGCAAAATAACCGTCGGAGATACTTTTTTGACGCCTTTTAACAAAACTTTAACAAAATTTTAATTGCGTCAACAGTTATAAAAAGCTATACTGTTAATTAAGAAACATTAATTTTATGAAAGGAGATAAATAAATGTTCTGGAATGAAACTGAAACAGTAAATACTTGTGATATTCACGGTATGTATGTATGTCCTCCACCGGATGGCGGCAGCTGCTAATTAAGATAAATAAAAGAGCTGAAATTCCGGCTCTTTTTTTATTTCTTTCTATCCCATAAAATGATTATCCATTAATTAATATATAAGCTCGGTATGTGGATGGCGTTCTCTTAACAATCTTTTAACATTTTTTTTATTGATACAAATCACTAAAAAAGTTATACTGTAAATGAAGAAACATTAGTTTTTGTGAAAGGAGATAAATAGATGTTCTGGAATGAAACTGAAACAGTAAATACCTGTGATATCCACGGTATGTATGTATGTCCTCCACCGGATGGCGGCGGCTGCTAATTATAGAGACAACTAAAAGGACTGAGAAATCAGTCTTTTTTAGTTGTCTCTATAATTAGTATCATCATCAACCTGAATATGATATAATATATTATAAGGATACCAATCCCGGGTTTAGTAATAAAAGAATTTTTTGCCCTTCATAAAAAATCAACTCTGATTTATCCGAAAAAGATAAATAAAAACAATCAGTCTTTTAGATAAATAAATTATATTAAGTTCTAAAAAACAACCTTATTTATACTCCTGCCATCAAGTTACTATGTTCCCCTCTCAATTGAAAAAGCAATAAAATAGCAATATACAACAACTCACCCGATTGGCCTGCTTCTGCCAAATATCCGGCTATTTTATATAAATAATTGCTTTTTATCCACAAAAAGATTTTGTAATTCCTCACTTAATTAAACCAAGCTAGAGCAGTTTGCAACTGAACTGTCATACACTTGCCAAACAACCGACATCGGTCAATCCATAAAATACTGGTTCGCCACAGCGGAGTTTATCCCCGCGAAGGCGGAGACTAGCGATGACGGCTACGCCGTCTTTTCCAAAAATTTTAGTGACATATAGAATGCAAATTGCTCTAGACTATTTACCTAAAAAAATGCGGATTATGGAAATAATTTGGGGGGTAATAGTATGGGGTTTTATTCCGGAAAATCAATCAGCTTTAATGGCATCAAATTTAGCCTTTTAGAATCAGGCACAGGCGCATCTATAGGCAGAGAAGGACTTCACATTCGCTGCGGTCCGCTTGGAAATTATATCCGTGTTGAAGAGAATGGCATTTATTACCGGACTGCATTGGAAAAAGAAGAAAAAAACAACATCAGACAAGCAACTCAAAATTCTCAAGAAGAACAATTATTATATACGGAAATTAAAAATACAAATACAGCTTATGTTGTTCATTCATCATTAAGGGATATTATTAATGAAATAAATCAGAAAAGAAAAACACGCGGATTATGGCCATTAGCATTATTGGCAATTTTAATTCCTAAAACAGGAATTTTTATCGCCATTGCCGCCGCCTTTCTAATTTATCTATTTATTGATAAAAAAAGAAAAACGACCATTATCTTTTATGATATTAAAAAAGAGACGGAACAAAAAATTCAAAAATTTTACAACAGTTTTGAGCAAATAATAAGCTGCCGTTCTCAATGGCACATTTCCGACGAAACCAGGGTAAATGACCCTAAACGCCACTCCGGAGTCGGCAGTTTAATTACAAGAACACCTATAAATATAAAATATAAAGCTCCGCCGGATATTGAAACTAATATTTTGCCGCCATCAATACCTGCAGGCAAACGGACACTTTACTTTTTTCCGGAAAGAATCCTGATTTATGATAATAATATAGTTGGCGGCCTAACCTATTTAAACTTGGATATTATTCAAAGCAATCAAAAAATCATCGAAAATGGAATGATTCCCGAAGACGGCACCATTATAGACTACACATGGCGGCATGTTAACAAACTTGGAGCTCCGGATAGAAGATTTAATAATAACAGTCAACTGCCGCTTATGCTTTATTCGGATTTATACTTTACAAGTCAAAGCGGATTAAACGAAAAAATAGAATTGTCCAAGCCGGGAGCAGGAATTGAATTGGCAGAACAGTTTAAGCGATACAAAAGCAACAATTTTTTAAAACAATATAAAGTAAAAAATTATAGTTAGGCCAATTTAAAACGATCCGATGCATCCGTATCTCAAAAGTAAAATACGGCGAATCTTTTCAGAGCAAGATTTAAAGAAATATTAGATAGTTCTTAATTCTTACAGACTTTACTAAATGGCGTGATTACAATTGAATTGATACGTATTTGATATTACTGTATTCCACAAAAACATGTTATCACAGGGCACGTTATTTATCAAATGAAAAACAGGAGAAGCATGAGTCCTCCCCTGTCCTGTTATAATTGCCCAATGCTGATATTTACTAAAGTTGATCTAAACTGCTACCTGTTCCAGGGCATTACGGCAATACCCATCGGTTTATGACCGGCAAGGCCGATAGTTTTCAGTTTTGTGTCACTAGCGGGATCGATAACGGCAAGTGAGGCATTGTTACCAAAACCGTCGCCCTGGTTAGATACATATGCATAATTTCTTTCCGGATCGCCGCTGATGTATTTAGGGAAAGAGCCTACGTCAGATATCGTCTTAAGATAATTAAGGTTATAGTCAAAAACAAAAACTTTTCCCGAGGCCACACAATCAGTTACATAAATTTTACTGCCGGCATAAGCAACGCCCCATGGATTAACGGCTCCCAAAGCCGCCAGATCGACAAATTTGTCGACTTTTGCAGAATCGGCAAAAACAAGATTCAGTCTTTTTAAATTAGTATCCACGGCATATATTCTGCCGCTTGAGAAAGTAACCCCGGCATTGCCGGCATCAGCAATTATACCGAGAAAACCGAAACGGTCTCCGGAATAAATCGAAAGGTCATTACCGCTTGCTTCGGTACCGCTGACACATATTTCATAATTATCAGGGCTGCATGCTACTTGAGCCCCCTTGCCGGAAATTCCGACAACTGCATCCGTATAAAGAGCCCCGTTTGTATCGGGAATGTAATATTTTACTTCGTTGCGATCAAACGACGCAAACAGATAATAATTATTGGCTGCCAGCAAAGACGCACTTTCCGTAAGCAGATTCTGTGTATTTGATGTATTTTTTGACCCGTAAATCGAGGTAATATATTTACCGCCGCCAACATAAAAATAGCGGTTTGGCCTGAAGTAAGCAACGGATTCAGGACTGCCGTTAGCATCTCTGGTAAAAGAATATTCAAGCGTCTGCCTGTCAATAAACAAAAGCTTGCCGCCGTTATTCCAATCGGCAACTGCTATATAGGCAACGTAGCGGTCTTCCTCTTCATATCCATAGTATCTATTGTCGTTATAACTGTCAGAAGAATTACATCCGGTTAAAAAAACCGGAAAGCAAAAGAGAATGAAAAACAAAAATAGCATCTTCATATTACGGCTCATAAAAAAACCTCCGGATTAAGTAATAAAAATAGCACAGAAAATAAAAGATATTATTATTCTATCATAAATACCGGAAAAAAAAAACATAAAAAAAGGCCGGTAAAACCGGCCCTTTTTTTATGTTTATAAAACTAGCAACCTTCCGGAGGAGGTGTCATATATACACCATGGATGTCACATGTATTTACGGTTTCATTTTCATTCCAGAACATATTTGTTTTCTCCTTAATTAATTTTTTGTTTATATGGAGCCGATATTTTTTACGAATCCACTATATTTCTTGATTTAAGTATACCAACAATATCCTACTCCGTTCAAGCAAATAATGTTACTATTTTATTAACAATACACCAAAAGTCAATTCTGCGGAAAATTACGATTTGTGCTCATATATTGCAGAACGGTATTTAAAAATTTAAATAGAAATCCTTAGTAAGATGCATATATTTTTCGCTGTATTTATGCCGCCCGAATTCCTCTAAAATAATTGTATCCGTAACACACTCAGCAGCGGAAAAAGACAATTCCATCAAAGTGCGTTTCGGCTGCTGCTGCGGGGTCGGCAATACGTTACAAATTCTCGCCGGATAAAGTCCCCAAAGAGATGCCGATTCCATAAAAACTGCGCTGATATCAGCAGGAAGTATCAATGAAAAAAGACCTATATCTGACAACAGTGCCGACACGCCAGCCAGTAACTCACCATGTGAAATTGATACTGTCTGTCTGGCAGCGCAGCGGGCCGCATTGCCGGATTTAAAGGAAGTATCAAAGTAAGGCGGGTTCGAGATGATGAGCTGATATCTTCCGGCAGCGCCGGACGCATAAAAATCATGAAAAGAGCAATTATGTATTTTTATACGCCCGGACCATGGCGATGCGTGAACATTCTCAACGGCCTGCAAGGCAGACTTGACGTCAATCTCTACAGCGTCAACAAGCGAAAGCGGGTTTCTTTGAGCCGACATCAGAGCAATAACCCCCGAACCGGTGCCAATGTCGAGGATCTTACCGCCGCGTTCTGCAGGGCTTGCCCAGGCACCCAGCAAAACCCCGTCCGTACCTACCTTCATTGCACAGCGGTTGTGCCTAACCGTAAATTGTTTAAAACTAAAATAATCGTTACCCATAAAAACACCCAGCATACCGGCAAATACTTAAAGGTCTTCCGGGAAATCCGAATTCGCAGCCATATAGTTGAGAATTCCATGCGCTCCTATTTTCTTTTCAAGAGACAACATCTTACGGAACCCGTCTCCATAAATGGAATTTTTATTTTTAGACCTGTGATAATAATACTTTGTCTGCCCTATTGCGGCAAGCGCTCTGTAAGAAACCCACTCCGCAAAACCTTCAGTAAAGACAAGAGCCCCCCTTGAGTCCATCTTTCCATAATGATAATGGCATGCATGACCATATTCATGTGCCAAAACGGCATAAACATTCACTACAGGCATTCCTTTGGCAATAGAAATTGTGCTTTGGCTTATATCTCCCTTGGAAGAAAATAGTCCGGCAACTTCGCCGCTGTAATCTCTCGGAGGACCGTCTTTTCCCCACCCCTTGTCGGCACTGCCTCTCATGGAAGCCATATCCGCAAAAATAACTCTGTCTGCAGTCAGCGGAGCTTCCATACTGCAATACTGCTTAACAATTGCACGTACCCTTGCATAAATAGAATCAAGCTGAGCCTTGGTAACAACAGCATCTTTCCTGCATTCATTACAGGTTGGATATTGCGGATCCGGATAATTATTGTCGGTAACCGGCATTGAACATGCCTTGCATTTATCACTTTTCTCAACACATTCAGAACACGCAGGCCGGCCTGAAAGCGGACTGGTAAAATACTTTCCCTCTATTTTAGAATTGCAGGCGATACATTTCATGCCGTACTGATACCGGTCACGGCTTTTTCCGGTAAGGCAGTCGTGGCATGTGTAAATATCCAGACCATGTTCATTACGCTCTCTTTTGAAATTGCTTCCGCTTATGGTTCTGTTGCATTGAACGCACCTGAACTGTATATTATGTCCCTGTTTTTCAAGACATGAAGAGCAGCACAGGATCTCTCTTCCCGAATGATCTTTCGTTCTTCCGTATCTGCCGGTTATCTGCGAATTACAGTAGCCGCATTTCTGAACAACAGGAGAATTCGGCGCCGCCTGAGGCGAATTTCCCTGTATTCTGCCGGTACAACTGCTGCAATAATTATTTTTTCCGTCGGAAGAATAACGTCCCTCAATCGAACGGTTACAACCCGCACAACGAAGACCGGTTGATTTCACGTAACATGATTCACATATGTAGCCGTTCTGAAGCGTCACATACCTTCCGTTAATTACCTGACGACATGAAGAACAGTTTATGGCATACACCGAGACCGGCAAAAAAAATAAAAGCAAAAATAAAACCGATTTTATAATCTTCACAACAACCTCCTGACAAAATCATTTAATGACAAAAACACAAATAAACAATTCTTTTTAAAATAACATCTACCTTCAAATTTTAAAGCAATATAAAAATTACGATGCATATGCCTTTGTTGGCCAATTATGTTATACTTATATGAATTTTAAAGGTTTAGCGACGGAAAATACTAGAATAATAAAACGGTATTCATATTAACCCCTCACCCCATACTCACTCCGGCAAAAGAGGGGTGAGAGGGAGAAAAAATCAAGAGTTTTTTGAACATCAATAAGCAAGGGGCTCAAAGACCAACAGGGAGAATAAGAAATGAAAGAACTTACAGAAAAAGCTAACCGGCTGACCGACAGGGAACTGATATGCCAACTGATAATGGTAGACATTCCGGAAACTTATGCAGGCAGAGATCTGGCAAATGATTATCAGGCTACCCCCTGGGGCGGAGTGATACTTTTTGCCAAAAATATTAAAAATGAAAAGCAATTAAAAGAACTTAATAAAAATCTCAAAGACATATCCTGCAGTAAGGAACCTTATCTTCCAATGTTCATAGGCTCCGATCATGAGGGCGGAATCGTAACCAGATTTTCATTTGCCACCACAACTCCGCTGTGCGGGAATATGGCTCTGGGTGCAACCGATGACCCTAAGAATGCGGAAATATCAGGGCAAATATGTGCAGCCGATCTCCTAAAACTCGGCTTTAACATCAACTTTGCTCCTGTGGCAGACGTCAACTCAAACCCAATGAATCCTATTATCGGCGCCCGCTCTTTCGGCGAAAATCCGCAGAAAGTGGCCGATTTTGTGGAACATTTCATCAAAGGCACCAAAGCCGAAGGAATGATTACATGTGCCAAACATTTCCCGGGACATGGTGATGTAAGCCTTGACAGTCATTTCACGATGCCGGCGATAAACAAAACAATTGAAGAACTGGAAGCATGTGAAATAGTACCTTTCAAACGCGCCATTGACTGCGGTGTAGACATGATTATGACCTCACATATATACTTTGAGGCATTAGACAAGGAAGCTTGCATTCCGGCAACGCTTTCACAAAATGTATTAACAGGATATCTGAGAAATAAACTCCGGTTTGACGGCGTTATTATTACCGATTCGATGTCCATGCAGGGTATAAAAAAATATTTCGGATATTCGGAAGCAGCCGTGATGGCCTTTGAGGCCGGGGCCGATATCGTTATGCTCTGCGGCAGCAGAGAAGAAAAAATGCAGGCGCTTGAGACAATGGAAAGCGCGCTTACAACAGGCAGGCTGAGCAGGGATTTACTCCAAAAGTCATTTCTGAGAACAGCAAGACTGAGAGAAAAAGCGAACGTTTCCCACACAGGTGCTATTGCCTCTGAAACCGAGCAGGTAATAAAAGAAATAACATCAAAATCCATAACGGTTGTGCGCAATGAAAGAAATATTATCCCGCTAAAACAGGGAATAAAGGTACTGCTTGTTTCTCCCGAATACATTCCGCCCTCCCCCCAGGGCGAAGCAATAATACCACCTACCCTGCAGAATTTTGCCGCCCAAAGAGCAGGAAAAGTTGACACCGTATGGTTTGGTATCAAATCAGGAGAAATAAACATCAAGGAACTTGACGTCAAGGCCGGCGAGGCCGACTGCATAATACTCTGCCTGTATGCCAACGGACTGCTAGGTGATGCGCAGAAAAATGTTGCCGCAAAAATACAGTCATACAACGAAAAAACGATCGTCATTTCGTTAAGCAGCCCGTATATATTAAGCAGTATTCCCTGGGTCTCAACATATATAAACTGCTACAACCACGGGCGGATTTCGATGGAATGCGTTGCCGGGATAATTTTTGGAGAATATGCGGCAACGGGAATTTCACCTGTAACAATACCGGGACTCTAATGTAAAAAACAATAAAACGGAGAAAGAATTATGGAAGATAATAAAAATACTTTTGAAGAAGATTTAAAACAGTCTCAGGCACTGATGAAAATTTTTCATGAAAAAATTAAACAGGAAAAATGCCTTGAAGAAGAGCATAAGGAATCAATTTGCTACCGCCTTGCAGAAATAATGACCGCGGCAAAGAATATCTACACCAGAATAACACCAAGGATTATAGAAAAGAACGATCGCGAAAGCATGCTGGAACTGTTATCCGATTTCAGGCTTCATTATCTCAACCTTGCCGATTTGATCGGAGAATTTGACGATCTATTCCTTTCATCAATTATACAGGAAGAAGGCGCGTTAATGCCTGATGCGGAAAATGAGGGTGAAAACATGGACGATGATGAAAGCGAAGAGCAGGACGACGGCTACGAAATAGACCGCGATTCAATAAGCAACAACTGACCGGGAAAAACTTAAAGGTTAAAAAATTTAATTGTCAAATTTTTAACTTTTCCGAAAAAAAATAAAAAGCAGCCATCCTTTTTATAAAAACCGGCATCTATATAAATTGCAGATAAAAACAAAAACTGATGGGAGGGATTGGCATGGCATGGGATTATACTGAAACATTAAGAGATCATTTTTTCAATCCGAGAAATATATTGGATATTCCCGAAGAGGAATTTAATGCCGACGGAGTCGGAGAAGTCGGTAACGTCAAATGCGGCGATATGATGAAAATGTATATAAAAGTCGGAGAAAATGAAGTCATTACCGACTGCAGATGGAAAACCTACGGGTGTGCATCGGCAATCGGCAGTACTTCAATGCTTTCCGAAATGGTCACCGGCAAAAAGATTGAAGAGGTAGTGAAAATAACTCCTAAAGATATTGCCGATGCGCTGGGCGGCATACCCGATCAAAAGTTCCATTGCAGCGTTCTCGGGGACAAGGCCCTGAGGGCGGCAATAGAAGATTATTATAACAGAAAGGGCACTCCCGAAAAAATATTTTGGAAAAAGCGGAAAATAATCTGCAAATGCCTTGATGTAGACAGGGAAGAAATAGAAAACCTTTATAACAAGGAAGGCGTTTCTACGTTCGAAGAGCTGCAGGCCAAAACAAAAATAGGTACAAGCTGCGGCCAGTGCATTGAAAAAGCAAAAGAGATTCTGGAAGAGCTCAACAGCCAAAAGTGCTCTATATAATTAAAGAAAAAGGTGAACAGTATGAGAGTATATTTGGATAATAATGCAACAACGCCGCTGGATCAGGAAGTCAAGCAGGCAATTATAGAAACATTGGATCTCTATGGTAATCCGTCAAGTCATCATACGCTGGGCAGAGTCGCCAGGGATAAGATGGAAGAGGCCCGCTCCAACATCGCCGAATTCATCAATGCATCTCCGGAAGAGATTGTCTTTACAAGCGGCGGCTCGGAATCGAATAATATCGTGATGAGAAGCATGTTGTGTGGACAAAAATGCTGTCCCGAAGCCAACACCAGCAGTATCAGAAAATTTATAACCTCCGGCATAGAGCACCCGTCAATCATAGAAACGGCAAGACATCTCGAATGTGAAGGTGTGGAAACCGTTTACCTGCCGGTCGACAAATACGGAGTGGTAGATGTTGATTTTTTCAGGAATGAAGCTGCAAAAAGAGCCGATCTGGTGTCAATAATGTACGCCAACAACGAAATCGGCACCATCCAGCCGATTAAGGAACTGGCGGCAATAGCACATGAGAACGGACTTCTGTTCCACACCGACGCCATTCAGGCGCCGACGAAAATACCTATAGACGTAAAGGAACTGAATGTCGATTATCTGTCGCTCTCCGGTCACAAAATGTATGCCCCCAAAGGCGTCGGTATTTTATACGCAAAAAAAGGTACCAAAGTATGTCCTTTAATTTCCGGAGGACATCAGGAAACCGGATTAAGGGCCGGAACTGAAAATACCATTGGAATAATCGCAATGGGTAAAGCCGCCGAAATCGCCATGCGCGACGGAGATAAGGAAATAGAAAAAGTCCGCTTTCTCAGGGATAAACTCGAAAAAGCCATGTTAGCAAAAATTCCCAAGTCATTTGTAAACGGGCATCCTACGCTGCGTGTTCCTAATACTCTTAATATCTCGTTCTCGTTCATTGAAGGCGAGTCGATACTTTACATGCTGGACAATGTGGGCATAGAAGTTTCAACCGGTTCCGCATGCAGCTCCGGATCACTCGATCCTTCGCATGTCCTTGTTGCTACAGGCACCTGTATTGAGCACACACACAGCTCGATAAGGATAAGTCTCGGGAAATACAATACTGAGGCCGAGATAGACTACGTTATCGAGCAATTTCCGCCGATAATAGAGAGATTAAGGAAAATGTCACCGTTCAGTTAAAAACATGGATAAAATAATCAACGGAAAAGAAATTGCAAAAAACATTGATGCCGGACTGTCTGCCGATGTTAATAATTTTATCAGCAAGTCGGGAGTAATTCCTTCGCTTCATATTATAATGGCAGGCAACAGCCCGCCGTCGGAGCTCTATGTAAGAAATATTGAAAGAAGATGCGGCAAATGCGGTATTGCAACCAGTTTACACCGCATTTGTTCTAACACTTCCGCAGAAGAATTAAAAAATCTTATATGTTTGCTGAACGGCGACAATGCGGTCAGCGGGATTATGCTGCAAATGCCTCTGCCCGAGCATATAAATACCCGGGAAATGGTCAGTCTGATCCTGCCAAACAAGGATGTAGACGGGTGTCATCCGGAAAACCTTGGGAAACTGGCTATGGGCAACTGCCAACTGCCTCCTTGTACTGCCGCGGGAATAATACAACTGTTAAAATCATCATCGATCCGTATTGCCGGAACATCTGCCGTTATACTGGGTCGCAGTACAGTTGTAGGCAAACCGGCCGCGCTTATGCTTTTAAATGAAAATGCAACCGTCACAATGTGCCATTCACACACGCAAAACCCATGTGAGGCATCAGTGAATGCCGATATCCTGATATCGGCAATAGGCAAACCGGAGTTTGTAACCGAAAAATTCGTAAAAAGCGGCGCCGTTGTAATAGATGTAGGCACTAATACCAGGGAAGACGGAACTCTGGTCGGTGACGTCAAATTTGACGAGGTCTCAAAAATAGCGGCAAAAATAACGCCGGTCCCCGGCGGAACAGGGCCGATGACGATAAGCATGCTGATGAAAAACATACTGACAGCGGCAAAAATATCGATATCAAAATAGTCGGCAAACACCCCTAAAACATCATTACCCGTTGAAAAGATCGGCAAGGTACAGAAAAGGGTTTCTATACCAGGTAAAACTCTCTGTGTTCTCCCTCTTCTCTGTGAGGGAAAGACAGAAACGCCCCATAAACATACCAAAAGATGTTAAAATAGGCGATGAAAAATATAGGCGCAAAAATTTCAGGACTTGGATTTTCTCCAAAAATCAGCCTGGAACATCGCCAGTATCGGGATCAATTCCAGGCGGCCTATAAGCATGGCGAACATAAACAACAATTTTGTAAGCGGCTTCAAATGGGCGAAATGTGACATCGGTCCGATCAAGTCATACCCGGGTCCGATATTTCCTATGGACGCCGCCGTACCGGTGATGCCTATAACGGCATTGTTTTCAACAATGGTGACAATAGTTGCAATAATAATAAATATCAAAAAATAGAAAACTACAAATCCGAGTATGTGCCTGCCGACATCCTTAGGGATCACAATTTTATCAAGCTTGATCGGCAAAGTTGCCTTAGGATGCAGTATATAGAATATTTCATTTTTAAGATACTCAATCACATACTGAACCCTGATAATTTTCATACCGCCGCCGGCGGAACCGGCGGAAGCTCCGATAAACATCACCGAAAACAGGACCGCCTTTGCCTGCATATTCCACTCATTAAAATCAACCGACGCAAAACCGGTTGAAGTTATAATGGAAATAATCTGAAAAACAGCATCAAAAAAACTGCGGCCGCTGCTGCTGTAATTATTGAACCAATAAAGAACAGTAGCAAGGACAATAGAGGCTATCAAGACCACAACACAATAAAACCGGAACTCACCGTTTCTTAGAATTGATCCTATATCACGGTTAAACAAAGCCTTATACTGAAGCGCAAAGTTAACTCCTGAAAGAAACATAAAAACCGTAACAATGAGCGTAATCATGTCATTTTTATATCCCATCACACTGTAAGGGTTCGGCGAAAATCCTCCGGCGGCAATTGTAGAGAAAGTGTTGCAGAAAGCATCAAAAAACGGCATCCCCGCAAGTTTGAGGGCTACTATTTCAAGAAAAGTCAGCAACAGATATACACATAAAATACCAATTGCCGTATCTTTTACCCTGGGAGTAAACTTATCTTCCTGAGGTCCCGGTGCTTCGGCAAAAAACATCTGACGACCGGCAACGGCAAACTGCGGCAAAACAGCGATAAAAAGAACAATAATACCAAGGCCGCCCAGCCACTGACTCATACTTCTCCAAAAGAAAAAACTTCTGGGATAAAGAGAAAAGTCAGTCAAAATAGTAGCTCCGCAAGTGGTAATTCCGGATACGGCCTCAAAAAAAGCGTCTATCGGCGATAAATGATAAAAAAAATACGGAATAGCAGTCACGGTGGATACACAAATCCAGGTCATAGTAACAATGAACAATCCTTCCTTCTTTTTCAGGTCATTAAAATTGCTGCAGCAACCTGAAAAACGGTAGAAGCAATATCCCACTACCGATGAGGAAAGAAAGGCAGTAAAAAAAGGAACAGCTGCAGTCAGACTACGTTCAAAAAATAAAGCTGCCAGCAGCGGAACGAGCATTAATAAACCAAAATATCTTAAAACAAGCCCAAGGGCACCAAAAATGTAATTCAGTCTCATCTAGACGCTTTTCTCCAAAAATCCGATTGAAACATCACCAATATCGGTATTAATTCAAGACGGCCGATAATCATGGTAAACATAAAAATTATTTTCGTAACCGGGTTCAAGTGTGCAAAATGCGACATCGGTCCGATTAAGTCGTATCCGGGACCAATGTCTCCAAGAGTTGCCGCTGTACCGGTTATTCCTATTGTGGGATTGTTCTCAATAATGGAAACAGCAGCCGATGTTAAAATAAAAATAAGGAAATAAAACGCAACAAAACCAAGAATTTGCCTGCCGACATCTTTAGGAACAACAATATTATCAAGCTTTATAGGTAACGATGCTTTAGGATGCAATATATAGAGCACTTCATTTCTAAGATATTGTAAAAGATACATTACTCTTATGACTTTAATACCTCCACCTGCAGAACCGGCTGATGCTCCAATAAAAATAGTCATAAATAATAAAGTTTTTGCCTGCATATTCCAAAGATTGAAATCAACGGAAGCAAACCCGGTCGAAGTTATTATTGATGTAACCTGGAATATTGCCTCAAAAAAGCTGCGGCCGGCAGACGGATAACCGTTTGAAAAATATAGCAATACAGACAAAAGCAAGGATACAAAAAAAATAACAAAACAATAAAATCTGAATTCTCCGTTTTTCAATACCGCATTAATATTTCTGCAAAATATTGCTTTATACTGCAAAGCAAAGTTTACACCGGACAAAAACATAAAAATACCGATAATCAGCGTAGCCCAATCATTTTTATACCCCATTATACTTGAAGGATTGGGAGAGAAACCACCGGCAGATAAAGTAGCAAAAGAATTACATACCGAATCGAAAAGCGGCATCCCCGTAAGATGTAATGCCACCACTTCAACAACCGTAAGCAGTATGTATATATACAAAAGGCCCATCGCCGTATCTTTTACCCTGGGAGTAAACTTATCTTCCTGCGGCCCGGGAGATTCGGCAAAAAACAACTGACGGCCTGCAACAGCCAATTGAGGCAAAACAGCGATAAAAAGTACAATTACGCCGATACCGCCAATCCATTGACTCATTGCTCTCCAAAAAAAGAAAACTTTAGGGTATTTTGAAAAATCCGACAATATTGTCGCGCCACAGGTCGATACTCCGGAGATAGCTTCAAACAAAGCATTTATCGGTGAAAGTCCATAAAAAAGGTAAGGTATGGCAGTCACAATGGAAATACAAACCCAGGTAAATGTTACAATAAATAAAGCTTCTTTTTTCTTCAAATCATTAAGATTTTTATGATAACCTGAAAATCTATATAAACAATAACCCGTAAACACAGAAATTCCTGAGGATAAAAAAAATGGAACTATCGCATAAAAATCTCCCAAAAAACATACGGCAACAATCACCGGTACAATCAGCAAAGAACCAAAATATATTAAAACAAGGCCAAGGGCACCAAAAATATAATTCGGCCTCATTGATGAAAAAACTCTTTCAACGTGGAAACATTATCAGCCATTGTGAAAACAATAATAATATCACCGTGCTTAAGGACAGTGTCGCCTCTGGGAACAATAATTTTATGCCCGCGTCTGACAATACCGATAATGGATTGCCGGGGTAAATCAATATTTTTAACGGGAGTGTTATGTATACGGTGTGGAACGGTCATTTCTATAACCCCACCCTGCCCGCGCTCGACTACGGCTAAAATATTTGTATGCTTATCAAGAACCTTATTTTTAAGCTCATTTAAAGTCGCTTCTTTGGGGGACAGGGTAACGTCCACACCTACACGTTCAAAAAGATCGATCATACTTTCACTGCTTACTCTGGCAAAAACTTTGGGCACACCCTTTTGCTTTGCAAGCAGCGATGCCAGCAAATTTTTCTCGTCATTATTGGTAACGGTCATCACAACATCAGAATCACCAAGCTCTTCTTCATCAAAGATCTCAATATTGGTCGCATCTGCGTTTATTACAAGAGTTGTCTGCAGTTTATCCGCAAGCAATTCACATCTTTCCGGATTTATTTCAATAATTTTTGCGCGTATCCCAACGTCTTCAAGCCTTTTGGCAAGCATAAAGCCTACATTGCCGCCGCCGAGAATGGCCACATTTTCAACACGGTCATCCTTTTTCAAAAAATATTTCCGGGAAAGCATATTAAGCGCTTTGTCGGCGCCCATAAATATAGCCTTATCACCAAGTTCCAATTTTGTAAAACCATTGGGGATAAATAATTCATTTTTCCTGGTTACACCGACAACAAGAGTTGATTCAGGAAAATCACAATCTTTGAGTTCCTTGTTTAAAAGCAGGGAGTCTTCTTTTATTTTATACTCCAGAAGCCTGGCTTTACCGCCTTCAAAATACTCTACATCAATTGCTTCCGGAACGGTAATTATTCTGAAAATTGTCTGGACAAGCGCCTCTTCAGGCCAAATAATATAATCTATACCGATATCGGAAAATTGAAAGCCGCCTTTCATGTTGGCAAAACTTTTGTAATATTCCATTTTGCTGACAAAACAAACGGTCTCAATTTGGGCAAACTTTTTAACGGCCCATGAAGCAACAATATTTGCCTCATCCAAAGGACAGCAGGCAATAAAAACATCGGCATCCCTGACGCCCGAAGACTCCAAAACATCTATATCGGAAGGAGTCCCCGAAACAAAACTTAAATCCAGTTTGGCAAATCTTTCCGGAATTTCTTCAATATCATCAATGATCGTGACATCATGGCTTTCATACAAATCAAGGGCAATACGGTAAGCCGTTTCCGTTGAACCATACACCATTATTTTCATAATACGCAATAACTCCCAATAACTATTGTCAGACAAAAGCTAAGCCCCGGTTAAAATGGCTATGGCTATACTTTTTTTATGGAGTAAGCGTAAAGGAAACCGGTTATCGCTCCGCCTACATGTGCCCATATATTAATATTAGGTACAAATATACCAAGAATCATATTGAGAACAAACCAAAAAGTAAGCTGCTTTATCACTTCAGCATTAAAAATATGATTTCTGGCCTGAAGACCCAGATAAGACGCCATGATCCCAAACAATGCTCCCGATGCGCCAACCGTAGGCGTATCAGGATACATTATCATACTCAACGCAAACCCGGCAATTCCGGACATAAAATATAACAGCAGAAATCTGGGAACATTTATAATGCGTTCTATCGACGGACACAGGATAAACAGACAATAGGCATTAAAAAATAAATGCAAAAAATTGCCATGCAAAAACATTGCCGTCACAAAACGCCAAACCTGTCCCTGCTCGACAAACGGCGGAAAAAAGGCTCCCAGTTGATAAAAGATATTCAGTTTACCGACCAAAGCCCCGCTCAGCAATGTGGCAATGACAATTCCTATCAGAATAGTATACGTCGCAACAGGCGGAGCCGGTTTAAAGACAATCAATATTTCATTATCGTTATCGTTATGATCCTTAGTTTTTTCAAATCTCTTTAAATCGGGAACAAAAACACCTGTTCCATTGCAAACCTCACACTCCTTGTTACAGGGATTCCATCCGTCCCCGGAACATCTGGAGCATTTCGATTCAACAATAACGCCAGAAGGTAATTGGCTTTTTATGGAACCTCTGCCGGCACATGTAGAACATTTCAGTGCTCCGTCACCATTGCACTCAACACACAGCCCGTTCCCACCACATCTTGGACACCGCATATTTTCCCCCTCCTAACATTTATGGCCCCATATAACGCAAATGGATAGCAAAGAAGATACCGGCCGACAAAATGCATGCAACAATGGGAACAAAAATCCAACTCAACAAAATCTGTCCCAGGTTTCTTATCCTTATGGACTTATATCCCCTTATTATTCCGATACCGATAATAGCCCCTACAAGTGCCTGCGTCATTGAGACGGGCACACCTATAAAAGCAAATAAATGAGTCGTAATCGCTTCACATAAAACAGCAACAAGGGCCGAATATGAATCAAGTTTTACAATTCCCTTGCCTATTGTTCTGACAACGCCTTTGCTGAACGTTGCGAAACCAAGCAAAATACTGCCGGCACCGATAAGTGCAGCAGTCATTGCAGTCATCTGTCCGGAGCCGACAAAAACAGCGGCAACGTTGGCAACCGCATTTGCACCGAGAGCATAAGAAGCGTAACAGCCGACAATAATAAGGCCGATACGCAAAAATGCATTTCTCTGAAAAAGGTTAAAGTTAAAAGAATTATATAGCTTTCCAAAACCAATGTAAAGAGGTATTGCCAACATAAACGATACAACGGGAACAAACATCCAGCAGGTTACAACTTTAGTTAAAGCAGCCGCCCGGAAATCGCCGATCATCAGGCTTATGCCAACAATACTGCCCACGACAGCCTGTGAAGTCGGTATCGGCAGCCGGAGGAGGTTAAGAATAATGATTGTCATAGCGGCGGCAACAGAAGAAACAATGGCCGTATCGAGAGACTGTGCCGTCAGGTGGCTTATAGTGTCAATTCCTCTCCAGCCCTGGAAGTAAGCACCTAAAAAACAAAAAATGCTGGCCATAAAAACAGCATTCCAGTAGCGAATCATCCTTGAGGTTACAGCCGCACCGAAAAGCACCGAAAAATCCATCCCGCCAATGGACCAACCCAAAAGAATTCCGCCGAGAAGATGATATGGAGAAAAATCCAATTGCTAAATCTGCCCCTTTACACTCATAATCACAAGATTATCGGACAAATGTTCCGCATGATCACTTATATCTCCAAGTTCATTGATAAATGACTTCAAAAGCACTTTTTCTCCGCAGTCGATATCAAGAGAAAAAACGGATTTCAGAATCCGGCGTTCCAGCGTATCGCAAAAACTCTCGTCTTCATCTATTTTTTCTGCCAGACGCATTACCTGCGGTTTGTCATCAAAAACAGCCTTAAATGAAGAAGCCGCCAGTTGTAAAATATCGTATGTACGGCTTGACAGAATACGCAGATCCGGCATAATTTCTTTCGGCAGTGAAAGAGCCTCGCACTGCATGGAAAAAAGTATTGATTCCATTGCATTCGGCATCTTATCAGCCAGTTCAAGCAGAATAAGTATATCCCCTCTCGAATCAGGCAATAAAGTTTTATTGTAAAGGCCAAAGGCAATTTCACGCCGCAAATTGTCCATATCCGACTCTATACTGTGCGTTCTATCCACATAATGTTCAAATTCCGCTGAAGCACAGTCCTCGAAGTAATGTTCAATTCCGCTTTTAAAGCTTTCTATACAGGACCTAAGCAAATCCCCATATTTATCAAGTTGTTGTTCAATTTTTCTTTCTTCTCTGAAAAGCAATTTAAACTCTCTGTATGTTTATATTTTTAAGTTCACATGCATACTTATCCCTGAGCATATTCAGATAAGGGATATAATCTCCTGAGGAATAATCCGAATAAGTCCAGGGAAAAGGCTGGAATGTTTTGTTCTTGTAATGAAGCGTAACCTCAGAATAAATTCCCTTGCCTATGTAAATACGGTGAGGTCTGTCTTTTACCGAGGCCAGCACCAATTTTGAAAGCCCTATATAACCGGGGTCCAGATTAATCTTCCTGTTAATAAAATCGCCTCCGGTTATTGCAAACTTAGTTTCAATGCTATTGGTAATCAGTTTTACATCGGCCAAAAACAGAGGATCTATTAAATCCCTGAAAGCCAAAAATTTCCTCATCAGGCCACTGCCCATTTCCTTATCGTAAAAACGGGTATAGTGAAATTCCATTAAAGCTCCGGGACACTCCGATGGGCCGAACTCATTTTCCAAAAGCGGAATAACATCGTCAAAAAGCAACCGATCGGACGACAACATGCCCACAAACAGCTTCACAGGATCTGTTTCTCTAACCGAAGACATATTATTTTGCCTTTTTTTTAGATTTAACGGACGAATCCGATGAATCTGCAGTCTGATTCTCTTTATTGGCGGCCAGCTCTGTTATCCTGGCATATGTGGCATTAATAAAATCAATGACTTCTTCATTTGTAGGCGTAAACAGGGGAACAATCCCCTTTTGTCTTCTGACAGATAAATCTGTCTGATATGCTCCGAGCCAGGCAATAGTTAATTCTTTTGTTATTTCAATAGGATCGTTCATAATAAACCTCTTAAAAAAATCAAATAAAACGTTTAACACATTATAGCACAAAACAAATATTTAGACAAACCGCCCCGCGCAAAGCCGGCAAAGATTATTCACTGCATTTCTGACCTTTATCAGGCCAGATAAAGGAGGCGAGAACACCCAAAATCAGTAGTCCGACAACGATAGCCAGACTGACCATCGGATTTATATGGGAAATACCGGCTACTGCGATGAGCATTTTTATACCGATAAAAACAAGAATAACGATTACCGCCTTCTCCAAATGGCACAAATACCTCTTGGCGGCGGCAAGCATAAAATACATCGAACGCAGGCCAAGTATTGCAAAAATATTAGAAGTATAAACAAGAAAAGTTTTCTGAGTTATGGCAATAATCGCCGGCACCGAATCAAAGGCAAACATAACATCGGCAACTTCCACCGCCACCAGACAAAGGAAAAGCGGAGTTACGTAAAGTTTACCGCCTTCTCTTACAAAAAAATTATGCCCGACAAGCTTGTCATATACAGGAAAAATCTTCTTGGTGAAACGCACCGACCAGTGATCATTGTAATCCTCTATTTCATGTGTGTCTTCTTTTGAAGC
The DNA here is from genome assembly GCA_031551355.1 of Candidatus Xenobia bacterium. Lineage (GTDB taxonomy): Bacteria > Vulcanimicrobiota > CADAWZ01 > CADAWZ01 > CADAWZ01 > JAVBNT01. The sequence goes on along the minus strand of JAVBNT010000001.1, from coordinate 60,999 downwards.
CTGCCACATTTTCCAGGCACTCCAAAGAATAAAAATACCAAAGGCAAGAAGAGCCCATTTTCCGAACAAAGCAATCAACGTAGTTCCGCCGGCAACAAAAATAAGACGGAAAATAATCGCACCCAAAATTCCAAAATACAAAACCCGGTGCTGATATTCATCCTTGACGGCAAAATTGGCAAAGATAGCCATTATCACAAACAAATTATCTACAGACAGCGACTTCTCAAGTAAATATCCGGCAATAAACAGCGATGCATCATCAGCACTATGCGCTTTCCAAATATAGCCGGCAAAAACAAAGGCCAGAAATATCCAAAAAATAGTCCAGAGAACAGAGCTTTTAATGGAAATGGCCTCGTCCTTTTTATGTGCATACAAATCAACCACCAAAGCAACGATAACCAATACAAAAAAACCGCCGACTTCCAACAGTGAATAACCTTCGAGCATGTAAATCCTCCCCCAGTAATACATAATGAATTCAAAACATTATATTATATAATTGCGCCCAAGGCATATTAGTATTTTTTATTCTACCTACAGCAGATCTGTCGCCCCCATATCCTAAAACTAAGTTCAGGCAAATCGCTTCAACAATACTTGGACATTACACAGCATTGTAAAACATTATAAAAAAACTGATGCCATTAGGATTCGGTAAAAAAGTTTAAACAAAACCAAAAGAAAATCCTACCAAAGACAAATTATTTTCATATTTTTTTCATAAATTCATTATAGCAACCTTTTACATACATTATTTTTTCGGCATTGTTGCAGTCTAAAACGTATGTGATCATTGACGTAAGCCGAGCTAATCGTCATTTTTCCGGAAAAATTAAAGAACAGCCCCTTCTAAAAAAGGACTGTTCCTAAACAAAACCGTTATACTCTAATTACTGATTACTGGCCGCCAAACATTTGGGCTCTCATCTGTTTCATCATCTCCTGCATATTGGCCGGGCCGTTTACCTGCTGGGACTGATCAAGATCTTTATTTTCTTTCACGGAATTTTCAGATGCGTTTACTTTACCAAGCTCTTCACTCTGGTTTGCCTGTCCTGCCTGACCTACCTGCTGAGACGAGCTCAGCTGTGATGCTGCTTCTGCTCCGCCGGCTCCTACCGCCTCGCCGGTTTTTGCCGAAGATCCCTCTTCTCCTCCACCCATCTGTTTCAGGTTTTTAAGAAGTTCCTGCATATTGGTCTGTGTGCCTTCCGCCCCGTTGGTCTCCTCAACTGCTTCAGGTGAGATCTGTGCTGCATCGCCCGATGCCTGCACGCCCTGAACGGCCTGTATTCCCTGTTCCTGAGAAGCTGCGGCACCACCTGCTTGTTGCTGCTGTGATGCGGCTTCTGCTCCGCCTGATGCTCCTGCGGATTTTTCCTGCATTTCTTTCATATACTGTTGAATTTTTTCAAGATTTCCGCCGCCGCCTGCTCCACCAATTCCTTTAATTTCGTCCATATTTTCGCCTCCATAAACCTTAAAAATAAGTCCTAGGACTGAAAGCAAAGCGACGTTCACCGCTCAGCTGTTTCGATTACATTATAACATCAATACGATGGCAAAAATATTAAAATTTAGAAAACAATGTTAATTAAAAAACATATTTGTTAATTTTTGACATCAAAATAAAGTCGGTAAAAACTCCCGCCTGCAGCAGGAAATCCAGGATTTTTAGTGAAATAAGGAGGCTCTAGTTTCAGACTGAAAAGGGTCAAAATAAAGATGAATGAAAGAATGAATAAAATAAGAAACTTCTGTATCATAGCGCATATTGATCATGGGAAGTCAACGCTGGCAGACAGGCTTCTGGAAAAAACAGGCACAATTTCAAGCAGAGACATGGAAGCACAGGTTCTCGACAAAATGGATCTTGAACGTGAAAGAGGCATTACCATAAAGGCCCATCCCGTAACGCTTAACTATAAACATACGGACGGCGAAACCTACTGTCTCAATCTTATAGATACGCCAGGTCATGTGGACTTTACATATGAAGTCTCAAGAAGCCTTGCGGCATGTGAAGGCGCGCTGCTTGTCACCGACGCCTCACAGGGAGTCGAAGCCCAGACTATGGCAAACTATTATCTGGCGATCGACAACAACCTTGAGATTATTCCCGTCATAAACAAGATCGATCTCCCAATCGCAGAACCTGAACGCGTAAGGGCTGAAATAGAGGAGATATTGTCACTGCCGGCCGATGAAGCCGTTTTAATATCGGCAAAGGAAGGTATCGGCACGGAAGAAATTCTCAAAGCGCTTGTAGAAAAACTTCCTCCCCCGTCGGGAGACGAATCTGCGCCGCTAAGAGCGCTTATTTTTGACTCCCAATATGACAGTTACAGGGGAGTTATACTCTTTATAAAAATTGTTGACGGCTTCGTAGAAAAAGATACTAAAATAAAAATGCTTTCATCCGGTAAGACGTATGAAGTCGATGAAGTCGGAGTGTTCAAGCCGGAAATGCGTAAAGTGGACAAACTGCAGGCAGGAGACGTCGGATACATTATTGCCCAGATAAAAGACATCAAAGAAACGCGGGTCGGAGATACGGTCACGCTCGCGCAGGGCGGAACCTCAGAGCCTCTGCCCGGTTACAGGGAAGTTTTGCCGATGGTATACTGCGGCCTCTACCCTATTGACAATAAACAATATGAATCACTCAGGGATGCGCTGGAAAAACTTCAGCTCAACGATGCCGCACTCGTATTCGAACAGGAAAGTTCGCTTGCTCTCGGATTTGGCTTCAGATGCGGATTCCTTGGACTACTGCATATGGAAATAATTCAGGAACGCCTTGAACGTGAATATGATTTAAGTATCATCGCGACGGCACCGAGCGTCGTATATCAGGTACACACAACAAAAGGCGAGATGCTGAGGATTGAAAATCCTTCACAGCTTCCCGACCCGCAAAAAATTGAAGCCATTGAAGAGCCGATCGTAAATGCAACATTGATGTGCCCGGAAAACTTTGTCGGAGCAATCATGGAACTTGCCCAATCGAAACGAGGCGTCTTCAAAAATATGGAATGCCACGGTGAAAACAGATATGTGCTTACTTATGATATGCCGTTTGGTGAAGTCATTACCGACTTTTTTGATCAGCTCAAATCAAGAACAAAAGGCTATGCTTCACTGGATTATGAAGTAAAGGGCTATCAGGTCTCAGATCTGATAAAACTTGATATTCTCGTAAACGGCGAGCAGGTAGACGCCCTGTCGCTTATCGTCCACAAATCAAACGCCTATGAAGCCGGCAAGCGCCTTACCGAAAATTTGAAGGAAACGATACCAAGGCACATGTTCGCCATCCCGATACAGGCAACCGCAGGCGGAAGAATCGTCGCGCGCGAAACAATCTCAGCAATGAGAAAAAATGTGCTTGCAAAATGCTACGGCGGAGATATTTCCAGAAAAAGAAAGCTGCTTGAAAAGCAAAAAGAAGGCAAAAAACGCATGAAAATGATCGGCAGTGTGGAAATTCCACAGGACGCATTCCTTGCCGTTCTGAAAACAAAAGAAGACTAAACTATTCAAGGAGTATATATTATATGATAAAAGTTGGCATGGCCGTTATGGCCGATTACGCGTCTTTTTCAATAGGCGGAAAATTGAATATAATGGGAATTTTTGACAATATAGTGACGAAATCACTTCCGGCAACAGTGGCCCATGCTTATCTTGTTATAAGACTGGTTGCCGATTCCTCCGAGTCAGGCAAAAAACTTGATTCGAAAATAGAACTTATTGATGAGGACGGCAATGCCGTATTGGGCATGGAGGGATATTTTGTTGTTCCTCAAATGTCTTCCGGAAAATTGGAAATAAAACATGATCAAATATTTCCGATTTTTAATCTTACATTTGATAAAACAGGAATGTATGAATTTAAAATAATAATCAACGGCGAAGTAAGAGGCTCCATTCCGCTGGCAATCGCACTTATGCCTGACAAGCAAAAAAATGACGGACTCAATTGAAAAAAGGAATGCCAATAGAATAAAAAGAAGTATATTTCCCAAGATAAAACTAAACCGGCGACACATGCATCCGGGATTTAGTTTTAAATTACAAGGCTTTTAAAAAAGGAGGTACCCGCATATGGCCAATAAAGATGACAACTTCGGTTTATGCAACATATGTTTGAGCATCAACTCCCTTGATTCATATCATGAAGTGATGACCAGCATAGTAAAGAAAATATCAGAACTGGTGTTTATAGACGCGTCACTTATCAGACTTATTGATAAATCGGGACAAAAACTCGAAATAGCAGCCCATTGCGGACTCAGCGAAGAATATATTCAAAAAGGTCCCATATTCCTTGAAAAAAGCCCCATCGACAAAGAAACATTTTTTGAATGCAAGCCTGTCGTAATATCAAACCCGGCTAAAGACAAGAGAATACAGTATCCCAGTATGGTTGGAAAAGAAAAAGTCCAGGCCATCATAAGCGCTCCATTACGCACATGCAGCCACTCTCTCGGTATTATCCGCGGTTACTCTTTCAAAAGCACCAAGTTCAGTCAGGAACAGATCAATCTGTTTACCCGGCTTGCAGATCAGGCGGCAATTGCCATTGAAACCTTCCGCTCACTGGAAAGAGGCAAGAGACTGCTTGAGGTTTCGACAAAAGTAAATTCGTCACTTGAGCTTGGAAACGTCCTGCACACAACAGTCCAACTGGCTGCAGAATCACTAAACGTAAAAGGCTCAACAATCCGTCTCTACAATGAAAATAACCAGACGATGGAATTAAGGGCATGTTGGGGACTCAGCGACGATTTTCTGCACACCGGACCATCTGCGCTTGAGGAACTGCCGATCGATCAGGAAGTAATGACCGGGGCAACCGTTTATATTCCCGAAGTAATCAAAGACAAACGTTTTCGCATGGCGGAACTTGCGGAAAAAGAAGGAATCGTTTCCGCGCTGTGCGTGCCCCTGGCGGCAATGGGCAGGCATATCGGAACGCTGAGAATCTACACGGCACATGTCTACCGCTTCTCGGAAGAAGAGAAAAATTTCCTGCAGACTCTGGCCAATCAGGCCGCAGTTGCCGTTCATAACGCTCAAATGTACGAACGTCTTCACAGTCTGTTTGTTGTTTCTTCATCATTGAGCCACAGCCTGAATAAACATGAAGTTTTCAGACAAATTGTCAACGGGGCTGCACAGGCTACTAACGCTAAAGGCTGCGCACTGCTGATCTGGAAACAAAACAAAGAACATTTCAGAGCCCGCTCCGTCCAGGGAGTAACTGAAGATTTCGTGTTTCATCTTGCCGACAAAGAGTCGGAGCAGTTAAAATGCTTTGCCGAAGAAGACAAAGTTGCGATAAAAAGACTTTCCGATTGTGACGAAGAACTAAAGGGACTCATGAACAAACACGCCATCGGCTCAATGCTGATGATACCGATGAATTCCAAAGATCACCTCATCGGCGTACTGATCTGTTTCTTCTCCGCCCAGAGAATATCTAATCCAACGGAAGAAGAGCTGGAGTTTTTCAGAGCTCTTGCCAACTCGGCAACCGTCGCCCTCGAGAATGCCCATCTCTATGACGTCATAAACAAAAAATATAATGAAATGGTTGATGATGTATTCCTCTGGTATGACGGAACATCAAAAGGCATGGATTTTTAAAAAATCCGGCTAAATAAAAACCAAAGGGCTGTCTCGTTAAAAAACGGGACGCCCTTTTTTAATAACGATGGAAAAATCCTCACAGAAAATGGGAGATTACAGAGATTTTTTGCAGGTATTTTCTCATGGACTCTATGAGGACAACCAAAACCGTAAGGCATACCGGCATATAAAATAAGGGACCATCTAAGACAGCCCCTTGCCATTAAAACAATACAATAAAGTATTCTATATTGAGAAAATCTCCCTGATATCCTCTTCTTCAAGGTATTCAATACCAAAAACCCATGTTTCGTCTTCCGACCATATAACCGAAGTATCAACAAGAACTTCATCTTCCTCAAGCTCTATTTCAGCCTCTTCCTCATCATCCATAAAGGAAATATCGGCCATTTTAAGCATCTCGCCCTCTTTTGGCCCTTCATCTACATCACCTTCAACGGAAACAACTTTAACTCCGTCACGCATTGCCAGGTGTTTAAAGTTTCTCCAGTCGGCAAAAATTTCGTTGGCAATATCAGCTTCGGAATCCTCATCTTCCGCTTCAATCATCGACAAGACTTCGTAGCATGCCTCATCTTCGTCTATATACTCACGGATCCAGAAAGATTCGTCTTCTGCGGCCTGTAAAAACCAATGGCTCCATTCGGTACCGTCTTCATCCGAAAAAACCACTTTACCTGTAATCTCGGCATCTCCATCATCAAAAGTGCCTTTCAGGCCTATTTTCAAAATACTTTTCATAAAAACTCCTTGATAAAATTACTTAAGTCAATACTTCCAAATCTACAATATCATTTACATAACAATTATCGGTATTCTCTCAATTTTCTTACGGCCGTCATCAGTACTTACCACCTGTGCGGTAAACTTGGATGAATACTCTTCGGCCTTTACCCCCTCTTCTCTTACAAGATTGTTTCTGATTGCGTCGGCAACACCACTCATAACATCTTCTTTTTTGTCATTGTCAATAGCATCAAAATGGAAATCAGCAAGATTGCCGTTCTGATCAAATTCCAGCTTAAGTCCGCCTTTAGCATCTACATAGAAGCCGTCGTATTTGCCGAAGCGGTCGCCTTTAAGCTGTAATTCTTCGGAACAACCGAGATTTATCGTTTTTCCGCCATATATATTTTCTGCTTCGGAATTTTCCATACTGAAAACGGTTCCGTCCGGCACACCGAATTCTTTGCCGTAAGAAGCTATTATATTCTTGGCAATATCGGCATCGGAAGCTTTTGCTTCCAAACGGAATGAAGGAATTTTTTCCATATGTGCCTGCATAAGTTCAACATCCTTCGATGATAAAATATTTCTATCCATAAAAACATTTTTCAAAGTATCGGCATATTTACCGTTATTTTCTTTCATATCAGCCTTCAGCATTCCCAGTGCGACATCTTTATATTTACATCTGTTGGAAGGGGCCATTTCAACAGATTTCATAAAAAGTTTGCCAAGCTCATCACCGGCACCGGTCAAAGCCTTTTCTTTAGACATTCCTGAAGCTATATTTGAATCATATATATCGCCCAGAATGTCATATGAGGCACCGGAGAAAACCCTTGAAAAACTGTGACATTCGTTTGCCAGTTGATTTTCAGGTGCCTTTGAAGGCAAAGTTGAAGGATCTACATATTTGAAATTATTGAGCATTGATCTCAGGTAATCACGATCATCATTCGAAGGGTCATTATCCGACAAAACAATAGCCTTGCCAAACTCTTCTCCCAATCTGGAGATCAAACTGGGTTTGCTGAAATCGCCGCCGTTCTCCTTTAAAATCTTATCGACATTCGATTCTGTTTTTAGAGCAAAAAGCATTGATGAAGTATCGGCAAAAGCTTCATGTACCGACATTGTTTCCGTATCCCAACCAAGATAGCCGGGACGAAGACCGTCAAGAACGGCATGACCTATTTCATGAGCAACAATATCCGGAGACTGTGAGGTCTGTACAACTTTGCCGAGTGCCGGACTGTTAAAATAGAAGAAGTTAGCTGACGCTTCGTTACGTGAATAATATGCATTCATGCCTTCTTTTTTATGGGCGTTAACACCAAGCTGAGGATTGCTGAATGCCCATTTAACAGGCGTACCCTTGATAGATTCCCATAAATCAAGAGTTCTGTAAGCAGTTGTATACGATGTAAGCTGATCAAACTGAGGTGTTCCCAGTTCATACAAATAGTTACCTTCAAGATCCGGTATCGCTTTGGGATTAGCAAGGTCTATGGCATACATTTTCGGGCCGGCAATCTTATCGCCGATTTTATCTTTCGAAAAATTAATAACTTCAGGAGAGGCCACATTAGGGTCATGCGGAAGTATTGTAACTTTTACCGACGGAGCCTTTTTTTCGTTGACTGCCTTATGTTTTGTAATTTGAACCGTATCGTCCGGTAAAGACGCCTCTTTTTCTTTTACGGAAACAGAGCCAATCTGAGAATGATTTTGCCCAATATAAGTGGGAACCTGGATTGTTCTTATAGTGCTGTCCATTTAAAACTCCTTTTCAGATAAAAATTTATAAAAAACCTGAATTGTTGAACCTGAATTATTAATAGGTCAGGAATATATATTTTACAACGATAAGGGAAAAAAAACAATAGCCTCAGAAGCAGCAAATAAATATTATTCTCTTACCGGAAAGATTGCCGGAGCCGCCTTCTTAAAAAATTTTGCAATCAAAAATTACGCCGTAAGTCTGATATTAATATCTTCACAAATACAAGATTTTAGAAAAAAGGAATTCCTAATATATTAAAAGAATTTTTAAATGCGCTAATTTTGTATTTTTTTCATTTAAAAATACAAAATTAACTTATTATCAAATAATTATCGAATTCAGAGGAAAATCAACACTATGTTTGATATGTTTAAACAATATTTTCCACCCAATATAGACAAATTGGAAAAAAACAAGGATGTGGAATCCCTGGCAAAAATTTTAACGACCCACAAAGACAGGATAACACGGGAAAAAGCAACATATGCACTTGGAAGAATCAATTCCGACCCGCAAAGAAACAGAGCCATTGAGATTTTGTCTGAAATTCTTAAAGATCAATTTGAAGATGAAGGAATAAGATCTACCTGCGCACTGGCACTGGCCCACAATACCGTCCCTGAAGTAGAAAGACTCCTGATAAGCCAGCTGAAAGACGACTCTGAAGGAATACGCTCTTCAATTGTCCAGGCTCTGGCCGACTTCAAAACCCCCGAGTCAATGCTAACACTGATAGAAAGTCTCAACGATCTGTCTCCTAAAGTAAGAGCCTTTGCCGGAGAATATCTGGGATTAACGGCACCTCTGGTCCAGAATCTTAAAGATATACTTTTCAACGACAATGAAACCGTAAGGGCAAAAGCAATAAAAGAGATGGGCTCGACGGAGAGCAGAAAAGCCATGGATATCCTCATTATGCTCACGGAATCTTCTTCCGATACGCTCAGAAGAAGAGCAATACAGGCTCTTGGCGGCTATGATTCTCCGGCAATTATCGAACCTTTGATGGCCAGAGTCGATAAAGAATTCGGTGAAAACCTTGTGGCAATATACGCCTCCATGGGTAAAGCGAAAAGCGAAAAAACAATTGACTTTCTTATCGACGGGCTGAAAAAAGACAGTCCGGCAATAAAAGCTGCATGCGTACAGGCTCTCTGTGAAAAACGCAGCGACAAAGCCATCGAAAAACTTCTGACGATATTGGTCAACCCGCAGGAGTTTCAGGAACAGAGAATTATTGTCGCCAAGGCATTGGCAAAAACCAAAAGGCTTGATGTGCTTGACGCAATGGTGTCACTGCTGGGGACTTCAGCCGAGCAGTTGCGTTCAAAACTCGAGGATTCCATCGTTGAGCTGGACCTTCCCAACACACAGACCTATCTCAAAAAGCTTATAGCATCGGACAACGAGGTAGAGCGTTTTTCTGCAGCAAAGATAATAATAAAACAGAAAAAAACAGGAACAGGCTATATGTTGCGTTCTCTGGTTAATGATCAACATGAAGAGGTAAAAAATCTTGTCATAATGGGGCTGGGAGATTTTAAAGAACCCGGAGTTTCAGAAGCTTTGATTGCTATTTTGTCGGATTTTGAAGAACCTTCAAATATTAGAGGCAATGCCGCCCGCTCATTGGGAAGGCTTGCAGAGGAAAAGGCAATGCCGCCGCTGTTCGATGCTTTGCGTGACGAAGATGAATATGTAAGAGGCAGTGCCGCAATGGCTCTCGGCAATTACAAAAAAACAGAAGTAATAGACGCGCTGGGTAATACTTTATTTACCGATCCGTCAGAAATGGTAAAATGTATGATTCTCGAATCGCTGGGACAAATAAAAGACGTTAGAGTACTTGACTACCTCAAACGGGCGGAGAGCGACTTCTCTGAAAATGTAAAGAATACTGCAGTAAGAATACTCAGATCCATAGGAAAATAGCTTATAAATTTAGATTAAGGGGTATTAAGGGGAATTTATTTTATGGCTAAAAAACATGGAAAATCGGGTAAATCCGGTAAAAAAAATCAGGCAAAATCAAAGATCTCCAATTCTCTTCAGGAAAGCGGTGTAATAAAATACACAAACCCTGACGTAACAGTGCCGGAATCAAAGGAAACGCATCTGGACGGTCAGGCAGATATTGCCGATATAAAGAAAAAAATCAAAATAGCCGCCGCTAATTCAGCAGAAACAAATATCGACAGAAACCCTTCTAAAGGGAAAAAATCAAAAAAACAAAAGGCCGAGCTCAAAGACAAAAAAGGTAAGCAGGGTAAGGCTGCGGCCGAATCAACGGAAGCTGTGCCCGCAGGAATGACAGCGGAGACAGCAATCGAAGAGACAGTTAAGGATACGGTCACCGCGGAGACCGCCGAAGAACCGGCCGTAAAAAAAATCGAACAACAGTCCCAGAAACCTCTTTCACATAAAATTACCAAGGAGAAAGTTTATCAGCAAAAAGAAAAGGTTTATCAGAGATTTACGGGCAAAGCAGACAAAACAACTGTCACGGAGAAATCTGCCGTCGAAACTGGTGAACATTTTGTGCTGCAGACTTCCTTTCTTGAAGATCTGGTAAAATTGTTGCTAAGGCCCTATTATTTTTTCGAGACAACATTTCTCAACAGTATGCTGGCATACAATTTTATGCTGGTATTTTCCGTTTTTTCCTACGCATTGTACCTTTTCTGGCAAAGCAAAAAATCAATGCCTCATTTCTATTCAGTATTAAAGGATACGGCACCGGTATTTATCATATTTTTGGTTATTATAATACCCGTTTCCGCGCTTATTCTGCATATTCTTTCAAAAAGTATGAATTTGAAATCAAAGGGAAAAGAACGTTACGGCGACTCATTGTCAATTTTATGTTACTCTGTCGGAGCGGCATCGCTGTTATTTTTGGTAGTTGCTCTATTATGGACCGGGTTTAACTACTGGATGCAGTTCTGCGGTTCCCTTACCGCCTGGACAAACACCTCCAAACAGGTTATACCTTACACCGCTGCCTTCTGTTTTTTTTATGCGTGTTTTGTCGCCATAAGAGGTTATTCAGTCGTATATGACATAAAAGAAACATGGAGCGCAGCTATCGTCACTCCGGTATCAATTGTAATCGCGGCTTTATCAATCTACCTGTCAAAAATACACATGATCAATATCATTTTCAAATCACTCGGTGTCAAGTAACAGCTTAATTAAGGATAAAAATTAACTTTTGTTTAACATATTCTCCACTGGTTTGTGTTATAATATAGAAAATATCTGTTGAGATACAAATTTTCAGTCATCTCAAGGTTTATGCAAGGAGGCTAATGATGAATATTCTGGGCGGAATGGGCAATATGCTCAATAATTTCAGCACAATGGGCATGATGGGTATGAACTCCGGGTTCAATCTCGGTATAGGCATAAACATCAACTTAAACCGAATGATGCCGGGAATGACTGATGGAATGGTCTTTTCGGGAAATATGTGCAATAATAACATATACAATCCCAGTATGTTTAATTCAATGCAGTCCCCGTTTGCCAGTAATATGGGATTTGGAATGGGAATGGGAATGATTCCCGGATTCGGCGGATGCTGTAATCAAATGGGAAGTATGTTCGGCGGAGTGCTGCAGCAAATGCAGCAGCAGCAACAACAGCAGCAAATGATGATGATGATGATGATGCTTATGCAAATGCAGTCTATGATGCAGCAACAGGGAATGGGCGGATACCAAAATAACGGGATGGGCTACCCTATGATGAACGGAAATATTCCCGGAATGAATATGGTTCCCGGAACCCAGCTTCCTGCCGGTGCCTACCTCCCTAATACAGGTTCTATGCAGAATATATATTCATCGACACCGTTAAATCAATTCGGTTCCAACGGCGTCGGAGGAGACGTTGTAAGACTGGCGGCTTCCAGAATAGGAGATCCTTACAGTCAGCCTCTGGCAGGCAAAGGCAGATTTACAGACTGTTCATATCTAACACAATGGGCTTACAAACAAAAAGGCATTAACCTGCCGCGCACCGCTGCCGAACAGGCAAGATATTGTGAGCAGAACGGGATGGCAGTAACAAGAGATCAGTTACAGCCCGGAGATCTCGTATTCTGGTCACACAAGCCTAACGGACGCTACAAGAACATCACACACGTTGGTATCTATGCCGGAAATGGCAAGGTCATTGACGCCAGTTCTTCAAAAGGGCAGGTTGTTCACAGAAATATTTTTCAAAGTGCCAATCAGGTTTCTTTTGGAAGACCAAGACAGATGTAAGTCACGGAAAGAGCAAAGATGTAAATTAAGGAAAAGATTCGGTTCCAGAACCGGGTCTTTTTTAATTCGCAGAACCTTTAATAATTACAACCTGCTTCAGACATATTAATGATAAAATAAAATATTTAAACCTTTGTTAAATAAATTTACTTTTTGTTCAATATTCAAGTCAACAAAAAATGGTATAATAAAGCAAACAAATTATGTTAGGCATGGAGATGGATAAATCATTATGAATATTTTCGGCACGATGTCAAATTTTGCAAATCCTATGAACACAATGAATATGGGGATGAATTCCGGACTAAACATCAACAGAAATCTAAACTCGGCACTAAACCTGACAGATATATCAAATTTCAGCAAAGACACGGAAAGTAAAAACAGCCAATCACCATCAATGGCTTTAACACGATCTCCCTTTGCGGAAGGTTTATCCTCAGGCAATGGAATATTTCCGGGATATGGCCAGGGATTCGGAATGACACCGGGATTCAGCGGTTGCTGCTGTCAGGCCGGGAGTATGTTTGCCGGAATGCTCCGGCAACAGCAGCAAATGATGCAGTTAATGATGATGATGATGCAAATGATGATGATGATGATGCAAAACGGAAGCCAGCAGTCTTACGGAAACGCGTCTTACGGAACATCTCCAGGCGCGGCTTCCGCAACAGCGGCAAACGGCGGCAACACAGCTTCCTCAGGCAGCACCGTCACAGGAGGTGTTTCATCAAATGCAGCATACAATTCCGACAAAGGAAGCCAGCTCGCAAATTCAGCTCTGAAATGGGACGGAGTTGCATTTAAAGCCGGGCAAAGCAGAAGATGTGCCGATTGGGTAAGTACGGTTATCGAAGAATCAGGAGTTGCACCAGCCGGTTTTAAACACCAGACAGGGTGTACCTCCCTGCAAAAATATGGTGAAAAAATAGACCCCGGCAACCTTAACAACCTAAAACCGGGTGATCTCGTATATTTCAGAGACACGTATACCAAAGGCGAATTCACACATGTAGGAATATATGTCGGTGACGGCAAATTCACACATAGATGTACCTCAAACAAGACCGTACAGACCGATTCTTTAAAAGGTGGTTATTGGGGACAGCGCTTAAGCGCTGTGCGCAGGCTCAACTAAAAAATGTCCTCTTAAAAAAATAAAGATGCCTACTATAAAATTATACAATCTGGATGCTTACTTAAAAAAATTTACAGCAAAAGTAATAAGTATAAAAGCGCATGAAGGCAAATACGCAGTAGAGCTCGATAGAACATGTTTTTTCCCGGAAAGCGGAGGGCAACCATCCGACACGGGGTATATAAACGGAATTAGAGTCTCATACGTATTCGAATTACGCGAATCTGTTTTTCATGTATGCGACGCACCGTTTAACGTTGGTGAAGAAATAAACGGAAAAATAGATTTTGAGACCCGGTTCCAATACATGCAGATACACACTGCGGAACATATATTATCATCATTTTTTCAAAACGGATATAAATTAAAAAACGTTGGCTTCCATATAGGAAAACAGTTCAATACTATAGATCTGGACAGTGAAATAAACGGTGAAATAACAAAAGAGTCCGAATACTTTGTAAATAAAAACATTTATAGCAACGTTAATGTGAAAACTTTTTTCCCTTCCAACCAGGAGCTGCAGTCACTCAAACTAAGAAAAAAAGTTGAGGTAAATGAAGGGCTGAGAATTGTAGAAATAGGAGACAGTGACATAACTGCATGCTGCGGAACGCACGTAAAATTCACCGGAGAAATAGGGTTGTTTAAAATAACGGACGTCAAACGCTATAAGAAAGGATCCAGAATAACCTTTCTGGCCGGCAGGCAGGCACTTGACGATTATATGGAAAAACACGATTCTGTCTCAGAAATTTCTTTGCTATTTTCATCAAAACCAGGCGATGCCGTAAGGTGCGTCAAAAATAATTGTCAGGAAATTACCTGGCTAAAGCATGAAGTTGCCGAATTGAGAAAGCAAATAGTATCATTTCAGGCAGAAAAATTTCTCGGTCAAACAGAAAATATCAACGGTATACCGGTTGTATGTATATTTAAAGAAAATGTCTATGAGGGCGAACTCAGACAAACAGCCGATATTCTTATAAAAAAAGACAATATCTTTGCGGCTCTGTTTAGCAGCAAAGAGGGAAAATTAAGTTACGTACTCGCTAAAAATAATCTAAGCGGAGTTGACACAAAAAAAATCTGCTGCGAAATTAATGCATCTTTTAATGGCAAAGGCGGAGGAAGTGCCGTAATGTGTCAGGGCACATTAAACAGGAACGAATTTGAAATGGTAAAAAAGACAATATTACGTTTACTTGGCTAAGTTTTATCCATAACAGTATAGGGAACCGCTGTTGGTTACAAATATAAGTTTTCCATCATAAATAAGGGGAGGAGATATAACTTTTTCCTTCATGGGCATTTTATCTGCAAGTTTTCCCGAATATAAATCTATTGCCATTATACGTCCGTCAGGTGAAAAAACATAAGCCCTGTTGTTGGTCACACTATAGCTGTATTCACCTACGGCTCCTAATTTCAGCCTCCATATAACTTTTCCATCGGGAGAAATATTGTGCATAATTCCTTTTTGGGTAATACACAAATACATATTGCGCCCAACCCTGACAGGCGACGTCAAAACATCTTCCAAATCAATTTTCCAGTTAATTGAAGAACTAAGGCGGTCTATTGAACAAAGCTGACCGGTCGTAGTAACGGCAATAAGACTGTCCTCATATGCCGAACAAGCAAGAGAAACGCTGCTTCCCGTATTATACTGCCACTGGATTTTTCTGCTCTCTATATTAAAAGCATATATAATGCCGTTCAAGGCACCAAAATACAAAAATCCGTCACAAAATAAAAGCGGAGCAATTGCCTTAACGTCAATATTTTCTTTCCATAAAAGAGAACCGGTCTCACTGTTAAGGGCAAAAATACATGAATCATAAGAAAGCTGATACAAATTATTGCCTTCAACAATCGGTCCTGACATCAGCATGCCGTCGATATTGGTTTTCCAAACTCCGGGATTTTGATTTCCCGGTGCCAGACAGAAAAGAGCTGAAGATGAAGATGTACTCGTAAAAATTTTGTCGCCCCGGACAACAAGAGAGTTTACATAGTCCTTTACATGGCAATTCCATACAAGCTTGCCTTCATTCACATCAACCGTAAAAATTTGTCCGTCATTCAAAGCTACCGCGACCGAATCTTTAATCGGAACGACAGAGGCACTGGCACAGGAAGGAATATTAAATCTCCAAAGGCTCTGCATCGGCACCGAAGGGCTTCGGCCGATACTGGAGGTCCTGCCGGAATTACACAGAAAAGCATTCCACTCATACAACGTCTTATCAAACCCGATAAACTTGTAATAAAAATCATAACTCTCAAGCTGACGCGGCTTACATTTTTCAAGAAGAGCCGTCCGGAAATCCCCGGCACTGGAATAATTGGACTGTCTGTTCTCTCCAAGAGCATTGGATATCACATCACAAAAAGCTTTACTCAAATCAGGCCTTATATCTTTAATCGCATTATGAGACAGAGAGTCAAATCTTTGCAGATCCAAACCGGAAATAAGGAAATAAATAAGTGACGCCACACACCAGATGTCGCGCTTAGGGCTCCTGAACGCTGAACCCATTGACTCATCATCTTCGTCGTCACTGTCACTATACTCGTTCAACAAATCAAGTATATACGGGATCCCGATGTTTAGGAAATATACTTCTGAAGCATCAGAGGAAACCACCAGCGATGAGGGCCTTATATCAATACAATAAAGCGGTTCCGGTTCCATAGAGTGCAGGTACTCCAAAATATCACACAATTTCAGCGCAATCTGCACAAGCATCCCCTCAGGCAGGGCATGTCCGAGACGTGAATGAAAATGCTCCAAAAACTTGGCAAGCGTCTCGCCCTCAGAATATTCATATACAATAAAAAGGCTGTTCTGAGTATGGAAATAGTCAAAAATTTTGGCAATATACGGGTGTGAAATCTTTAGAAAACCCTCTACTCTACTTTCAAAAGCTTCAATAATTTCATCGCTTTTAGCAAGAGCGTCGCCCGTTAGGATAAACTCCCTTAGAGAATAAAAATTTCCCTTATCCATCATATCCTGGACTTTATAAATTGAGTTATTGCACGTGACTTTATAGGTCTCTACGATCTTATAGCGTTTGTCAATCAAAAGGGAAGGATCTATTTCTTCTTCTTCTTCATCTTCGTCATCATCCGAAGCACCGGGGTCTGAAATTTCCGAATCGGGAGCATTAAACTCATTAAAACAGTTAGGACAAAAAAGCATCCCCCTATCAGACTCTTTACCGCATTCGGAACATACAATTTTACCATCCGCAGCGGGAGCAGATTTTTTTTCACCGGAATCAGAGGGCTGTTCGGATGCATCTTCCTGCGCAGTCCCAAACTCTTCAAAGCAATTTGGGCAAAAAAGCATACCTTCATCCACCATAGACGAACATGCAGGACATTGTATTTTACCCAAAATAATAGCCTCCGAAAAATAATTATATTGGTGAAAAAAAGAAAGAATTATTTACAGAAACAGACTCTAAAAGCAAAAAGGGAATAAAGAAGGAGCATTAAATCCGACTGAATAACCGAATAAAAATGCTCCTAATAAAAACTTTTTTCAAATACGGACTATTCAGGCATTGATATTGCATTTGTCGGACATTCGCCAATGCAAGCTCCGCATTCCAAACACTCGCTGTCATTAATTTCAGCATAATCCGTAATTTTGATTGCCTCTACCGGACAAGCCTCAACACAACTTCCACAAGCGGTACACTTTGCCTTATCAACTACAACTGCCATTTTTTTCCTCCATTTTGGTCCGTGCAGTAATGCACTTTTTAGAATTTTAACTAGCTTTTACGTAAAAATATAAAATTACGTAAGCTAAAGTTATTTCGATAAAATTGTGTAAAAACCTTCTAAGAAAGATAAATTACAAATATTAACGGCAAAATAAAAGAAAATATTCCGACAAAGTCAGAACATACATTCATCTAATGAATTCCATAGTGACAATCGTGGCTTTTTTAACGCACATTCAATAGCAAAATCTCCCATTTTTTCTACGAACCAGTCATAATTCTTAGGATTTATAACATCTCTCCTTGCATCCGGAACCTGATTACAAAAATCTATGGCATATGCTTTACCGTCTCTGACAGCCCATTCTACCGAATTGACATCGTAATCAAGCGCCCTGCACAGACGGCAGGACTTTTCAATAAGCGAATCGGTAAAGTCATTGGAGAAAGGAAGTTCCCTTTCGGGATAAGCCTTTATAGACGGTTCGGCTTTATGTCTCGGATCAAAATATGCAAGACGTACATATTTTTTCCCGACAACGATGGCACGCAAATAATCGGTATAATTTATAAACTGCTGAAGCATCATGAGCTTGCGTCCGCTTCTGTCATAAAATGAAAAAAGTTCATCCATATCGTTTACGATGTAAACATCACGCCAACCACCGCCAAAAACAGGTTTTAAAACCGCGGGGAAACCTGTTTTTTCAACAATAGAACTCCAGTCAAGAGGATACTGCAGATTAAGCAGATCGCCATTTTCAATATAATCAGGCCATTCCTTCATCGGCAGAACAACCGTCTCCGGCACATCAATACCAAGTTTTAGAGCTACGGAGTTGCCAAAAAACTTTTCCGGAACAGCCCTGAAAGGATTATTTATAACATAAACTCCGGTAAGACAGGCATGGCGCATTACTTCACGGTAAAAAGGCACACAATGAGAAATTCTATCGACAATAACATCATAAGGGAGCTTATCGGACGACGCAACGGCCCCTATCTCAATCCTGTCTATCGACACTCCCTTAGGAGCATTATCTTCAATGTAGGCAATTAGATCATAAGGAAAAGTCCCTTCTTTTCCATGTAAGACAGCTATTGACGGCAAAAAAATCACTCTCCTGAAATTTGATTGAGTTTATTTAAAAATTTCTCAAATAAAGCCTTATATCTCTGATCTTTCACCTTCGCAAGGCCCTCCAGCAAATATTTTTTGGCATCCTCGAAACACGAAGCCTCATAATAAATATATGCCAGATCATGATACGCATCCACAAAATCATCGCGGATCTCAATTGCCTTTTTCATTGACATAACAGCCTCATCAAAAAAACCGGCCTTGGCAAGATGCATAGCCAATCCTTTGCGGGCATAAGCATTATCAGGATAAAGTTCAACTGTTTTCCTGCAAATTTCAATCCCCTGAGCAAATTCGTTTCTAAAATAAAGAATAAAACCAATTGAATTTAAAGCTGCAAGGTTTCCGGCATCAACAGCAATAATTTTATTGTAAAGTGTAAACGCAGAATCAAGATCACCGGAGTTCAAAAGACGGTAAGCATCATCAATCATTATTTTCAATTCATCAGTATTCATAAATCAATCAGGCTCCGACAGAGTTTAATACGGAATGCAAATTCACAGAGACAGTGACGCCAATCTCATCAACAACATATACATAATTGCCGTCAGTAAGCATAGAGACAACCCGCGAGGTAAAAAAGCGCCTTAACTGAACCTTCCAGGCAACTTTCATCGTTTTCAGGTCTATCATAGAAAGTTCTCCGATACCGTCGGTAAAGAAACAGTAATGAGAATAAACCAGATATTCAGGAAAAATTGTACCCTGTGTATAGACGGCAAAAATTTTATTCAGCTTAAGTTTTCCCGTAGCCGCTGAAAAAATATAGAAAACATTTTCCTTGGCAAACATAACATTCTCGCCGAATATATTCACATGCATGCCGCCGTATTTGGGAAAAGAGAGCTTATACTTCCACAAAAGTCTGCCTGTATTCAAATCAAGCGCCTGTGCACAGTCATCTCTGGAGACAAAATACATCCTGTCCCTGTCAAAGGTGACGCATGTTGTCGGTTCGGCTGGTGAAGTACAGCTCCAGACTATCGCACCCGTTTCCTGCTCCAAAGCCCTGAAAGTATAGCTCCCGAGCAGAAAAATTTCGTTATCATAAAAAGAACACCAATAAGAATCAAGTTCTGAATACATATCGCTCTTCCACAGCGTATCCCCTGTTTTAATATCAAGACACAAAATATTATTGTCCGTGAGAGATACAACCAGAGTATCCAGATTAATATAAGCCGGTCCCGAATAATCATCATAACGATGCCAAAGCACGTCTCCGGTATGAATATCCAGAGCAATCAACTGTGAAGGAACCGAAGCATCCAGTGAAAGTTTCCCTGATTCGCCGCAAGCCTGCGCAAGCGAGACAACGCAGACGTCTTCAAATCCTTCAGGGGGGAAAAAAATCGCCGATTGCAGTTTTTGGGACCACAAACATTTTCTATGCGCAACATCGAACGCAAACAGCGTGTTATCAAAGGATGCTATTATAAGGATATCTTCAAAAAAATAAATATTGGGGATGATTCTGGTTTTGGGCGGTAGTTCACACCGCCAGTAAAAATCGGCAATTTTCGATGAAATAAACCTTAAAACACTCTCGCCGATTATAAGAATCAGATTTTCGCCGGATTGCTTATTCAGCAAAAAAGCACGTCTTGACACAAATGAGTCATCCGTATCAGGAACATATTTCCAATCTACATGTGAAGCATGGTGTTTACTGTCAAAACCTGTTACAAGTTTATTCATTGATTTCCACATAAATAGAAAAATTCTTTATTTATTGATTTTTCCCCTCCAAATATCCGCCTCATAAAAAATATGAAGGGAAAAACCGGAGGCATCTATAATTGAAACTCTAATAGGAAAGTTAAAATGGAATAATAAAGTCACAATATGATATAATTATCAAATAATGTATTAAGGAGACTATCTGAAAATGGCAAAAATAAGACCGTTCAAAGCTGTAAGACCCAATAAGGAAACAGCAGTAAAAGTAACATCACCTCCATATGATGTACTAAACTCGGAAGAAGCCAGAGAAATGGCAAAAGGAAATGAGCTCAGCCTGCTGCATGTAACAAAACCGGAAATAGATTTGGATCCTAAAATTAATTTATATGATGATCTCGTGTATGATAAAGCAAGGGAGAATATGCAGCGCTTCATCAATGAAGGGATCCTTTTTCAGGATGAAAAACCGATGTTTTATTTATACCGCCAGACGATGCCGCTGGAAAATGGGGTTCATTCCCAGTTGGGTTTAATAGCCAGTGCATCTGTCGACGAATATCAAAACAATCTGATAAAAAAACATGAGTTTACCAGAAAAGACAAAGAGGACGACCGAACAAGGCATGTCTATGTAACAATGGCTAATACCGGGCCGGTTTTTCTGACATATAAGTCACAACCGTCAATTGACCGGATGTTTTCCGAAATAGAAAAAAATAAACCGGAATATGACTTTACAACAGCGGACGGCATAAGACATATAATGTGGACAATAGGCAATTCCGACTATATTTCAAAAATAGAAAAAGAATTTCTATCGATACCGGTTATGTACGTAGCCGACGGACATCACAGAAGTGCCTCCGCCATGCGTGTAAGGGAAATGATGAAAGTTGCCAACCCCAACCATACCGGAGATGAAGAGTATAATTTCTTCCTTGCTGTTATATTCCCGCATGATCAAATGAACATTATGGCCTATAACAGAGTAGTAAAGACACTTAACGGAAATACTTCGGAAGATTTTATGAAAAAAATATCCGAAAAATTCAGCATTGAGCCCGCCGGAAATGATGTTCCGTATCCGCAATCAAAACATACGTTCGGAATGTATCTGGACGGCAAAGGTTATATTTTGACTGCTCTTGACGGAAGTTATGACAAAAAAGATCCGGTAGAGTCACTTGATGTAGCCATCCTCCAAAACAACCTTCTCTCTCCTATCCTCGGAATCCACAACCCCAGAGAAGACAAAACTATCGATTTCGTCGGAGGAATAAGAGGAAATAAGGAACTCAAAAAACATGTCGATTCCGGCAACTTCAAGGTCGCCTTCTCAATGTATCCAACGTCGATAGAGGAGCTTATCGCCGTCGCCGATGACGACAAGATAATGCCGCCGAAATCAACCTGGTTTGAGCCGAAACTAAGGGACGGCGTAGCAATACATATGATAAACGATTAGTAAAATAAAAAAGACTGTCAGGGAGATAACTTTAGTTTAAGTTTTCTTTTTGGCAGTCTTTTTTTATTTTACGCTCAAAGGAATATCCTTAAGGCTCTTCGGAATACATAATATGACGTTGACAAAATATTTTGACTAGTTTAATATTTAGATTGATTAAATTTGTTTATAATTCAAAACGATTAAAAATTACAAGGAGTTATCGTCATATGGAGTATAAAAAAATATTCATTATTTATATTATCATCGCCTTTTCACTTTGCGGCTGTCTGGGAACCCCGCAAAGCAAAGCTGAAAAAATATGCAAAAAAAGCCTAATCCTGATCGAAGCAAAAGAATACCGCAAAGCAATAAATGAGTTGGATAAAGCACTGAAACTCTATCCGGACTGTGCAGAAGCGTACTATTTAAAAGGAAAGGCATATTTCGGGGAAGAGAACTATACAAGAGTCGTTGAAGAACTTGATAAACTTAACCAGATAACTCCGGATTACCCTCAGGCTTACTATATAAAAGGATATTCATACTCCAAGCTTGGCGAATACGGCAAAGCCGTCAAAGAATTTGATAAAGAGATTAAAGCGAATCCCAATAACGCCGAAGCTTATTTCTGGAGGGCTAAATCTAATTTTGGAGACAAAAATTACGATCATGTATTCGCAGATCTCGACAAAGCGGAGCAGCAGGCTCCCGATAATGCAGACATATATGATATAAAGGCAAATACTTACCTCGGCTTGAGAAATTATAAAAAAGCTATTGAAAATTTTGAAAAACTAATTGCAAAGTCGGACAATGCAGAAACAAGATACCTCATAGGTTATTCCTATTTTATGATGCGCAATTACACCAAATCTATCGGAGAGCTTAATAAGGCAACTAAATTGCAACCCGAATATGCCGAAGCTTATCTGCTTAAGGGAAGAGCCTATTTAAAACAAAAAAATTATCCTCAGGCTATCAAAGCCCTGGACAAAACTGTAGAATTAAACAAAAACGATGAAACAATAACGGTCGCGTATTTTCTCCGAAGCGGAGCTCACACAAAAACTAAAAATAAAGACAGGGCCCAGACGGATTTGGCAAACCTGATACAAATGAACACCAAATATAATAGCGATCATGAAAAAATGGAACGGACTATATGCCAGTTTTCCGGAGAATCATCAGTATACAGGCAAACCATCAATAATGTAAACTCTGCACTGCCAATAATATACAATGATCCCAGATATAAAGCAAATCCCCTTTTGTTTGATACGATTTTAAGTGAAATTTATTATATACAGGCTCTTTGTTATATGCTTTTCAGTGAAAATCAAAATGCAATTGCCACTTTCAATAAAATAATTGCAATAAATTCAGAAACATCAGCAGACGCATCAGGTTACTATGGCCTCAAACAAAATAATTTAAACTCCAATAACGTCAATACATACATAAGCCGGGGAATGTGCTACATTTTTTCCGGCAACTATCAAAAAGCAATTAAAGATTTTAATATCGCTCTAAAACTAAATCAATACTCGGAAGAAGCCTATTGGGCCAGAGGCATAGCCTATACAAAACTAAAAAAATACAAACAGGCAATTGAAGATTTTGATGAAGCCATCAGAATAAAAAAAGACTATGCCGAAGCTTTCTACTGCAGAGGAGACGCAAACTACGGGGCTAAAAACTACAAATTGGCATTTGAGGATTACAAAAAAGCTCAGGAAATGGATCCGCTCCTGGGGATAATAATACCGGAAAACATTTACTGCCCAATATTCAAAAAATTAGCCGAAGTAAAAAAATAATAGAAATCGCAAAAGTATGACAAAAACCGGCAAGCTTCTTAAGGCTCTACCGGTTTTTGTCATACATAGTAACATCAAAAAAATACATTAAATAAAATCATAAGCCTTACTCAAGCCATTACCTATTTTATCAAAAAAACCACCGACTCCGTCTTTAACGGTATTAAAAGCTCCTGATGCTTTTTCACCTACCCATGAAGCACCATCACCGATCTTGTCTCCTACCCAGGCAGCTCCATCCCCCACTTTACCGGCAACAAATTTTGCGCCGTCAACAATCTCGTCCTTATATTTGTATCCGTATTTAACTCCTTGGGCAACAGCGGCAACACCCAGAGCCACCGCAGCTACAGGAGCGCCCACACCGGTTGCGCCGCTGCCGGCGGCAACATATAGAGCGGCAGAGGTAACAACATCCGCAGTGCCTCCGACAATTTGTTCTTTAGCTTTTTCTTTGTCGCCTCCGTCTTTATTTAGTTCATATATTCCACGGCCGACATCAACCGCACCTAAAACAGCGCCAAGACCGGCAGATGCTTTACCGACTATCGGCGCCGCTTTCGAAGCAAAACCGGCTATCTTACCAGCCGTAGAAAGCTTTGCCGCTCCATTGACGCCTTTAGCCAGCGTAGAGCCCGATTTTAGAACATCAGTAGCCTGTCCTGCAGCTCCAAGCCCTGTAAGGCCGCTTGCCAAGTCCAAACCGGCTGTAAGTTTAGTCGTTGTAGCCAATCCTCTGGCTGCCCTTGAAGCCTGAAAAGCGTATTTTCCCACTCCGGCAAAACCAACTGTTTCTTTAGCGGCTCCAACGGCATCGTTAAAACTCAATCCGTTATTCATGCGGTCCCCCCCTATAATATCTTAATCTTTAAATTTATTATATCTTTAAATTGTCAAAATGTAAATTGTCAAAATGTAAACTTTTCATAATTTTTTAATAATTATTAAAAAATTATGAATACGGCAAGGCAGCATTTTTATCCCTTATGGAATATTTATTTCTTTTATGGTATCATCATTAGCAGTTAGATTTTTATAATAAATAACCAAAAGAATTGGATCTGTATTACAATGGTTAAAGCAATTTTTTTTGATATAGACGGAACTCTGCGCAGTTTCAGGACCCACAAAATTCCGCAAAAAACTCTCGAGGCGCTGCACTCTCTTAGGGAAAAAGCAATAAAACTGTTTATTGCCACAGGAAGGCACAAGTCAAACGTCACTTTTATGAACGATTTTTTTGAATTTGATGCCTGCATAACACTTAACGGACAATATTGCTTTAACAGCAGCGGAGTAATTCATAAGCAATCTATAGACAAAAAAGATCTTGAGATCGTAGTCAATCAGGCAAAACAGCAAATGTATTCGTGCTACTTCGTAGAAGAAGATGAAATGTATGTGAATATGATTGACGATAAAATCAGCAATCTATGCAGGGAAGTAAAGATCGAGCTCCCAAAGGTATGCGATCCCGAAAGAGCCCTTGGTGCTGAAATATATCAGCTAAACGCGTATTTGGACAAGGAGGATGAACATATAATTTTCGATCTCACATCCAATGTGAAACCTGCAAGGTGGCACAAAATATTCACCGACATCATTCCTCTAAGCGGCGGCAAACAATCAGGCATCGAAGCGGTACTCAGGCATTATGGTATTCCATTGGCAGATACAATGGCTTTTGGAGATGGAGAAAACGATATCTCAATGCTAAAATACGTTAAAACAGGCATAGCAATGGGCAACGCCAATGATACTGTAAAAAATGCCTCTGACTATGTGACTGATGACATCGACAATGATGGAATTGGCAAAGCGCTCAGGCATTTCGAAGTGCTGTGATATATTAAGATAAAGAGCCTATAAAACTGCCCAAAGCTCACGCTGGCTCCAATATCGGTCCAAGTCGGCAACGCTGTGGCTGTCACTCCCCTGCGACGTCCCCATACCAAGACAAAGAGGTGATAATTTTTCAATAAAATGCCTGGCATGCAGCGCAGACGGAAAACGACTATCACCAATCATTGAATAAGGATAGTAGAACTCAATACCATCCAATCCCGATTTCTTCAGTGACAAAACAATATCGGATAAAAAATCGAATTCGAAATCATAAACGCCCGGATGAGCAAGATAGGCCTTCCCTCCGGCTCTATGAATCATTTCTACTGCCGCCTGAGCAGAAATCCTGTTCAAAGGCATTTCGCCGACAGAAGCGACAAACTGCTTTGCGTCCTTATATGATTTAAAAAAACCGCGGTCAATCAAAGGTCTCAGCACATGAGGTTTCAGTATCGTAGAACGTCCCGGCAGAAAAACATCCTTCTCAGAAAGGATTTCTTTTTTAAAATGCTCGTTAACGGCACTTATATACTTTCTCGCCCTTTCCCGGCGTTGAATCTGAATATCGGACAGATAAGCGTTAAGCTCCTTATCTTCAAGCTCAAATCCATAACCCAGTATCTCCACATTTTTCCCGGAAAAATCACAGTCTATCTCCACACCTGTTATTATTGAAATATCATACTGATGGCCCGAAAAATGCTTCTCAAGTTCATAATGTGCATCAACGGTATCGTGGTCAGTAATTGAAATTGATTCAAGTCCGATTTCAACGCATTTTTCCAGAATACGCACGGCGCCGTCGAAACCATCAGAAGCGGTAGTATGCAGATGCCAGTCTTTCATTATGTTCTCCTCACAAGAAAATATATTTTAAGAAATTATTCAGTCCTTCCCATTATCCTCTTTGCCTTTGGCAAAACAAGTTAATAAGCATCGTTTTTGAAGGATTTAGAACGGCTATCGTCAAAATTGTTTTGATGAATATACAGTTTATAAAAGACAAATTACCGCAAGGACTTACATACCCGTGTTCTATAAAAGAGATTAAGGAGATTTTAATGCTCCTTCCCGAAGAACATCTCAACGGGTTAAAGCGTATACGTCTTTCCGGTCAAAAAGGCATAAATGCCGATGCCTCGTATATAGACGGAATCATAACAATTTATGCGGTCCCATCAGATTTTAAAAACATATATATGATAAAACCACAGGAAAAAGTCATCAGGGTATGTACCCGTTTCGGAGCCAGATGGGAAAATATCGGTGACTGCTGGTATTGCTACTGGAAGATGGAACAGTATAAAAAGTATATTCTCCACCATGTCCTGCTCCACGAAATAGGCCACCACATGGATGATCATCATAAACAAAGGGGCAGTAACGGAAAAGAAACATTCGCAGAAAACTATGCATTTGAAATGGAAAAAATAATAAACAAAACCCCTCTGTAAAGCACTGTGAAACAAGGGGAAGGAATGGGGACAAAAATATGAAGTTTTTTCAAAAAAAATACGGTACAACATTACTATTGGCAATAATATTTCTCTGCCTGAGCGGAACATTAACGGCACAAAATACACCCGGAAATCAGCTCAAAGAAGGGAGTGAGGTGCATTACAAAGTAACATCCGACAACGTTATTATCGGTTATTCCGTATACAAAATAAGCCAGAAAATGTCTCTGGCAGGAGAGTCATTCGTAAAATTTCAATCCCTTTCGGTTTTGCGTGCAGGTATGGGTTATATTCAGGAATCGGTTTTTCAATCTGATTTTTCAATTTCGGCGCAAAAATTAACTCCATCATATTATATGTTAAGGCAAACATCCGGGAATCAGGAAGCACTGTCGGAAACAGTTTTTTCCAAAGGACTTATTGCACAGAAAAATGCTATTGGCAACAATCAGGAAAGCTCACTAATAAATACCGACAATGACTGTTACCTTTTTATGAACAATCTATGGGGGCGTATGGACAGTATGATTGAACATTATATGTTGCTGATCCTTGCATCCAACAATCAGAAAGAGTCGGTTCTTAATGTATACGACCCCATACTTAAGACAGAGGGAAAAGTAAAACTGGTAAAAGAACGCGAAACTGTTATAAAAATTTTGAACAAGGACTTAAAATGTCTCCAATACACAATGTATGACTTCTACAACATACCGCTTCTCAAAATATGGTATGATGCCAAGAGCAACCGCATTGCCAAAATGGAAGAAATAGGCGGCAGCCTTGTGTTTGAACTAAGCACCGTCAAAGCTGCCGAAGAGCTCAAAAAATCAAATGGAATTGATCTATGGCAGAAAAAAACAGCCTTATCACCTATATATTTTCAGGACAAGTCAAAAATTGATATTTTGAGCGTCACCGGAAACTTTACAGGGAGAGGGTTTGCTCCGCCGGAACACAGTATAATCGGTTTTTCACAATCATTTAACGGTGAGATTAAGGAAAACTCGCTTAACGGTACTTTTGTGGCCAAAAAAACGCCTCTTACAGTCGACAAACCCAACAGATTTCCGCCGTTCAAGCTTGATGAATCAATAAAACCATATCTGCAGCCGCAGACAGGAATAGACTCTTCAAACGACT
This sequence comes from Candidatus Xenobia bacterium, assembly GCA_031551355.1. GTDB lineage: Bacteria > Vulcanimicrobiota > CADAWZ01 > CADAWZ01 > CADAWZ01 > JAVBNT01. The sequence continues at coordinate 33,147 of JAVBNT010000001.1, read as the reverse complement.
ATATAGTCAACAAAGCTCAGGAAATAACCTGGAAATCGAGAGACAGTATGGTCGCGGCATCAAAAATATGCAAATGGATTAAAGACAATGTTAAATCGGGAGTATCAATGCCCAGTTCTCTACTGGCATTTTTATCAGGAATAGCCAACCCGGAAAGCCGGGCGATGCTTATGACCGCCATGTGCCGTGCGGCAGGACTTCCCGCGAGAATGGCCGGAGGAATAGTTTTTGACAAGGGTGATTTTGTTCCCGGATACTGGACTGAAGTTTATATAGAAAACAACGGATGGGTACCGTTTGATACCGATAAAGGAGAAGAAGGCATTGATGCGGCTCACATTTATTTATGGGAATTCGGTGATTTGACATCACTGTCAATTGAGAATGTCGACTTTACTCCCAAGCCTCCTAAAAAAGTTGCATTTCATCAAAAAGACATCTCCTGGCCGGTAGGTGAAGAAAGAATATTTCAAATCAAAAAGGGAGATACTGTAATCGGCAAGGAAAAGGCCGTTGTTGAAGATATGCATTTCGGCGAAAATGGAGAAGTTTACAAATTCAAGGTAGAATCATCTCTAAAAATAGGAGATGCTCTATTTACGGCTGTCTCGACGACAGAGCTAACGCCATACGCCCTGCCGGTATCGTTTATCTCCAATAGCGGTATCGGCAGTCAGCAGCAGCAGCAGCAATTCAGATTTACTGACAAATACATTGAAAATATTGTCCCTGCGGCAGGTGAGGGGGAAATAATCAGAAATATCCCCTACTCTCAGGGAACCTATCTGCTGGATCAGAGATATTTATCACTGTGGGCACTTGTCATAGGACAGATTCCCCGGGTTGAACTCGGCAAAAAATACGAATTCACGGTCTTTATTCCCGAAAGCATGAAGACAATGGATATAGAGCTTGAAGTAAAAAACTTTGAAAGAGTTGAGGCTGAGGGCAGAGATTTCAATGCTTTCAAATGTGAAACCCAGAACGGTCTGATCTTCTATATAGATCCTTCCGGAAGAGTCGTAAAAGTAAACATACCGGCGCAGGAACTGGAATTTGTGCTGGCAAGTCCAGGTGAGGAGATGGAACTGCCGCAGGGTGACAATGAAAAGAACGCGGAGGAAAATATAACCGAAAGCATGCCTGAAAAAACAGATGCCGGCACAGAAAAAAAAGAGACTGTGACGGAGACTGAGAATACGGACAGCACAAAACCTGCAGAAACAGTTAGTCCCGTCAAATCGGAGAAACCTGACAATGCCGTCAAAAGCATGAAACAGGACAAAAACAGTAAAACCGTGGAAAAGAAAAAAAAGTAAAATCCTTTGATCATTCAGGAACGGAGGAAAGCGCAAAAGCGCTATAAGAAATGCAGCAGGAAGAAGTCTTCACAGCAGTTATGAAAAGGGCCATGTCAGTAGGAGCTCTGCAGATGATTGAGCAGCCAACCGTAGATTTGGGAATAACCGTAACAATAAAGTCAGCGTTGTTTGACAGCATAAGAACAATAATCGGATTTGACATAACGGAAGAGACTCTCGGCGGATACGTTCCGTCAAAAGCAAGTCTTATTGATTATGAAAACAACAGAAGCTACACATTGCTAGGTATAAAACGGGTCGAAAGCAGCGACCCGTTTCCATGGTTTCTGGAATTTGAACCTGTGGCGGCAGGGACAAGATCCGTCACCCTGACGATCGAGGAAATGCAGGTTGTCGATGAGGGCAAGTCGCCAATGGTAAAGCTAAACACCCTTTATGATCCCTGGGACGCCGATCCGAATATTACTCCGGAGGTATATGAAAAACTGGAGGCCTGGCGTGCAGAGCTGCAGCCGGAGAAAGAGTATGTTCCTCCGGTATGGGAATGCAGCGGACATTGGCAGTGTACAATTTACCCTGATCTTGCCTACCGTGAATACTATTGCAAGAGCTATCAGTGTTACGTAAATATACCGATTGTAGACCAGGGTCTGAAAATATCAAGAATAGACTGCGGACTGTCAGGAGCGCTTCTGTATTGTGACTCGCTTTACAAGGAAATGACTGATGACGAGCAGTTGGAATGGCGTCATCAGTTTATGAATAACATTCTTTTGGCAAAAAATCCGATGGATTTTGCCAAAAGAATGAAAACCGACGATTTCAGCCTTTTTCGGCCGATGTTTTTCAAACTGACGCTGTCAAGCAAAGAAAACGGCTACGTTTATCCCACCGGAGGAAGCGGCCCATGGGGAATTTTTAATACCAGATTATACTATATGTGCGATGTTGTTGAAGATCCTAAAATGCTTGAACTGAAAATAGAAGAGCTTTTTAACGTCACTCTGAAAGAGCCGTGGAGAATTCCTCTTGAAATAAGAGATGTCGACTGGAATCAGCCGCAAACATTTTCACTTTCGTCACCGTTTTTATCGGTGGAAGGAATGTTTACCGTCAAAGAAATAAATTACGATGAGGAATATCTGGTTTTAAACCATGATCTGGAAATATTTACAGGAAATATAAATTATTTAAGGCTAAGGGAAGTTAAAATTGTCGACAAGCTTGGATATGCATACCCTCCGCTCGATAAAAGCTCCCATTGGAGTGAAAAACACGGAAAAACGCTGCGCGGCTTTACTTTCCCTCCTGTTCACTACCGCGGCGGAGAAGCGACGCTTGAAATAAAATCAATCGATGTCGCCCCAATTGTACCGTTTAAATTTAATATCATAATGTAAAAAAAATCCCGGTTTAACAGCCGGGATTTTTTATTTAAATTTTCTCGCCAAGCATCATTTCTTCGTCTTCGGCGGAAAGCACAGGTACTTTCTCAGTTTCCTGAGATCCGTTATCCGGCTTCTTGTCGGAAGCCTTTTTCCGCGGCTTATCATTTTTCTCCGGCTTATCAGAGGATCCGTTACCCGCTGCCTCCGCAGGTTCGGAATGTTCACCCTGGAACATATTCACAACAAGCTCGTGTATGTTGACAGGGATAAGATCTATAAAGGAACTGAGCAGCTCGGACACATATGAAGCGCCTCTTTTAACAACAAAGAACTCTACAGCGTCATCAATGGCCGTCAGAGATTCTACAAAAGATACGGCCGTATTTGATGCGTTCGATTCTTCTATATAATTCTTGACCAGCAACGGTATTTTCTCCGTAGAGATCACAAGGAGATTTTTAACGGAATAAGCAGAAACATAAATGTTTATATGGTATACGTCTTCAAGGGTCACAGGATTATTACAGAGAACAAGGAGATAGGGCTGACCATTAATTATTGAAAACATATAGGCAATGTCACTGTCGTCAGACCATACCCTGACCGTATCCATCGGAACACCCAGCCGTTTAAGGGCACTGAGCATTCTCACCTGCAGCCAGTAACCGCGTTCAAGAAGATTTTTTCCAAAATCGGAGCAGGAAACTATTTCGTCAATAGTTTCTTTTGAAAGCGGATTTCCGCAAATAAAGCACTTATTGGTTCCCTGCGGAGTTTCATCAAGAGCACTTCGGGATGAAACTTTCAAAATAGGCTGCCCGGTCTTACTGCACAAAACAACAAAATCTTTCGTAATAATGCCGAGTTTCTCAAATTCATCAACAACAGGACCAATCTTAGGCAATTCCGCAGACGAAACAATTTTGGAGATAGAGGAACCTGAAGTCTCCTTAATTTTGGATAGAAGTTTCCTGGCCAGCTCGTCTTCCAAATATTTTGATGCTTCCATATCCTGTTTCGAAGGCGTAAAAACCTCGGATTGTTCATTTATCGAATCAATTATATCTCCGCTATAGGCAACATCAATCCATGACGAAGAAAATTGAAGATTGGCCTCCTGCAGCATCTTTATAAGTTCACCGCAAAACTGCTCAAACCCGTCTTTCTCAACTTTGGAAATAAGACCGGCATACAAAGATTTTTCTTCAGGAATAAACTTATAAAAATAAAGGTTATTCTCTCCCGACATTATCATATCGCCGCACTCGCAATTCACGGGTAATTTTTTAATTCCTTCAATAAACCAATCCTTAAACCCATCTTCGGCAAGACCCAGTTTCCGCCAATACTCTCTCTTTATCGAAAAAATAAGGGGCTCATAACGCTGGGAAACCTTATCAAGAACATCATAAATATATTCAGGGGTTATATTTTCAAACTCTATTTTTCTAAGGATCGTTTTCATATAAAACACACTTGCCTTTCCCTTAAAGCTTTGTTACAACAGGACTAAATTAATGGATAATATTACTTTTAATTAAAAGATTTTTCTCTAAACAACATATAAACTCCTCCTAAAAAAAACAACGGGAGGATTTATAAAAATATTAGGGAAAATATTACAAAGTCACAATTATTAATATTAAACAATCAGCTCGAAAAAATAAATAAAAATTACGTTTCAAAACCTCGCCTAAGAAATACGCTGCAACAATACTGCTAAATACAAATACCTAAAAAGTTTTATTCTAAACACAGGGGGAATTATATGAAAGCTATTCTTATGGCCGGGGGTGAAGGAACGAGACTCAGGCCGCTAACACTTAACACCCCTAAACCGCTGGTTCCTTTATGCAATAAGCCGGTGATGGAGCACATGATTGAAAAATTGCGTGAACACAACATCACCGAAATTATAGTAACCCTTCACTATATGGCTGACGAAATTGTCAGCTACTTCGAAAACGGCAAAGACTTTGGAGTATCAATAACATACTCAATAGAAGACGAACCTCTCGGAACAGCAGGAAGTATAAAAAAAATTCAAGATCAGCTTATGGATACATTCCTGATCATCAGCGGAGACGCCATAGCTGACTTTGATTTCAGGGAAATTATCCAGTTTCACAAGGAAAAGCGCTCCATTGCGACAATAACACTTTGCCGGGTCGAAAATCCTCTCGAATTTGGAGTTACAATCACCGATGAAAATTCAAGGATAACAAAATTTATTGAAAAACCAAGCTGGGGGGAAGTTTTCAGCGATACCGTAAATACCGGAATATATTGTCTTGAACCTGAAATTCTCGATTATATGGAACAGGGCAAGGTATATGATTTCAGTAACGATATTTTTGCCGGCATGCTCAAAAACGATCAGCCGATATACGGCTGTATAATGGACGGATACTGGTGCGATATAGGTAATCTTGAGCAATACCGGCAAGCTGCAAACGATATTTTCTCAAAAAAAGTGTCCGCAATCATACCTGGAAAAGAATTAAAACCCAGCGTCTGGATCGGCGACAATTCGGAAATACATCCCTCCGCTCAAATAAACAGCAATGTCGTTATAGGCAAAAATTGTCTAATCGGCGGCGGCGTAATTATCAATGATTACAGTTCAATTGGCGATAACTGCATAATTTCCAACGGAGCTGTAATTGAACGTTCCATATTATGGTCAAACACATATATCGGCAAACAATCGAAAATAAGCGGTACTATTGTCGGCAGAGGCGTAACAACAAAAGAGAAAGTCCATACAAATGACGGTGCTATCATAGGGGATAAATGCTTTCTCGGCAAACAGTCACAGGTAAACAGCAATATCAAAATATGGCCGGAAAAGAAAATAGAAGCCGGGGCAACGGTAAGTATGAGTCTTATCTGGGGTGGCAGATGGCTGGGAAACATTTTCGGCAACGATGGAATCAGCGGCCTTGCCAATATAGAAATAACCCCTGAATTTGCACTTAAACTTGGAGCATCATTCGGCTCACATCTTGACAAAGGCACAGTAATAAATACGTCCAGAGACGATCATCCGGCCTCCAGAATGATTAACAGAGCTATTATATGCGGATTGTCTTCTTCGGGAATAGAGGCCTGGGATCTGCGCGTTATGCCGGAGGCAATGGCAAGGCATGCAACCTGCAACAGCATTGCACAGGGAGGAATACATGTACGTATAAACCCAAGTGATTTCAGATCTGTTTTCATCGAATTCTTTGACAAATCAGGAATAAACATACAAAAAAAACAGGAAAGAAAAATAGAAAATATATTTGCCCGCGAAGATTTCCGCAGAAGCTCCTTCGATGAAATAGGAAAAATAAACTTCCCCACCAGACTTACGGAAAATTATACGGCAAGCTTCCTGCAATCACTTGACATCAGGAAAATAGCCAAAAAAGAATTCAAAGTTGTAATAGACTACGGCTTCACATCCGCCTCCACCATTTTGCCAATGCTGCTTGGCAAATTAGGGTGCGAAACGGTCTCAATCAACGCGTATATCGACTCTACCAGGGAAACTCAATACAACAAAAAAAATCAGGTAAATCAATTATCAAAAGTAGTCACCACCCTGGGAGCAAACTTAGGAATATTGTTAGACTCGGATGCAGAATCCCTTTTTGCCGTAAATGAAAAAGGAGAGTTTATTGACGGTAAAAAACTGCTGGTAATAATGGCGTTCCTTGTATTTAAAGCACATCCGGGAGCAAATATAGCCGTATCGGTAACAGCACCGTCCATCATTGAAAAAATTGCCTGGGAAATGGGCGGCAATGTAATCAGAACAAAGCTGGGAAGACAGCCTTTAATGGAAGTGGCGGCAAAAAACAAAAAACCGATTCTATTTGCCGGCAACAGTAAAGGCGGCTTTATATTCCCGGAATTCAACAACGGCTTTGACGCTATGTTTGCATTCGCAAAAATCCTGGAACTGACGGCAACCACCAGCATATCTCTGTCAGAGGCCGAAAAAAATATTCCTGTATTCCATCAGGCGCAGGACGAAATAAAATGCGCATTTGTAGACAAAGGACGCTTAATGCACAGTTTCTACAGATATTTTGATACCAATCCGTTTGACACCACAGACGGACTAAAAATATTTTTCGAAAAATCCTGGGTTATAATAACACCTGACAAAATAGAGCCCTGCCTGCACTTAAAAGCGGAAGCGGAAACATATGAAAAAGCCCAACAACTGATAGAACATATGAAAAAAACAATACAGGAGTATAATTCCGAAAAAAACGACAACATCTCAGCACTAAAAAGCAGACGCAGCGAAGACGATAAAAAAACAACAATCGTCCCTGAAAAAAGATTCTATTTCTGGTTGCCGGGACAATATCTGGGACTCAGTTCAGGAACGGTAAAAGACTTTAAAAACACTCTAAAGGAAGTAGACGCCGAGTCAATAAAATATCACTTTATAAACGGTGATATTGACGAATGGTTTGACAAAAAAATCGGTGAACCGGAGATAGCCAGCAAAATAAAAAAGCTAAAAAGCCTGATAACGACAAATGAAGAGTTAAGAGAAAAAATTATCAATATACTTGACGAAAAAAATTAGAGTCTTAAGTCCCTAGGAAAAGTGAATTTCCAAACCAAGCTTAGCGGCAAAATTGAAAACTTTACGATAATTCTCAGCTTCTTCAAAAATTTTGCATCCTGTTTCAACCTGCAAAAACGGGTAAAAAATCTTTATTGAAAAAGGATAAGCTAAATACAAAGGATATAACCGGCAATCTCGGGGCCGTTCTTTGGAAGCATGTATTGAACACAGGTTATTTTTTAAATATGGACAGGCCCCTACCAAATAAGATTCCCGGTAATTTTTTTTCAAAATATACGGTTGGTCCGTTTTATCCTTTGAATTTCTTAAGACAGGAAAGCTTCTAAAATGAAAATTTGCCGCAACGTTAGGATTTAGCCTGCCGCTGCAGCAATTATTTGAACAATCAACACAATATTCGGCACACAGCCGTTCTCTAAAATCTCTTACCGACTTCTCAAGCTTTCCCCTATTTAACATACGGGATATCAAATTCGTCTTCCAGCCACTTCTCGCTGTTTTCAAGAAAGATCTGGCCTATACGTATGCTCCTGCCGTCCCTGACATATTCTATCGGCATAAGATCGGTCCCGGAATCACGGTATCTTACTCTTATTATCATACCTTCTTCCAATGGTTTAACAAGCGAGACTATAAAAGCCGAATGCTCCCAAACGGAGTCTCTTCCATTAACATAACGCACAGAGATATTATCTATCTCCTCAATATCTCCCCAATGTCCTCCATTGTCATCAAGAAGAACATGTGAATCACCTTCAGTATCGCCTTTGCCGAAATCAATCTGACCTAAAACATTATCATTCGCATCAATAACCTTTACCCAGTCAATCATTGCTGCGTTTTTTTTAGGGATAACAAGAAAATGAAATCTTACAGGATATTTTTTCCCTCCGGGCGGAATATTATTATCCTGAGCCGGTAAATGCACCGTCGTAACAACAAATAAAAAAATCATAATAACAAAATGCCGCAAAGAAAACACAGAAACCCTCCCCCATTATCTAAAGGCTAATCAGGCTTTTCAATTAAATGACCGTTTGATGTGAACTGCGGATAACCATCTGCATGGTTTACTATCACATGCGCGTTTTCACCTTTTTGACAAGCCAGAATATACCCTGTCGGAGAAACGCCGTTATCAGATGAGGGAATATATTCATAATCAAGTTTAGTACTCGGACACTTCGGCGTATGTATATATGAAGACGAACCCTGAAAATCAGTTCCCTTAAACTCCGCCACAGTAGGATATACCTTTTTATCCGCAAAATAGGATTCCAAAGCCGTCGATATATTTTTAATATTTGATATACAGGCAACATATCTGGCTCTTGACCTTACCATTACAAAATGAGGGAACACTATACCGGCCAACAAAGATATTATCACAATACAAATCATCAACTCTATAAGCGTAAACCCTCTCCGCAAAACTCTTTTCATACATCCCCCTTCTTTTTTCTTATGAATAGTCTGCATATAAATTACTATGAATAGTCAACAGAAACCGGGCCCCTCCTCCCGGTTATTAAAACAAATGCCATGCCCCTTCATGACAAATTATATACTCAAAAACAATCAAAGTCAACGAAGTATATAAATTATTTCAAATTATTTCATAAAAGGATATTCAAAACTGACAGGAGGATTAAAAGTTTCCTTCATACTTCTGGCGCTAATCCATCTATAAAGATTCAGTTTACTTCCCGCCTTGTCGTTTGTACCACTTCCACGGGCTCCTCCGAACGGCTGCTGCCCGACAACCGCACCTGTCGGTTTATCATTTATATAGAAATTACCGGCTGCATCAACAAGAGCACGCTCCATCCGGGAGATCTCATTCCTGTCCTGAGAGAAAATAGCACCCGTCAAGGCATAGGAACAGGACCCGGCACAAATAGCCAATGTCTCTTCATAATCTTTATCATCGTAAACAAACACCGTTAAAACAGGTCCGAAAATCTCTTCAAGCATCGTTTTGTAATCATGTTTTTTAGCAACAATAACCGTAGGCTCAACAAAATATCCCTTACTGTCATTGCAACCGCCGCCAATAATAACTTCTGCATCAGAAGAAGCTTTTGCATGCTCTATATAACTTTTAATTGAGTTGAATGCGTTGGCATCAATCACAGCGTTTACAAGGTTAGTAAAGTCAGAGACATCGCCAACCTTTATTTTTGCAACGGAATCTTTAAGTTTTGCTTCCACCTCAGGCCATATAGACCTGGGAATATATGCCCTCGACGCGGCAGAACATTTCTGTCCCTGATACTCAAAAGAACCGCAAATAAGAGCTGTCGCCAAAGCTGTAACATCAGCGCTTTTATGGGCAAAAACAAAATCCTTGCCGCCTGTCTCTCCAACAAGACGCGGATAATACTTACTGTTCTCAATATTCTCGCCCAATGTTTTCCACATCGTTTTGAAAACCTGAGTCGAACCGGTAAAATGTATCCCCGCAAGTTCAGGGTGCCTGAAAACAATTTCCCCAAACTCAACCCCCTTGCTGGGAACAAAATTAATAACTCCTGCAGGAAGACCTGCTTCCTGAAAAATACGCATCACAAAATAATTGGAATAAACGGAAGTACTGGACGGTTTCCAGACCAGGGTGTTTCCGCATATTGCCGGTGAAGCATTAAGGTTACCGGCTATAGCCGTAAAATTAAAAGGAGTCACTGCGGCAACAAAGCCCTCAAGAGCACGGTATTCAACTCTATTCCAATGTTCGGGAACAGACAGAGGCTGCTCCTTGTATATTTCCGACAGAAAGTATGCATTAAATCTAAGAAAATCAATAAGTTCGCATGCAGAATCTATTTCCGCCTGATACGCATTTTTGCTTTGACCAAGCATAGTCGCAGCATTTAATGTCATACGGTATTTTGTGCTTATAAGCTGTGCAGCTTTCAAGAAAATAGCTACACGATGCTCCCACGGCATGTTTTCCCATTCTCTTTTCGCACAGAGGGCAGCATCAATCGCCATTTTTATTTCGCCCGGGCCGGCTATATGGTAATTGGCAAGTATATTTGACTTGTTATGCGGCTCAACACACTGACCCATATTTCCGGTTTTAATCTCCTTCCCGCCGATAATACAGGGGATCTCAAGAGTATCCTTTTTCATTTCGGCGAGTTTACGGGTAAGTTCCTCACGCTGAGGCGTTCCCTTGGCATAGGTAAAAATGGGCTCATTAACCGGTTTTCTGATTTCAAAAAAAGCATTATGCATAACGATACTCCTTTGATTTATACAAAATATTTTAATATCCTCAATGTTCCCCGAGTACACCAAAACTCCTTTAACCGCAAATACCGGCAAAGTATAATTACAGAAAAACATAAAATAACCATTCCAAAGGACTTAAAGCTATAAGCGTCAAATTTTCTTAATATTCAAAAATCAAACAAAAGAAGCGTAAAGGAGCGTATAGTATTTTATGAATATCTATGATTTTTCCGCGAAAGATAAACAGCAAGCGGAGCAGCCGCTGTCACAATACAGAAATAAAGTAATACTCATTGTAAATACAGCCACTCGCTGCGGCCTTACTCCGCAGTATGAACAGCTTGAAGCTTTGTACAAACAATATAAGGACAAAGGGTTTGAAATCCTTGATTTTCCCTGCAACCAGTTTCTTGAACAGGCTCCGGGAACAGATGAAGAAATTTCAAGCTTTTGCACACTTAACTATGGAACGACTTTTCCGAGATTCTCAAAAATCGACGTCAACGGTGAAGGAACACATCCGTTGTTTGTTTTTTTGAAAGAACAGATCGACAATGAAACAGAAGATGAGCAGGCTGAAGCATTCAGGGAAAAAATAAAAGACATTGCTCCGTTCAAGGGAGACAAAGACATCAAATGGAATTTCACAAAATTTCTTATTGACAAAACCGGAATCCCCGTTGCACGGTTCTCCCCTACATTCAAACCAGAGGCCCTTAAATCGGCAATAGAAAAACTTCTGTAATTAAAAACAAACAATACAAAATAAAAGCCCTTGACTGTTAGTGCAAAACCAATATTTTGATTTTCACGGTTCAAGAGCTTTTTTTATAAGACAAAAAAGATCAGTTTTTTTCGAAAAACTTTTGCCATATAAACAAAATAATACAGCCGACTAAATAACAGATAATATCGTGAAAGTCAAAAACAGTGCCGATGACAGTCCCGACGAGACTGTCTTTACGCAAATTCAAAAGACCGGCAACATTAAAAAACTGCGCAAGTTCAACAAATACGGCAAATATAAAAACATAAAACGGAAGCAATGTTGTTTTTCCGCAGTAAAAAATCCTCACAAAGCAATAGACAAGAACAATAACAAGGACATCACCCATATAAGGCCGGATAAAGCTGTCTCTGACAAACAGCGCTATTATAATTTCAATGATCAAAAAAATGAAAAAAGCCAATGTATATATCTTATTTATCTTCACTGGTTACCAGGCACGCCTTCCAATTGTTTTCTAAAAATGCTCCTGACCACAGGACCGGCAAGAAATATCTGCAGTAAAAATGCAAACGGAAAATTTAAAGCAAGTCTTAAAAGCCAAATATTCAAAAAATCGGCGGCAAAACCTCTATTCATAAGATTAACAAGTAAAGTCATAACCGGTGCCATCATCAGCACAGTAAAAAATCCGGTAGTGACCTTCTCCCAAGTTTTGTGACACTCAGGATATTAGTTGATAATGACTTTTGAGGTGCCTGACCCGGTATAAAGCTCAGCTTATAACAACCTATTTTCAAGCTCATTCACAGATATAACCTCGGCAAAAATTCCTGCCAGTGAAGCCATAAAAGTCTTATGAACCGTTGCCGACGGTATTATTTCCCCATTCCATACCAAATCTTTTGTCGCGCAGGCTTCATGAAGCAGGCAGACTTCATAGCCCAGCATTTTTGCACTGCGTACCGAGGTGTCAAGACACATATGGGTCATCATTCCGCAAACAAAAAGCTGACCGATACCGGCATGTGAAAGCTGCTGATGTAAATCGGTCATCAAAAAGCTGTCCGGCGTATGTTTCACGATTACAGCTTCATTTTGTTCCGGGAAAACACTTTCATAAATCTTACACCCCTCAGAGTCCGGCAGAAAAAAATCCGCTCCCTCATGCAGACTGATATGTTGTATATGAAATACCGGTAAATTCTTCCTGCGAAAAAAATCAAGCGCCAGCTTTGCTATTTCCGCGGCCTGTTCAGAATTCACCAGACGATTTCTGCCGCCGGCAAAATAATCATTCTGAATATCAATAAGCAATAACGCCTTTTTCATAATGAAACCACCTCAGTCTTCACAAATTATATGCCAGGAATATAAAAAATCCGCATGCACTGCTAAAATTATAACGGCTGCGGAAAGTTTGTAAATTACCCACTTTTTTGTATGTATAAAAATATTTATTTTTGATAACATATCCCTTTGAGGTCCAAAAAATCAGTCATACCATTTTCAACTAAATAATCAATACCGATTTCCTGCATAATATTAACGGCGGCAAGCATTTTTTGCCCCCTCTCAGTCAGAAAGTATTCCACATGCAACGGATATCCCCCGGCACTGTTCTTATCCACAATACCGTATTTTCTCAGTTCCTTCAGGTGCTGCAAAAGCATTTTCTGGTTAATGCCCTCTATACCATGCTCAAGCTGCGATAATGAAAGGCCGCTGCCTCTCAGCATAAAGACAATAATCGTTTTCCACTTACCCCTGATAATATCGTGGACGATTTCCAAAGGGCATGTATATTCTTTGCGTAACTTCATATTAATGCTCACAAAATAAATTAGGCGCCACCGTTAAAAAACTCCATCCGAACGGTATCCGCAAAATATCCAAAAAGGAACAGTCATTTTCAATCCGGCGTTTTAATGGATAATTTTGCCACGCATTCTATATGCGAGGTCTGAGGAAACATATCAACAGGCTGGATGGAATCAACGGCATAGCCCTTTTCACTAAACAGCTTCAGGTCTCTGGCAAGAGTCGAAGGATTGCATGAAACATATATAACCGAAGGTATTGATGAAGATGATATGACATCAATTACAGATGATTCAAGTCCTTTTCTCGGCGGATCCAGCACCACGGCATCAAAAAATACGCCTGATGAAATCATTTCCGGCAGCAGTGCCTCCACCTTTCCTGCCATAAACCCGGCATTATCAATGCCGTTGTATTCAGCAGTATTGCGCGCATCCTCAACAGCCGGCGCAAATTCTTCTATACCGACAACATTCCTGCACTTGCCGGCAAGAAACATAGAAAAAAATCCCGAACCACAATAGGCATCAAGTATTTTGCCGTTTATGCGCCCGGGGAAAAAACCGGCGGCAACCTCTGCAAGACGCAAGGCACCCTCAGTGTTGACCTGAAAAAAACTTCCTGATGAAATCTTAAAGCTAATGCCTTTAATTTCTTCGAAAATTGCATCTTCACCGGACAAGACTATCGTTTTATCTCCAAGAATAACGTTAGTTCTTTTCCTGTTTATATTCATAACCACGCCCTTTATCTGCGGGTGGAGGGAACAAAGCTTCTTGGCAAACGCCGCTCCCCCCGGCAAATGCCCGTTGGAAACAAGAACAACAAGCGCTTCATCACCCGAGGATGAAGTTCTGATTGCGACATGACGCAGCTCTCCGTTATGGCTATGTTCGTTATACGGTCTCCATTTGAATGACGGGGCAATTGTGACGATCGTGTTTAGTATTTCATTGGAAAGGGTATTTTGAAGCGGACATGATGGAATGGGAACAACTTTATGGGAGGATTTTTCGTAAAGGCCAAAAGATATACCGTTCCTGCCTGCCGAAGCAACAAACTGAACCTTGTTTCTATAACCTAGGGGTAAATTCATTGCCAACGGTTCTGCAACATCTACATCTAAACCGCCTATCCTGGAGATATTATCCATTACTATCTGACGTTTTACGGAAATTTGCGCTTCATAGGAAAGGTGCTGCAGCTGACATCCGCCGCAGCGCCCGAAATAATCGCAGGCAGGACTTACATGCAAACCCGATTTATACTCAAAGGATACTATTTTTGCCGTAGCATAGTTTTTTTTAACAGCATCAAGCTCAACAACAACCCGGTCTCCCGGGGCAGCCAAGGGCACAAAGATCACAAAATTATCAATCCTTGCAACAGACTCGCCGCCGGAAGCAACGGACTCTATATCTACAGGGAATTTATCCCCTCTTTTGAATGACATTACCTTCTCACTGTTCAAAGAAGCAAATCCCCCGCATATTTTGATTAATTATTTTTATAGATTGTATTCAAAAATAGTTTATTAAACGGAGATTTACTCAATTCATTAATAGCAATAGCTCTGGCCTCTTCCCTTCTGCCGAGTTTTTCAAGAACATCAATCAGTAATTCCGCGGATTTTACACTGCTGCCGCTAAAACAGTAATATTGCCAGGCAACTTCAAAAGCCTTTTGCTTTTGATCCAGTTTCATATAACACTCAAATATACGTTCAAAAACCAGAGGACTTTGCTTATGAACTATTAGATCGGCGCAAACAGCAGCTTCCTCAATACGGCCAAGAGCATACAAAGCTTCAAGCTTGGTAAAATTAAATATATCGCTTCCTTCCGGATACATTTTCAATGCCGCATCAGAAAGCTCCAGCATTTTTTCATATTGCCCGGTTCGATGGAGAGCTGTCAAATACTTGATAAAAACAATAGAATCCATAGCCTTCAAATTATAAAGTTTTTCATAAAAAAGCTCGGCCTGAGAATATCTTGAAATTTCATATTCACGGTCAGCCTTAAAGCGCAGATATTGCGGATTTTCAGGTTCACTCTTAATCAGTGAATCAAGTCTGGCCTCCGCCTGTGGTATTTTTTTGGCATTTATCAGAGAATCAACTGTGCAGATATTAAGCTTAGACTCATTTTTATACCTTTTCAGCCCCTCCTCAACCAAACTATCGGCAAAAGATGGAACGTATGACTTACAGACATCGTATGCGCTGGAATAAAAATCCGGCGACAAATCAACATTTCCCTCAAAAGAAGGTGAGAAAGAAGTCTTATATCTAAAAAGTCCGTCAAGGTTTGTTAATGCAGAATCATTATAAAGACTTACAGGAGCGGAATATTCAAGAAAAAGCAGATCATCGGTATTAACCCTGTTACCAATAGTTAACGGAATTATTGAAGCTCTGTTCGTAAGATAATATGAAAAAAATTCATCCGGATGATTTATTTTCAAAAAAGGCTTGTAATCTTTGAATGTTGAGGAGTTATCCGCTACTTTACGGTACTGGTCGTATTTAAAAAACAATGGTTTCTCCGAACAGACAATAATACAGTCAGAGTAGCTAAGCCACAAATCCATTTCAGGAAATACAGATGAAACAGTGGTTAAAATCATTTTGACATCTTCAGGGCTTATAGAATAAAGCTGAAGCCATATGCATGCGACGCCGTCATCATTCAAACGGCTTTTACAAAGCTCAAAGTACTCTTTTGAAAAAAGACTTGCCACTCCGGATATCCATGGATTTGAAGGCTCCGAAATGATAACATCATATTTTTTCTTAGAGGAAAGAAGCCTGTTTCTGCCGTCACCTACATGCATTTTTAACCTGCTGTCAGCCAGGGCATTTCTATTATATTTACTAAAAAATGCTGCAGCATCCATTGTTGCCGGTTCGATTTCCACACACTCCAAATTCTTAACTGCCGGATGGTCAAGAACCGCTCCGGCAGTAACTCCGCTGCCAAGCCCCAGCAAAAAAACCGATTGCGGGTCCTTATGATAGAAAATAGGCAGATATCCCACTAAAATCTGCGACGACATGTCGGCTGCATTACTGGCGTCAGCCTTACCATTAACTTTTAGTGAAATAGATTCACCGCTTTTGATAACAGCTACGGAACAACTTATACCGTCTTTGTAATAGACAACATCTTCAGTTGCAAATCGGCCGGTATCATTGTATCCCTTCCCTCTGAAAAGACCGGAAGCCATGACCCTGTTATCCCACTTGGGAATAAAAAACACCGACAAAATACAGGCAACAATCACGACGGCCCATGAAACTTTGACTCTTGCATTTCCCGAGGAAAGCAGGATCAGAAGTAAAGCACCAATCATATTAAAGCAGACGGCAATGAAAATAGTATGCTGAACGCCAATCCAGGGCATCAGCACAAAGCCGGTGAGGAAAGAACCGGAAACACTGCCGATCGTATTAATGGCATAGATATCACCGATACTCTTACCCAAATTTTCTATTTTATTTGTATAGAGTTTTCCGGCAAGCGGAAAAGAAATGCCAATCAGAGTAGTCGGCAGAATCATTGCCAGAAAGCATAAAATAAAATCGGTAACAATAACGAGATTATAAGATGAACTTATATAATTGAGGAGCTTACCGAAAATAATCGGCAGCAGTCCCAGTAACATTACGGAAATAACACTTGAAATTCCTATAAAAAACTGGTTGATTGCAAAAGAGCCGAAATCAAAATCTCTTGTTTTCGACATTTTACTGAAAATATAACTCCCCAAAGCCGTTCCAAACAGAAATGTCGCCAGCATCGCCGAGAACGCATATGTAGAACTGCCCAAAGCCAACGCCAAAGAGCGGTTCCAGGCCAGTTCATAAACAAGCGATGCAAATCCCGACATGGCAAAAACAACAACAAAAACGGAAATTATTGCATTTCGAGGCTGAGCCGCGACAGGAGCAGCATCTTTTTCCTTAGCTTCATCAACGACCGCTTCCACAATTTTCTGTCCGGTTTCCGGCGGCGAATCCGTCTGCATGCCTCTGCCGTAACTTAACAGAAAAATGCCGATACCAACATTAAGAATGGCAGCACACAGTAATGTTGATGATATTCCTGCATTAGGGATAAGTACAAATCCGGCCAAAAAAGTTCCCAATACGGAGCCGGCAGTATTTATTGAATAAATAAATCCCAGCTTCTCTCCGACTTCGCGGTTTGTTGAAATTAAAAATTTGGAGATAAGCGGCAGGGTCGCCCCCATAGCCATTGTAGGGATAATCATTACAATAGCACAAAGGAGGAAACGCAGTAAATTCAAAGAAAACGGCGACCAGTCAACACATTGCAGATAAATGACCTCCACAAGCTTAAAAAGCCAGGGAGTCAAAAAGCAAAAAACTCCGATCGTTATTTCCATAACACAATACGAAGTTATCTGCCAAGGGCCGCCTAAAGACGAAAGTTTTTGAAAAGGATTATCTTTTTTATCAGCAATTCTCCCCAGTATAAAGCTTCCCAATGCCAGACCGGCCAAAAAAGCAGTAACAACTGTGCTGATGGCAAGAGTCGTATGTCCAAAAACAAGCCCAAGCATCTTCGTCCAAAGAACCTGATAAATAAGCCCACACATACCGGATAGAAAGAAACACACGGAAATAACAAGCATATCTCCCTGCTTATTCTTTAAATTGCTAGTCATAACAAATAATAATCCTTTCAGAAATCATAACTAAATTTGGATAAAATAAGGTCTCGCAGTTATAAATAATAATGACAAATAAAATGAGTCAGGGAGAAGATATTTTTTTATACCTTCTCCCAAAAATTATACGATCATACAAAATTATGGAAAATTATTCTTCGGGTGAAAAATCATCCTTGCCCACGCCGCAAACCGGGCAAACCCAGTCGGACGGCAATGATTCAAAAGATGTACCCGGAGCAGCTCCGTCTCCATCACCTATAGCAGGATCATATACATAACCGCATACTTCGCATTTATATTTCATAAAAAACCTCCTTATTTCTTAATAAAACGTATTTTTATTTAATTAAAAACCATCAGACACAGATTTTTGCCGCCGAATGCCTCGCAAGAGTACGTCCATATTCAAAGCATTGGTCCAAAACATCACTGTCCGGGACATACTTTGTCTTTAAAGGCTCTTCCGGCATTTCCAATCCTGCCTTAACCATATATTCTTTCATTTCGGCAACGGCCTCGCCGCTCCACCCATAAGAACCAAAAAGTCCGCCGATACGTCCGCCTGCAGGTTTCAGACCTTTCATATAACAGAGCATATCATTTACGGAAGGCAGCATACCGTTGTTAAGGGTCGGAGAGCCGAAGACAACAACCGAAGCATCAAGAATATCAGTCATCACTTCACTTCTGTGGTTATGAGTCAGGCTCATCAGCTCGGTATTAATGCCTTCCGATTTAAGGCCATCCAAGATCGACAAAGCCATTTTTTCCGTGCTTTTCCACATTGTATCATAGACTATAACCGCTTTATTTTTAAGACAGTGGCGGCTCCATTCGTCATAAGCAGACAATATGGCCGGAATATTTTTTCTCCACATAAGCCCATGATCCGGAGCGATTACATCGATCTCAAGATTAAGGGATGAAACTGAAGACAAAACTTTCTGAACCATATTCGAATACGGCAAAATAATATTGGCATAATATTTTGCGCACTGTCTCATTAGTTTGGAAAAATCAACCTCATCGTCATAACGCTCACTTGTTGCCCAATGATGGCCGAATGCGTCACTTGAGATCAGGACCTTATCCTCTTTTAAATAAGAGAAACAACTGTCCGGCCAATGGAGCATTCTGGTTTCCATGAAATAAAGGGTGCGTCCGCCGATATCGGTTTCACTGCCGTTTGTCAGAATGGAAAATGGCATCGTATCGTCATGAAAATGATCCATCAGCGCATTTTTACATACCGCGCTGCAAAAAATCTTTTCAGGACAAACAGCTTCTACAATAGCAGGAAGGGCTCCGGAATGATCGGGCTCTGCGTGGTTTACGACAATATAATCTATCTTTGCAGGATCGACAATTTTGGCAATCATACCCAGCAAATCACCGGCAAAATCTTTTTTTACCGTATCAAACAGAGTAATCTTATCGCCAACCGCAAGATAGGTATTGTACGTCGTACCCTGATAAACGGAATATCCATGAAAATCACGCACATTCCAGTCTACAACAGGCAACTGCCACAAACCCTTTTTAATTTCAACAGGCATCATAATTCAAATACCTCCCCAAAATTACTATGCCTTCCAGAGGCCGTGCAGATTGCAGTATTCACGAGCAACAACACCTTCGGAAGCGCAGCAGAAGAATGCTTCCGGAGTTTCTCCCGGTTTGAGAAAATGACGGCTGCTCTTTTCACCGTCGATAATCTCGATCCATTCAATATAATGCTTTTCTTCCATCGGATGCGCTACAGAGCCGACTTTGACCAAAAGGCCGCCGTCTTTAATCTCTTTAACAGGTAGATGCTTCTCTTTGGCAGCATCTACAGTATTTTCTACAAAATGCTTCATCGGTTTTTCACAACAAGTCAAAGTTCCGTCGGCCGGATGAAGCACCTCTACTATATTTCCACATACTTCACATTTATAAATCTCTTTTCTAATCATAAAACAATCCCCCTTATTTTTTTTGATTTTAGAAATATTCAAACCCGTCACTATCATTATTACTAACGGATTTTTTTATCTGAGGAGATTTCGGTATCAATTTTTTCAGCGAAGAGCCTGCCTCTTTATTTTGGACATTCTGCTTATCCTGAACGCTCACAGGACGGCCAATCTCCCATTTCAGGTTATCAACAGGATCATAATACTGACATTGAGCAGGAGTACACTGTTCCGGTTCTATATACTTATTTCCCAGCAACCTGCAATACCAGCGTGTAGGTGCATTCGCCGGCAGATCCAGCGGCACAAAAAAACGACACCTGTCACCCTTCACTCCCATATCGGGAACTGAGCAATGCTCACATACCGAACGATCCTCAGTTACTTCAAACCCAGGAATATACGCAGTACAGCACTTAGCATCAATCATCCTGCCGTTTTTCATCATTTTTGACGGCTTCATAAAATTGCATGACTGTTTAAAAGCTTTTCTAAAAGGCTTTCCCTTAAACTTATCCGACATAAGAACTCCTAAATAATTTACAGCACCATCAAATTAGCCGGACCGGTCTTAAAAACCGGCAGCAAACGAGTCTAGCTTGACAACGCCTTCATTTTGTTACGTCTCAATATTGCCGGCATATCCATATCATCATCCGAAGAATACGATTCAACAGTTGTATGACTGCGGCTGAGAATATCGGCTGTTTCCTGATGTCTGGCTTCCAAAGCCATTGCCTCACGCTCAGTATCCGTCGTCAGTCCTGTCGCAATAACCGTTATAACAACTTCGCCGTTTGTGAGTCTTTCATCCACAACCGAACCAAAAACAATTCTGGCTTCGGAATCGGCAGCATTAACAATAATATCGGCAGCCGCCTTTACTTCATAAAGAGACATTGTAGAATCACCGGTCACATTGAAAAGAATAGCTTTTGCACCATCTATCGACGTTTCCAAAAGCGGACTGAAGATCGCGTTCTGAGCGGCCATAACAGCTCTGTCCGGACCGGCAGCACTGCCGATACCAACCTGTGATGAACCGCCGTTGAGCAATACAGACTGAATATCCGCAAAATCAACATTTATGATTCCTGTCTGTAAAATTATATCAGTTATACCTCTGACGCCGCTGCGTAATATATCGTCAACCTTCCTGAAAGCACCGAGCAGTGAAAGATCTTTGTTGGCAATAGACATCAGCTTTTCATTAGGTACGGTTATAAGCGTATCCACCCTGCTTGAAAGTTCCATTATGCCTTCTCTGGCAATTCTCATTCTATGAGATCCCTCAAAAGGAAAAGGCTTTGTAACTACGGCAACCGTCAAAGCCCCGGCTTTTTTTGCAATATCGGCAACTAGCGGCGCTGCTCCGGTTCCGGTTCCTCCTCCCATACCGGCAGCAATAAAAACAAGGTCCGCACCGGCTATTCTCATCTTGATCTCTTCCGCACTCTGCTCCATGGCACGCCGTCCGACTTCCGGATCAGAACCGGCCCCACGCCCTTTAGTAACTTTTTCGCCAATAACTATTTTTGTTGTCGCATGATTAAGGCTCAAAGCCTGTTGATCGGTGTTTATAGCGATAAACTCAACGCCCGTCATACCTTCTTCCATCATACGTTCAATAGCATTACAACCTGCCCCACCGACTCCGACAACCTTTATTCCCGCAGCTCTCTCTATATAGCTTCTGTTCTGCTGAGGTCTTGTAGCTTGAACTCTCTGCGCCTGCCCCTGCTGCCCCTGGTTTTGCGGCTGGTTTGCCTGCTGAGGTATCTGATGAGGCAATGAATAACTCTGTGAGCTTGCGTCGCTTTTAGGTTTATCGACCGGCTTAGGTGCCGGCAACGGGCTTTTATGCACTGGCGGCTGTTGCTCCGCAGCAACAGAAACTGCTGCCTCTACAGTCCTTTGCTGCTGTGAATTCGCACGCAATAAATCTTCAATGGACGTTTGCATGGCAGACTGAGGCTCATGCTTTATCTGCTGAGGTTCCGTGTTTTTAGCGGAAATACCCTGGGATTCCATATCTTTAACGGTATCCGCACTATCGTTATTCGTCATAAAAAATCCTCCTAAGACTCTGACAACAAGTAAAAAACCGCACAAACAAAAGATGCTTGCAGGTATTCAATAAAATAAACTTCACAAAACAATAATAGATTTCACAGACAAGGGGAAATATCCTCTTAATGTTTCGACTATGTAAAAAATCAAATACTAAAGTTTTTAAAAAATATTAAAAATAAATAACGGATTAAGAAGGATTTTTATTTTAAACATAAAATTATTGTAAGTCAGAGTGTTTTCCATTATTTTTTAGAATTGCTTTTACGGCCCAAATTAAGGCATTTCTAAAACTTAAAAATTATGTTATGTTTTCAAAAGCACAACATTCTATCCGAAAAACGCCTTAAAATTTTTATTCGGAAAGGAATGTTTTTCCTATGTTTAAAAGAGTTTATTCATTCTGTTTTATACTCACATCTATTTTTATATTCATATCATCACCTGTATTTGCAATAAAGACAGATACTATAAAAGCAGATTTTAATGTCTCCGGAGAGTACATCCCGGAGGAATGCTTGCTTTCCAAAGAAAACCAAATCTTTATATCCGTTAAAAATCCGGTTTTTGAAAAAATTTGCGCGGCAACCGGCACAACTTCGTCACTAAATAAACAATGTGACGAAATAACAATAACAAAAAACGGAATAAACACAATTTTTAAATCAAAAGGGAAAAATAACACTTCAGCAATACAGACAAGACAAGGACGGGATAAGAATTTCTATCTTAACCTTAGAACGTTTGTAGACGCGGTTGATTACTCATATATATTCAGCAATGAAAAAATGAGCTGCACGCTGTTCCCGCTCCTTACCGGCATAACCATGAACAACGGATTATTGTCCGTAACTTCCAGCGGAAAAGTAAACCCTCCTTCCATAGAAGAAATAGGAAATAAAATAATCATAAAATTCAGAGATCAGGGAATAAAACAGGGCATATCAGCAAGCCAAAATACAAACCTTACATTTGAAGAATACCTTCAGGAAACGTCTTATGCTGTTCTTACCCTTGACAAAAACAATATAAAATCGGTATCTCCTGCCACACAGATACTTCCGAATACAATGTCTCTGATGATAAATACATCCGAAACCGCAGCACAGGCGGAAAAAAACAGTCTTAAAAACAATACCATTAAAATAGAGAGCAAAGAAGAAAAGACAGTCAAAGCAAAATCAGAACCTACCGAACTTAAAAATCTTGAAATTTCATCAGACGAAAAAACACTTACCATCACAATAACAACATCATCTCCTTTCGATTACAAATGGTCACGTTTTAAAGATCCCGACAACAGATTTATACTGGAAATACCGGCCTGTAAAATGGCGCTTGAAAATAAGGAAACAATTATAGAGCACCAGTTGGCAAAATCAGCAAGAGCCGCACAGTTTGAACCCGGCCCCGAAGGCAGCAGCAGAATAGTAATAGATCTCACATCTCCCTCAAGCTGTGACATAACCCAAAACAGTGAAACATCAATTTCATTGAAATTCGGTGCCAGAATTCAAAGCCCCTATTCGCTGAAACTGTCCGGCAGAGGAACAACAGACAGCACAGCGGCATATATCAAAGGTGACGGCCATATCATCTGTATAGATCCGGGTCACGGCGGCGGAGATCATGGCGCATGTAATAAATCTCTCGGACTTGCCGAAAAAAATATTACTCTCGATATCTCTATGCGTCTGGCTGAAATACTAAGAGCGCGCGGCTTCGAAGTTATAATGACAAGACAAACAGACCGCGACGTTTCATATGCAGGTTCCCCCGACAGTGAAGAACTCGGAGCCAGAGTGGAAATAGGAAAAAAAGCTGACTTATTCGTCAGTGTACATATAAATGCAAGCACCAACAGCGAGGCTTCGGGAGTCTCAACTCACTGGTATAAGGATTGTGATAAAAACCTGGCCGTTGAAATACAGCAGTCACTCGCAGACAAAACTCAGCGCAAAGACAGAGGTGCCGTAAGAGATAAATTTTATGTAATATCAAAAACATCAATACCGGCAGTACTTGTAGAAGCCGGTTTTATTAGCAACAATGAAGAAGCAAAAATGCTTACACAGGATGAATTCCTTCAGAAAGTAGCACTGAGTATTGCCGACGGACTGGGTATCTACGTCAGCAAATACGGAAACGGCAGAATAGCCACTTCAAAGCGCAGTTCCGCCAGTAAATAAAAGTTTTTTTAAAGCAAGCCAAATAAAAAGGCTGTCTCGTTAAAGAAAACGGGGCGGCCTTTTTTAACAGCTCAATTTGTAAAAGAATTTTAATCAAAAACACTTAACAAAATTAAATATATGCTCTATAAAAAGGTATAGAATGGCCAAAAAACAAAAAAAAATCAATAAAAAGCAGTCTCAAGAAATAATCGAAGCATCATTCTCTGAACATTACGACAAAAATGATAGCGAAAAACACCTGGAATTATTACATAGTATAATGTTTTTCACAACACAGCAGCATATTATCTTTCCTATCATGCTGTTCTCCGGCCTTCTCTTTGGATTTTTTTCTCTGTATTCTCTGTGGTTAGGGAACAGCGATATCCGTTTTAATCTTATGGCTGCTTTCATAATAGCCGTTATAACCTCATTATTCATTAAATTCTATGCGGAATTTAAATTAAACAAGAGCAGAAAAAATAAAAGGTGACCTAAAACAAAAAAAGAGGCCTCTCGTTTTTATTAACAAGACAACCTCAAATTTCTGATTAATGGCAGTAATTAGCCGATTTGACATATTGGGATGTTCAAGGGTAGTTCCTATATATCCCTCACAGAGGGCGCAGAGGCCACGGAGAATAAATACCGGGTGAAACTCTCTGTATTCTCCTCTTCTCTGTGAGAAATCCCTTTTTTCTTAACACTACAATGAACAAGTTTTTAAAACTGTAGACACTGCAAACACAATATGCAAATTCAAAGTAGATTTTGCAACATCAAAACGGTATTGAAACACCTGTGTAAGGGAGAATTAGTTATTGATTTACTTGCAGTAATATCGGAATTTTATTGTGTTCGTTGTAGTGTTAACTTAATGACATTGAGTCGGACAAAGGCGTAACGAGCGAATATCGAATTTGACGACGCATGCGGGCCCAATTCACAAAAAAAAATAATGGGGTCAATTGGGTTCGCAGGCTATGACAAGGCGGATTTTGACGAATGAAACGTAGAATAACTACGTTGTAATGAGCAAATATCCGTCTTGGCGACGCATGCGGACCCAATTGACCCCATTGAGTTTATTTTATTCTGGGGACAGCCTTATCCAACAACCCAAAAAGCGTATCGGCAGGGTTGGATTTCTTGGCAAGGAAAATCATTGCCGCAATAATATAAGGTTTGAAGCTTGCCTGCTTGTAAAGCGGCACGCGGTAACGGTCAAATACCGTTGCGGCGACTTCGCCTTCCTTACAGGATACACCGGTGATGTCAGCCGGCAGACAATGCAGGTAAAGGGCACTGCCGTTCTTTGTGCGTTTCATTTTTTCTTCCGTGCATTCCCAGGATTTATGCTCGGCGTTTTGAGCAAGGAGCTCTTTCTCAAGCTTATTAATACCGTCCTGATCTCCGGCAGCATAGAAGTTGGAACGTTTTTCCATGGCGGCAAAAGGAGCCCAGCTCTTGGGATAAACAATGTCGGCACCTTCGAATGCTTCGTCCATGGAATTGGTTTTCCTGAACTTGCACCCTGATGCTTCGGCGTTTCTGACAGCAATCTCTTCGACTTCAGGCATAATTTCATATCCCTTAGGATGTGCCAGTGTCACATCCATACCGAAACGCGTCATCAGTCCGACAACGCCCTGAGGTACTGAAAGAGGTTTTCCGTAAGACGGGGAATATGCCCATGTCATTGCAATTTTCTTGCCTTTAAGCTTGTCTACACCGCCAAAATGATGGATAATATGAAGCATATCAGCCATTGTCTGTGTAGGATGATCGATATCACACTGAAGATCTACCAAGGTCGGTCTCTGCTCAAGGACACCGTCCCTGTAGCCTTCTTCAACAGCGTGGGCTACTTCACGCATATATGTGTTGCCTTTGCCGATAAACATATCATCGCGGATACCGATTACATCAGCCATAAACGACACCATATTCGCCGTTTCACGGACTGTTTCACCGTGGGCTATTTGTGATTTGCCTTCATCAAGATCCTGAACTTCAAGACCGAGCATATTACAGGCTGAGGCAAAACTGAATCTCGTTCTTGTTGAATTATCCCTGAAAAGCGATATTCCCAGACCGGAATCAAATATCCGCGTGGAAATATTAAGCTCCCTGAGACCGCGGAGAATATCGGCCACGGCAAAAGTGGACATAATCTCGTCATCGGTCTTATACCAGGTCTCAAAAAAATCGTTCAGATACATATTTTTGGACTCATAGTTTGCCAGTTTTTTAATAAGCTCAATTACTCTTGCCTTATCCATACAGTAAAATACCTCTCTTAATAATAATTATTTCTTTATATTCTTGGAATAGATTCCCGGAAGAGCAGCATAAAGTGATGCACATCTTACGAGATCGGCTTTCCATGTTTTTTCATTGGGAGCGTGGGCCTCCTTCTCCTTGCCGGGACCAAATCCGATTACCGGAATGCCATACATACCCATAATGGATACGCCGTTCGTGGAGAAGGTCCATTTGTCGGTGCGGGGAGCCGTATTAAACAGTGATGAATAGGCTTCCTCCGTCGATCTGCAGACAACGTGGTCCTGAGGAATAACCCAGGTCGGGAAATAACAGTCGGTCTTATAAACAAGGCCCGTCCATGAAGGAGCTTCGTAGGTATACATTGAGACCTTAACTCTGTCTCCGGCTTCCTTAACCGAAGGAAGTTCACGGATCTGTGACAGCGCCAGATCCTTGTCTTCACCAAAGGTGAGGCGTCTGTCTATTGATACCGAGCAGCTGTCGGCAACGGCACATCTTGAAGGAGATGTGTAGAAAACCTGGGATACGGTAAGGGAACCTTTGCCAAGGAAATCATCGTCTTTCAACTGCGGATGGAGCTTTTCAAGATCGGCAAGTATATGAGCCATTCTGAAAATAGCATTATCTCCTCTTTCGGGAGCGCTTCCGTGTGAAGATACGCCCATTACGTCAACGCGTATTTCCATACGTCCGCGGTGTCCGCGGTAAATGCCGCCGTCCGTCGGTTCCGTAGAGACAACAAAATCAGGTTTGAGGCCATGCTCTTTGATAAGATACTGCCAGCAAAGCCCGTCACAGTCCTCTTCCTGAACCGTTCCCACCATCGCCACGGTAACATCATCGGGAATAAGATTAAGCTCTTTCATTATTTTTCCGGCGTAGACCATTGAAGCCATTCCGCCTTCCTGATCGGATGAACCTCTGCCGCCGATATGTTCGGCATCTTCATAACCTTCATAAGGGTCAAATGTCCAGTTTGAAAGCTGGCCGATTCCTACCGTGTCAATATGTGCGTCAAATGCAACTATGCGCGGGCCATTGCCGAGATATCCGATTATATTTCCCTGTTTATCGATCTCTATACGGTCATATCCAAGCTTTTCCATCTCAGCTTTGATACATTTTATAACGCCTTCTTCCTGACAGCTTTCAGAAGGGATACGAATCATATCTCTTAAAAAACGTGTCATCTCCGGCTCGTATTTTTTTGACAATTCATTGATCCTTGCAAAGTCCATTTCAATCCTCCTAAATTTTTTTAACACCGTTTTAAAAGGCGCTAAATTTTAATAAACCATGCACAGTGTATCAAATTCAAGACACAAAACTTTAAACCTTCTTTATAAAAGCCGTATATAATTGACAGATATTTCATTAGAATATTTTCAGAATATTTTCCACGGCGTCAAAAATACTTTTGCCGGAATGTTAACATTTGGACAATCGGACAAAATTGCTTGCACACCGACGCCCATATGCCTTATTATATAGTAAATACGCTTTATATACTGTCAAAAATATTTCCGCATTTTGGAGGGAATTAGGCTATGTTGATAAATTCCGATGGTTTTAATTATCTAAACAGGATTGCCAATACAGGCGTAATCAGTTGTGAACCAAAAGAGTTGCAGGCACCGCAAACACAGACAAGTGCCGATTCTTTTGTTTTATCCGCATCCAATTCCAGGTCTTATGAACAAAACATCAGCACCAAACCGGATTTTGCCAAATCGGAAACCAGGTCTGCAGACAGCGTAAATAAATATATATCAGTTCTTGGCGGAGATATATCCAGGGTCAATACAGAGTCGGAACAAAAACAGATAGATTCTATATTAGAGCAGCACAGGGACTGGCCAAGCGTTACCTTTATATATGATGCCAGTCAGGCAAAACACATAAAAAATCCCGTATTAGTCGGTTCATTTAATCCGCAGACAGGAGCACATGACCCGGAATGGAATCAGGGTATCGGTGTTGCCATGCTGGATGACGGTAAAGGCGGAGATCTCTTTGCCGCCGACGGGCTTTATACGGCATCGGTTAAACTCGATCCCGGCTTTAATGGCGAACATCAGTGGGGTGTTAAAGGAGACATTACCAACTCCAAAGGCGAAACAATTGCCAAAAATCAGTGGTTGATAATGACGGAAGATCCGCCGAAATTCAGCATTGATATGAAAGAAGTTGCACAAAACGGAACTCAAACGGAATTTTATTCCCCGGCCACCACCCATCTTATGGGGGTACATAAAAAAGGCGAAGACGGAATATCTTTCAAAACCTGGGCTCCGGCGGTAGGTTCCGGCTCACTCTCCGGTGCCACAATGAATGTGGACGTATATAATGAAGACGGCAGCGAGCTGATGAAAACCATTCCGATGACCAAAGATCTCAAAACGGGAAACTGGTCGCTGGAACTTGCTTCCGGATGGAAAGAACTTGAAGCCAAACCTTATAAATATTCAATGAGAGACGCTGCCGGTGAAATAGTAAAAGCCGGTAAAGGCGATAAAAAAGCCGAAGTTTCATATAGCGATCCCTATGCCAGATACGTTCAGGGCCAGCAAAGAGGTGTCGAAAGAATTTTTGTAGATCCGGTGCTGGGAATTGAAACAGGATGGTATAACGACTCCGGTTCCGGCGGTCCTAATTACCAGTTAAACCAGAATTGGGGAAGATTCACGGTAAATGATAATCTTGATGCCGACAGAGTCGCGCTTGTATTTCATGACGAAAACGGCAACAAACTCAGCAAACAGCAGCTTCTCGACCGTCTCGGTTCCCCGGAGCTTATTCCCTATGATAAAGCTTCCGCCGGTCAGAAACGCAATGCCGATATTCTCAAAACCTGGCAGCTTGACGTATCGGGCAAAGTAACAAATTACAAATGGACGGACGGAGTATCGGAAGATGGTTCCATTTCCATGCACAAAGTCGGCGGCGACAAGGTAACCGGCGGTTGGCTGACAAACATCAACAATTTTGAAAAACTTGAAGGACTGCAGTATGAGTTTCAGGTCTATAAAGACGGCAAGCTCGTCGGCGACAAAAATAATGACGGCATACTTCAGGTAGCCGAAAGAAAAGCCACTCCGTTCAACGATCCTTACAATAATACGATCAGTGCTAGACCGGGTTCGGAAAGAATGTCACTGATAAAAGAATCAAATTTTGAATTCAAGCACAGCGACGTTCCCAGAAAAGAAAGCGACTTCAAAAAATATACGATCTATGAAGCTCATGTAGGTTCTTTCAGAACGACAAAAGACAACGCCGTGCCGACAAAATTTTCCGACATGGTTAAGTATCTGTCCTATGTTGAGGATTTGGGATATAACACGGTGGAAATAATGCCTTTCAACGAATTCGGCGGCAAAAGAGACTGGGGATATACACCGGACTTTTACTTTGCCGGAGCCGAAGCCTACGGATTTGAAATGGACAGAAAAGAAGCCGTGGAAAAAGGAATCATCCGTAAAGATCAGGACAAGGACAAAGACAGCGTATGGGTAAGCGGAACGGATGCCGTCAAGGTATTTGTCGATGAAGCGCATAAACGCGGATTAAACGTAATCTGTGACGTTGTATATAACCATACTTCCGGTAAAACGGACGGCGACAATGTCCTCTGGCAGATAGACGGGGATCAGAACAGTTTCTTTAAATGGCCGGGCGGCAACCACAGCGAAACACCCTGGGGAACAAAACCCAACTATGCCGAACAGGGTGTTAAAAATTTCTTCTCCGACAACGCCCTGCAGCAAATAAAAGAATTTGGTGTCGATGGCATACGCTTTGACTTTACACAGGTATTGCACAACACCGGCAACAGTTTTGAACAGCGGGAGGGAATGAATACGCTGAGACAGATCAACAGGACACTGGCATTCTTCAGTCCTGACGGTAAACCATATACCGTGGCCGAAGATTTCACCCAAAACTGGCTTGTAGCTGCCGATCTTGAAGATGCCCAGTGGCAGGGAGACATGGAAAAAAGAGGTATGGGCTTTGACGGCGTATGGAACGGTCCCGTCCACCATGATCTTATCGGCGCCATCGAAGGCAAAAAGAACATGGATGGACTGATGGAAACACTGCTGTCACACAAAGGCGTAAACGCACCGGAAAAAGCGGTTGTGTTCTCCCACAGCCATGATGAAGTCGGCAACAGCGGCACCTGGGCTATCAGAGCCGGGGCAAAGAGCCGTGACGACGCCAAAGTTATGGAAAATTATCCCAGGGCCATTTCAAGGGCTGCGGCAGCGATAATACATACGATGCCAGGCGTGCCGATGGTATTCCAGGGCGAAGAATTCCTGGCAAACAACGACTTCAAACATGGCGCGACATCGACCTGGGGTGCGGATTATTCGTGGCTCGATTTCAGAGTAACACCTGATAAGCTTGATCAATTCAAACACATTGTCTCCATGCCGGAAAATGAAAGAAGCGGCGCCGTATCATCTCTGTCGGCGAACGACAGGGAAATGCTCAAAAAATATGCCTCCGCATCGCCGGAAGAAAAGGCAAATATGGAACAGTATTCACTGAAAACCGGACAGGCCGGCGTATACAGAGCCCTAAACGAACTGCGCGCTTCAAGCAATGCGTTTAATGCCGACGCGCCGATGCACAAAATTTATACTCATAACGACAATAAAGTTATGGCATACGAAAGAACCGATGGCAAAGACAGGTTCATAGTATTGACCAATATGGCCGACAGAGACTATACGAACTATAAAATGGATATTCCGGCCGGGAACTGGAAAGAAGTATTCAATTCCAATGCCAAAGAATTCGGCGGCAGCGGACTTGGCAACTTCGGCGGCGAATGCAGCGGCAGCGCGGGAATAAATCTCCCGGCAGGTTCGACCATCGTTCTCAAAGCCTGATTTGTAAGAAAAAACAACCAAAAACAGAAGCTGTCTGGTTTAGAAAACAAGGCAGCTTCTGTTTTTATTAACAATAAAAAGTCTCTCATAAAAACTACCGTGACGGCAGCATTTTTTAGTAATTTAGCCAACAACATATCTTAAAGACAGAAGAATAAAAGGCAGTAAATCCAACATGAAAAAGCAAGAAGCCATATCAAAACGTATTGGACGAGAACTTGAACTTCCATCTTTACTAAACAAGCTCACCAATGAAACATCACCATCCGATTTAAGCTCACTGTTGACGGAAATCTTCGCCTGCAGAACCGGTAACGAAACTCCGGCGAATTTATTAAAACAATACTCTATAAACCGCTACGCAAAACCGGCGGACTGCAATGCTGCCGAGCACCGGAAACTGGAAGCGGAAATGCTCTGTGCAGCGGAAGATTACGGCATAAAAAGTATCATTCTGTCACCGGCATCACTTCTCGGCTGCTGTTCTGTATTCGGAGGCGTAAGCCAGAACAAAATTATCTCCGGAACGCGCAATCTTGAAATCCTTTCCGATGCCACAAACATGTTGACCCTTTATATCACTCAGGGTTTAAAAAATGAAGAATTGTCACATAACGGCAGCCCAATACATATTTGCACCACACACCGTCATCTGAGGTACCAGACACATCTACCGACGGGAATGCTGCCGCATTTCGGTTTGTTCACGATGGTCAGTTCCGGACAAAGCGCAAGTTCATACTCTTTTGAAATAGAATCGTTGCTGTTTCATTTAAAATTCTATCTTAAATACTGGAACGGCAAATACAGCCTTCCGCTGTCAATAGAATTGAATCCGCGCCGGGGCTATAAAGACACGGACGGTTTTATAAACAGGATATACGAAGTGCTAAACGGCACCTTTGACAATACGGAAATCAAAATAGACAAAACAGAAAATACGACAAACTATTATCAAGGCGTAAGAGTTACAATGAATCTTACAATAAACGGACAAAAGATTGAGATTGGCGATCTGGGGTTTACCGACTGGACACAGAAATTGCTGAACAGGAAAAGTGAAAGACTGCTGATCAGCGCCATGTCGCTTGACCGGCAGATGAATTTGGCAAAACATTTCTTACTGTAACCGTGCATTGATTTGCCTGTTTTTTTGCTAAGACGCTCCGAAATCGACCTTTTAATCATCCATTTTTAATAGCACGAAGCGCAAACTCATTCCCTACGCTGCCCAAAAGATTCTCTTTTGCTCACTTCAAACATGTGCTCCGGTGTTGAATTATATTAAAAAATGAATGATAAAGGTGCCCGACTCCTACACGAAAGGCAAAAAAACAAACAAATCACTGCAAGACAAACCGTTCCATTATTTATTTTCAAATGTCTTTCAATAATCTTATAAAAATTAAACTATGACTTTTAGAGATATGTAATCGTAATAATATCAGTTGCCATTTAAACAGCATTCTAATAAAATTAGAAAAACCTAAAACTCTCTGTCATCCTCGCGAATGCGGGGATCCAGTATTTTATTTTATTGTAATACTCGTTATAGCAAACTGCACAAATGTAGACAATACTTTATAATGGCCACGGCATATTTTTACAGTATTGTCTACATTTTTACAAGTTGCTATAAGGTATAGATTCCCGCCTACGCGGGAATGACAAAATCAAATACCTTAAAATAATAAATGCAGTGAATTGGGCCGGAAGGCTAAGGCAAATGGAATTTTGACGAGCGAGACGTAGGTTTTCTACGTCGAGTGAGCAAATATCTGCTTTGACGACGCAGAACCCCCCCGTCGCTACGCGACACCCCTCCACAGGATGGGAATTTATTAGAGCAACTTGATTTAACATAGCTGATACCCATCATATAAAAACTATCCGGTATTTTTACAGTGATAATTCTTTTTTGCAAATCATTTGATAATGGCCACGGCATATTTGTATTCTTCACGTGCATTATAAAGTATTGTC
>JAVBNT010000035.1:0-42515 GCA_031551355.1 Candidatus Xenobia bacterium | reverse complement strand
AAATGCTGGCGGCATAAGCCTATTTCTTTTGTTTTATTGAGATAAAATTATTTTTTTGAGACATAATGTACTCATTCACACTCTTTTTTAAACATTTTGTCGATATTGCCATTTATGTTGACTGTGTTTTTGCGCAGTCTGTGTCCGAAGCGACGGAGCGGAAGCGTAGGAGTGAGTTCGCATTTTGTCTCTTGAATTTGCTGATATTAAGGTCAATTCCGGAGCGTCTTCGCAAAAAATCAACCAAACAAAAGCAGTCTGCGGGAAGGGATGAGTCGTATATAACTTATCAAAACCTGCTAAAATGTCTGTTGGCAGACAAGGTAAGCGTCTCATGTGTGAATCCTGGGAAGAATAATGTTTATACTTGACTTTTGACAGAAATATCAATACAATGAGTAAATAGTAAAATATATTGAGTATTTTGTCAGGAGGCGCAATATGTTTGCACGTAACCTCGTTTCACAGCTTATTGAAAGGCTGAAAGAGCCGCGTAAATTTATTCAAATTGTTATAGGCCCCAGACAAACCGGGAAAACAACGGCGGTTCTGCAGGCTCTTGAAGGTGCAAAATGTCATAATCACTTTGTCAGTGCTGATGATCCGAATATTGTTTCTTTTGAATGGCTTCGTAATGAATGGGAGCAAGCCCGTAATCTTGCGAAAGAAAGCGAAGCTGTGCTTGTTATTGACGAAATACAAAAAGTTGGCAATTGGTCGTCCGTAGTTAAACTGCTTTGGGACGAAGACAGTAGATTTCAAACGCGGCTGAAAGTTATTTTAACAGGTTCTTCTTCATTGTTGCTACAGAAAGGCCTTTCGGAATCGTTGATGGGGCGCTTCGAAATCCTGTATTCACCGCATTGGAGTTATTCTGAATGTAAAGAGGCGTTTGGTTACAGTCTTGAGGACTTTTTATTTTTCGGAGGTTATCCCGGCGCGGCTGTTCTTGTTAAAGATGAAATTCGCTGGGCGCGGTATATAGGTAATTCTATTGTGGAGCCTACTATTTCACAGGACATTATGTTGATGGAGGAAGTAAGAAAGCCTGCACTTCTGCGGTCGCTTTTTATGTTGGGAGCCA
Source organism: Candidatus Xenobia bacterium (assembly GCA_031551355.1). Taxonomy (GTDB): domain Bacteria; phylum Vulcanimicrobiota; class CADAWZ01; order CADAWZ01; family CADAWZ01; genus JAVBNT01. Next base: position 41,431 of record JAVBNT010000035.1, on the reverse strand, counting down.
CATACAGTGCGCAGGAGCTTTCATTCACAAAAATGCTTGGTCAACTTCAGGACGCAGGAAATACAGTTACCCTGGCTCATTATCTTGAACTCCTTGGAAAAGCCAATATACTGACAGGCCTGCAAAATTATTCCGGGAATCAAATCAGAATCAGAAAGAGTTCTCCGAGGTTGATGGTGTATGATACATCTCTTATGATATATGCGGACGGTGCTAATCGCCGCCTGTTGGAAAATGCTGCAGATAAGGGAAGACTGGTTGAAAGCGCGGTCGGTGCATATTTACTTGCCAGAGGAAAGGAAGAAGGTTTTGATGTCTTTTGGTGGCGTGAACGAAATAACGAAGTTGACTTTGTTTTAAGCAAGGGAAGTCTTTTGACCGCTATTGAGGTTAAGAGTGGCAGAGTAAAAAATACCGGCGGGAGCATGGTTTTTAAGAGACTGTATCCCAAAGCGTTTGCTTTGATTGTCGGAGGTAGTAACTTAAGTCTGGAAGATTTCCTGCTTGGCAGGATACCTCTGTTTTTGTAAAAAATTGCCGAAGCCGTTTTTTGTTCTATTTATAGGTAAGTATTGAATAAATCGGAATGGAGAGCAATTTATGAATAATGAAAATAAAACCACAAGATTAACCCTGCAGTAATATTTTGCATTTACGGAAGGGGTCTTGTTTTTTTGTTATAATAATAATTTGTAAACATAATAATAGTGGATTATCTGTTTTATAGATTGCGGCTCGGAGGCCGCAATGATGTGCAGCCGTAAATTGGTGAAATTAAATTATGCGGAGGTTTTTATGTGCCGGTATTTTCTGAGCTTGCTTCTTTGCTTTTTATTTTTACCTAATATTGCTTTTGCCGATAAAAATTGTTCACATTCTTCGGTATTGTCATTAAAGATGATTGCTTTCGGAGAGACGCAGCGCTGCTCAAGGTGCTCAATGCCCATTGTCGGCGGTCCGAAAGAAAAGGACGGCAAAAAGTATTGTAGTTCGTGTTATACGGTTGTTTCAACATTCAATAATAGTAATTTTTCCACTTCTTCGAGAATTGAATGCAGTGACTGCCATTTTAGCATTGTAGGCAGCCAGGAGGTGTGCAGGGAAAACGGTAAAACATATTGCCGCTCATGCTATGATAAGCTGCATGCACCTTCCTGCAGCAAATGCGGATGGAAAATAAAGGGCGATCCGTATTGGTATGAGGGCAGGAGATACTGTGAAAACTGTTACTCGTTTACAGTCCCGAAATGCAGCAAGTGCTATGCAAAAATGCCGTATGATTACCGCACCATAGACGGCAAAAAATATTGCGTTTCCTGTTATGATGAACTTGGCAAGGTGCGCTGCGCCGATTGTAAGGCGGCCAATGTAAAGTTTTATGAACATGACGGCAAAAATTACTGCGGGAATTGTTATGCAAAATTTGCTCCTGCCTGTTTGAAATGCTCATCGCCGATAACCGGTCAGGTTTATGTTGTCGACGGCGGCAAATACTGTGAGAAGTGTTATGAAACCCCGCTTCCGCACTGCAGCAGATGCTCCGCGGTGATCAAAGGGGACGTCTATGTTATTGAGGGCAAAAAATATTGTCAGGATTGCAAGGACTCTTAGTGTCTGCCGGCAAAAGTCATTTTTATCATGAAATATATCACACCGGAATACCGGATTTTAATAACGGAGTCAAACAGAAATAATGCTTGATAAATTAAAACATTTATACGCGCCGATGCCGCCGAAAGAAAGAGTCCCGGAAAAAGAAATAGACCCGCTTTACCGAAAAAAGCGCTTTGACATAATGCTTGCCGTTTTTATCGGTTATGCCGGATACTATCTGGTAAGGACTAACTTCAATGTCGCCAAACCGTATCTGATCAATGTCCTTGGCTATACAAAAACGGAGGTAGGTATTATTGCCGCCGCGCTGACGATTGCCTATGGTCTCAGTAAGTTTTTGATGGGCAATTTGTCTGACCGCAGTAATCCCAGATATTTTCTGGCCACCGGACTGATATGTTCGGCAGTTATTAATATTTTCTTCGGTTTTTTGCCTTCTCTGTGGACGATGGTTGTTTTCTGGTTTTTTAACGGCTGGTTTCAGGGAATGGGCTGGCCTGCCTGCGCGCGCAGTATGGTTCACTGGTTTTCCGACCGGGAACGCGGGACGAAAATGGCGATCTGGAACCTTTCCCACAATGTTGGCGGTGCACTTGCGCCGATTATCGCCAGTTATTCGGTTATATATATAACAATGCTGGTTTCAGGCAGCTACAATGCTTCCGCTCAATCGTCCCATTTGTGGCAAAGTATTTTTTATGCTCCGGCTGTTTTTGCGGTCCTGACGGCAGTAGTTGTGCTTGTATTTCTAAGAGATACTCCGCAGTCTGAAGGGTTGCCTCCGATTGAAGAATACAAGAATGATTACCCAAAGGTTGATGTTGATGACCGTGAAAGGGAGTTGTCAGGTAAAGAGATATTTTTTAAATATGTACTTAATAATAAATATATTTGGCTTTTTGCTCTGGCAAATGTTCTGGTTTATATTGTCAGATATGGTGTTGTCAATTGGGCGCCGACTTATTTGACGGAAGTAAAAGGATATACTCTTGCGCATTCCGCTCTTCAGTCCGCTCTTTACGAGTGTGCGGGAATTTTTGGCATGCTGCTTTCCGGCTGGGCCTCAGACAAATGGTTTCATGGCAGAAGATCACCGGTGATGGTAATTTTTATGGCTCTCGTGACTGTTGCCGTGGCTGTCTACTGGCTGAGTCCGCCCGGAGCTTATGCGTTGGATGCGGCAGCTCTCTTTGCAATAGGATTTTTAATTTATGGGCCGGTGATGTTGATTGGTATTGCCGCAGTTGATCTGGTTCCTAAAAAAGCTGTCGGCACCGCTGCCGGGCTTACCGGTTTGTTCGGTTACATCGGGGCAACTGCCGCTGAGATTGGACTAGGTCGGTTGGTTCAGAGTTACGGGTGGAGTATGGGATTTATTTTTCTTCTGGCATCGTGCGTGCTGTCAATAATATTCCTTTCAATGACATGGAATGTACACGACAGGAGGAAGGAATAGACATTAACAGACTTTTTAATATTGACAAAATAGATTGTACAGATATAATTAGAAGAATATAATATAAAATAAAATAAGAGTATCGTAAACGTTATGGAAAGCATAGTCAGAATAAATATTATATAGGCTATGTTTTTTTATTTTATTTGGAGCAATTTACAGTAAACTGCCATATGTTTTTCTTGTGGCCGCACCTGTAAACCTTTTTTGACCGGTGTTCCCGATATATTGTAAAAAGATTCCAGAATGCGGACGGAAACATTGACTGTCCCATTATTATGGATGTTTAAGTGGCATATTAAGCGGCAAGTTAATTATTATTTGTTCTGCAGACGTTTCAGCAAAAGGTGTGTGGTTTATGAAAATGAGGGATATTACTATCAGGTCAAAATTGATCCTTTCCTTTGTGGTGGCGATCGCTGTGACTCTGATAATAGGATTTGCCGGTCATTTAAATGTTTCGAAAATGAATGAGATTATCCAATATAATGAGTTTGTTGTTGTAAAGCCGCTGGTAATCCTTAACAAGATAAATTTCGATCTGGCTCAGATAAGAATTGCTTTGAGGGATGCCGCCATTTCGAAGAAATCGGCGGAAAGCAGTAAATACCACAGTCAACTTAATGAATACCTTGAAGATTTAATGTCTCAGGTTGAACTTTACCTGACAGAGCTTGAAAAAATGAATGTCGGGGAGACTTTTGAATCCCGCCGCATCCGCGAGCTTAAGGCAAAAATTGAGGATTGGAGTGCCGATGTCAGGAAAATAAATGCAATGCTTGTCCTCGGAGATGACGAAGCGGCATTGAATTTCCTTTACCGGGTGGTTATCCCCAAAGGCACTGTAATAAATGATGTTGTTGCCAATCTGATAACCATCAATGAACAGCAGGCCTCGGAAAGCAGTATTGTTGCCGGCCGGACGTTCGAAAATGCGATTATGCTGCCTGCTGCCCTGTTCGTTTTTATTTTTGCTTTTCTGACTTTTTTCGGAATAACGATTACGCGCTCCATTGTTGGCCCGGTAGCCCGTATTGTCTCTCTGGCCGAAAGGTTTGCCGCCGGAAATGTAAATTTGGTTTTTGATGACCGCTCAAAAGATGAGATCGGTAAACTTGGCCGGGCCTTCAATACTATTGCCTCAAGTATTGCCAATCTGATTGCCGACAATCACCGTATGCTTATTGCCGCACAGAAAGGCCATTTTTCGGAACGGGAGCAGCTGTTGGGCTATGAGGGCGATTTTAAAAAAATAATGCAGGGTGTAAACGATACGCTGGAAGTTTTTTGCCACCATTTGGACGCCATACCTGAGGCCGTGGCTTTTTTTGATCCGCAACACCGTTTTGTTTATGGAAATAAACTGATGAATGAGTTTCTTACTATCTCCGGCTATAAGCCTGATGATGAAAATTTGCTTGCCGGTATAGTATCTGCGGGTGAAACAGGTGTCCTTGTTCCTCAGGTGTCTGAACTCTTTGAATCAGAGGATGCACGCGATACCTTCAGGGCTACGGTTTCGGCCGTAACGGAACCTGATACAGAACCGCATGTTTATGAACTTACGCTCCGCCGGGTGAATTTTTCCTCAAAAGAAGACGGTAAATTGTCTCTGGCCTGTGTGATGCTGGTGATGAGTGATGTCACCGGTTATATTCTGGCAAAGAACAATGCCGAAAAAGCTAACCGTGCAAAATCTGAATTTCTTTCCCATATGAGCCATGAAATCAGGACGCCGATGAATGCGATCATTGGTATGACCCAGATAGCCAGGCGTTCTTCCGATCCGGGAAAAATCCGTGACTGTATAAATAAGGTGGAAAGCTCTTCACAGCACCTTCTTGGGGTTATAAATGATGTTCTTGATATGTCCAAAATCGAAGCCGGAAAAATGAAACTGTGTGAAGAGCCGACTGCTTTAATGCAGAATATAAATTTTGTGCTGGGTATAATGGGGTCAAGGGCTAAAGAACAAAAAGTTACGGTTGTTCCAAACTTTTCCATAAGTCATGATTACGCTATGGTTGACTCGCTGCGCCTTAATCAGGTATTAATAAATCTTTTGTCAAATGCGCTGAAATTTTCGCCTGAGAATCGTGAAATTATTTTTGCGGTTGAGGAAACTTCTTTTTCAAATGGTATTGCCGGCTACTGTTTTTCTGTAAAAGATCATGGAATCGGAATGACTGCAGAGCAGGTACAGCGTCTGTTCCGCTCTTTTGAGCAGGCCGAACACAGCACTTCAAGGAGATTTGGCGGCACGGGGTTGGGACTTTCAATTTCCAAAAGTCTTGTCGAGATGATGGACGGCAAAATCTTTGTGGATAGCGAACCGGACAAGGGAAGCTGTTTTTCTTTCACCGTTAATTTGAAAACGATTGATGCTCCCGGCGCGGATTCTTCTCCGGACGGTAACGATAAAAGCAATGTGCCCGCCGAACTTTTATGCGCTGATTTTTCCGGACTGCGCCTTCTTGTTGTTGATGATGTTGAAATTAACCGTGTTATTCTCTCGGAGCTTCTGAGCGAGACCAAAATAGAAATAGAAGAGGCCGGTGATGGGGGAGAGGCATTGAAGATGTTTGAAAAGTCACCCCTGGGGTATTTTGATTTGATCTTTATGGATATGGAGATGCCTGTTTTGGACGGATGTGAGGCGACAAAAAAAATCCGCAGCCTTGACAGGGAAGATGCCAAAAAGGTTGCAATTATCGCGATGACAGCCAATGTTTTTAAGGAAGATATTGAACTGACACTTCGTTCCGGTATGAACGGGCATCTTTCAAAACCAATAAATATAGACAGTGTTATTGAGACGATTAGAAGGTTTGCTTCCTGCTGATATTATCCCGATGTGTCACACAAAACTTTGCCTTACGCAGGCAGTATACCAGTTTTATTTGTATTGATAATGGGTAATGGGAAATAACCTTTATACTTTGCTTCATTTTCAGCCTGAATGTCTGGCGGTATTTTTGTTAACTCCAACTTATTTGTTTAACGCTTTTCTTAGAACATAGACGTATTCGTCTACAACCCGTTTGGCATATTGTGTTTTGGTTGCCGTAACTTCAAATGCATGGTAAGCTCCGGGATAGATATGCAGTTCCGTGGCAACTCCTGAACGGGCCAGCCTTGCCATATAATCGATAGTGTCGTCTCTGAACAGATCCAGCTCGCCCACGCAGGAGTATGCCGGCGGAAGTCCTGATAAATTTGTTTCCCTGGCAGGAGCCATATACGGCGTTACATCGTACTTGCCGATACCCTTGAGATATGCATTCCAGGCATATGTGTTTGCTTTTTTATTCCATACTCCTAGAGCAAGTTCTTCATTTCGCGATGGCAGGCGATCCCTGTCGTCGATAAAAGGGTAAAGGGGCATTTGGAATGCTATTGCCGGTCCTTTCCTGTCTCTGGCCATTAGTGTTACTGCCGCACATAAACCTCCTCCGGCACTTGCTCCGGCAACGGCAATGCGCTTGTCGTCCACCCCTAATTCTGAAGCATTTTCAAAAAACCACTTCAATCCTGTGTAACAGTCTTCTGGAGGTGCGGGGTAGGGATGTTCCGGCGCAAGTCGGTAATCTGCCGAGACAACAACCGCCCCGACTTCTTTTGCAAAACGCAGGCTTTGGCCTTCATCCACTTCCGGGTTTCCAAATAGGCAGCCTCCTCCATGTATCCAATAAATCCCGGCAATCTTCTTGCCGGGATTTATTGGCTTGTAGATACGGAGCCTCAGTTCTCCGGTATTGTCGGAATTAGCTATTTTTACGTTATACACTTTTATCTCCGGATCCGTAGGAAGATATGGAGAGTCTATTAATGAGTTACAGTCGTTTCTGACAGGTTCCAGCCCTTCTTTTTCAAAGTCTATCGGAGGTTTGCCGTTGAAATCTTCCAGAAGTTCCGGATCAACCCTGGATGCCATTCTTATATTTGGATGCTCTGCAGACGGTTGTGGCCTGAATTCATTTATATGGTCGCTGCCGGAACAGCCTAGCATAAAACATGTTGATAAAATAGTTGTCAGGAAAATATGCTTTTTCATACAGACCGCCTTTTTGATATAATATTATTGACATGCAAATATTATTAAGTATATCATTAAAGTTAACTTTAAAGTCAATATGGAGCATTGCAATCAGTATGAAACCCAAACTTTTTAAAATAAGTGAAGCCGCATCAGTTTGCGGTGTAGCTCCAAGCCTTGTAAGGCACTATGAATCTCTTGGGCTTATTACTCCTGCCGTTACTGATATGGAGACGAATTACCGGTATTATGATGTCGTTGAGATCGAGCGTCTTTTGATGATTTTAAGGCTTAAGGAATCGGGAATGTCTTTAAAAGAGATTTCCGGTTATCTTGAGGGAATACTCAGTGCTGAAGATTATATAGCAACCCTGACCCGATGCCGTGAAAGGATAGAGCGTTCTATTGAGGAGTTAAAGCTCAGGGATTATAGAACCAGTCACATGGCAGTGCAGCATACCTTTATACGCAGGCGTTTTTGTGTGGCTCGGGATTTTTTAGCCTCCGATATTGAGGATGCTGTTGCCTGCTATTATGCACACGTATCCGACTGTATAAAGCGTGGAATTCGTTTTTCCCGTGAATTACTGAATTTTTGTGAGTTTCCCGACAGCGGTTTTTTGAATGGTGCTCTTTCTCTTGAGAATTTTCCTGTAAGGGTCTGTGTCTGTGCCGATGAAAGCCATATTCCTGCAGATGCTGTCGTTTATCCTCCGACACGGGCTCTGTCGGTAATTTTTTTCGGTTATTATGATCAGATACCATCCGCTTATTCCGTTCTGGCGGATTATGTTAAAATGCATAACTTTACTCTTAGTGGAAATCCTCAGGAAATTTACCTTGAAGGCGATAACACCGATGAACAGAAGAAATATGTAACGCGCATAGTTTTGCCTGTAAAATAATTTTTTTATGTTTTTTTCCTGTTTTTGTCATGAAAATTGTTGGGAAAAGCAGATTTTAGATTGACACAGAAATTAAATACCCCTTACCGCAAGGGGCGGGAGCGGAAAAAATGTCGCCTTAGCCGAAAAATACATTCCGGATATCCCTTTATTACTTGCTGATGTGTTCCGGTAATTTGTCTGCTGTTTAAGGCTGTCCCGGTTTCAGCATACTTCCGACTTCGATAGAAACCACCTTATATCTGCCGTTGAGATCTATTTTAAGCCACTGGTAGATTCCATCTTTATTTCCCAGCAGGTTTATTGAGTATCTGGTCTCTTCACCCGGAAATATATGGCTGTTGGGTATTTCCTTCAGATCTTCCTTTGAGACTCCGTAGAGTTTCATCATTTTCTTTATGTCATCTCCAACCATGAGGCCGCGTTCCGTTTTGGCTTTTTTACCGGTTGTTTTGATTGACGCTATTTTGTTGTCGATTGTTTTGAAAGTAACATCCTGAAATTTAATAGTATGTCCTTTAATCGTTCCCTCTTCATTTTGCTTTTCTTTTGAATATATTATATAATACTGTCCGTTTTCTATTTTGACATCGAAATCGGAAGTTTCTGTGATTTTACCGAAATGCTTTTCAGCAAGGTTCTGATCCAGGGTTTCCCCGCATTTAAAGAGCCCAATATTGAAATCTTTGTCAGGATCGAGCGGTTTTTGTGCAAAAACAACCGAGGAACACAGGATTGCAATTAGCATTGCAAGAGGTATTATTACTTTACGCATAAATTTCTCCTTAGCATAATATAATTTTCATCATCAGAAGATTCTTTTTTTATTGCTACCGTCCTTTTTTGTGTAGATAAATTAATTTATATTTGCTTTAATTATCTATGATATATTATTCATAAGTAACCATATGTATTTATTTTTTAGACGTTTAAAGGATTTTTCCGGAGATTGTCAGTATCTTCAAACAAACTATTTTTTTGGAGATGTGTCTTATGAAGAGAGGCGATTTTTTATGGCTGGCCGTTTTACTTCTGCTGCTTTCTATTTTGTTTATCCCGGAATCAAGGGAATGGTTTATTTTTATTACCGATAAGTATAAGTACCAAAGCGGTTTTGTAAAGTTTGCAATTCTGGCGACAATGGGGGATATGCTTGGCATCAGAATTTTGAAAGGCGACTGGGAGCAGCCCAAGGGAGCTTTTTACAAGGTTTTGATCTGGGGATTGATTGGTATGATGGTCACGCTGGCTTTCCCTGTTTGTGTAGCCGGTTCGCAGTTTGCCCAGGGATCGGGGCTGTTGCCTTTCAGCGGCTCAAAGGTTGCAATGGCGTTTTTTGCCAGTACAATGATGAACCTGACTTTCGGTCCGATGATGATGACTTTCCACCGCTTCACCGATATGTATATAGATTCCGTTCATGACAAAAAAGCGATGACACTTAACGGGTTGATCTCCGTGAATGACTGGCATTCGCTGGTGGAATTTACTTGGCTGAAAGCCTGCCCGTTTTTCTGGATCCCTGCGCATACAGTTGTATTCCTGCTGCCGCAGGAATATCGCGTGGTGACCTCGGCATTTTTGTCGATTGCGTTGGGCATGCTGCTAGCTCTTTCCAAAAAAAAGAAAATCAATTGAAACCGGCGAATCTGCGTCGCTAAACCAAATTTATCTCACTGCGACGTAGAAAAGACTACGCCTCGTTCGTATAAATTTGATTTATCTTAGCATCTTCACCGGTTTGAATTGATTTTCAGATTTAAGGTATAATCAATAAAACTGTCGGAATCTGCGTAGTCAAGCCGTATTGCCGCTCGCTCAACGTAGAGAAGACTACGTCTCGTTCGTCGCCAATTCAACTTGCCTTAGCATCTCTGCCGGTTTGAATTGATTTTCAGATTTAAGGTATAATCAATAAAACTGTCGGAATCTGCGTAGTCAAGCCGTATTGCCGCTCGCTCGACGTAGAGAAGACTACGTCTCGTTCGTCGGCAATTCAACTTGCCTTAGCATCTCCGCCGGTTTGAATTGATTTTCAAATTTAAGTAGATTCCCCTCATTTCATTGGCGGGGTGGTTCGCGTAGCGGCGGGGTGGTTTTCCGCAAATCCCTGCGCTTCATATTTATCCGACATTTTACCATGAACGGCGATTTATATGCTGTCGGATTTTTCTCCCCAAAGAACCGCGGGGATATTTTCAATTCGGAATAATTTTTTTTTCATTTGTAATTAAACTGCAAACCGGGTATTACATGAAGACTGTCTGGAAAAATATGCTTTTGTCACTATTCTCAAAATGGTAAACTATAATTCCAATTCTATGCTGTAAGGCACGTGATCCGACGGCTTGAACTTTTTTCTTTCTTCTGCCGAGATCACGGCCTTTTTGCAGCAGTCTTTAAGCCCTTGCGAAATCCATATGTAATCAAGCCTGATGCCGAAATTTTGGCTTACGGAGCCGCCGCGGTAATCCCACCAGCTGTATTGTCCGCTTTCCTGGGTGTACAGGCGGAGTGAGTCGTGCATTCCTGTTTCTCTCAGTTTATTAAAAAAATTATGCTCAAGCGGATGGAACATAACTTTGCCCCTGAACAGCTCCGCATTGTAGAGGTCGCGTTCGTCTGCGGCGATGTTAAAATCTCCGGTGATTACTACTTCCCTGGTTTCCAGCAGTTTTTTTACATAATTGCCTAAATGCTCAAGAAATTCAAGTTTATAACGGAATTTTTCCGATTCGGTGTCCTCCCCCTGCGGCACATATACGTTGACAAGATAAAACATGCCGGTGTCGATTGTTATGACCCTTTTCTGCAGATTCATATTTTCATCCGGCAGTCCGTAGAGAACGTCTTTAATTGCCGATTTTGTGTGTATTGAAACGCCGTTGTAAGTTTTCTGCCCGTATGTATAGCTGTTGTAGCCCAGTTGAGAGATTTCCTCAAGCGGGAAATCCTGATCCTGAGCTTTTGTTTCCTGAAGACATATGAACGAAGGCTGATTTCTCTCGATCCATTTTGTCAATCGATCCATTCTTGCCCTTATTGAGTTTACATTCCAGGTTGTTATTTTTAGCATTGTATCCTCAGCTTCCCTCAATATTTTGTTTGCCTTATTTTCCGCTGGCTGCCGGGGGATCTGGAGATGACTCTCCGCTTTTTTCTCCTTCGCCGGTTTTACCTGTTTCCACTTCCGACTCCTCAATTGTTTTTGTAGGATCCCGAAGAGCAACGGTATCGCCTTCATTCAATCCAGACTTTATCACTGTGCTTTCTTCATTTTTTTCTCCGATTATGACATCTCTTTGCTCGAATCCGCCCGCTGTTTTGAGCCAGACGTATTTTTCCTTCTCTTTTTCAAATATGCATATATTAGGCAGCGAAAGGACGCTTTTTTGCTCACTGATGATTATTTTGCTTGTTACGTTCATTCCCGGGCGCATAATATTTTCCGTATTTTTTTCAACATTAATCTGTACTGCAAAGGAGTTTTGGCCAGGCGTCCCTGTCGTTACCCATCTGGTGTTTGAAGCTACCGGGTTCACGGTCTTAACTTCACCGGGAAAAGTTTTTCCCGGTGAGGATTCTATTTCCATAATTACTTTCTGCCCCGGCTTTATTTTGTTGACATCCGATTCTTTGACAAGCACATCCACTACCATTGAATTGAGGTTCGGAATTGCCATTATCTGGGTATTTTTGTTGAGATCGTCCCCCTCCATAAGTTTGCCGTCGTCCGTTCCTTTCCAGAACTCAAGAAATGTTACCAGTCCGTCGGCAGGGGAGGTGATTGTAGTTTGCCCCAAATCCTTTTTTGCCAATTCATAATCCATTTTTGCTTTTTCAAGTTTCAGTTTCTGCAGGTTAACCTGGGCTTTTTTCTTGACGGTATCCGAAGAACTGCTGCGTCTGGCTATTTCCACATCTATTTCATCTTTTTTAACGGCTTCTTTTTTGGCGCGAACGCTGCTTTCAGCACTTTCAACTTCCCTGAGAGTGACTATTTGCTCTTTGTAAAGCCTTTTTTGGCGTTCAAGATTTTCTTTGGCAACTTCCAGTTCCGTTTTATCATATTGCATTTTTGATATTTTCGTTTTAATTTCCAGTTCAGAGCTGACATTCAGTATTGTCAGTTCTTCTTCGACCTGCTTTAAATCAGCCTGAGCCTGCTCATAGCTTAACTGCTTCTCTCTTACGTCTTTTTCCAGTAGTGTCTGGTCAATCTGGGCCAGAAAATCACCTTTCTTTACAATACTGCCTTCGCGACAAATTTTTATGACTTTTCCTTCTATGGGTGAATTTACGGTTATTGATTTTTTTGCGGCCGCAAGTCCCATTTCGGTTACAGAGACGGTAAAGTCTCCTTTAACGACAGCGACAGCGGGAATTTCATTTGTAGTTTGTTTCTGCGGCGCAAGTTTATCTTTCAATAAATAAAGACCATAAAGGGCGGCAATTATCAGTGCAGCTGTTATTAAAATGTTTAATATTTTCATGTTTTTCGCTTTATATGTCCTTTCCGGAACATATAGTAACCGGAAAAAATAATACTCATTTCATTTTAGTTCCCTGGATCGCCACGCTGCGCTCGCGATGACAACTTCTCTACTAATGTTCAAGAATCTATAGAAATTGAATCATGCCGTATTTTTTCCGGTTACTATATTATTCATATTTCAAAGCTCTTATAGGATCCGTGGACGCTGCTTTCCAGGCAGGGTAAAGCCCGAAAACGACGCCGACGAGAGTAGATACTCCGATGGCGTAAATAATTGCAGTATATGAAATGACAGTCTGCCATTTTGCATACTGGGAAATTACCCCGGCAAGCAGTATGCCGAGACCGACCCCTATAGCTCCGCCCATCATAGTGATGATCAGACTTTCGATGATGAATTGGAACAAGATGTTGAATTTTGTCGCTCCAAGGCAGCGTCTGATACCTATTTCCCGAGTTCTCTGGGTTACTGTAGCCAGCATGATGTTCATGATGCCGATGCCGCCGACGAGCAGCGATATGCTGGCAATGGCTCCCATCACTATATTGAAGATCTGCTGTGTTTGCTGCTGCTGCTTTATCAGTTCCAGCGGAACAATCATTTCATAATTTTTGAGCCCGCTGTTTCTCTGCAAAAAGTAATTATCTATGGCGGAAGCCACTTCCCGGTAATTGTTGGCGTCGGAGATTTTTAGGATGATTGAGCTAAGTGGAGCGTTTTTTATCGGCACCGTCAGCCTTTGCAGCGTGTACATCGCCTGTCTTACTTTGCGTGGAACTCCCTGTTCCGAAGAAGTATTTGCCGCTGCCTCCGTTGTTGAAGACAGCGTGAATTTTTTTACCGATGTCGAAAATGGTATATATACGGCCTTGTTGTAGTCGGTTGTTTTTACGAGTGTCGAACTTTCCTGCGCTTCCAGAACACCGACGCAGCGGAATGATTCCTTTTCTCCGATTCTGACATTTTTTCCGACCGCACTTTCGAATAGAAACAGCTCCTTGGCGGCATCGGCACCGAGGACGCATACATTGTCGATATATTTGTCGTCGATCTCATTTATAAACCGCCCTTCGGCGATTTTCATTGATGTCGTTGATATGAAATTAGGAGTCGTACCTATCAGCGTTATTTTTTTTGCGTCCCTGTTGATGCCTCTGGCGACGTTGCTGGCTTCTCTTGTAGGAGAGTATTCGCTTATTGCCGTTACCGTATTTACCAATCCCTTCATCTGACTGTTGTTAAGTCCATATGGAGATTTTTTTAGCTCAGCCATCAAATTTGCGTATCCAACCGGCTCCACTCTTTTTACAATGATCGTGTTCGAACCAAGTTTTTTCAGCTGTTCCATGGCTTCTTTCTGGGCACCTTCGCCGATTGAAACCATGCCGATAACTGCAGAGACGCCGAAAATAACTCCGAGCATCGTCAGCAGTGACTGGAATTTATGGCTTAATATTTCACTGATGCCTGTAATGAAGGATTCGATAATATTCATGGGCTATTTTTTGCTCCGGCTGCAGGAATAGGCGTTTCTTTTGGCGCTTTGTCCTTGTTTTCCGTTTCATCATTCAGGTGGAACGGATCTTTAAGGGCGACCCTGTCGCCTTCGTCTATACCCGACTTTATCTCCACGCTGTCTTCATTTTTTTCTCCGACTGAGATGAATTTCTGCTCGAATCCATTGTCTCTTTTTACCCATACGTATTTTTTATTGTTCTGGCTGAAGATGCACTGCAAAGGTAAGGAGATGACATTTTTTATTTCTTTGATGATGATATTTGATGTGACGTTCATTCCCGGCCGCAGGATGTTATCAATATTCTTAAGAACTTCAATTGTTACCGGAAACTGGCTTTGTCCTGGAGTTCCGGCACTGGTTCCCCATCTGGAGGTTGCGGAAACCATATTGACGGACGTGATCTTGCCGATAAACTGTTTTTCAGGGGCGGACTCTACCTCAAGCGTTACTTTTTGTCCTGGTTTTACGAGATTTACGTCAGATTCTCTTACCGTAAGGTTGATTATCAGTGTATTCATATTGGGAATTTCCATTATCTGCGAGCCTTTATGCAGATCATCGCCCTCTGTAAGTTTGCTGATATCGCTTCCCTTCCAGAACTCCTTGTAGACGACAAGTCCGTCTGCCGGAGATTTGATTGTCGTCTGTGCAAGATCTTTTTTTGCCAGCTCATAGTCCATTTTAGCTTTTTCCAGCTTTACTTTTTGCAGATTAACCTGGGCTTTTTTTTGTAGTATGTCCGAGCTGCTCTTTTTTATGGAAATTTCCACATCCAGTTCGTCTTTTTTTACGGCCGCTTCCTTGGAACGCACAGTACTTTCTTCGCTTTCAACGTCTTTTAGAGTCACGATTTGCTCTTTATACAGCCTTTTTTGACGGTCTAGATTAGCTTTGGCTACTTCAAGTTCCGTCTTGTCGTATTGATATTGTGAACGCTGAGTTTTGATATTAAGCTCTGAGGATACATTAAGAATACCGAGTTCTTCTTCCACCTGTTTTACGTCAGCCTGAGCCTGCTCGTAAGTAAGCTGCTTTTCTCTTACGTCCTTCTCAAGCGATGTTGGATCCAACTGTGCAAGAAAGTCTCCTTTTTTTACGGAATTTCCCTCGGGACAGAGTTTAATTACCTTACCGGAAATACTGGAGTATATGGAGACTGATTTTTTTGCCGCCGATGTTCCGACTTCCCTGATTTTGACTACAAAATCACCGCGTTTTACGCCGATTGTAGGCACCTCCGGAAGTTCTTTTTCCTTGGGGATGAATTTATCTCTTGCCAAAAACAGTCCGTATCCGACGGCAAGAATTACGGCTATCGTAATAACGATATTTAATATTTTCATAATTGCTGTTCTGTATTGCTCCTTTCGGAAGGCGGTGTCGTATCTTCATTGACTGGCTGTGTTTCCGTTGTTTTGCTTAGCTTTATTACGAGTTCGGCAAGATCGTAGCCCATGGCCTTGTTTAGATCGTATTCGGCAATAATATAGTCTATCTTTGATTCTACAAGGGCGCTTTGCGCCTGAACGAGGGCCTGTTGGGCGTCGATCATTTCCCTGTTGTTGGCAATGCCTTCTTCCCAGCTTCTTTTGGCCAGATGGAGGCGTTCTTCGGCGGCTTTCATGTTTTCTTCCTTGTTGATAACTCTGCTTTCCGCCAGTTTTATGGCCCTGATACTGTCGCGGACATCTTTTACGATCGTCCTTTTGCTGTCGGCTATTTTTTCATCAGCCAGTGCAATTCCGCGTTTAGCCTGAGATATATCGGTATCAAGACGCTTGCGGTTGATATCCATTGAGTATTCGATCATTGTACTCCAGTTTGACAGATATTCCGGATTGGAGATGATGTCCGAAGAAGGGCCTATTCTCGAGGAGTTCCATTTGGCGACAAAATCGATCTGCGGTTTTTTGTTGTTTTTGGCTATTTCAAGATCATCTTTTACCTTGGCAATGTTCGTTTCGTCTATTTTCAGTTCCTTGCGTTCTGCGAGGGCAATTTCAATACACGACGCCTCTTCAAGCGACACGGGACTGTAAGGAATATCGTATACCGGTTCGATTGAGGTTCTCGGATCCATCGCCAAAAAAGTCATCAGTGAATCTTTGATATCATTCCAGCTTTTTTGCGAATTGAGCAGGGCAATTTCCGATTCCAGCAAGTTTACTTCAGAACGTGATAAATCTATTTTAGGAACAAGTCCTTCATTGAATTTCTTTTTGGTTATTTCCAGATTGTCTTTGGAATTGGCTACAAAAATTTCATTAACTTCAATTATTTTCTGAGCCAGAATAAGCCGGAAATATGCTTTTATAACCGCTGATGAGATCTCCTGTTTGGAAAGGAAAAAGTTTACCGATTCAACGGTCCATGCTCTTTCGGCCGTTCTGACATCCTGCCAGGCAACAATCCTGCCTTGTCCCTTGGCCAGCGGGTGACGGTATTCGGCGCCGACGCCGTGTCCCAAAAACGGAAACAGAAAGTTTTGACTGTTGGTTAATTCCGCTTTTATTGTATCTCCTGAGGGGGCTTGATAACTTATGTTTCCGGTAGCACTGAAATCATGAACAGAACTTTCCATCGGATCACCGCCGACGGCCATTCGTCCGCCAAGGCCCATCAGCAGTTTTTCGTTTATCCGGTTGTAGTATTCTATTTCCGCCTGTATCAGCGATTCGTTCGCCTGTTTTAGGGAATAATTGCGGCTGATGGCGATAGCGATACAGTCGGCAATGCTCAATTTGGCCTGTTGATTGTCTGCACCCGGTTCCTGAGAAGCCGCGGGCATTGTTGCTGTTGCCAGTATGATTACTAAAAGTATCGGGATTATTTTCGTTTTGTAGATTTTGCTCATTTTTATTTTACGTTTGCGGAAAGTTCACCGCGTTGTCCGGTCGTTTTTTCTTCCTTTTCAATAAGTCCGTCCCTAAGATATATTACCCTGTCACCGTGCTGGGCGACATTTCTGTCGTGGGTAATCAGCAGCAATGTTATTCCCTGTTTGTGCAGTTCCTTGAATATATTCATTATTTCCGTGCCTGATTTGCTGTCAAGGTTTCCGGTGGGCTCATCGGCAAGTATCAGCGGCGGATTGTTTACCAGTGCGCGGGCAATCGCCACCCTTTGCTGTTCGCCTCCGGATAGTTCCGACGGCCTGTGGTTCATTCTTGATGCCAGTCCAACTTTATCCAGCGCTTCCTGACACTTTTTTTTGCGGTTGGAAATGCCTCCGTATATCAAAGGCAGTTCAACATTTTGCAGCGCGGTGGCCTTAGGCAGCAAGTTGAAACTTTGAAATACGAAACCGATGCTTTTGTTTCTTACTTTAGCCAGGGCATTGTCCGATAGTTTGCTTACTTCGACGCCGTCGATGGTGAGTGTTCCTGAGGTGGGGCGATCAAGACAGCCCAAAATATGCAGGCAGGTTGATTTGCCGGAACCGGAAGGTCCCATAATGGAGGCAAACTCGCCTTTTTCAACATGGAAGCTTATGCCTTTGAGGATATGCAGCGGTCTGTCGCCTATTTGATATGTTTTTGTTATTTCGCTTGCTTTGAGCATCAGGATTTCACCCGGTCCGCCAACGTCTTAAGTTCTGTTCTTAGCTATATAATATGAAAGAAAAATATTTTAACAGGTATTCTGTTTTAAATTCCTGTGCCCCTTTTGTGTTTTATTTATTTTTTGTTAACATTTCAAAATGCCGTCTTCCATCGTCAAAAGTCTGTCGGCATACTTTGTAACCATATTGTCATGGGTTACCACGATTACGGCCGTTTTTTTCTGTTTGGAAACTGCTCTCAGGATCTCCATCAGTTTTTGGGAGGAATCACTGTCAAGCTCTGATGTCGGTTCATCGGCAAGCAGCAGTCCGGGGTTGTTTATAAGTGCCCGGGCGACGGCTACCCTCTGTGATTCTCCTCCTGAAAGTTCCGAAGGGTAGAAATTGAGCCTGCTGCTTAGCCCCATAGCCTCAAGTAGCTCTCCTGCCTCCTCGTTACGCTTCTTTTCCGGTATTCCCTGATATTTCAGCGGCAGCGCTGTATTCTCAACTGCTGTAAGGTGGTCTTGGAGATATAGCTGCTGGAATATAAATCCGGTGTTTTTCCGTCTGAGCATCGTTAGATTTTTTACGGAAAAATTTTTTATTTCGGAGTTTTTGAAAAATATTTTTCCGTCCGAAGGCGGAGTCAGAAATCCGAGAATGTTGAGAAGCGTACTTTTGCCGCTGCCGGATCTGCCGGTTATACAGAGAAACTCTTCCGTATTTACAGTAAGATCCGCCGCTTTGAGTGCTTCTATTTTTTGACTGCCGCGGCTATATGTTTTTGATATTCCAATCGTTTTGAGAAGCTCCATTTTTTATCTCCTGAGAGTTTCGGCAACATTCATTGAGGTTATTTTTTTCAGAGGGAAATAGCATCCGGCAAGCGCTATCAAAATGGACCAGATAAGAGAGACTATTATCAGAGACGTATTGAGTTCAAATACTGTCGTTTCTCTCGTCATCGGTATTATTTGCGATACTTTTATAAACACGAGTGCGAGGCATAATCCTATTGTCCAGCCAATAGAGGTCATTACCAGTGATTCGGCAAAAAATTCCGCAAAAATTTGTTTGTCTTCTGCACCGATTGCTTTTTTGACGGCAATTTCCTTTTTTCTTTCCGTTACGCCCATTGCGGTAACCGTAGAAATCGACAGCAGTGAACCTATTCCTGAAATCAGCATAAATATTACCGTCAGACTGTTCCAGAACACCGTTGATTCCTTCATTCCGTTTTCAAGCTCGTTGGAAGTTATTGTCTGCATCCAGGGGATTTGCTTGCGGATTGTTTTTGTTATTGCCCCCGTATACTCTTTATCTGACGGTATTACTATTATTGATGTAAGCAGATGTTCTCTTGTCAGCAGTTTTTGTACCGTTTTCAGGTCTGCTACCGCCTGACGGTCGGTTACCGATGATGTTTTTTTACATACTCCCGCAACGGTAAACTCACCGTTGCGTATTGTTATCTTTGAGCCGGGTTTCAGGTTTTTGCTTTTGGCAATATCCCAGCCGAGGATTATGCCGGGTCCGTTAACCGGTTTATTACTTTTTATTATTGAAGATTCACCGAGATAATCATATATATTTTCGGAAGGCACCCCGACAAGAACAAAAGGTACGCCCATAATAACCATATTGTCATCAAGTCTGGCCACGAGCATGGGAATTATTTTTTTAATGCCGTGAACAGAGTTTATTACGTCAAGTTTTTCCTCGGAAATCAGCCCGCCGCCAATCCAGAAACTTTTTTTTTCACATAAAAAGATTCTGTTTTCAAAACTCTTTTTTATTCCCGATGACAGATTCATAAAATAAATACTGACGGAACCGGTTATGATTAACAGAAAAATGGCGGCAGAGATTGCGGATATCACTGCCAATACGCGTTCCTTGCGCCTGTAAAGCAGAATAAAAGATTCTTTTACAAAGTCCATATGTTTTGGTTTTTCGTTTCTTTGCGTGCCTTGTTGCTGTTTTAAGAATTTAAAATTTCTTTTGCTTGCCCTGTTTTCCCTGTTGTATATTCATTTTCCCTGTTTTCGTTGATAGCCGGCCGGTTTTTATTGCCTTAATAATTGACTTTGTGACCTTTTCTGTTGAATTTTTATTGCTGATTGTTTTATGTCTTGATAAAATGCAGGGAAATGGCTTGTCCCTTAGCGAATAGTTTGAATGGATTTTTTAGTCTAAAACGTTTGCCTTTCAGGCAATATCAGGGAGAAGGTGGCTATTGATGAAAAGGATGAAGGTGGATAAATTAGGAATAGATCTGCTTACTCACGATCCTGTTATAATTTTAAGGGATATGGAAGGGCATAGATATCTTCCCATTTTGATAGGTCCTTTCGAAGCAACTGCCATTGCACTGGCACTGGAAGGAACTTCTGTTCCCAGACCATTGTCTCATGACCTAATGAAAAATATAATAACGGCTCTTGGTGCAAAGGTAGTAAGTGTTCAGATCCACGATCTTCAGAACAATACGTTTTTTGCGAAGATAGTGATTGAAGCCAACGGCAAGGTCGTCGAAATTGACGCCAGACCAAGCGACAGTGTTGCAATTGCGCTCAGGACGGATGCTCCTATATATGTTTCAGATAGAATTGTTCTTGAAGAGACGGTTATCGAGAAAAGTTCGGCAGAGGTTTCCGCTGAGAATCAGGACAAGCAGAAGTTCAAAAAATATATAGAAAACCTTAAGCCAAGCGATTTTCTTAAGGGATTTGAAATCCAGGGACGCTCCGATAAAAAGGAGGAACCGGATGATGACGGGCAAGAGGATGCTGATAAAGATTCCGAAGACTGACTGTTGATTGTTTTTATGTAATCTTTTTGCAGGGAGATATTCCGGATGACTGATAATAAGCTTGAAAAGGTGCTTTGTATTTTTACCGGCGGGACTCTTGCCATGGATTCGGAGACGCTCTCATCGCTGCATTCGGCTGATGAAATTCTTGAATCAGTCCCTGAACTGAAAAAAATAGCTTCAATAGACTGCTGTCAGCTTCTTAATATTGACAGCGTGGAAATGACGCCGGCTTTATGGGTCAGTATCGCGCAGAAAATATACGATGAGTATGACAACTATCAGGGTTTTGTAGTCGTACATGGTACCGATACAATGGTTTATACGGCTTCGGCGATGTCTTTTTTGCTGAGAAATCTAGGTAAGCCGGTGATCTTTACCGGTTCACAGATTCCGCTTCACAGTTATCTGGCAAGTGATGCCAGAAACAACCTGATCAATGCCGTGCGCTATGCACTTTTGGATATTGCAGAAGTATGCATATTTTTTGGTTCAGTCCTTTTAAGGGCTAACAGGGCCAAAAAAATCAGCGGTTTTGATGTCAACGCCTTTAGGTCTTTTGCCCATGATCCGCTTGGACATGCCGGTGTAAAAATGAGTGTGTCCAGGACAGCGACTCACCGCAGCCACTCGAGGCCGATGCTTTTTAAAGATTTGGTCCCTGATGTTTTTCTGCTGAAGATATATCCCTCAATGTCGCCTGCCATATTTGACCTTCTTGTAGAACAGGGATATAAGGGAATTGTTCTTGAAACTTTCGGTACCGGCAATATACCCATAGGTGAAAATTCTTTGATCCCGGCGATAAGAAAAGCTATTGATGCCGGAGTAACGATTGTTGTGACGTCACAGTGTGAGATGGGATCTGTTGAAGATCTTTATCCTGCCGGAAAAATGCTTAAGGAATCCGGTGCGATTATGGCTGCCGATATGACGGTAGAGGCGGCACTGGTGAAATTGATGTGGGTTCTCGGTAACGCGCGTAATTTCCGGGAAATAAAAGACCTCATGCAAACTCCGCTGGCAAACGAGTTTTCCGTTTGATTTTTTTGTGGCGGTTTATTTACACTTTGTTAATTTATCCCATATGAATGTTGTGTTAATATGTTATTAACAACAAAAACGGACAGTTTATGAACAACATAACTTCAGTCGCCAATTCACACAACTATATACCTCAGCAGTCTTCTCCGGGTGTGTCTGGAGGAAAAGCTGCCGTCAGCAACGATACGGTCAGTATTGGCGGCGGTGATTTGCCATGTACTGATACGGCGGGCCTTAAAAAATGGACTTTGCTGGTTTATTCGGCTGCGGATAACGATCTTGAACCGGAACTGGTGAATGATGTAATTGAGCTCGAAGGCGTTGGGTCCGGCGATAGTGTAAACATTTTATGCCAGCTCGACAGAGGGGTGGCGCCGTCTTCAATAAGCGGCGGCTGGGCGGGATGCAGGCGCTATTATCTCAATAGCGGCAATGATTCTTCGAGAATAAGCTCGCCGGTAATGTCTGATTTGGGGCAGGTTAAAATGTCCGATCCCGGAGTTCTTGCCGACTTTGTAGAGTGGGGTATAAAGAATTATCCCGCTGAAAATTATATGCTTGTTGTTGCCTCCCACGGCAAAGGCTGGTTTGGCGTAGCTCCCGATAAGAGCCATGGTGGCTGGATGCATCCGCCGCATATTAGAGAGGCGTTGGAGACGGCGCAAACGGCTACCGGTGAAAAGATAGATGTTATCGGTTTTGACGCCTGCTGTATGGCTTCAACTGAAGTCGCCAGTGAGTTGTCGGGTGTGGCGGATTTTATGGTTGCGTCACAAAACAGCGTCGGCGGCGAGGGCTGGCCTTATGCGAAAATATTTTCGGGCGGTCTCTCCGGTGCGAAAAAGCAGCGTCGTCCGGTATTTGAAATGTCCCCTAAGAATGCGGCGCTGGAAATCGTTGCCAGAACAAAAAATACTCCCGGAATCCAGACCATGTCCGCTCTTGACCTGTCAAAAGCAGGTGCTTTGGCAACTGCTGCGGATGAATTTGCCGGGAACCTTATGGAAAACGATTCATCTGCTCAGGCTATTATGGACATTGCTGCAAAAACAAAGACGTTCAATGTTTATAAAGATCAGTATGATTTTGCAGAGAAAGTTTTTAAAAGCAATGATGTTGATGATGGAAAATTGAAAAAATCGGCGGCTAAAATTGCCGACTCCGTTAAAAATATTGTTATGTCCCATCATCGCGTTGCCGGATTTGAAGGGGCCAATGGTATTTCCGTAGATATTTCCGACCGCAATGACATGAGTGATTTCAGGAAAGACGTTTATAAGGGACTGAATTTTTCCAGGCAGACAAAATGGGATCAGGCCCTAAGTCATGCTTCCGCACTTAAAAAATCGGAAAAAACGGACAGTCATTAGCTTTTTTGACTATAGTCCCGATTTGTTTACATTTTGCTAATGTGCGGCGGGATTTTTACCTGTTAATATATAGTTGTAACTATTTTTATGAAAGGCGGAGTTATACAAATGAATAACGGTATAAATCAGATAAAAACTCCGTCATATCTGCCGGAACTAAAAAAGGCCGCTTTGCCGCAGGATAATGAAAGCAGCGTATCTTCCGCTGATTCCGTTTCTTTGGGAATGGGGGAGACATCTGCAGTTTCCGCCAATGGTCTGAAAAAATGGACTGTTCTGCATTATGGAGCAGCCGATAATGATATCTCCGGTATTATTGATAACGCGCTAGAACTTGAATCAATCGGTTCCGATAAGGATATTAACATTGTCGCCCAGCTTGATGTCGGCAAAAAAGCCCATAAGGGTTATGAAATGGATCCGGGCTGTAAACGTTACTATTTCTGTTCTGCGGGTGAATCTACCGCCGCTCCTTTGGAACTGGGGCAGGTAAACATGGCCAATCCGGAGGTTCTTGCCGATTTTGTAAAATGGGGCATCAAAAATTATCCCGCCGAAAATTATATGCTGATAATGTCGTCGCACGGCAAAGGATGGGCGGGAATGGTTGATGACAGAAGCCATAAGGGATGGATGTCTGCTCCTGAAATAAGGAATGCCCTTGAATCCGTAAAAAATTCTACCGGTGAAAAAATGGATGTTCTGGGGTTTGACGCCTGTTGTATGGCCTCTGTTGAAGTGGCAGCGGAACTTTCCGGAGTTGCTGATTATATGGTGGCCTCACAGAACACGATCGGCCAGTCAGGATGGCCATATTCAAAGATTTTTTCCGGCGACGGCCGCAGCGACGGCGACAGCCGGGGATTTGACATTGCCCCGAAAGACGCTGCTAAGAGGATTGTTGAAAAATCGACTCCGTTCCGCAGTATACAGACCCTTTCGGCATTGGAACTTGCCAAGGTCGGTTCACTGACCGGGTCAACGGCTGATTTTACAAAAGAACTTATGAGCGGTGCCGACGACAGGCAGCTTATAAAAAAGATTGCTTCAGAGTCAAAAGCTTTTTATACCAAAGGGCGTTACCATTTTATAGATCAGTATGATTTTGCGCTGAGGATTTCCAAAAGCAGTGAGATAAAAAATGAAAAACTCAGGGATGCTGCCTGTGAGATGATGAAAGCCATCAAAAGCCTTGTCGTTTCCGAGTATCATAAGGAAGGTTTTGAAGAGGCTGGCGGCATTTCGATCGAGAGTTCTTCAAACGGTCTCGGGACGTCGGGATATCAGGATTTGCTTTTTGCCAAAGAGACTCACTGGAACGAAGCGAATGCCGATACGGGCATTAAAAAGCTCTGGAATTCATTCAAGAACTTTTTGGATGCCTGAGTTTTAACTGTTTTAAGATTTGATTTTTTGAGGGCGATAATGTAGCTCTCCATTTTTTAGGGGTGTTTTGAAATTTATCCGGTTATTTTGGAGGATGGATATGGCTGATAGGATTTCTTCGGTAAATCATTCTGATTTTTATAACATTCACTCGCGCGGCACGGCTGAAAGTAAAAAAAGTGATGCTGCTCGGCAGCCTTCAGACAGTGTTGTTCTCGGAAATAACGATTCCGTTCTCCCCGAGGCTGGCGGCAAGAAGTGGACGGTTCTTTTTTATTCCGCCGCCGACAATAACCTTGAAGAGGATCTCGTAAACGATGCGATTGAACTTGAAGGAATAGGTTCCAATGAGAATATGGACGTCGTTCTCCAAATTGACAGGGGCAAAAAACCATCTGAAATCAGCGGCGGCTGGGCAGGCTGCAGGCGTTACCATCTTGTCGGGGATGGAGACCCGTCAAAAATAAATTCCCCGGTGCTTGCGGATCTCGGGCAGGTTAATATGTCGGATCCGAAGGTCCTTGCCGACTTTATAACCTGGGGCATTAAAAATTATCCTGCCGAAAATTATATGCTGCTCGTGTCTGATCATGGAGCCGGCTGGCCCGGAGCCTGTGAGGATGTCTCGCATAACGGATGGATGTCTACCCCGCAGATCAGAGAAGCATTGGAAACGGCGCAGAAGGCTACCGGCGAAAAAATAGATGTGCTTGGTTTTGACGCCTGTCTTATGGCCTCAACCGAAGTTGCGCATGAGCTTAAGGACAGTGTTGACTATATGGTTGCTTCGCAAAATATTGAGGGTGTGGAAGGCTGGCCTTATTCCAAAATTTTTAAGAGCGGCGTGGTCGAAAAGCTTCAGCAGGCTCTCAATACAAGATTTAATCTTTCTCCCGAGGACGTGGCCAAGAAAATAGTTGCCGACTCCGAAGGTTTCCCCAGTATTGATACGCTTTCGGCATTTGATTTGTCAAAAGCCAAAGAGCTTACTGCGGCCACCGACAATTTTGCCAAACTGATGCTTAAAACCGATGTTCCGATGGAGACAATCAGAAATATTGCCGCTGAAACGAAAACGTTTTACGGTTACAAAGATCAGTATGATTTTGCCGAGAGAATAATCGGCAGTGCCGATATAAAGGATGAAAAGCTTAAGGATGCCGCCAGAGACATGATTAGCTCCATTCAAAAACTGGTAATTGCCGAATATCATTCAAAAGAATTTGAAGGCTCCCATGGGGTCTCGCTGGAGATTTCCCCCAACGGCGGGCGTAAGAGCAATTACAAGCATCTTATGCTGGCAAAGGAAACCAAATGGGATGAGGCAATGCACCGCATGACCGAAGGAATGGACGAAGATGATATTGCCCAATTGCCGA
Source organism: Candidatus Xenobia bacterium (assembly GCA_031551355.1). GTDB lineage: Bacteria > Vulcanimicrobiota > CADAWZ01 > CADAWZ01 > CADAWZ01 > JAVBNT01. The sequence continues at coordinate 15,870 of JAVBNT010000035.1, read as the reverse complement.
TGGATCCTTTTGACGGACTCTAAACCTTACGGGATATTAACATTTTATTAATATCTTTAATTCCTTTTTGATGATATAATTTTAGTGATTGATTGCAGTATTGTATGTTGTTACCAAAGGGGCAATTATTGTGGTAAATATCGGTTCTATAGGCAGTTCTCAGATTTATAATATATCTGCTCATAAATCTCCGGCGCCTGAAATATCTGAGCAGACGGGTGTTGCTCGGGGCGATATTTCTGTTCTGGGTGAAAATGAGCCGGAAGGATTATATAAAAAAAATTGGACAGTACTTCTCTATTCCGCGGCTGATAATAACCTTGAGAATGCTTTGGTTAAGGATGTTGCCGAACTGGAGACTGTTGGCTCAAATAAAAATATGAATCTCCTTGTACAGCTAGACAGAGGGGAGAATCCTTCCTCTATCAGCGGCGGCTGGTCTGGGTGCAGGAGATTTTATCTTAATAAAGATACAGATTCCAAAAAAATCAACTCCCCTGTTCTTGATAACTTGGGTCAGGTAAATATGTCTGATCCTAAAGTTCTTGCCGATTTTATCACCTGGGGGATTAAAAATTATCCGGCTGAGAATTATATGCTGATCATGTCCGATCATGGTGCCGGCTGGGCGGGAGCGGTTGAGGACGGTTCGCATAAAGGATGGATGACAACTCCTCAGCTCCGCGAAGCTCTGGAATCCGCACAGAGGGAAACGGGTGAAAAGATTGATATACTTGGGTTTGACGCCTGCCTGATGGCCTCTACTGAAGTGGCCCATGAATTGGCGGATAATGTCGGTTATATGGTTGCTTCTCAAAATGTGGAAGGTATTAACGGATGGCCTTATGCAAGGATTTTTACCAGTAGGGTAATGAGAGAACTGCAAGAGGCAATAGATGCAAAGTTTAGCTTGCCGCCGGAAATGGTTGCAAGAAAGATCGTCAATGATTCTATTGGTTCGCTGAGCGTGGATACGTTATCTGCGGTTGACCTTTCTAAAATGAAAGAGTTGTCGGAATATGCTGATGACTTTGCACGGGCAATTATTAGCTCAGACGTCGATCGCAGGGATTTGATTGAGATTGCCAATAAGACAAAGAGTTTTTCAGGCTATAAAGATCAGTATGATTTTGCCGAAAGAATTGTTAAGAGCCCGAAAATAAAGGATGAAAAGGTGAAAGTTGCTGCCAGAACTATGATGCGGGCTTTTCGTGGCGTAATTGTTGCCGAACACCATACCCAAAAGCATAAAGGTGCCCATGGGCTTTCGATGGAGATATCTCCCGGAGGCGACAGGATTAAAGGATATATGGACCTCAAATTTGCTCAGGAAACGAAATGGCCTGCCGTAATGGACCAAATGGATGATGCAGGGCTTTCGTAGGCAAACATCCTGATTTGAAAGCTTGACAGGCATGGGGATCTATTAACATTTTTTTAATATTAATACCAATAGACTTTATGTTATAATTTTTTTAAGATTATGAGTGATAAAATTGTTAAGGAGTGATCGTAAATGGCTAACAATATTAATTCAGTAGGAATGCCTCATGTATATGATGCCAACTCTTTTAAGTCGGCTCCTCCGATGAGAAGCGAGCAACAGGCGTCTGTTCCTTCGGACAGCGTCAGCCTTGGACAGGGCGGCTCTTCGGAAACGGAAGCTGCAGCCAAAAAGAAATGGACGATCTTACAGTATTCTGCTGCAGATAATAACCTTGAGAGAGCTCTTGTCAGTGATATCGCTGAACTTGAAACTGTCGGTTCCAATAAGAATATGAATGTTCTTGTTCAGCTCGACAGGGGTAAGAACCCGTCTTCGATGTGCGGCGGCTGGGCCGGTGCACGCCGTTTCTATCTTAATCAGGACAGCGATAAAAGTAAAATAAGTTCACCGGTGCTTGCCGATATGGGTCAGATTAACATGTCCGATCCTAAAGTTCTTGCCGATTTTATTACCTGGGGCATTAAAAATTATCCGGCTGAAAATTATATGCTGATTATGTCCGATCATGGCGCCGGCTGGCCGGGAGCTTTGGAAGATGTTTCACATCATGGCTGGATGACAACTCCTGATCTCAAAAATGCTCTTGCGATGGCACAGAAAGCCACTGGTGAAAAGATCGATGTTCTTGGTTTTGACGCCTGCCTTATGGCTTCAACTGAAGTTGCCCATGAATTTGCCGGCGTGGCGGATTATCTGGTAGCTTCTCAGAATGTTGAAGGCGGTGACGGATGGCCTTATGCCAAGATTTTTACCAGCAAAGTAATGGATGAGCTTCAGAAAGCTCTTGATACAAGGTTTACTATTTCTCCGGAAATGGTTGCCAAGAAAATTGTCAATGATTCCGCTGGCTTCCCGAGCATTGATACGCTTTCGGCAATAGATCTTTCCAAAACCAAAGATCTTGCCGCTTCAACGGATGCTTTTGCTAAAATTTTGATGAATACAAAAGATTCTATGGCCGACATTAGAAATATTGCAAATTCTACTAAAGATTTTTATGGTTTTAAAGATCAATACGATTTCGCCGAAAGAATCGTTAAGAGTCCGGACATCAAGGATCAGAAACTTAAAGCTGCGGCGAAAGATATGATGCAGGCCGTTCAGAATGCCGTTATTGCCGAGCAGCATGCTCCAAAACACAAGGGTACGCATGGTCTTACACTTGAAATATCTCCTAACGGAGGAAATAAGAAGGATTATAAAGATCTGCAGTTTGCCAAAGACACCCAATGGGATGAGGCAATGGGAGCAATGGCCAGAGGTATGGAAGTTGGCAGTAATCTGGCTGATGCGATGAAACCCACCATCACCTAAAACTGATTTTGAGCATAAAAAAGCTGTTTGGGAATTTTCCGGGCAGCTTTTTTTATGCTTAAATTAGCCAATTAAAATCGGTGAAGGCTAATACGGGAACAGCTTAAAAAACGAAACACAGGCGTTGTAATCACTTAATGAAAAAGTTAGATTTGCTATTTTATCATAAGAATGACAGGCGGTCCGGCGATATATAAAATGTGTTGATTTATTAACATTTTATCAATATTCATAAATCACATGTTCATGATATAATACTCTTAGATTTTTATCCAGATTTTTTAAGGAGTGATAATTAATGTCAAATATAAATTCCATAGGAATGTCTCACGTTTATGATGCCAATACTTTTAAATCGGCGCCTCCGGTAAGAAATGAACAGGTGTCCGTTCCTTCCGACAGTATCAGCCTTGGACAGGGTTCTTCGGAAACAGAAGCTGCTGCCAAAAAGAAATGGACTGTCCTGCTTTACTCTGCCGCCGACAATAACCTTGAAAGAGCTCTTGTCAGCGACGTAGCCGAACTGGAAACTGTTGGATCTAATGAGAACATGAATATTCTTGTGCAGCTCGACAGAGGACAGACCCCGTCTTCGATGTGCGGCGGATGGGCCGGAGCCCGGCGTTTCTATCTTAATCAGGACAGTGATAAATCAAACATAAGTTCTCCTGTGCTTGCCGATATGGGACAGGTAAATATGTCCGATCCGAAAATGCTTGCAGATTTTATCACCTGGGGTATCAAAAATTATCCGGCTGAAAATTATATGCTTGTCATGTCTGATCACGGCGCCGGCTGGCCGGGAGCATTGGAAGATGTTTCACACCATGGATGGATGACGACTCCGGACCTCAAAAATGCGATGGAAATGGCTCAGAAAGCAACCGGTGAGAAAATTGATGTTCTCGGTTTTGACGCATGCCTGATGGCTTCGACTGAGGTTGCCCATGAGTTTGCCGGCGTTGCTGATTATATGGTTGCTTCGCAAAATGTTGAGGGCGGCGATGGCTGGCCGTATTCCAAAATTTTCACCAGCAGGGTAATGGAAGACCTCCAGAAGGCGCTTGATACGAAGTTCACTATTTCTCCTGAGGAAGTTGCTAAAAAAGTTGTTAATGACTCTGCCGGTTTTCCGAGTATAGATACCCTTTCGGCAATAGATCTTTCCAAGACAAAAGATCTGGCCGCTTCAACCGATGCCTTTGCCAAAACATTGATGGCAACGAAAGATTCGATGGCCGATATCAGAAATATAGCCAGTGCAACAAAAAGTTTCTATGGTTTTAAAGACCAGTATGATTTTGCCGAAAGAATCGTCAAGAGCGATAATATTAAAGATGAAAATCTTAAAGCTGCGGCGAAAGATATGATGCAGGCCGTTCAGAACGCCGTTATTGCCGAGCAGCATGCACCTAAAAATAATGGTGCTCATGGCCTTACGCTGGAAATTTCTCCTAATGGCGGAGGCAAAAAAGGTTACAAAGACCTGCAGTTTGCCAAAGACACCCAGTGGGATGAGGCAATGGGAACAATGGCCAGAGGTATGGAAGTCGGCAGTAACCTGACTGATGCGATGAAACCAACCATCAACTAGAAACTGATTTAAGCATGGAAATAAGCTGTTTGGGGAAAATCCCAGGCAGCTTATTTTTATGAAATTTAAATTACTTCATTTTATTATATAGTAACCGGAAAAAATAATACTCATTTCAGTTTTCTCTTTCTGGATACCCGCCGGAGTTTATCCTCGTGAAAACGGGGACCTGTATGACATCCTTCTACTAATTTTCAAGAATTGGTAATAATTGAATTGATACGATTTTTTTCCGGTTACTATAACAATGATGCCGGTGCTACAGAACGGAGCTAAGAGGTGTTGATTTATTAACATTCTATCAATATTAACAAGTGCTGTTTTCATGATATAATACACTTAGATTTTTATTGAGATTTTTAAGGAGTGATTATTATGTCAAACATAAATTCCGTAGGAATGTCTCATGTATATGATACCAGTGCTTTCAAATCGGCACCTCCGATGAGAAACGAACAGGCTTCCGTTCCTTCCGATAATGTGAGCCTTGGTCAGGGAGGTTCTTTGGAAACTGAAGCCGCTGCCAAAAAGAAATGGACTGTTTTACTTTATTCGGCAGCCGACAATAATCTCGAAAGAGCTTTGGTAAGTGATGTTGCCGAACTTGAAACAGTCGGCTCAAATGAAAATATGAATGTCCTTGTGCAGTTGGACAGAGGCTTGAATCCGTCGTCTCTTAGCGGAGGCTGGGCGGGGGCTCGCCGTTTCTATCTTAATCAGGACAGTGATAAAAGCAACATCAATTCTCCTGTGCTTGCCGATATGGGACAGGTAAATATGTCCGATCCGAAAATGCTGGCAGACTTTATCACCTGGGGTATAAAAAATTACCCGGCAGAAAATTATATGCTTGTGATGTCGGATCATGGTGCCGGCTGGCCGGGAGCTCTTGAAGATTCATCCCATCACGGATGGATGACGACTCCCGATCTGAGGAATGCCATGGAAATGGCGCAGAAGGCGACCGGTGAAAAAATAGATGTTCTGGGATTTGATGCCTGTCTGATGGCTTCAACGGAAGTTGCCCATGAATTCAGCGGAGTTGCCGATTATATGGTTGCTTCGCAGAATGTGGAAGGCGGCGATGGTTGGCCTTATGCCAAGATTTTTACCAGCAGGGTTATGGAGGAGATGCAAAAATCTCTTGATACGAAATTTACGATTTCTCCTAAAGAAGTTGCTAAAAAGGTTGTTAACGATTCCGCTGGTTTCCCGAGTATTGATACTCTTTCGGCAATAGATCTCTCCAAAACGAAAGATCTGGCTGCTTCCACCGACGCTTTTGCCAAGGTTCTTCTTGGTACAAGTGATTCAATGGCCGATATCAGAAGCATTGCCAATGCCACAAAGAGCTTCTATGGTTTCAAAGATCAGTATGACTTTGCCGAGAGAATCGTCAAGAGCCCCAACATTAAAGACGATAACCTTAAAGCCGCTGCCAAGGATATGATGCAGGCCGTTCAGAATGCCGTTATTGCCGAACAGCATGCTCCAAAAAATAATGGTGCCCATGGCCTTACGCTTGAAATTTCTCCGAATGGGGAAAACAAGAAAGGTTATAAGGATTTGCAATTCTCAAAGGACACCAAATGGGATGAGGCTTTGGGGGCAATGGGAAGAGGGATGACTGCGAGTGAATTCAGCAATGCATCGGCGGCATCGTCATCGGAAACGCCAAAACTGAGCCTTCCTAAGGGTAAAATATTGAAAGCCCTTGCCGGAACGGCTGCCGTAGGAGGAGCTATATCCTGGTTGGCCGGTGGCGGGCTTGTCGCCGGAGCGGCTGCCGGACTTGTTGCCGGAGCTGTTGGCGGAGTTGCCGGAGCTGTGCTTGTGGTAGGTGCTTTAATGAATGCGGCTCAGGGTAATTCATAGAAAATTTTTGTAAAGTAACTTTGAAAAGTAAAAACCGTCTCTGGCATAAAAATGTTGGGGACGGTTTTTTTTATAGTAACATCAAAAAATACGAAATGATTCAATTGCTATAGATTTTTGAAAATTAGAGCAACTTGATTTAACATAGCCTATACCAATCATTTAAAAATCATCCGGCAATATCCGTGGGTGTAACAGATTTAATAATGGTCACGGCATATTTGTGCAGTATTGTCTACATTTTTACAAGTTGCTCTAGAGCAGTTTGCAATTGAACTGTCATACTCCTGACAAACAACCGACATCGGTTAATCCATAAAATACTGGTTCGCCGCGCTGCGCTCGTGATAACGGCTACACCGTCTTTTCTAAAAATGTTTACCGATTTTGTGACATATAGAATGTAAATTGCTCTAGTAGAGAAGTTGTCATCGCGAGCGTCGTGGCGATCCGGAGAACTAAAATGAAATGATAATTATTTTTTGATGGTTAAGTTTTGAGGATAAAAAAAAGACCGTTTTCGTGAGCAGCGGTCTTTTTAAAAGATATTTATTATAAATATTTTAAAAATTGAGTTTGAAAGCATCGCCCAGAAAGGCGGCCAAGGCAACCGGGATGCCCACTACGGCACCGGCAACACCGGCAATGACTCCTGCCGTAACTCCTCCTCCGAGGAGCATCGCTGCGCCGACTCCAATTCCTGCCCCGGCGACAACGCCGATTCCTCCGCCTAAAATCACCATTCCTTTTACAAGGCTGCCGAACCCGTCTTTTGTTTTTTCCTCTGCCTGTGGCGGTGCATATGATTTGGCGATTGAGGAGTTATTATTTTTCACCGGGTTAGGGATGTTTGTGTCCATGGAATTTGACTTTGACGGTTTGTAGCCGTCGCTGTTTACTGCCAATTCCGCTTCACCGGATTTATTTGGGTTTATTCCATTGTTTGTATAGGGTGTATTCTGAATTTGCGGAGTAATATTATTTATACTGTTCATTTTGATTCTTCTTCATCCTTAATTAAGTCGTCTTTTGTTCCCGGTTAGTTGTTACTAAAAACTGTTCCAGAAACCTTTAAGCAGTGAGTGGGCTGCAAATCCCACGCCGGCAACTCCGCCGATAACACCGGCTGTAACACCCGCAGCAACGCCGCCGCCGAGTAAACAGGCTGCTCCTACTCCAATACCAATTCCGGCAACGGCTCCTGCGCCGACAAGTATTTTTAATGCTGTGCCGAGCGGATTGCCTAGATCAAATTTTGTATCTTCAGCCGGTTGAAATTTATCTGCCTGGGTTGCTTCCTGGGAATTGTTCTTTACTATTGAGCTTAGCTTATTGCCGGTGTTAGTTTGTGTGTTTTGGACATTTATTCCTGAATTTCCGATGCTGTTCATAAATTAAATATCTCCTTATAAGACAATATTCTAAAGAATTTTCTTCTCTACCATTATAAGGTTTTTGTTTATTATGGTCTATAGACATCATGTTAACATCCGGATCTATAAATCATATATCATTACCAGGCGGTACTATGATCTCCCGAAACTAAAAATGTAAGAGCAGCACCGAGCATTACTGCCGGTAAAACGCAGAACATTCCCATAGGGCCTGTGGCGGCTAAAATGCTTTTAATGCCTATTCCCGCCCCGACTACCAACCCAAGCTTTGTAATTGATTTGGCAGCGTCTGTGAACTCGCTCTTATTGGCTGATTTGCCGATTTCCGTTGTTGCCGGAGCAGAAGCGGACGGTCTGGGGATATTCATTGCCATTGGATTTGGCGCAGAAGGTTTGTATCCGTCTCCTTTGCTTGCGGTTTCTGTATTTTCTGTCGATTTATTTAGCTTTGTTTCGTTATTTGTATGAAGTGTATTCTGGATTTGAGCAGTAATGTTGTTTATACTGTTCATAATTCTCTCCTTAAAAAACTAAAATTAGAAATTAAACATATTTTTGAATGCATGACCTAAGAGTGCCAGTCCGGCGACTCCTCCGACAACACCTGCGGCAACTCCGGCTGCGACACCGCCGCCAAGCAGACATGCTGCGCCGATTCCCAAGCCAACTCCTGCAGCAACTCCTCCGCCTACAAGAACTTTGAAGGCTTTTCCAATGCCGTCGTAGTCGGATTTTACTCCCTTTTCTGAAGGCTGGAATTTGTCTGTTGTGGCAATTTCCGAAGAATTATTTTTAACGGTTGCACTTGATTTTTTATCTGTATTAATACTGTGTGCATTTGTGATGTTCATTCCCGAATTTCCAATGGTATTCATAATAAATGATTCTCCTTAATGCGTTAAAAACTTTGATAATTTTTTCATGTAACATTATAAATAATAGCTCTGGTTTTGTCTGTAAAAATATTGTTAACATTTGGAGACTTTTGATGCGTTTAATATTTTTTCTTTATATATCTATATTCTTAAGACAGGTTATTTTAAAATGTTAGAAATATAATATTTTTGATTGTTTGTAAGAATAATATTGTCAATAAAATTTGACAAATTATCTTTATTCTCATATAATTGTCCGTATGGTTAAACCAAACGGTTGATTTTTTTAACGATATTTTTAAGGAGGATTGTCCTATGCCTAGAGGCAAAGAGGCTCCAAGGGATAAAATCAAGCGTGCAGCAGTGAAAATCTTTGCACAAAAAGGGTTTTCAGGTTCTTCTGCGCAGGAAATAGCCGACGAGGCCGGCGTAAATAAGTCAATGCTTTTTTATTATTTTCAAAGTAAAGAAAATCTTTTTTATTCTATTTTTAGAGAGCAGATTTCGGAAAACAGAAAGAAAATAATAGAAGCTATTTCCAAGGCGGATACTCCTTTAGGTAAACTTAAGGCCATAATTGATTATGAGGTCAAACTCTATGCGGATGTTGTGGATATTGACTTTTTTAGAATCATTGTGAAAGAATCCTGTATAAGCTCCAACGAGCTGCTGGATTATTTTAAATCGGAGCTGGATACATACGTTACTTTAATTGGCTCTATTATCAGTGATGGAGTTAGTGACGGTAGCTTCCGTAACCTGGAGCCGGAAATGCTGGCCAAATCTTTACTTGCCTGCAACCGTTTTTTTATACATGAGAGATTGGTCTTTGGAAAGGAAATACCAAAAGAAAAGCTCACTTCTTTTTTTAATACTTTATTCGTGGAAGGTCTGATGTTGTGATCAAAAAAATAATGTACCTATTTTTATTTGCTGTTTTTACAGCGGGAACACTTTTTGCCCAGGAAAATGAGCCTGTCTCTGACAAGAGCAGTTTTTCCGATATCACAAAAAGCGTTTCTTCACCCGTTTTTGATGTTAAAACCGGGCATTTTTATGATGTCCTTACCTTATTATTCCGGTCGATTGCTCCTGAAGATGCGCAATCGGCAATAACGCTTAAAGAAAGTCTTGAGATTGCTGAAAAACAGAGCATGTCTCTTGCCAACGCACGCTCAAAGGTCAACGAGCTGTATTACAGGGTGGATGAAGTTAAGAGCGCTAAAAATATTATTGTCGGTGCTTCAGGATCCGCCACATATTCAGGTCCGGTCCAGACTATTGAATTTGACGGAAATACCATGGCTTTGGGGTCGTATATGAACTGGAGCTCGGCCGTCACCGCCCAGTATCTGATCTCCAACTTCGGTCTTTTTGAGGATGCCAGAAAAATGGCCTGGCTTTCCTATCTGAACGCTAAACTGGATGAAGAAAGACTGACGGAAGATCTTTACAGCAGCGTCATCACCTCTTATATGGGGGCTTTGGAAACAACAGGTTTGTATGTTGTGGCGGAGAACGCTGTCGAGCTTCGTAAGCAGCAAATGGAAATAGCCAAAGCCAAGTATGAAGAAGGTATCTCGCCGAAGTATGATATGCTCACCACCCAGGTGAATCTCAAGGAGGCCGAACAGTCATTGATCACGTCAAGAAGGGCGATGGAGCTGAACAAGGCTTCCCTGAAAAATATTATGGGTCTGCCGCAGACACAGTTTTTGACGGTTGTAAGGCCGATTTATTTTGCCAAAAATGATCTGGATCTGCCGTCGGCAATAGATATGGCGTATAAAAACCGTATAGAGATGGCACAGATGGATATGACTGTGGAGATTGCCAAAACAAATTGTGATTTGGCGGCTCAGGGGAAAAATCCTAACCTGTTGTTCAATGGCAGATATTCGCTGCAGAGCGTAGGATTCGGCAGCTCTCCTTATGGATGGTCGACCGGTTTTTCCCTTAATATCCCAATTTTTGACGGTGGGCAGACAAAGGCTCAGCTTTCTCAGGCCAAAGAAGTTCTGAAGCAGAGCGAGTATGCCAGAGAACAAACTCGAAGAGATATTGATCTGCAGGTTGCCGATGCATTGCTTAGAATCGACGAGAGCAGGAAAAAACTGCAGACTGCGGAGGCGAGTCTTGATATGGCAAGAGAGTCCTATGAAATTTCTTTTGTGAGATATAAGGAAAGCGTAGGAACCTTTTTAGAACTTGACAGTGCTACCGTAAGTTATCTGCAGGCGCTGGTAACGCTTTCTTCAGCTTATTGTGAATATGAACGCTCGCAGTCAAATTTGCTTTATTCAACCGGATTACTTGTGAAAGAGGTGCAAAAGAATGTTTTATCCCAAAGTAAATAAAGAGATAATTGCTTTGTTAATAGTTTTATTTTCCTGCGGTGCCGTTGCAGGGTGTCATAAGGAAGTCAAAGAGGATTCTGGTCCCAAACCCCGGTTGGTTGAGGTTATCCCGGTAAAGCATGGGCAGATGTCTTCTTCCGTCGGTTTTACCGGCAATCTTTATTCCAAAAATGAAATATCTGTTCTTCCGAGAATATCCGGGCAGGTATTGGAAGTTCTTGTTGATGAAGGGGATCAGGTAAGCGAAGGTCAGGTATTGCTGAGAATTAATGATGATCTGCTGCAGGCCCAGAAGAGGCAGCTTGAGGCAAATTTGAGCGCCGCCCAGACACAGTATCAGATGGCGCTTTCAGGTTATCAGCTTCAGGATTCCCAGGTTTCTGTAGGGATTAATCAGGCGGATCAAAGTTTGTTGCAGACAAAATTTAATTCCGAACAGATAAAGCTTAATATGCAGCAGGCAAAAACTGATTTTGACCGTATACAGAGACTTTACGATAAGGGTGCCGTTTCCAAGCAGGACCTCGAAAATGCCCAACTCAGATACGATACTTCGGTAAAACAATATGAAACATCGCAGAGCATGATTAAGAATGCCAATGAAGGCCTGAAAATGGCAAACGCCAATACGATTCAGAAAGCCATCAGAAGTGAAGAAATCAGTGCAGCCAAAGCCCAGATGGATTCTTTGCAGGCAAATATAGATCTTGTCAACATTAATATAAATGACTGCCAAATAAAAGCTCCTTTCTCAGGAGTAATATCATACCGGGACAAGACTGTCGCCAAGGGCGCTATCGTCAGCGCGAATCCTGCGGCCCCTATTTTTAAGATAGTCGACAACAGCAATCTTTATATGGAAGGCACGGTAAGCGAAGGCGTAATTTCGTCCGTTAAAAACGGCGATTCCGTTAAAGTCCTGATGGACTCTTTTCCCGGTAAAACTTTTTCCGGTAAAGTTGACACTATCGTTCAGGCGATCGATTCAAAATCTATGGCTTTTACCGTAAGAGTCATTGTTGATAATGCCAGCAATGAACTGAAAGCCGGGATGTTCGGCAGAGCCGATATTTATGTGGCAACCCTTGACGGAGTGGTAGTTCCTGCATTTGCAATAATGAAAAAACCTTACCTGCTGACGGCTCCCAAGAAGGCGGAGGACGAACCGCTTAAACCTCTTGATGAGATTAAGGATAATTCCGTTTATTGTGTTTTTGTTGCTGAAAACGGTAAAGCGGTGCGCAAAAACCTTAAGGTCGGGGCGTCGTCGGAAACCGAATTTCTTGTTACCGGCGGTATTACCGATAAGGATAATCTTAAGGACGGTGATAAAATAATCATCACCTCCGTTAAGACCTTGCAGGATCAGGAACTGATTAAGATCAGCGATTCGAAAAAGAATAGTTAGCTATACCGTAAAATAAGTTTAATCTCCATTAGTAGAGAGGTAGAATAATGTTTGAATTTGCAGTAAAACGGCCGGTTTCGGTCTCCATAATAATGCTGATGATGGTTGGGTTGGGATTGTATTTCGGCAGTAAACTGAAGCTGGAATTTTTTCCGACTCTTGATATACCGGTTGTCACGGTTATAACCGTTTATCAGGGCGCCGGTCCTGAAGAAATAGAGGAGCAGGTAACGAAAAAGATTGAGGATCAGGTCGGAACGGTTGCCCAGTTGAAAAAACTACGCTCAACATCACAGGATAATGTTTCTATCGTTATTGCGGAATTTTATTACGGAACCAATATGATTCAGGCACTGGCCGATGTCAGAGATAAGGTTGAGCTTGCCAAGATGGCTTTGCCTGACGAGGTCAGGCAGCCTATTGTTAATAAGGTTGATCCGGCGTCTTCACCGATTATGACGGTCACGCTTTCGGGAGAAATGGACCTTAGAACCCTGCGTACCCTTGGTGACGATGATATTAAAAAAGAGCTGGAAAAACTTCCCGGTGTTGCTTCGGTAACCGTCTCCGGTGGTTTTGAAAGGGAAATTTCCGTTCTTGTTGACCCCGGTAAACTGAAACAGTTCAACATCGCTCCCAGCAAAGTGATTACTGCGATTCAGCTTGAAAATATCAATGTTCCCGCGGGAAATATTTTGACGACGGATCAGCAGATCCAGGTACGTACTGTAGGCCAGTTCAACAACGTTGACGAGCTTAAGGAAGTCTATGTTGATGATGCCGGCAGCAGAAGAATTTATATAAAAGATATCGCTGAAGTCAGGGATACCAATAAAGAGCAGACGAGTATTTCGCGTATAAACGGTATTCCCTGTGTTGCCCTGCAAATCCGAAGAAATACCGACTCCAACGTTGTGGAAGTCTGTGACGGCGTCAGAGCCGCTGTGGACAGGATTAACAAAGTTTTGCCGATGGGTGCAAAGCTTGCTGTCGTGTCGGATGATTCGGATATGGTAAAAAAATCTGTTCACGCAATGCAGGAAACAGCCGTTGAAGCTACGCTGTTGGCGGTTTTCGTGATTTTTATGTTTTTGAGTTCGTTCAGAAGTACTATCATTGTCTCGCTTTCAATACCGATTTCTATCTTTTCGACGTTTATTATGATGAACTTCTGCAATCTGTCACTGAATATTATTACCCTTTCGGCATTTACGCTGGCGATCGGCCGTGTAGTCGATGACTCTATCGTGGTTCTGGAGAATATTTTCCGCTTTATAGAAATGGGGCACGATCCTGTTTATTCCGCAATAAATGGAACGAAGGAAGTCGGTCTTGCCGTTTTGGCCTCGACGTTTACGACGATGTCGGTTTTTTTGCCGCTCTTAATTGTTAAGGGTATTGCCGGACAGATTTTTACCCCTCTGGCGCTGACATTTATGACGGCACTGCTGGTTTCTCTGATTGTGGCTGTCCTTCTCATTCCTATGCTCTGCTCCAGAGTATTGAAACCGGAAGAGCATAATAAGCCTAAGAAGGGCTTTAAGGTTCTGACTGCCAAGTGGCAGGAAGGCTTCGGATATATAGAGAGACTATATGAGAGAGCGCTTGGCTGGTCAATTAACCATAAATTTATAGTTCTTGCCTCTGCGTTTGCAATTTTTGTCGTCAGTATTATGGCGCTGGGTAAAATACCGGTGGCATTCCAGCCGAAGATCGATCACGGATATGTCTCATGCAGTATAGAATCTGCTGTTGGTACCAGCCTGCAGAAAACTGATTCATATGTTAAGGAGATTGAAAGAATTGCCAACAGCGAATTCGAGAAAGAGATTGAATTTAATGTCGGACAGGTAGGAACTTCATCGTCTGCCGTTGCTTTCGGCAGCGGTTCGGAAGATTCGATGGTCGGCGGCGTCAGTTTGTTTTTAATCAATAAAAAAGAACGTAAACGCAATGCGATGCAGCTTCAGGATATCCTGCGTGAAAAACTTTCCGGTATCCCGGGAATTATCGCCAAGACAACTATCAGCAGCCGTCAGGGAAGCGGTGCCGCCGATGTCGAGATGGTCCTCAAAGGCGACGATTTGGATGAACTTGCCACACTGGGTGAAAAATATAAGGATATGATCGGCAAGCAGATTCCCGGAGCCGCAGAACTTGATTTGAGCTGGAAAAAGGGTAAACCGGAATACCGTATTAAAGTTGACAGGGTAAAATCCGCACAATACGGCGTAAATCTTTACGACGTCGGCTCTTCAATCGGAACGTTTGTCCGCGGCTATCAGGTTGCCGATATTAACAAATATAAGGAAGGCGGCAGGGATTACGATATAACTGTCCAGATTGACAGAGTCAACAGGGATACTTTGGCAAAACTTGAACAGTTGCCGATCCGTATCAGTGACAATTTGACCGTGCCTCTTGCAAACATTGCCACTATTGAGCAGACTGATGCTCCTTCGAAGATTTTGCGTGAATCAAGAGCCAGATGTGTTTCCGTTCAGGGAACTGCTGCCGAAGGATATCAGAACAATCAGGTCGTCCAGGGCATTGTAAAGCTTATGGCTGAAAATCCGCTGCCTGAAGGTTATACCTGGTCGATTGGCGGTGAAGAGGAAAGCAGGTCTGAATCGTTCGGTGATCTTTTCTCCTCGCTGATTCTGGCTGTGTTTCTGGTGTATGCAATTCTTGCCATACAATTTGAAAGTTTTATCCACCCTCTGACAATCATGATGGCGGTGCCGTTGGAAATTATCGGCGTTGTTGTTGCGCTGGTAGTTACCGGAGAACCCGTAAGTATGGTTATCATTCTGGCGCTGATAATGCTCACCGGTATCGTTGTCAGTAACTCTATTTTACTTATTAACTATATTCTGGTGCTGCGGCATGAGCATAACCTGCCGAGGACCGAAGCCATATTAAAGGCCGGCCCCGTAAGGCTGCGTCCGATTTTGATGACGTCCATAGCCACCTGTATTGCTATGCTTCCGCTGGCGATGGCCATCCGTGAAGGCGGAGAGTTCTTTGCTCCCCTTGGTAAGGTTGTTATCGGCGGCCTGATATCGTCCACATTCTTTACACTGCTTGTTGTTCCGTGCTTCTATGTCGTTATGGATAATATCGGCAGGAGACTGGGACTTGTGGAGAAAGAGGAAGCCAAGCCGCAGCAGGCGCAGGGTGCGTAGCACAATGCGGTAAATTCAAAATGTGTTGTTCTAAAAAGGGGCTTGCCGGAAGGTTGGGCCCTTTTTCATTTTGCGACGGTGGGTATGGTGAGTGTGGGGCTGCGAAAAGGACTATAGTTACCGGAAAAATCCGTATCAATTCAATTACTGTAGGTCCTTGAAAGAGAGCAGATGGTGGGGGCTGTCGTGCTAAGTGGGCCTTTCTAGCCCCACTTAGCACGACAGAAAATGGCGAAAAATAGCTTGCTTTATAGCCTTTTGCTATTCTTTTCTTAATTTTTCACCATTTTTACAATTATATTTGAACCGGCTAAAGCCGGTTTTGCCGGGCTTAGCCCGGTGACCGTTATCTTTTATTCCA
>JAVBNT010000020.1:0-168807 GCA_031551355.1 Candidatus Xenobia bacterium | reverse complement strand
TCTACGGGGGTCTATAACGCCCCACTTAGCACGACAGAAAATGGCGAAAAATAGTTTGCTTTATAGCCTTTTGCTATTCTTTTCTTAATTTTTCACCATTTTTACAATTATATTTGAACCGGGCTAAGCCCGGTGATCGTTATCTTTTATTCCATGTTAAAGGGGCCGCCGTTATCACGACAGCCCCTTTTTTATGACAGAAAGGTGACTCACCCGGAGAAGAGGAAGAACACGGGAGAGTTTTTTTACAGGTAATATCTCCGTGGACTCCGTGCCCTCTGTGAGAGACATCTTAATTTTCTAAGAAGATAAGAACAAAGAAAAAATCAGACGTAAAACTTACCCAGCAGATAAGGCATTTGCTTTTTCCACCAAAACTCGTGATGATCGCACGGCGGATCCCATATTTCATAGTGATGAACAATTCCCTGGCGGTTAAGCAGATGGTGAAGCTGTACTGTAGAGTCTACAAACGGATCGTTAGCTCCGCCGAGAAGAACCAGACGGTTATGATATCTGAACACGTCAAGCTGCCCGGAATCCCACATATTAGCGAGGTATTCTACCGGATTCTGAAAATACACATTGCCGTCATGATATCCCCCCAAAAACTCACTGATATCAAAAACGCCGCCAAGCGATATTGCCAGACGGAAAATATCGGTATGCCTGCATGCCATATTAAAGGAAGTGTATCCTCCCAGACTAAAGCCCGCACAGCCAATGTAATCGTTATGAGCAAGATTGCGAACCAGAGGAATTACCTCGTCCACAATATACGATTCATAAGCGGCAAATCCATGAACCCTGTCTGCCGGATGAAGATACGGGTTATACCAGGTATCCATATTTGTGCTGTCAACACAAAATATCTGAATCTTACCGGCATCAAGAAACCATTGTAAATCATGCTCAAGGCCATAGTAGCCAAATTCTCCGTGATTGCCGCCGCAAGTCGGAAAATAAATCAAAGGCGGTCCCCAGTGCCCATACCTTACAACACCCATATTCCTGTTTACACGATGGCTGTACCATTCGTAATAATCGATTTTCGGCATAAATTCCTCCAATTTTTATTGCAAATATTATTGCATGCCAGCAAATTATTTAAAATAAAATCTTCTATGAAAGAAACGGATAAACCTTTAAGCGGATTTAAGGCCTTGTAAATATTAAAAACCAGGGACCGTGCCGCAAACAATGTTAGCAAAATCCCGGTAACGAACACCTGTAAAAAAGTTACCGCCGGCTCTTTCTCACAACCGGAACCTTACTTCCGGAAAAATCAATAAGACCGGCGTCAATACCATAGACTTCATTTAGCAGGGCTTCCGTCAATATGTCATCAGAATGCCCATAGGCTGCAATTGCTCCGCCCTTCATAAAAACAAGTTCCCTGCAGAAAGAAAACGCCAGACTGAGTTCATGAACCGAGGCAATGATCAGGAGATTTTTTTCATATGCCAACGCAGACAAAAGAGACATTATTTCAGTCTGGCATGCAATATCCAGGTGGGAAACCGGCTCATCCAATATAAGAACGGAAGACTGCTGCGCCAGTGCCTGGGCCAGCATAACCCTTTGCATTTCCCCGCCGGATATTTCGGTAATTTTTCTGTCGGCAAGGTGCATCGTTCCCGTCATTTTCATCACATCTTCAAATATCTTTTCATCATCATCGGAAGGAAAAAACCTGGAAAAAGCGATTCTGCCGAAAGAAACAACTTCACGGCAGGAGTAGGGAAAATCACACGACAACGTCTGCGGCAAAAACGAAACAATCGAGGCCCTCTTAAGCGGCTTCATGGCAAAAAGATCGTTTCCGTCAACAAGAACGCAGCCTTTTTTAGGTTTCGCCACGGCGGAAAGAAGACGCAAAAGCGTAGATTTACCGCAGCCATTCGGCCCCATAAGCGCATAAAAACTGCCGCTTTCAAGTTTCAGGGAAATATCGTCTATACCGAATCCTTTAGCATATTGATAAGAAAGTGATCTGGCTTCAAAATTCATAAACTCACAACATTCTCTTTCTCAGAATAAAGAAGAAAAACGGCGCTCCCATAAGGGCGGTAATGACTCCGACCGGCAGTTCCGCCGAAGAAAAACAAACCCTTGAAAGCGTATCGGCAAGCGCCAGAAAAACAGCGCCGCCAAATGCCGATGACAACATAAGGATACGGTGATCGCCTCCGTAAATACGTCTCATCACATGCGGGATCATAAAACCGACAAAACCGATAGTGCCGGCAACGGAAACAGATACCGCAGTTAAAAGGCAGGCGGCAAAAATTACCAATATTTTTGAACGCTCTACATTTATTCCTTTAGAGATAGCGACATCTTCTCCCATTGATAAAAGATTCAGGGAGTTTGAGCATAGTATGAGTATCACAAACCCAATGAGAAAATACGGCAGCATAAACAAAACATAGCCCCAGTCCTCTCTGCCTGAAAAGCTGCCCATAAGCCACCATACAATTCTCGGCATATCCTTGCCAGCAACAGTCATCAGAAACGACACAAACGAGCTGCAAAAAGCACCGGCAATGACTCCGGACAACAGAAAGGTCTCAACAGAAAGCCGTCCCGACCTTATTGACATAAAATATACAACGGACATCACAAGAACAGAACCCAAAAAAGCAAATATCAAAACAGGGGAAGACATAAAAGACAGATTCAGCACTACCGCTATTGAAGCACCCAGAGCAGCCCCTGAAGACGTGCCGACAATATAAGGGTCGGCAAGAGGGTTTCTCAATAATCCCTGAAATGCCGCTCCGGCAAGAGAAAGAGATGCTCCGACAAACATTGATAAAAGAACTCGCGGAATACGTATATCCATTATAATAACCGAGTCAACCGATGGAGCGGCAGGCGCAAACAGAAACCCTGAGATCTGATTGAATATATAAGAGGGAGAATAAGTTTCCATTCCAATACAAACGGAAACAAAAAAAACGCAAATAAGAGCCAACGATAAAACAACTGATGGAAGTATAATTTTTCTGCACATACCGACTATCTCTTCCCGTAAAGCAATAAGTATATTTTTTCCGCACACTCAGGCATGCGAAAAGACGGCCTCGCAAAAAGATCCGGGTTTACATAAAACAGATTTTTATTTTTGACAGCCCTTAAATACTGCCAGTTTTTAGGAACCTTATCCGGCCTTGAGGTTGTAAGCAGTATCACGTCGGGATCGGATTTTATAAGAAATTCAGTCCCCACCCTGCCAAAACCGTTGAATTTGTCAGAAGCAACATTCCGCCCGCCGGCACAAAATACGATTTCATCCATAAAAGTAGCGCCCCCGGCAGTCATAAGGGGAGAATCCCACACCTCTATAAAAACAGTTTTACGTCCATGAATACCTGCCTTGGCCGCTTTAGCCGCCAGAGCCTGCATACGCCGCTCCATCACCTGCAAAAGCCTCGCCGCCTGTTCTTTTTTACCGGCGGCCAAAGCTATTTTCTTAACACACGATTGAAATGAAGTCATATCTCTACAAGTTACGGTAATCGTTTTAAAGCCTCGCCGCTGCAAAAGCTTCAAGTTTTCACTGCTAAAGTCCGCATCGACAATAATCAGCTCCGGGGACAGCTTAACAAGCGTTTCCATACTTATCGCCGTATCTCCTATCACGGTTTTAGTTTTCGCTTCCGGCGGATAATTGCAGTATCTCGTAACTCCTACAACCCTGTTGCCCGCTCCAAGAGCAAAAAGTATTTCGGTAATATGCGGAGCAGTGGAGACGATTCTTTTGGGGACGTTCGCAGCATGCACAACAGTTGGAAGTACCCAAAGCGACAAAACCGTCACGACTGCAAAGCATTTTCGCAATATATATTTCATAAACAATCCCCCATAAAAGCAAATTTACCGAAAAAACCCGTGACGAAAAAAAATCCCCAGGCCCTGAAAAAGACCTGAGGATCAAATAAAAACTTAAAAACTCCCCAACCTTTTGTACGAAGGCTATACCAAGGCTGCTTCAGGAAGGTTTTCTGACTTGAACGGATTTTACCGTCAAACTCACAGTGGCGACAACCGTGCCGAATTCTCATCGGGCTTGCCCTTGTCTGAAGCAATATAGATATTAAATTTTCAAATTAAACATTATCAATAATCAATTAGACTAAAACTAATCGTTACCTCTTCTGTTTCCGTGAGGTCTTTTGAATCTGGAACCTCCTGACGAACCGCCTTTACCACCGCCGCCATAAGGCTTTGGTTCTCCGGTTTCAAATGCAGACGGATCTACTTCAATAAGACCTTTTGTCGAAAGATTGATTCTTCCCTGATCATCAATTTCGATAACCTTAACCGGAACTTCCTGCCCGAGTGTAAACACATTTTCAGCACTGGAAACTCTCTGGCTGGCGATCTGCGATACATGGACAAGGCCTTCCTTGCCGGGCAAGATCTCAACAAAAGCACCAAAAGTCATGAAGCGGGAAACTTTACCAAGGTAAACTTCACCAACGGTAACGTCTTTCGTAAGATTGTCAACCCAAATTCTGGCAGCCTCTCCCGCTTCAGGATTCGTGGCGGCAATGAAAACATGTCCGTCGTCTTCAATGTCAATTTTTACGCCCGTCTCGGCAATAATCTTGTTGATCATCTTGCCGCCTGGACCGATAACATCTTTTATACGGTCAGGATTAATCATCATGGATATAATCCTTGGGGCATATCTTGAAAGCTCCGGTCTGGGCTCGGAAATACAGTTGAGGATGGCATCCATAATAAACAGACGCGCTTTTCTGGCCTGTTCAAGCGCACGTTCCATTATTTCGAATGAAATTCCCTTGATTTTTATGTCCATCTGCAGTGCAGTAACTCCATCGGTAGAACCGGCAACTTTGAAATCCATATCGCCAAGAAAATCTTCAAGCCCCTGAATGTCAGTGAGAACGACAAATCCGTCTCCATGCTTTACAAGTCCCATAGCAATACCGGCAATTGGAGCCTTCAGTTTTACACCGGCGTCCATAAGAGCAAGAGTGCTAGCACATACGCTGGCCATTGATGTAGAACCGTTGGATTCCATCACTTCCGATACAAGCCGGAATGAATACGGAAAATCATCTATTGAAGGTATCATTTCAACCAATGACCGTTCCGCCAGCGCGCCATGTCCTATTTCCCTGCGGCCTGGGCCGCGCATAGGTCTGACTTCACCAACCGAGAACGGAGGGAAATTATACTGATGCATATAGCGTTTGGACTCATCTCCGCCGATACCGTCCAAAATCTGTTCTTCTCTGACGGTTCCCAGAGTTGCAATCGTGAGAACCTGAGTTTGTCCTCTTGTAAACAAACCGGAACCATGCGTTCTCGGAAGAAGACCGACCTCACACGATAATGGGCGGATTTCATCAAGAGCCCGTCCGTCAGGACGCATATGTTTATCAACAACCATTGTTCTGAAAATTTCTTCCTCGATTTTTTTGACAACTGTCTCAAAATCCGGGTTTGAAGAGTCAGCAAGCATTGCCATAAAAGACTCGCCGTTCTCAGCGCCCATATCAGATTCTATGATTGCGGTCAAAGCCTTACGAGTAACCTTTTCGCGCATAATACGCTCTCTCTCGGTCTTAAGGCAAACATCCATACCCTCCTGGACAAATGGAGTCATATGACGGCGTATAACGGTCTCAAACTCTTTATCAGGAGAATAAAGAGGAATATCTCTCTTTGCCTTGCCGGCAGAAGACTCAAGCTTTTCAAGAGATGATATTATAAGGGAAATTTCCCTGCTGGCAAGTCTCAGAGCATCCATTAAAAGAGCTTCCGAAACTTCCTTAGCACCGGCTTCCACCATCAAAACACTGTCTTTTGTGCCGGCAACAACAAGATTCAAATCGGATTCCTCGCGCTGGAGGAATGTAGGATTTATAACAAATTCATTATTTATATACCCAACTCTGACTGCGCCTATAAGCTCAGGAAACGGAATATCCGATACCGCAAGAGCGGCTGAGGCACCGTTTATAGCAACAATATCCGGATCGTTTTCCAAATCGGAGGAAAGAACAAGAGCGGCGATCTGAACATCATGTCTGAACCCCTTAGGAAACAGCGGTCTGATCGGACGGTCTATAAGCCGGCTGGTCAGAATAGATTTTTCTGAAGGCCTTCCCTCTCTTTTTATAAAGCCTCCGGGGATCTTGCCTGCCGCATATAATTTTTCCTCATAGTCAACCATCAACGGGAAAAAATCAATACCCGACCTTGCATTTTCGGAACAAGTAGCCGACACCATAACGACGGTGTCTCCATAGTTAACCGTCACTGCACCGCCGGCCTGTTTTGCGAGTTTGCCGGTTTCAAAGATCATATCCCTTCCGGCAACATTTACGCCGACATTAAAAATTTTAGAATCCATATTTTAAAATACACCTTTTCTTTAAAAATTTTGCTGCTATTTCTATAAAAAATATCAGTACAATTATCAATATAACAATTTTTCTCATAACTTTCCGGGCTTTAAAAAGCAATTTTCAAACGATAACGCTATGCACATCCACCGGACTATAACCGCATTCAGCGGCTAAAACACCGGTAAAAAAACAAAAGAAAGCCTCCTATGCTCCGCAAAAGAAAGCTCTCTTAAAAATGCATATAAAGAAAAATCTTCAAAGCACGGCAAGAAAATGATATCTAACGTCTCAAGCCAAGGCTCTGTAGCATTGAACGGTACTGTTCAATATTATTGCGCTTAAGATAGTTAAGAAGTCTTCTTCTGCGGCCTACCATCATCAATAATCCACGACGGGAATGATGATCCTTTTTATGAACTTTAAGATGATCGGTCAAATGATTTATACGACCGGTCAAAAGAGCTATCTGGACCTCTGAAGATCCTGTATCACTCTCATGAATCCTGTATTTGGATATTGTGTCCTGCTTAGCTTCCATTATACCTAAAAATCCTCCACTATATTTTTAACACCAAGACTGTGTTATCTCTTAGCTGAAATGCTATAATATATTATCACATTCTGTCAAGTATGTAAATATAAAAAGAAACGCTTTGCAGGATTCACGCATGAGACGCTTACCTTGTCTGCCAGCAGACATTTTAATAAGTTTTCATAAGTTACATGCGACTCATCCCTTTCCGCCGATTGCTTTTGTTTGGTTGATTTCTTGCGAAGACGCTCCGGAATCGACCTTAATATCAGCAAATTCAAGAGACAAAATGCGAACTCACGCATGCGTTGCCGCTCCGTTGCTTCGGACATACATTTTTTTTCTGCGTAGCAACATCGGGGTTCGTTGTGGAGCAGAAAAGCTGAGAGCACACGTGTAGAAGTGTGTATCGAAAAAAACAAAATAAGCTCTGCAACAGGCTCGTAAAGTTGAATAGAATCGAATAACAGTCATTTCCCTACAGTTATGAAGAAGGCGGCATCGGGATTTGCCGCCGGCAGAATAACTGCAAGGAAAATTGGAAAGCTACAGAAATACCAAAACCACTCAGATGTGAAAATAAGGCTTGTTTATAAAAAAACACACAAAAACCTGAGAGGCCAAAAAGCACATTTTTTCGTGCTCCGGTCCTAAAGCCTAGCTCGGGATTCACACGAAAGTAAGCAAACCGGAAACTTCTCAAGGGAATTAAATATATTTAAGAGAAATATATATTCAAAAGGTTAAAAACAAACTACGGAGGCATAATTATATGCGCACAAAAATCTTTGCCGTAATATTTATACTGATTATCACCACTTCATCCCTGCTAACAGCCGGATGTGAAAACAAATATGAATCAAACAAAAAAACAAAAGCAGCGATAGAGAACATTAAAAAGGGAGAATACGGCAAGGCCACCGGGCAAATAGACGAAGCAATAAAACAATATCGCAAAAACGCTCTTGCTCTCAGCGTAAAAGCCTTCCTGAATGCAAAAAACGGCGACGGAGGAAGTGCAAAAAGAATTATACGCCAGGCGGTTATGCTCGACAAAACAAACTGGCAGATAAGGTTAAATTCCGCGAAAGTGTTCCTGTTTTCCGGAGATACGGAACGTGCACTGGAAGAAGCCGGCAGAGCGCTGGAACTATCACAGGATTCGCCGGAAGTCAAGTGCTTTAAAGCAGAGATACTTTCTCAAAAAAATGAACCGGCAGAAGCCGCGGCATTATTAACTTCAGTAATACAAGGCGGTCAAAACTCCGATTTGGCTGCCGTTACCCTTGGCGATATATTTTTTAAGGACAAAAATTTTGAAAAGGCACTTGAACAGTATGATCTGGCGTTGGCAAAAAATCCCGCCAACATTGAAGCTATCGCATCAAAAGCACTTGTTCTTATAGAAAAAGGCAAAATGAAAGAGGCGTTTGAGCTTATAAAACATTATGACGAATCAGGCACCGACAACCCTAAAATACATCTGGCAATGGCAAAAATAAGCAAAGCCAATAAAAATCGGGTAAAAGAAGAGGAAGAACTTACAAAAGCAATTGCCAACGACAAATTTAACCGGGAATCTTATCTTATGCTGGCGATGTTAAAAATGGAACAAGGCAACGCCGGTGAGGCGGAGCGCAATTTATTCAGAATACTGGAAATAGATCCGAACAACGGCGAAGCACTCTATTATAGAGCATATATAAAATTATCAATGGGCCAGACAGATGAGGGCAGGCAATTGCTGGAACAGGCAATAAAAGCCGACCCTTCATTTTCTCTGTCATACACACTAAAATCTAACATACTTCTCAAAGAAGGGAAACTTGAAGAAGCTCTTGATTTGCTAAAAAAAAGTGAGCAGCTTGACGCCGAACATCCCTTTACACAAACATACCTTGCCAGGGCTTACATTATCAAGAGAGACGCAGGATTGGCAGAGAAGCATGCGGATAAAGCCATACAAAAAGATCCCTCAAATATCCTTGCATTGTATTACAAGGCCAGCGCCCTAGCAATGCAAAACAAAAAAGATCAGGCTTTTTCCTTTCTTGAAAAAGCATTCGAAAACGGATTTAATGAAAGCGCAAAACTCAACACCGATTTTTGCTGGCAGCCCTACAGAGAAGATCCCAAATTCAAAGAATTCCTGAAAAAAGCCAGATAACACTGTAATAATCTATCCGTGGGAAGTACCTCTGTGAGAACTTTTTCCATCGCTATAAAAATGGGCTGTCGTGCTAAGTGGAGCTAGAAAGCCCCGCTTAATCACTACACAAAATCGGAAAAAACAATTGATTCTGTCTCTTGCGAATATTTTCTCACAGTTTTCCCCGATTTTTCTTGATTATATTTATCCGGCAAATGCCGGAATTAGGCGCTCTATAGGCGCTGAAACATTATCTTTTATCATATAAAAAGGGCCGCCGTTAAGCACGACAGCCCCATGATTTATTTGAACAAACATCACTAAATTTTATTTGCCGGCCAAATCAACACAATTCCGGCGGTCAATTCTGAATTTCTGCAAAAAAGCCACAACCATTCCCACGGCAATTTCATTATACCCATGAGGAACAATGATATGCGATTCTTTTTTGGATGTTTCCACATACAGATTGTGCATAGGAGAAACGGTTTCCCTCCACTGAGCCATAACCCCCTCATAAGTCCGTCCACGTTCCATAACATCCCTGATAATCCTGCGCATCAGGCGCTCATCGGAGTCAGTGTCCACAAAAACCCGTATATCAATCAAGTTCCTAAGCTCCGGAATGGCAAAAATCAATATACCCTCAAGTATTACAATTTCACTGCAGGCGATGTGAACCGTTTCCTTTTTTCTTGTATGAGTATAAAAATCATACACCGGCCTCTCTATTGCTTCGCCGCGCTTCAGCTTCTCAATGTGACTGCATAGAAGCGGAATTTCAATAGCGTCGGGATGGTCATAGTTTGTTTTATCCCTTTCATCATCGCTCAGACCGCTCAAGTCATAATAGTAAGCATCCGAAGGGATGAC
This sequence comes from Candidatus Xenobia bacterium, assembly GCA_031551355.1. GTDB lineage: Bacteria > Vulcanimicrobiota > CADAWZ01 > CADAWZ01 > CADAWZ01 > JAVBNT01. The sequence goes on along the minus strand of JAVBNT010000020.1, from coordinate 158,867 downwards.
TGTTACACCTTCACCAAGCATCTCCGAGACTTCTCTGACCATCGTAGTTTTGCCTGAACCGGTACCACCGGCAATACCAACAATCATAATGTCTGCCATACAATCTCCTATTTTACAAATCTAAAAGACGTCAACGGTTTTTTAAGCATAAATTTATCAACAACATCCAAAGCATCTTTCATTCCCGACTGATGCTCAGAAAGCAATGTTTCCAGGCCTGCCAAAGCACGTTCTTTACAGTCCTTGCATTTCTGGACGCCTGAGGTACACAAATCATTAAGGGATTTCGTTTCCTCAACATCAAGAAGATGATACTGCAATATTCCAAATATGGAACAAACTCCGGGAATGCCACCGAACTCCTGCTGATATTTCAGAACAGGACTTCCGCCGGTATAAGCCGTTTTAACTTTCTGCCTTACCGTATCCATATCATCGGTAACGTAGATACATGTGTTTTTCTGTGACGCCGCCATCTTATGCTGAGGTCCCGCAAGGCTGTGAAGGAATTTCATGTTCAATTCTGAAGGAGGAACCATTGAAAATCTTCTGGCAAACCTTCTTGAAACCTGAATATATGGATGTTGATCTATTCCCACAGGAACTATTGTCGGACGGGGTCCGCCGAATTCTGGCAACTGCGGCATCAGTATGTGTGCCATCTGCACACCGCCCATATAAAATGAATATGCGGGAGAGACCTCATCGCTGAAGCCAAAAACACCTTTGATGTGGTTCATTGTGAAGTGTTTGGCAATATAGACAGCAAACGGATATATTGAAGGATAATCAGAGTTTATATACATAAATGTTTTTTCAGGGTCAAATCCCAAGGCAATCACACTGGGAATCACTGATTTCCAGGCAATTTCCTCAGCTTCCGCAAGTCCGGAAGCTTTATCAAAAAGAAAACTTTCATCGTTTGAAAGGGGAATAAATATTTCCGCACCAAGTTTCTGCAAAGCCAAATTTTCCTTAAAAAGTGCAAGATGCCCAAGATGAAGCGGCCCTGACGGGTTTATTCCGGAAACAACGGCCCATGGTTTGTTATTTTTTACCGCATCGGCAATAATATTGAAGTCTTTATGGGTGCTGATAATACCTTTACGTATTCCCTCCGTAGGTTCGGGCAGACCGCATGTTTCAGCAGACATATACTCAAGTCCGAACTCTTCCTTTTTCTCCGCTATATGATTATTAAATTCTTTCAGCAGAGCAAGCTTTTCCTCGCGATCTTTTATACACAGTTGATCCATATTATTATTTACATTACCACTCATAATTTAAACAACCCCATATTAATAATATTATCTTAGATATTAATCTTTTTAATTAATATTCCTCAAAAACGGACAAAACACCTTTAAGCACTAAAAGCGTGACAACTTAAATGATTATAAATTAAAAATCAAACGAAAGGGATTTGTCAAACCGTTATAAAAATAGTAATTGCAAATATAAATTTGGAGGCCATTATGCTCACAAAAACAAAAGAGACAGTCATAAGCGAAACAGAAAAATACGGTGCCAATAACTACCATCCGCTGCCGGTTGTTCTTACAAAAGGCGAAGGTATCTGGGTCTGGGATGTTGACGGGAAAAAATATCTTGATATGCTCAGTGCATATTCAGCCCTGAATCAGGGTCACAGACATCCAAAAATAATGAAAGCCCTTCATGATCAGTGTGAAAAAATAACCCTCACGTCACGCGCCTTCCACAATGAACTAATGGGAGAACTTCTCAAAAAACTTTGCGTCCTTTCCGGAATGGAAATGGCCCTGCCAATGAATACAGGTGCCGAGGCCGTGGAAACTGCCATAAAAACAGCCAGAAAATGGGCATACAAAGTCAAGGGAACACAAACAGACAAAGCAAGGATAATAGTATGTGCCGACAACTTCCACGGAAGAACAACAACAATCGTCGGCTTTTCGACGGAAGAACAGTACAAAGATGGATTCGGCCCGTTTACGCCGGGATTTGATATTGTACCTTACGGAGATTATGCCGCGCTCGAAAAAGCAATAACACCGGATACAGCCGCATTTATTATTGAGCCTATACAGGGCGAGGCCGGAATCAACATTTTGCCCGACGATTTTCTTAAAAAAGCTCAGGAACTCTGCAAAAAGAATAGAACGCTCCTGATCGCCGATGAGATTCAAACGGGTTTCGGCAGAACCGGAAAGCTTTTCTGCTGCGATCATTATGGAATAAAACCTGACATGTATATTGTCGGAAAAGCCCTTGGCGGAGGAGTATATCCTGTTTCCGCCGTTATGTCCTCAAGAGAAATTCTCGGAGTATTCAACCCCGGGGATCATGGTTCAACATTTGGCGGCAACCCGCTTGCATGCGCAGTTGCAATGGCGGCTCTCGATGTAATTACAGAAGAAAACCTGCCCCAGAAATCGCTGGAGCTTGGACAGTGGTTTATTGAGAGACTGCGCTCAATAAACAGCAAACATATAAAGGAAGTCCGCGGTAAAGGACTCATGATTGGTCTGGAAATTAAGACGGAATCAGGAGTAGCAAGACCTTTCTGTGAGAAGCTTTTTGACAAAGGCATTCTTGCTAAAGAAACACATCATCAGGTGATAAGGTTTGCCCCGCCGCTGACAATTACCAAAGATGAGCTTTCAAAAGCGGCGGATATAATAGAATCAGTATTGACTTAGACGCAAAAAACGCTTTCAACCGGTTTAAGAAGGCGTAAGTCCGCTGAACTCGCTTTATTATTCCTTGGGGCTGCTGCGGACGCCCCAGGGAATAATTTTGCTACAGCTCAATAAGTCTTAAAAGCAGGCAAACAGAAAGAACCGGTTTGAATTAACAAGGATAAAATTTGCAAGTAAAAGGTTCGGTGATCCAATTGTACCCAAAAATATACCGCATACTCCTTTTAACGGCATTCGTCTGGCTGTTATCATCTTCTGTTTTTGCACAAAAACCTTCACCCAAGGCAACTCTGGAACAGCTAAGTGATGTTGTAAAAATAACGGTATCGTCATCATCGGAACTCAACAGCACAACTTCTAAAAAAAATAATACGCTAACGTTCATTATCACGTCTGCGGAAATCAAAGCGGGCGAACCAATTTTTTCGACGATAGAAAAAGGCCTGATTGATAAAATAAAAATCACAACGGAAAAAGAAAAAATCACCGTAACAGCCGACACCGTTTCAATGCCAAGCTGGAATATTTCCCAAAAAGAAAACGGAATTATTATAACAATCTCCTATACAAAGCCGGAATTATCATCAAAAACGAAGCCAAGAGCAATAAAGACAAAAAACACTTATAAACCGGGGGAAAGCCTGTTAACCGATTTAAGCGTAGTAATTGATTCCGGTCAAAAGCAAACGGCACCGTCTTCGAAAAAATTCTATCCTTATACCAAAACAGCAGTGGCGGAGATAAAAAAAGGTTTTAAGGAAAGCGTGGGCATCATAACATCAAAAGCAGGAAAACCGGAAGTTCCGCAAATAACCGGCAAAAAAAAGATGTTCGACAAAGACTTTCTGCCTTTCGAAAAAAGAGAAAACATCAATATGGCGTTTAGTAACAGGGATATTACGGAAATCCTCAAAGTTCTTGCCGAAAAAACAGGCAAAAACCTTATTGTATCCCCTCAGGTCAAAGGCAAAAAAAGTATTGAATTCAGAGATATCTCTCCTGAAGAAGCAATGCTGAGGCTTATTGAGCCTACGGGGTTCGAAATCCGCATCCAAAAAGAGACCATACTGGTAGGCCCGCCGGTAATTATTGATTCAATAATAGCGCAGCAATATAACATCAGCGAATCAACCGCAAAACAAAAACAAGTATTTGTCCTTAAAAAAAGAAGAGGCGAAACGATACTAAAATCGCTGGACATATCCTATCCAAACATAAAGTATACGTTTCACCCCAACCTAAATGCCTTTGAAGTGCTTTGTGACCCGGAGACGATGGACGATTTAAAAAACTTTTTCAACGACATCGATCTGCCCCCGCCGCCAACGAAAGAAAACACATAAGATTAAACCTATCAGGCAGGAATTTTAACTTCCCGCAAACCGGTAATAAGGCGCTCATGTATAGCGTCAAATCCTCCGTTTGACATAATAAGAATAACGTCGCCGGAAACCGCCTGACCGCAAACGAAAGATATGATATCCTCACTGTCCGGAATATAATATGCGTCACGTCCTCTTAAATTCAAATCCTCAACCAGCTTTTCCGGAGAAAATCTGTCTTCTTCGGATATTTGCGCCAAATTGAAGACACCGGCAACAATTGTCTTTTGCGCATCATCAAACGAAGATATATAGTCCTGCTGGAAAAAAGCCCGTCGGCTGGTATTTGTTCTCGGTTCGAAAATTGCCCATAATTTACCGGCTCCGTATCTGGAACGTATCGCAGAAACAGTCTCTCTAACTTTTGTCGGATGATGCGCAAAGTCATCAATAACAGTAATGCCGTTGATAACGCCGCGAATTTCCTGACGTCTTTTCACTCCGGTAAAAGTGGATAAACCGGCGGCAATACCCTCAATCGAAAGTCCCTGCCGATAAAGAAGCGCAATAGCTCCAAGAGCGTTGGCAACATTATGCCTTCCAGGCATAAGGATTTCAAAACTGCCCATACGTTCGCCTCTGAATAAAGCGGTGAAGCGGCTGGAAGTCTCCCCTATTACAAGATCTTCAACGGTCCAGTCGCTTCCGCCGGCAAAACCGTAAGTTTCGACTTTACACTTTGCCGTCGGCAAAATTTCCTTTAGATGGACAAAATCATTGCATGCAATAAGATAACCTTCTTCAGGAATCAGAACGATAAAGTTTTTAAAAGCCGACTTTATATGATTTATATCTCTATAAATATCACCATGATCAAATTCAACATTCGTTATAATCGCGCTTGACGGCGAGTAATGCATAAATTTCGGTACTTTGTCAAAAAAGGCGGTATCGTATTCATCGCCCTCTACGACAAAATAATCACCCGTTCCCAACTGACAGCTGGTGCCGAAATCATTTAAAATACCGCCAATCAAAAAACCGGGGGACATTTTATTCTTCTCCAAAATCCAGGCCACCATCGAAGATGTCGTTGTTTTGCCATGCGTTCCGGCAACAACAAGCGATTTTTTGTCCTTAAGAAAATATTTATTCAACGCTTCGGGAAAAGACATATAGGGAATATTTCTTTCCATAACAGCCAATATTTCCGGATTATCTTTTCTGATGGCATTGCCGACAATAACCATATCAGGATTACTGTTGACATTATCCGGAGAATAAGGGCTCATCAGATCAATCCCCATATCGCGCAGTTTGTCGCTCATCGGCGGGTAAACATTTTGATCCGAACCGGTAACTCTGTAACCGGCTTCTTTGAGAAGACCGGCAAAAGCCCCCATTCCCATTCCGCATATCGCCGTAAGATGTATATGATTGCCTTTAGTCATTATAAAAATCAGCCTCCGACAGTAAAGTTTTTAACAAACACATAGTCAACAAAAACCGCCTCAGCACTTTCTGTTGACCCTATTCTACAGTATTAATTCAAATATAGAATATCAAAAAACAGTTGCATCAAAATTAATATTGGATTACAAAACAGCAACAATTTGTAATTATGTCATTTACTTTTCCCCGGTTATTCCTTGGAAACAAGGCAAACAAAGCGTAAAAGACAAAGCTGTCTCGCTCTAAATTTTTAGAACTTTTAATGATATAAATTCCGCAATAAAAACATATAATACCGCTGTAAAATATAAAAATACTCACTGGTATTAACTACACATTTTCACACAAAGCTCTTTATTATGCCCTGCAAATATGTTAAAATAGAAATATTCTAGATTATTCACAAAAATCATCCGCTATCCGGCCCCAAACGCTCAAATTATCTAAAATTACTAATCTTCAACCGAATTTATTAATAAATTTCCCGTAACAAATAACATATACCGCCATATTACCGGCAAAAATTCCATTCCCCCTTCGAATAACAGGTTTAAACAGTTCTTTACAAATTCTATATTAGAAAACCCTGTTTTTACCGGACAAACAATTTAATCAAAAGATATCCCCCCATAAAAATAAATGGCTAAGGTAAGCATGTAAAAAATTACTTGTTTGCTCCATCATGACCGCGTTACAGACGGCTGTATTTGAGCATGAAAAAGCCATACCACATGGTAGAAAAAGGGAGGATAAAATTTGTCTGACCACATTGACAAACCTAAAAAGAAAAAGTATTTTGACAAAGAAAAATTTAATAATCAAAATATAAAAGCATTAAACGGGCAAAATGATGCGCATGATAAAACAACAACCGCGGTTCCCAAAACGGCAAACAAAAGAAATACAGACAGGGAAAAAACAGAAGCCCAAGCTTTAAAAAAACAAAGTAAAGCTGTTGCTGCAACATTACTGCTTTTGCTATTAATTGCTGCAGGCACTTATTATTCTTCGCATAAAAAATATTCAGCAATAAAAAAACAGATTTCTCAAAATCCGATTCTACAAAAAGAACAAAAAATATTCAACGATTATCTAATATGCGTGGACGAATATCTTGAAACGGTGGCAAATCTCTTAAAAACCACTATAGAAATTGTAAGTTTTGAAGATTCATCTCTACACATTTACAAATGCCGTACTGTTAAGAAAAATTTGCAGGCCGTCAGAGACAATCATATAGATTTTAAAAGAATCGAAATATCTATATTTTCGGGAGATTACATAACAAAGGAAGAAATAGAAAACCACAACCTCATAATTGATGCCTATTATAACGACATCATAAATATTCTCCACAAAATAGACAGGAAACTTGATAGCCATGACGATCTATCCTATCAAGACATAAAAGAGCTGAATAACAATATAAAAAGCTTAAACACCCAACTGAATTCTGTAATTAAGTCGCAAAATAAATTAAAAAACAAATTAAAAAATGTTATTTAAAAAAACACCAAAAATAAGAAGGAAATTTATCGATAAAAATTCAACATAATCCCATAACGTTATCAAAGAGCCGGAGCGGTGATGTATTTGAGTTTAAAAATCCATCCGCAGACTTTGGTATATCCGAGGAGGTTTTACGCGGTTACAAAAAATATCTGACGATGAAGAATTCAAAAAAGGACGAGCAACAATCAATGATAAAAAATCTAATTTGCATTATCAGTGCAGTATTAATTTTAACAGCCTGCACAGTTATAAAAGAAACGACTTCGGCAGCAGCGGCAACTAAAGAAGAGGTAACGCCGAAGCCGGCAAAAACAACCGAAATAAAAGAAAAAAAGCCGCCTAAAAAGATCCGTCTCGGAGATGTTGTAAAAACCCAAACAAAAAAGGTCACTTTTAAAAGAGTGGAGTATTCCTATGACGTAATCGCCGATTATGTAAAACCGGTTGACAATGTATATATTGGAGTATACCGGGGCCTACATCATTATCCGGAAAAAGGCTATGTTTTCATACATGTAAAAATCAACGCAAAAAACCTTGGGACACAAACATTACCATGCGAGGAAATTATTACCGAGGCAACCGCTTATCACGACGGTGACAATAAATTCTTAGGAATGGTCGCTGTCGAAGCCCCCTCTACAGGTTTCGGCACCGCGTATACACTATCCATAGAACAATGGGAAAATAAGGATATGAGTGTTTTAATCGAGGTTCCCGAGGCAATCAAAACTTCAAAAAAACCTCTGTTCATTGATTTTACAATCGACGATCAGGAATACAGGCTGAATGTGAGATAGAAATCCCTAAGAAAATTAAATACGAATAGAAACAAGCGTATCTTTTAAAGAAAGGTGCGCTTGTTTCTATTCGCAGCACTCAAATTCTGCGGCGCATTGCGGCAAGGCAAAGGAAGTCTTATATTATTATTGAAATGCTTGAGGATAAAAAAACTGAAAAGGACAGCCAATAATCAATGATTAAAAATTTAATTTGCATCATAAGTGCAGCATTAATTTTAACCGTCTGCACATCTGTAAAAGAAATAAAACCGGCCGCAGCTCAGGGGTCAGCAGCACCGGTACTGGCGGCGGCAGAAACAGCCGAAACACAGCAACCTAAAGATATAACGTCCGAAGAAGTCATAAAAACCAAAACGAAACAAATTACCCTGCACAAAATTGAATTCTCCAATGAATTAAAGCCTGCTCCGGTAAAAGAGATCTACAATATATATTACCCGACAGCAAATTCCGGCACTCATTATTATGCGGAAAAAGGCAATGTTTATATACACATAATAATGAGTGTAAAAAATCTGGATAAATACCGGCTGCCATGCAGTGAAGTTACGACAGTGACCGCTTATTATGACGGCAGCAATAAATACCTGGGAACGCCTGTTGCAGGAGATAGCAACACCGGTTTCTACAGCGCCTTTACAGCATCCATACCTCCGGGAGAAACCAGGAATATGAGCATACTGATTGAAGTTCCCGAAGAGGTCGAGACTTCAAACAAACCTCTGTTTCTTGATTTTACAGTTGACGGTTCGGAATACAGGCTGAAAATGAGATAGGTCACATTCAGGAACCCGCATTTGTTTCGTATTACGGACAGAAAGGATAAGAGTATGAGGCAAGCAGCCATCGCACTATTGATAGTTTTACTGCTATGCCAAGCTATATTCTCAGCACAGCCGTTGACGGAAAATGACCTGCAATTCGGCCCTTTTAAAATCTTCGGCACATTCGATATCGAAGCGGCAAAAAAGCATTTCGGCACGCCTGACATAACAGATTTGGCTAAAGGTTATAAAGCCGTATACTTCGCAGATGCCGAATTTATCACCGACGGCGAAAATAAAATTTCCCAGCTGACAATATACTCGGCGCCTCCAGGTTTTTCAACTCCAAGAGGCTTGAAGATTGGAGATCGTGCACAGAAAATAACCGAATTATACGGCAAGCCAAACAGTAAGAAACCAAGTCCTTTTGATAAAAACATCTATATTTTGTCCTATACAATCAGCTCCGGCAGTCTCAACATTACCACCGAAAAAGAAAAAATAACGGTAATAACGCTGGACCGTTTTAAAAGATCAATCTGAAATAAATTATTTAAAACAGACCTGACGCTACAGTTCTGATTCGTTATTTTCAACATATAAACCAATTCGTTCAAAACGAATTAAAAACAAGATCCATAAGATGAACCCCACCTACTCCACCAATCCTGATTCCTTCGAGACAGCCGGTGCAATAACAGGCAACCGTATCCGTCAAATATTGACGGCAATGTTCTTTCATCAATATTTTCTGCTCTTCCTCACTGCAGGGGCTGAATTTATGACCGGCATTTTGGATAAACCTGACCGGCGCCAGATATTCATAGCGCGGCGAGTATGGCTTCAATAAGGATACTCCGCAAAAGCCGGCCTTATCATAGGAATCATCAATTTCAAGAGCTTTCAGATTCATCCGCTTGATTACGGTGCGTACAGCATTTTGCATGCCACGGTTATCGAAGGTCCGCCAGCAGTCCTGTATCGTCACCGTTCTGCCCTGATAATCAGGCCACAGAAAACGCTCGTCACCGGCAAGCAGTTCCCAGATGCTAAGGGACTTTGCATGCGGAGCGCTTTCACGCAAAATCGCCCAACAGGTAGGACAGACAAATACAAACGTATCCTGCCCGGACAATGTTTGATAATTCTTGCTGCAGCAGCCGGTTACCGTCACCGCAAACCTTTCCTGCAGATAGGCTTGCAGCCGTTTGCTGTTTTCCGGCGAATGGGCAGTATATTTGCATCCCGGAAAATAAATCAAAGCCATAAAATTTCCTCCCGATCGGCAATAACACATTTTTCAAATCTATATGTTAAAAAAATAGGTTTTCCCCAACATGTCATTGCGGCCTCCAAGCCGTAATCTAAGCCTTTCCCGATTATTGACGTTTAAGACCTCTCTGTCATCCTCGCGAATGCGGGGATCCAGGATTTTATTTTATTGTAATTCCCATAACAGGGAATTTTCTTAATGTGTGGATTCCCGCCTGCTCGGGAATGACACAAAAAACATCTCTCACCCACCGCCATATGTATCTTCCATGTGGCTTTAGCAAAACTTATATTGTATCGAACAGCACAGGCTTTGTGTTTCGTCCGGCTGACGGGAAGCTTTTTGCAAGGCATCGGGAGAACGCCTGCCAAAAAGGTTTACGGCTGCCGGACGAAACCTGTACCAGCAAAGTCATTTTCAATATTTACAAGAGCCGTGAACAACGCCAAAAAACAAAACACTCTTTTTTAACATAACTTCTCCCTCTATTTTATACTATAGTAACAATTTTTATAATTTTATTGCATTAGAAACTTTTTTTATACATAATCAAATAATATCCTGTAATATCATGTTAAAGGAATAATATACCCGGACGTTTAAAAACAAAAAGACAAAGCCTTACCGGATTTTATTTTACGGGTTAAGGCCGCAAGCTTTCCCAAAAAAACAAGCGGAGACTTATAATGGAGCACACAAACATAAAAGACACCGAAGAAAAAACACCAAACGAACACACCGGAGAAATAGTCGTCATCACAGGTCTGTCCGGAGCAGGAAAAAGCCTCGCACTGAAATGCCTTGAGGATATGGATTTCTTTTGTGTGGACAATCTTTTGCCTGCCCTGATACCTAAGTTTGTGCAGCTTTGCGCTTCATCCGACATGAACAATATCGCTCTCGTCATCGATATCAGAGGTCGGAGGTTTTTTAAGGAACTCATAAGCGCGCTGCGTGAAATACCGGAATACGGATTCAGATATCAGATTTTATTTTTTGAAGCTTCCGATGAAATACTGATCCGGCGTTTCAGCGAATCCCGCCGCCGTCACCCGCTGGCTAATAAGGGACGGCTGCTTGACGGTATAAATTACGAGAGAAAACAGCTCGAGGAAATAAAAGGCGTTGCCGATAAAATCATTGACACCAGCAACTTGCCGCCCAACAAGCTGAAAAGAGATCTGGCTGAGATGTTTATGCAGCGCAAAGATGACAACGAAAATCTAAACATTACAGTCGTCGCTTTCGGATTCAAATATGGTATCCCGATTGATGCCGATTTAATCTACGATGTGAGATTCCTGCCAAATCCCTACTACATTGCGGAACTCAGAAGCCTGACCGGCAACAATGAGCCAGTAAGGGAATACGTTATGCAGCAGGAACAAACAAATGAGTTTCTGGCAAAATTATTCGATTTTAACGCCTATCTGATTCCCCAGTTCATAAAAGAGGGAAAATCAACACTGACGATCGGCATCGGCTGCACCGGCGGCAAACACAGATCGGTTGTCGTTGCCAATGAACTGACTAAATTTTTGGAATCAAAGAATTATAAAGTACAGGTGGAATACAGAGATTCCAAACTGTCATAACATTTTATGGAAAAAATAACGGGTTTTTTTATAAGAATATTAAAATGGCTGTCACCGGGAATGGAAATAAAAAGATGGCTTTTCCTGTCATGGTTTGGCCTTATGGTGTTTGCATTCGGTTTTTTGTTGCTGACCAATATCAGAACCCCGCTCAATATAGAGCTTGCAATCGTAGATTTTTTCAGAAATACCCTTAAAATAAACGTTTCCTCCAAGACGGTGGACATCTTCTTTCTGATTATGGGGCTTTTGATAATGTTATACGCCGGAAACAGGTGGTTTCAGTCAATATATACGGTTCTTGTCCCTGTGGAAAGTAAAAAGCTGGTCGAAATGATCTATGAAAAACGCAAACTCGACGTAGGCTGCAAACTGGTGGCTATCGGCGGAGGAACGGGACTTTCAACCCTGCTTAGAGGAATTAAGAAATACACCAGCAATATCACGGCAATGGTAACCGTTTCGGATGACGGCGGCAGCTCGGGAAGGCTGCGCAACGAGCTGGGGATACTGCCTCCCGGAGATATCCGAAACTGTCTGGTGGCCCTGGCAAAAGACGAATCAACCCTGTCATCACTTTTTCAATACCGCTTTGATACCGGAACCGGTCTTGAAGGACACAGTTTCGGTAATCTCTTTCTGGCGGCGCTTAATAATATCGCCGAGGATGATTTCCAGCAGGCAATAAAATTATCCGGCGACATTTTGAGTATTCAGGGAAAAGTGTTTCCGGCAACGCTGCAAAAGACAACACTGTGTGCTGAAATGAAATCCGGAGAAATAATCTGCGGAGAATCAATTATCCCGGAAAAAAACGGCGAGATAAAAAAAATCTTTCTCAAACCGGAAAACTGCACGCCGCTGCCGGAAGTAATAATGGCGATAAAAGAAGCCGACGCAATCATACTCGGGCCGGGCAGCCTGTATACCAGCGTATTGCCTAACCTGCAGGTCCCGGGAATAGTCGAAGCAATCAAAGAATCGGAAGCACTGAAGATCTATGTGTGCAATGTTATGACCCAAGCCGGAGAAACAACCAATTTCACGGCTTCACAGCATCTTAAGGCACTTTATGACAACTCAACGGAAAAACTGGTTGACATCATAATCATCAACGATGAAATGCCGGTAACACTTGTGGAAAAATACAAAGCCGAGGGCGCACTGGCGGTAAAGCCTGATTTCGAAGTTCTGGAAAAAATGGCTGTAAGAATAGTTTCGGCGCCGCTCATAAATGAAAATGAGCAGGTCAGGCACGATTTCAACAAACTGGCAGGGACAATTATCAAAACAATCTCCGACAATATGCATGCGAAAACAGGTATGTGGGACAACCTTGTCGGCAAACTGGAAAAATAGTTTTAGACAATAAATAACTCCCCCGATAAATCTCAAGATAAAGAGACATGATTGACATAATGTAAATAACAAGATACAATGTTATTAATATTATTACAAAATAATAGAAATAATTGACACTGTGCTAAATAAATCATAAGTGCAGGAAACCGTCCAACTCAAACACATGCGCATACGGGAGCAAAAACAAACCCGTAAATATATTATGTAAGGAAAAAAGTCATGAGAAGTTTCACCACATTAGATTTACAATACGCCCATAGATTCTATGGATTCAGAGGAGAAGCCCAGTATTTGCACGGACATACGGGAATCCTGACGCTGGAAGTGGAAGATACCGTCAACATGGGGGTAAATATGGTATTCCCCTGCAATGAAATTAAGAAAACCGCCTGGGACGTTTTGCAAAACTTTGATCATGCATTGGTTTTACGGGAAGACGACCCGCTGCTTCCCGCAATTCTCGGCGTTTACGAAGCACAGGGTATTAAGGACGGGGCGCCAACCAATAAACAGAAAGGTCCCGCTTTCAAGACGGAACTTGCGACAGCTTACCCGGAATGCCGCCTGGTTGTTACGAAAGAAACAATGACCGTTGAAGGCATGATTAAAATTGTTTACGATTTGCTGAAAGATAAGCTGAATATTGTTAAAATCACCTTTACCAGCGGAGTCAATGGCGCAATACAAGAATATGAGCCGCAAAAAGAAAAAGACCGTTGCCCATTATGCGGCATTGAGTTAAATAAGAATGGCGCATGTCCGAAATGCGGATACAAGAAATAGACTGATTTGAGCTTTACACACCCGCTATTACGGCAGGAGCACGTTGAGCTTCCTGCTTCGCGACTGGTGTATCTTACTAATATTTTTATAAGACACTAATAATAAGCGAAATGAGCTGCCCAAAAAGGCGGCTCTTTTCTTTTCAGGCAAAACGTTTACAGCCGTTCAGAATAGTTCTCAATGGCCTTAATACGACTATAAAAATTAATACAAACAACAGACCTTTTGTTGGAGAAAGTCCATATCCGTTTGGGGAATTTGCTATATGCAGTAGGAGCTGTCTCGTTTAAGAAAACAAGACAGCTCCTACTGCATAACAATAATATTAAAACAGTCAAAAAAGTATTACTTCTTATTTTTTTTATGGTTTTTGATCTCTTTTTCAAGATCTATACTGCCGGACTTATCTGATTCTTCCGATTTTCCCACAGGTTCCGGCTTTTCATTTTTTTCCTCATCCGGAGCGTCATCATCTTCGAATCCGTCTTCATCACCATAATCTTCATCGTCAAATCCGTCTTCATCGTCATAAAGATCATCATATGAATCATAATCCTCATATTCATACCCGTCACAGCCTTCCGGTAAAAGCAGAATATCCGATTTTATCGGAAAGTAATAATCTCTGGCAATATTACCGAGAGCCATTGTTGTCGCAAAATTGAAAGATCCGCCGGCAACGGAACCGATAAACGGTATTATTTTGGAAAAAGAAGATTTTAAATAAGACTGAACCATACGCTTCAGTATCATCGGCAGCACAAATTTTGTCAAACCGGTGTCAATCAATTTTCTGACCCCCAAAGTACCGGCGATAGCTCCCGCTGAAGCTCCCATGCAACCGACCAGCTCGGTTATTCTCATATCGTCTGAAGGTTCCTTGTCGGCAAGCACGGCAAGTTTAAGAACCATTTTACTCTGCAACACAAGAATTACCAGCAAATCAGGCACCGCCAAAAGCATTGTAAACGGCCACGGAACAGCTCCGGTGATACCGCCGGAAACAGATGACAATATTGCCGTTCTTTTAATAAGTATGTCACTAAGATCATACGAACTGTGAGCAGGAAACTCTTCCCTTAAAGCGGCAACTTCCGTTTTAAGCTCTTCTTCGTTAATCCCCTGAAGTAAAAATGCCCTGATGATTTTTATAAAGTCTTTATCCATAAAAGCCCTCCTAAAAATAACTTTACCCGCACCGCAAATAGCGGCTTATATTATTCAAAAATAAGTTTGCTTAGAATCTTTCTATAATACAGTATCTCAATCCTTTCATTAGTTAAATACTAAAAATCAGCCAAAGTTAATAAAAAGCGGTAAAAGACCGGAGTAATAAACAGACAAATCAGTAAAAACCGTGATACGGCATTTGTAGGAGGACTTTAAGACTAACAATCGAAAAGTATACAATTCAAAAATTAACATAATTGTAAATCCAGGCCAGTTTTCTGTTTTGCAAAAATTGAATTCATTGGCTTATTTGCTATATTTACGGACTATTCACAAAATAAGGCACTGGATACATTTGTTAAAATATACAAAACCAAGGGATTTTTAAATGATATCAAACAACTGGTGGAAAGGTAGCCGTAAAAATAATCTAAAAGATACGGAAACCCTTAAAAAGCATTTATTCGATATAGAAAAACCGCTATTTATTACAGAAATTAACAATGAAAAATTCATCTCCGACGACGGTTCGGTTATTTTTTCGCAAAATTGCCCCGAAGACTGTTCAAAACTAATTGCAATGGCGGAGCCGGTGCCTCTTAAAAAGCTAGGTGCTGTAGATTTCTGCGAAGAATACGGTATTGATTTCCCTTACATCGGCGGCTCCATGGCCTACGGCATAAGTTCCGTCGAGATGGTGGAAGAATTTGCCAAAAATGGTATGCTGGCATTTCTGGGAACCGGCGGTATGTCCCCCGAGCAGGCGGAAAAGGCTGTCAAAAGATTAAATAACGACTTGAAAGGTCTGCCTTATGGATGCAACCTCATCCATATGCCGTCGATGGACGAAACGGAAATGGCACTGATCAACATGTATTTGCGCGAGAATGTCAAAATTATCGAAGCTTCGGCATTCGTAACAATGACTCCGGCACTAATCAAATACAGGGTCAAAGGAATTCATAAAAATGACCGCGGTGAGATAGAGACTCCCAACAAAGTTATTGCCAAGGCGTCAAGAACAGAGGTGGCTACAAAATTTCTGTCACCGCCGCCGGAAAATATCCTCCGCGATCTGCTTGATAAAGGTGAAATAACCGCAGAAGAAGCCGAACTTGCCAAAAGCATTCCCGTAGCCTGGGACATTACGGCAGAAGCCGATTCCGGCGGCCATACCGACAACAGGCCGGCAATGGCACTGATGTCTTCATTCCTGTCAGTAAGGGATCGTTTGCAAAAACAGTATTCCAGAAGAATCAGGGTTGGTTTTGGCGGCGGCATCGGAACGCCGCACGCAGCGGCGGCGGCATTCGCAATGGGAGCAGCCTATATAGTAACCGGAACGGTAAACCATGCCTGTATAGAATCGGGCACCTCCGATATCGTCAGGGAAATGCTTGCCGAAGCCAAACAAGCCGATACGGCAATGGCTCCGTCTGCGGATCTGTTTGATCTGGGCGGGCGTGTTCAGGTGTTAAAATCAGGAACCCTGTTTGCGATGAGAGCGCAAAAATTAATGACGTATTATAATTCCTATGAATGCCTTGACGATATACCTGAAAAGGAACGGGAATTTATTGAAAAAACAATTATGAGGGATACAATCGACAACATCTGGAATGAAACGCAAAAATTTTTCAATCAGAGGGCTCCGTTCCAAATAGAGAAAGCGTTAAAAAGCCCCAAATATAAAATGGCGCTCGTATTCAGATATTATCTGGGCCTTTCCTCAAGATGGGCTATAAGCGGTAATACGGAAAGAAAAATCGACTTCCAGATTTGGACCGGACCGGCAATTGGATCTTTTAATGAGTGGTGTGAAGAAACTTTTCTGGCCTCTCCCAAAGAGCGCAAAGTGGCTCTGGTTGCCTATAACATCCTTCTCGGCGCCGCAGCAGTCACGAGAATGAATTCTTTGCGGCACTATGGTCTTGAGCTATTCAGTGAAATAGAGATAAAACCGCAAAAATTGACAAAAAAAAATATTGCTGCCATATCTAACTAAGGAGTCCGCTTTATGAGCAAATCAGATATAAACAATACGTCCATAGCTGTAATAGGAATAGGCTGTATGTTTCCCGACAGCAAAAACAGCAACCAGTACTGGTCGCTGATAAAAAATAAAGAGGACGCTATCAGAGCAATCCCCGGCAGCCACTGGAAACAGGAAGATTACTTCGATCCGGATCCCAAAAAACCGGATATGACCTATGGGAAAACCGGCGGCTTTCTGAAACCGGTAGACTTTGATCCGATGGAATACGGCGTAACTCCAAACGCCATTGAAGCCATAGATACGTCACAGCTTCTTGGACTTGTCGTTGCCAAACAGACCCTTGAAGACTCCGGATATGATAAAAAAGAATTTAACAGGGACAAAGTCGGGGTAATTCTTGGAATTACCGGCGCTCAGGAACTTGTCATCCCCCTGGGTGCAAGGCTGGGGCATCCGCTGTGGAAAAAGGCCATCAAAGCAGAGGGCGGAGACGATGAATTCGCCCAAAATGTCGCCGACAGAATCGCCAACGGATATGTACAGTGGCAGGAACAGTCTTTCCCCGGACTGCTTGGAAACGTTGTCTCCGGACGCATCGCCAATTTCTTTGATCTAGGCGGAACAAATCTGGTTGTTGACGCGGCCTGCGGAAGCTCACTTGGCGCCGTAAACATGGCCTACATGGAGTTGGCAACCAAACGGGCCGACATGATGATAACCGGCGGCGTAGATACATTCAATGATATTTTTATGTATATGTGTTTCAGCAAAACACCGGCACTGTCATCCGAAGGCAATTCAAAACCTTTCTCGGCTGACGGCGACGGAACCGTACTTGGAGAAGGAATCGGTATGGTTCTTCTGAAACGTGAAGAAGACGCCATTCGCGACGGAGACAAAATTTATGCACTGATAAAAGGAGTCGGTTCAGGCAGTGATGGAAAAGGCGCGGCGATTTTCGCGCCTCAGTCAAAAGGCCAGGTCAAGGCAATCAGGCAGGCTTATGAAACTTCGGGAATTGCCCCGGAAACAATCACGCTAATGGAAGCCCACGGAACAGGGACTAAAGTCGGCGACGGCATAGAACTGACATCAATGGAAACGGTTTACTCCGGTGCAGACGGAAGAAGCTGCGCACTGGGAAGCGTAAAGTCACAGATTGGCCACTGCAAAGCAGCCGCAGGCGCAGCCGGTCTGATAAAGTCAATTCTATCCCTGCACAACAAAACATTGCCGCCGTCAACAAAAGTAAATACTCCTTTGCCTCAACTAGAGAACGAAAGTTTTCCTTTTTACCTGAACACCGAATGCAGGCCCTGGATTGCCGATCCGTCACATCCCAGAAGAGCAGCTGTAAGCGCCTTCGGTTTTGGCGGCAGCAACTTCCACTGCGTCCTTGAAGAAAGCGGAAAGAAAAAAGAAAAAACCGATTGGGATTATAATACTCAGATACTGGCTCTGGAAGGCAGCAGCAAAGAGGAACTTAAATCGCAGGTGCAAAAAATTTCCGCCATCGGCTGGGAAGATTTTTGCACTCTGGCCAATGAAAGCCGCCAAAACTATCGCGGCAAAGCAAACTACAGGTTGATTTGCACAGTCCATAAAACAACTTTTGATGCCGGAAAACTTCAGGAATCATCTATGCTTGCCATTGAAAAAGAAACCAGCCGTCCTTATGCCGAGGGAGTATTTTTCGGCAAAGGAAGTTTTGACGGAAAAATATCGTTTATTTTTCCCGGACAGGGGGCTCAATATACAGGGATGCTGCGCGAATTAGCCTGTACATTCCCGGACATGCTCGGTTCTCTTGAACTTATGGCCTCATCATTCGAGAAAGGAAAAAGCCCGGATATCAAAAAGACTCTCGATGATTTTATCTACCCGAAATATTCATTCGGAGAAAATACTCTGCCCTTACTCGAAAAAGAACTTACAAATACACAGGTTGCACAGCCGGCTCTCGGCGCCCTGAGTCTGGGTGCAGCAAATGTCCTCAAAGAGTTCGGACTATCTCCGGACTATACGGCCGGACACAGTTACGGCGAACTGGCGGCTCTGTGCGCAGGCGAACGCCTTAATCCCGAAGATTTTTGTGAACTGTCGGTTTTAAGGGGAAGGCTTATGGGCGAAGGCGGCAAGGACAGAGGAACAATGTGTGCCGTTATGGCTGATTTTGAAACTCTGGATTCACTGCTGCGTAAAAACGGTATAGATGTGGTTATTGCCAACAGAAATGCGCCGAAACAAATGGTAATTTCCGGAGCGCGCAGCGAGATCGCCAGGGCAATGGAAATACTGGCGGCAAACAGCATTACAGCCAAAGAAATACCGGTAGCAGCGGCATTTCACAGCCCGCTTATCGCCGATGCCCAGGTTCCGTTTGCCCGTAAAATGAAACGTATTAAACTAAATGAGTCACAGATGGAAGTTTTTTCCAATACGACTGCCCTTCCCTATCCGCAAAACTGTGCCGAGGCATCGGAACTGCTGGCCATCCAACTGGCAAAACCGGTTCTGTTTACCGACGAGATTCATGCGATGTATGAAAAAGGCGCCAGGATGTTCATAGAAGTTGGTCCCGGTGCAAGAATGTCGGGTCTGATAAAACAAATTCTCAGCGACAAAAACGACATATTTGTTTACTCGCTTGATTCTTCACAGGGAAAGCGCAGCGGCATGACGGATCTGGCACTGCTGCTTTCTTCGATAGCCGCCGCCGGAACAGACGTCAATCTTTCGGCATGGGCACCGGAAATAAAGCCTGAAGTTAAAGCGGCCAAACGCTTCACGGTATCCATTTGCGGCGCAAATTATGTTTCTCCGCGCAAAGAAATTCCACCGGCAAATAAAGTTTACAAGGCTGTAAAACCCGGGGCTGAGCAAAGTGAAACAGACCGGCAGCCGGAAGTAAAGCAGCAGCCTGCCGGCGGCGTCTTTGCCGCCATACAAAGCATGCAGCAGCAAACATCATCACTGCATCAGCAGTTCCTGGAAAACCAGCAGCAGATATTGATTGCCCTGCAAAAAATGGCCGGGGTTACAGATCTTTCCGCCGTAAGGCCAGCGCTCACTACGCAGGCACCGGTTATTCAGCACATACCGCAGGCACAGACAATAAGCATAAGTCCTGCAGCAGCAGTTCAACAACCAGCGGCAGCGAAAAAGTCCGTTTCCGTATCAGGAACGGCAGCACCGCAAAATTTTATAAAAGACATAACGGCGGTTATTGCCGAAAAAACAGGCTATCCGCAGGAAATGCTGGAGACGTCGATGGATATGGAAGCCGACCTCGGCATTGATTCGATCAAAAAAGTTGAGATCTTCTCGGCACTGAGGGACAAACTGCCGCAAATGCCGCCGATGGCATCAGAAGATATGGCCACCATCAGAACGATTGACGCCATTATCGCCTTTTTGGCAGGCGCGCAGCCGCCTCAGCGGACACCGCAGCAACAACACGCAAACGCAAGCCTGATTGCAGACATAACGGCGGTTATCTCCGAAAAAACAGGCTATCCGCAGGAGATGCTGGAGACGTCGATGGACATGGAAGCCGACCTCGGCATTGATTCGATCAAAAAAGTTGAGATCTTCTCGGCACTGAGGGACAAACTGCCGCAAATGCCGCCGATGGCGTCAGAAGATATGGCCACTATCAGGACGATTGACGCCATTATCACCTTTCTGGCAGGTGCGCAGCCGGCTCAGCAAACACCGCAGCAGCACGCAAACGCAAGCCTGATTGCAGACATAACGGCGGTTATCGCCGAAAAAACAGGCTATCCGCAGGAGATGCTGGAGACGTCGATGGATATGGAAGCCGACCTCGGCATTGATTCGATCAAAAAAGTTGAGATCTTCTCGGCACTGAGAGACAAGCTGCCGCAAATGCCGCCGATGGCGTCAGAAGATATGGCCACTATCAGAACGATAGATGATGTAGAATCCTTTATAAAAGGACTGGTATCAAATAATAAAGCAGCGGAAAAAGCAATTGAGGTCGGTAATGCGGCACAGGGAGAAAACAACTGCGGATACAGGGAACATCTTCAGCGCTTTGTTCTCAGGCTCTCGGATACCGGCAAAGAAAGAAAATCTTTAAAAAACAATAAAAACACCGTCTGTATTTTAGGCGAAAACAGTGGATTAAACAAAAAGATTGCCGAAGTCCTAAAACAAAACGGCGCCCAGACAATTGAGCTTAAACTGTCGGAATTTGACGGCAGTAAAGTAAAAAACATCAACGGACTCGTAATCATTTCCGGTCAGGAAAAAGCGGCGGGCAACTACCTTCTGCAGGCATTTAAAGCCGTCAGGGCCATTGTCCCGCCAATGGCGAAATCAGCGGCGGAGCCGTTTTTTGTAACCATATCAATGCTTGACGGAACTTTCGGCCTTGAAAATCCCGGCAGTATTAAAGAAAGCATTTACGGCGGTCTTGCCGGTTTGGCCAAAACGTCGGCCCTGGAATTTCCCGCCGTCAAATGCAAAGCCATAGACTTTGCGCCGGAGCTGTCAGGTGATGAAACAAGTATAAAACAACTGGCAGCGGAAATACTGACGGAAGGTCCCGATGAAGTATCAATATCAGCAAAAGGAATACGCCGTCTTGAAACGGTAAAAGAAAATCAGCCCGGCATTTTAAACTGGCCGGTAGATAAAGACGGAGTCATTATCGTCACCGGGGGAGCAAGAGGAGTGACATCCGAGTGTATCATACATATGGCCGAACATGCTCCTAAAAATAATAAACCTCATTTTGTGCTTTTGGGCAGAACACAGTTAAAGGATGAGGCTGAATGGCTGACAGCCCTGACCGAAGAAACGGCAATAAAAAGAGAACTGATGAAACGGATGGACAAACCGACTCCGGCAGAGATTGGGGCCGGATTCAAAGAGATAGCGGCCGGACGCGAAATCAGGAATGTACTGGCCCGTATCAGGCAAAAAGGAGTATCTGCCGACTATGTGACCGCCGATGTGCGAGACAAAAAACGGCTTACAGAGATATTCACGGAAATAAGGGCTAATAACGGCAATATCTCAGGATTTATCCATGGAGCAGGCGTCCTGGCCGACAAAAAAATTGAAGACAAAAGTGATGAGGAATTCTCTTCCGTTTGCAGCACAAAAATAGACGGCATGAAAAATATCCTTGACATCCTGTCGGAAGACGACCTGAAAATGATCGCCTTTTTCAGTTCTTCAACGGCAAGATTCGGACGCAAAGGCCAAATAGACTACAGCGCCGCCAATGAAGTTCTCAATAAAACGGCGCAGCAGCAGAAAGCCCTTCGCCCGGAATGCAAAGTAGTTTCATTCAATTGGGGCCCATGGGACGGTGGAATGGTCAATGAGGGTCTGAAAAAATTGTTTGCCTCGGAGGGTATAGGCGTGATCCCGATGGAAGATGGCGCACATTTTATGTTCAACGAAATGTGCCTGTCCAAAACGGCAGACGTTGAAGTCGCAGTTATTGCCGAAACACCAAAACAATATTCTACGATATACGAGCGTGAAATTTCATCCGAAAACCACAGTGTGCTTACAGACCATGTCATCGGCGGAAAAGCAGTGCTGCCGACGGCACTGATGATTGAACTTATGGCGCATGGAGCGATGCTCGCAAAACCAGGCGAAGTTTTTTGCGGATTTGACAATATGCGAGTAAACTCAGGACTTAAACTGGAGCCGGGCGAACAGAGAAAATACCGGGTGAGTACCGCCCAGGGGCATGAAGCCGGTGGCCTTACCTATATTCCCGTAAGGCTCGAAAGCAGCCGTGACGGTAAAGTTTATCTGCTGAACAGCAGCGCCGACATCATACTTTCGTATGAAAAAATAAAACTCGGCAAACCGGGATTAAACCCGCAGATGTCACAATATGGTCATTCCATGGAAGAGGTCTACCATGAAAAGCTTTTTCACGGTCAGGCGTTAAGGGGAATTATAAGCGTTGATGGCTACAGCGCTGCGGCAATCCGCGGCACGGCAAAAAAATCGCCAAAACCGTCTTCATGGATAAAAAATCCTCTGAGGAGCAACTGGATTGCCGAACCGATGATGCTGGACTCAAGTTTCCAGCTGATGATCCTCTGGACAATCGAAAACATGAAAAAGCCGTCGCTGCCCTGCTTTATCTCCTCATACAGACAGGAAGGAACGGTAAAACCGGAAACACTGACGGTAACAGCGAAAATTATCTCACAAAGGGAAAATACGGTTATAGCCGACATTGAGTTCACCGATAAAAAAGGCAACCTCATTGCCGTGATAAAAGGTTATGAATGTACCGCAAATGAGTCACTCATACTGCCGTTTAAAGCCAATAAACTTCCCGAACATTCAGGAATGGCATTAGTGTAGGAATAATCCGATGAAAAAACTTTTTGCAAAAATAAGAAGCTGGACAGCACTGGCTGCGGGAATATCGCTCAATCTCGGCGGTCTGGGAATCAAAAATCATGGTTTTTGTGCGCCGTCCTACAACTGTCACGGCTGTCCATGGTCAACATTTGCCTGTCCTATCGGCGCAAGTGCGTTTCAGGCTTCCATCGGTAAATTTCCCTTAATGGCATTAAGTTTTCTTCTGCTTATCGGAGCAACCTGCGGACGTTTTGTCTGCGGATATGTCTGTCCGGTCGGTCTATTTCAGGACTGTATGCATAAAATACCGTCAAAGAAACTGGAAATTCCCAAATGGACAAGATACATAAAATATCTGGTCCTCCTTTTTCTGGTATTACTGTTCCCATATCTGATGGGGCAAAAATATTCCGGATACATTGAAATAACCGACCTCAAAATATCAAGCGAACAAAGCGGCAAAGTATCCTATACGGTCACTGTAGAGAACAACAGCAATGAAAACGTATCGGACCCGCAGATAGATTTTACTTTTACCGACGAAGCGAATAACAAATCAACGGCCAGCTACAATCCCAAAGGCATCACAATCAAACCCGGCGAGTCTGCCGATATTACTACAGGTCCCATGGATTCTAAAGGAAAGTACTCCGTAGATATGACTTCGCCGCAGACATCTCCGTCACAGACAATACCGATACCGGCGTTATATTTCTGCAAAATATGTCCTGTCGGCACAATGACGGCCTCACTGCCGGCGGCAATATCGAAAAAAAACGAGGTAAACATCTTCCAAACCTCGGCAATGAGATTCATAATCCTGATACTGTTCCTGATTGCAATGGTTTTTGTGTCCAGAATTATCTGCCGGACATTCTGTCCCTTTGGGGCAATATACGGACTTACAAACAAATTGGCTCTGTTCAGGATGTCGGTAAAAGACACTTCATGCGTAAAATGCGGAATTTGCAATAAGGTCTGTCCGGTCGGACTGGATGTTACCAAAGAAATCGGCGGCCCGGAGTGTCTGGCTTGCGGGGACTGCGCAAAAAAATGTCCCAAAAAAGCGATATTCAGACAGAATATATTACAAAAGGATAAAACACAATGAGAAATTATAAAAGCCTTCAGGAAGTAACCCTTCATATACCTAAATCAACTTATCCATCCCCTGTAGACTGGAGAGATGAAATTTTATACATGCTGATCGTTGACCGTTTTTCGGACGGTTTGGAATCAAAAAGAAAACGATACACACCCGAAGATGAGGGCAGTGCCGTCGGCAGCAATGAAGAGGCCGTGCAATGGCGTGACTCCGGGCTAAAATGGCAGGGCGGCAATTTCAATGGCATAAAATCAAAACTTGACTACCTCAAAGGTCTCGGCATAACCACGCTGTGGCTGACGCCGGTGTTAAGACAGAGAGCCGAAATACCCGGAGTCAAACCGGAAACTCAGGTTAACTTTCATGGATATGCGATACAGAACTATCTTGACGTCGATCCTCACTTCGGCACCAAAGAAGAGCTTAAGGAGCTTGTTAAAGCAGCGCATGACAAGGGCTTGAGGGTTATACTCGACGTTGTTCACAATCACACCGGCAACAATTGGTATTATGAAGGATACGGAGGCAATGAAAATCTCAATACATTCCCCTATTATACTCCCGAAGGATATAATTTCGGCAAATGGAGAACTAAAAATGGCGGTGAAATAGAGGGAGAAGAAGACGGAGTATGGCCGGTAGAATTTCAAAATCCGGATTGGTATTGGAAAAAAGGGGCGATCAAAAACTGGGATGATTATCCTGAATATGAGGAAGGCGACTTTTTTGAATCCAAAGCCCTGAAGATTCCCGAGCAGAAAGTTCTTGACGCCCTGATCAAAGTATACCGCTACTGGATATATTACACGGATTGCGACGGATTCAGAATTGATGCCGTCAAACACGTGGGCCTGGAAGCATCGAGAAAATTCTGTAACGCAATCAGGGAATATGCCGAGCTTATAGGCAAGAAAAATTTTATGCTGATGGGAGAAGTTGCCGGCAGCGAAGAAATCGCCACTAAGTTCCTTGCCGACACCACACAGCACGGATTAAATGCCGTTCTCGATATTAACGGTCCGCCCAGACAGTTGGAAAAAGTCATCAAAGGCTTCGAGCAGCCTTTTGAACTTTTCAAATATTACACAAAAAAATCGGAACTTCCGCTTGCCAGTCACCGGGAAACCGGTAAATTCCATGTATCGATACTTGACGATCATGATCAGGTCTGGAGATATCCGGAGGAAGGAAAGGCGCGTTTCTGCGCCAACAATCCGATCAAAGAACAGGTTGTTCTTGCTACAGGCTTCCAACTGACGAGTCTCGGAATTCCTGCCATATACTATGGAACGGAACAGTGTCTCGACGGCAAAGGCGGCCCTCCGCACGCAGACAGATGGATCCGTGAGTGTATGTTCGGAGGCAAATTCGGGGCAATGAGGAGTAAAGGCGTTCATTTCTTCAACCCGGAAAACAAAGTGTATAAGGAAATAGCCAAGCTCTGTGAAATAAGAAAATCCGAGCCGGCATTAAAATACGGCAGACAATACTTCCGCCAGATATCATACGACGGCGAAACATTCGGCTGGCCGGGAGCAAAAGAACCCATAGCCTGGTCAAGGATTCTTGCGGGAGAGGAAATCCTCATAGCCATTAACACCAATGCCGAGGAGAGCAGCAGGGTCTGGGTAATAATAGAAAGCGAGCTGCATGCCGAAAAAGCAAAGCTTGAGTGCCTGTATTCCAGCTCTCAAAATACAGACTGCAAATCAATTATCGTAACTCAAAAAGGAAAATACCGGGCCGTACAACTGGATCTCTCCCCCGCCTCAATGATGATCCTGAAAAGAAAAGAATAGTGAACGGCAAGCTGTTAAAAATAAAAAAACGCCTTGCAGGCGTACCGTCTTTCAAATTAATCGAAGACAGTGATTTCAGGTATAAAATAGAGCAGGCCGGTAAAATGCTGAGCGCCTGCAATTTATGCCCAAATTCATGTAACACAGACAGAAACTGCGGCTTTTACGGTAAATGCGGTCAGACAAAGCAGGCGCTGGTAGCAAGTTTTACAGCACATTTTGGCGAAGAACCGGGCCTATCCGGCTGCAAAGGAGCAGGCACGGTTTTTTTCTGCGGATGTACACTTTCCTGTGTTTTCTGCCAGAACCATCAGATCAGCAGTCCCGGAGCCAAAGGAACCTTCACCGCTCCGGCTCAGCTTGCGGAAATATTCCTTTCCCTGGAAGCAAAAGGCTGCCATAACATAGAGCTCGTCAGCCCCACACCGCATCTTCCGGCAATTACAGAAGCTCTTTATATTGCCGGGAAACAGGGACTTAATCTTCCAATTGTTTACAATACGAACGGTTACCTGACGACGCAGGCCCTTGAAATACTGGACGGACTTGTGGATATATACCTTCCGGATATGAAATACAGCAGCGATAAAGCCGCTTTTTTGTATTCGGGAATCAACAATTACGTAACCAGTAACCGTGAATCCGTCAGAGAAATGTACCGGCAGCAAAAAAAGACGATCAACATTGAAGGAATAATCAAAAAAGGATGTATCGTCAGAATTCTGCTGCTTCCCAATCAACTGGAGGGAGCGGAAGAAACACTGGTATTCCTGTCGGACATGCCGGGAATAAGCCTTTCCATAATGACACAATACAGCCCTCAATACAATGCCGTCAGATATCCGCAACTGTCACTTACCGTAACAAAAGAAAGAAGTGACGGTGTTTTAAATATGGCATCGCGATCAGACTTTGCTGAAATTTACAGCCAGGATACGGAATCACAAAAACTTTTCCTTCCCGATTTCGCCAGACTCAGTCCTTTCGAAAATTCATAAAACAACTGCGTTTAGAGCAACCTGCACAAATGTAAACGATACTGTATAATGGACGCGAAGGATATAAATCTGCCGTGGCCTTTATCAAATTATTTACAAAAAAGAGTCATCACAGCAAGAGATGCCGGATGGTTTTTACATGATGGGTATCGGCTATGTAAAATTAAATTGCTCTAAACGACCCGGCGCAAAAAAAAGGGAGGGATTAAGCCCGGTAATGAAGTATTTATTAAAGTCGGGTTATGGCTGCCTGTCAGAGTTTGAATAATATATATTATGGAAATCAGTTGCTGACTTAACATATCCCCAGCATATACTTTAAATAAACAGTTTACTCTAAACATAAAATGAAACAATCGGAGGAATTATCGATGCGGCTCGTAACGAGATCTGATTTTGACGGATTAATCTGCGGCGTTATTCTTAGAGAAGAAGGAATCGTAGACTCTTATAAATTTGTGCACCCCAAAGATGTACAGGACGGAAAAGTTTTAATTGATGAAAATGATATTTTAGCAAACATACCTTACTGGCCCGGATGCGGAATGTGGTTCGACCATCATTCCAGCGAGGAAGACGCCAAAATGCTTCTTACCGAAGATTTTAAAGGCGAGAGCCGTAAGGAAAAAAGTTGTGCGCGCATAATTTACGATTATTACAACGGCAGAGAAAAATACCCGCAGTTTGCAGAAATGCTTGAAGCTGTTGATAAAAGCGACTCCGGAGACCTGACTATTGATGAAATTCAAAATCCGCAGGGCTGGATACTGCTTTCCTTCATAATGGATCCAAGAACCGGTCTCGGCAGATACAGGGATTACCGAATCAGTAACTACAATCTTATGGAACAACTGCTGGAATTTTGCCGGACAATGACTATCGACGAAATAATGGCCAATCCGGATGTGGCGGAACGCGTTAAAAAGTATAAAAGCCACAAGCCAAAATATGAAAAACAGTTGAAAAAATACTCAAAGGTCCACAAAAACTGCCTTGTAATAGATCTTAGATCCCTTGAAAGACCTTATACCGGCAACAGGTTCCTTGAGTATGCATTATTCCCCGAACAAAATATTTCCATACGCGCTATGAGGGGCAAGGATAATTTGAACGTAGTCTTTGCCATCGGGCACAGTATTACCAACAGAACCTGCAAGACAAACGTAGGGGCCTTGTGTCAGATATACAGCGGCGGCGGACATGACATGGTCGGAACATGTCAGGTGCCTGCCGATCAGGCCGATGAGGTATTGAATCAGCTAATACTGCACATTGTCAGCAAGGGATAGGAGGAAAAAGTGAAAAAAACGTCTCTTTGTATATCGGCACTATTCATCGCCGTCTTTATGTGTATCCCGGGCATGTTGTCGGCGCAACAGCCAGAAAATCTTGCCCATGTAAAACAAAAAGTAAGAAAGTATTACAATTCGGGGCAATGGCAGAAAGATGTTGAAGAACAATACGCTAAAGCATTAGACATCGCGGCTGATTTCAAGGGAGACAGGTCCAAAACCGCGATCGTGCTGGACATAGACGAAACAGCTCTTACAAGCTATCCGTTTCTTGAAAAAGTTGACTTCGCTTTTAACGGCAACCTCTTTGAATGGTCGGACTGGGTCCTGAAAGCAGAAGCACCGGCAATGAAGCCGGCTCTGAATTTCTACAAACAAGTAAAAAAAATGGGATTCAAAGTATACTTTGTTACCGGAAGATACACCTCATATGAAAGCCTGACCCTAAAAAATTTAAAAAATGAGGGATTCGAAGATTATGACGGCCTTGTACACCGAATGCCGGGAAAATATAAATCGACCTCAGAATATAAAACAGATGCCAGAAAAGACATAGAGAAAAGCGGACTTCGTATTTTACTTAATATCGGCGACCAGCAAAGCGATCTTGACGGAGGGTTCTCACAGCATACGCTGCTGCTGCCCAACCCGGTATATTTCATCCCATAAAAATAGATTTTAAGGAGTGCAGACATGATTCTTCCCATATGGACATCAAAAGACCAGGAAAAACAAAATATGCTGCTGGAAGATGTTGTTTCCCGCATAAAGGAGAATACCGACAAGCAGATTTCAACCGTCGCTATCTTTGATCTTGACGGAACTCTTTTCGACAACCGGCCGAGAACAGTGTTCATTTTAAGGGAAATATCTGAAAACTACGAGGAAGAGCTGCCGCAGCTTACGAGTGCAATTGAAAACTACAGGGATATATCACTCGTTGAATACTCACTTGAGCATACCTTAAAAAACATGAGGGTAACAGACGAAAAAGAGATCCGGTTCATTCAAAAAGAATGGGCAAAACGCTTTTTTTCTGATGAATATCAAAAGTATGATATTCCCCTTACCGGCGCCAGAGCGTATGTGTCAAAAGTACATGAAGCCGGAGCTACTGTTATCTATCTGACCGGAAGAGATGCCGGCAGAATGCTTGTGGGAATGACGGAAAGTCTGAGAATGTTCGGCTTTCCGATCGGGATCGTGGGAACGATGACGATTGTAAAAAAAGTTTTCGAAGAAAGTGATGAGGTTTTTAAGTCCGATGTCGTTTCCTATCTGAAGCGTATCGGAAGAGTGGAAGCAATATTTGAAAACGAACCGTTAAACAGCAATTTACTATATAAAGCTTTCCCTGAAGCAACATCATTTCTGGCCCTTACCCAGCACCGCCCTGACGCGCCTCAACTTCTCGAAGGAATAAATTTAATTAAGGATTTCAGAATAAGAAAATAAGGATTTTAAATGAATATAAACAGACCGGAAATTTGTTTTTCGAAAATAGATAACCCGATAGAGGCTTTTATTACTCCTCCAAACGATCCTCTGGCAGGGATACTGATGGATCAGATGCCCAAAGACCGCATAGAAATAAAAGGGTTTATCGGTGATAAAGACTTCAATTACGAATACTCCCTTAAAGGTCATGAAATAAAAATGAAAGGAATGTTCGGCGGAGTCGGCTTTGAGTCTTCCGGTATTTTCAATAAATCGGCGGCACTCAGCGGCAACATCGGCGCCAACAGGCTTTTCAGTACAATCACGCCGGCTTCACAGGGACCGCTAAACTCCGGAATGGCCGGAGATCTTGAAGTTAAAGAACATATTTCATATAGCCTGAGCCAGGAAAACTTTTCCATTGCCGGTTTTATCGGCAAGGATAACCTGGAAGAAGTTTTCGGACTAAACAGCGATAATACGGCAGTTGTTGACAGCGGTATGATCGGACAATACAGGATAGAAAGGGAAGCTAAGCCGATAGACGGCGGCTTCGTGCTTGAAGGCACAATCGGAGGCATCCCCTTCAAAGAGTATATTATTGCCAAAAAGCCGATAGACAGCTAAAAAATCCAAACGGCGCTATATGGAGTCATACAATTAGATATAAGGAAAGGAGCTTACTTTGAACTGTATCGCCAATACAAATAAAGAACTAATTGCCGACTGTGCAAAAGATGCTCTTGAACTTACGATCAAAATGGCAAAAATAAACAGCCACAACAGCAATCTCACAGGCATAAAAGAGGTAATCAATCAAATATTACCCGTTATACAAATATTGGGATTCGAAATAAATGTCATTGAGGAAAGAAATATTGTTGCATTCCGGTCGGGAAATTCCGATAAAAAAATCATTATGCTGGGCCATATGGACACGGCTTTTGAACAAAATTCCCAATTTAAAGATATTGTCATTGACAAAGATCTGCTAAGGGGACCGGGAGTAAGTGATATGAAAGGCGGAGTCGCGCTGATGCTTTCATTCTTGCAATGTTTAAGCAGAACAGGAAGCCTGAAAGACAAAAACATCACACTAATATTTAATTCAGACGAAGAAAGCGGCTCAAAGCTGTCGAGACAGCTCATACGCAAAACAGCAACAGGGCATGACCTCGCACTTGTTTTTGAAGGCGGCAACAGACTTGACTGCGAAACGACAACATATCTGAATACACGTCAGGGCTATGGAACCGCCGCTTTCAAAATCAAAGGAAAGAGCGCAAGTATAGCGGAAAATCCACAGGACGGCATCAATGCCGTGGCAGAAATGAGTCTGAAAATAACCGAGCTGCTGAGGTTGACCGACAGTAAACTCAAAACAACAGTAAATGTTTGGGGGGATATTGAAGTTCCGGAACATAAAAAGGGAAAAACCCCGGGATCCGCAAACTTCAGCGCTGAATTCAGATATTCACAGCAAAAGGAACTGGAACGTATCGAAAAAGCATTCAGGGAAATTGCGGAAAACAAGACGGTAAAAAACAGCAAAGGCGAATTTACAGAAACAGAATATGAATTTCAATTAAACCGTACGGCAATGATACCTTGTTCAAAAACGCTATACTACAGCAAACTTTTCGAGGATGCTGCGGACGAAATCAATTACAAAATTGTGCAGACCCCGCGGATCGGCGGAAGTGACGGATGCATAACAAGTCATGCGGGTATACCTACTATTGACGGCGTTGGCCCTGTCGGTGGCAAGTGGCATACCAGCGATGAATTTATGGAAATAAGCTCGTTGCAAAAACGTCTGGAACTATTAATAAAGTTCTGGAACAAACTCCACTCAAAAACAGGAGACTGCCATTAACTATGAAATCTGATTTATCTAAAATATTAAAAATCACCGGCCTTATACCTCTTACAGCTTTTGCATGTTCCAGGCAGGCACACGCGTTTATGCGCTTTACAAAGGAGATATATACCGATGAAGGCACAGTGACCAAAGTAATCTATGACGGCGGCAACCCGATAAACTATCCACTGGAAATATTCATCGTCTCGCTTGTAATTCTTATTATCTATAACTTAATTAAATACCGTAAAATTTTCGAAAAATATTATGTGGAGGAAGAAGAAAACGAAATCTCAATGAAAGACCTCAATGCCGGACAGCTTCCGGAAACGCTGATTGAGGGTGAGAAATCAATTTCCATAACCGTAAAAAATATCAGGGAGACGGATGCAAACTTCTCGATTCCGGCTTTTCTCAAGTTTGCAGAATTTTTGTTCCTGCAAACGTTCACTCACAGAATAGATCTTGAGTGGGGCGGTTCTGCCTACTACTTTATGCTGCATGTAATACATACTATACAAAGAAAATATAAAGGCATAAAATCATTAACGAATTTAGAACTTATTTCCTGTAAAGTAGAAGAAATGGAATGCTACAATGCCGGAACAAACAAAATTATATTAAGCATTACCTCTACTCATGAAGAAATGAACTCCTCAAATGAAGTAAGCAGCATTTTGCTCACGGAAAAATGGATTTTTGAGAGATACAAAGGAATATTATCTTCCCCTCCGGGAACTCAGATCGATTTCTACTGCCCTGCCTGTCAACATGGCAAATCGCCGAATCTTGACGGAGTATGCACTGCCTGCGGTAAAAATATTACCAGCGGAAAATATAGCTGGGTTGTAAGCGCTATTGAAAAAATGTCCGAATATTTAATGGAAGAAGCTCCGGTTGAATGGGAATATAACTATGCGGAAGGTTGCCTTAAAACGATTGCCCAAAAAGATTTGGAACAAAACAAAATTGAACTTGCAAACCGTAACGAAAATTTTGACTGGGATAAATTTATTAATTCAGGAATATCAATGCTGAAAAAATATTACAGCAAGCTCTTCACAAATGAGGCTGAAACGCTAAAAGACACGCTGGCGCCATGTTTTCTCAAATCTCAGCTTTTCATCAGGGATACCGTCCAAAAAGATAAAAAGGACTTCAAAATTACGGATACAAAAATCTCGAATACACAACTTGTAAGAATAGATCTCGACCGTTTTTATGACATAGCAACAATACGTTTTTGGGGTATAATAACAACTCAATACACTGAAAACGAACAGGACAAGGAAAAAGATAAAAAACCTGCAATTGTGAATAATTACTTTTCCGATTATGTAACATTTTTTAAACCCGTAAAAGCCGGTTCTGAAAGCTGGAAGATCGCTTTGATTGAAAAGGAGGGGAAATACAATCCATAAAACAGGGCTAAATTTTATGAATAAATATGTTACCGGGATATTTGTGATAATATTACTTTTGTTTATATCGTTTTCACTGATAACGAAAAGTATGAGGGAGAACATCCAGCACAAATGGCTGAAAACAAAAGGAACAGTTCTCAATGCGGAGCTTTACAGAACAAAATTAGCATCAAATATACCGGGATACAGCCTGCATGAATATAAATACCTGCCTCGTATTCATTATTCCTATTCTGTAAACGGCAGCCAATACGACAACATTTCCATATCCGACGACGATGAATTATATCAGTTCAACTCAAAACAGGAGGGGGCAAAATTCATCGGCAAATACAAAAAAGGCAGCGAAATAACGGTTTTCTACAAACCTTTTATTCATTCAAAATCGGCTCTTATCGTAAGTAACCCGTCGCCGACAATCAGAGGACTTCTGTCTATACTCACCCTCATTCTGGCCATTCAAATAGCAATTGCACTTGTGAGAGAGTCAAAACTGCCGGCAAAAAAAGCGGTGGCGAAGTCGGCCGAACTGCAGTAAACATAAACATTCATAATTCAAAACGGCGCCCGGGGGAATTAGGCGCCGTTTTGAATTATGAATGTTTGTATAAATGTAATAAATAATTTATAAAAATAAAATAAATATGTCTCCCTTTATAAATCAATACTCAGACAGGATGATAATTTAAGGTAAGAAACAGGTTCGGGATTGGATATATATCCGGTGATTATAAATGCGATTGTCATGATTTTAATATATTTGATGTTTGTCATAAGTGCTGCCTCCATTACTAAGTTTAACTGTCGCTTGTTAACATATTTTTTATTTTTGTTAACAATTTGTTAATATTTTTAACATTTTGTTCATTATACAACAAAAATTTGACAAATGCAATACCTTTTGTAAAGAAAATAAGAAATTTATAAATTAATTTTCATCAACAAAGATTAAAAAACTAAAAACACCTCTATGTAGTCAAAATTTGAAAAGTCAAAAATTAAAAATAGACCTGCCGGAAAGAAACCGGCAGATCTATTCAATAAGAAACAATAATAAAATTGCTCTAATATGCGTCCTCACGGCTTGTCGTCGTTTTTCTATACACCCCTTTTTCTTCTCTCACCAATTTAGTAAAGCCCATACGGCTTAAATTTTTGTCGCTAAGCATCTGTTTTTCCCTGTCGGTGTAAAAATATACGCTATGAGGAACAATAATACGCTCAATTTTAGAGCCGCACCGCGGGCAAAGTTTGATAGCTTCTTCACTCATTTTTTGAACAATTTCAAAAATTTCAGTGCAGTAATCGCACCCTTTTTCGTCATCTTCCTTACGGTAACAATATGTCGGCATAATACCACCGCCTTTCAATATTTTATAAAACTCTCAGAATCAGGAGTGAAACAATTTTTTAAGAGAAGAATAAAGTTCGGAGTAAATATAATAATTCTTTCTGTAAACATGGGCATACTCTTTTGAAGGATAAAAAAAATTATCAAACCTTACAAGCCTTCTGGAGGTCTCAACAAGATCTGTTGTCAGACCAAGAGCATTTGACGTAATTATCGATAAACCTAAAAGCTCCGCTTCAATTTCACCCGTCGTTTTTAAAGGCAGGCCGGAAACGTCCGCTTTTATCTGGTTCCACAAAAAATTAGACGACGGTTTACCGGTAGCCACGATCTCTTTTGGTGCAAGTCCTCCGGAAGAAAAAATACCGATGATCTGTGACATACCAAAAGCAACCCCCTCCATTACCGCCCTTGCCATATGCCTACGTTCATGTTCTACCGAAAGTCCGAAAAATACTCCTTTGGCATTACGATCCCAAACAGGGGTTCTTTCGCCGAAAAGGTACGGCAGAAAAACAAGTCCGCCACATCCGGGTTCAACTGTCTCAGCTTCAAGCGACAAATCTTCAAACGTGGCCGTTTTAGGATAAAAAGACCTCAGGAACCACTCCAACGCTTTGCCGCCGGAAGACATCATGCCGCCGATGTGCCAGGCACCGGCAACAAAAGGATGCGGAACAATAAACATTCCCGGAAGTTCAACTTTTCTTTCGGAGAACATCTCCAGTCCCTCGGATGTTCCTGATTTGTCACAAACAATATGCTGTTCAAAAAGAGCTGTTCCCAGCAAAACCTCAACAACATCCGCTCCACCGGTACCTGCAACAACGGCAACACCGGAGGGCAGTCCCAAAAAAGAAGCCCACTTGCCGGAAAGTTTACCGATAACCTCACCCATACGAAACCGCCGGGGAAGGACACCCGACGGCAGTCCGGCTGCAAGCCAGATATCTTCCGGAACGGCATTAAACGTTTCCGAGACAATCGAAATTCCAGGCTCTCCGGTAAAAACGGCAGCCACATAATCGAGCGGCTGCATTACAAAAGCGGTTTTCTCAAAAAGATCGGTCTCGCTGCGTTTCATCCATAAAAATTTTGCCGCCAGCCAGGATGCATCAACGCTTTTCCCTGATAAAGCCGATATTTCATTCGCTTCATCCGCAGCCCGCCAATCCATCCATGAAATTGCGTTCCGAACCGGCAGCATTTTTGCGTCCAATGCGACAAGCGTTGGTCCTGCACCCGATATACACAAACCAACAACATCGGAACAGTCGTTTTTTGAAGAAATATCTCTTATAACTGAAGCTACGGCATCAAGCCAAATAACCGGCCGGATTTCATAAATATCGGCATTCTTCTCAAGCGGCATCATTATGGATGAACTGGCGAAAATTACTCCCCTATCATCAAATAAAGCGGCTTTAACTCTGGTGGTTCCGATGTCCACAACAACAAAGAGAGGATGGCGCTGAGAAAGATTTGCTATCTCGTTACTTCTGTTATACATGTACTAAAGCTCACAATAACTCCTGAAAAACTTAATCTACATTATATCACGCCATAATAATTAAGAACAATATCAATAACAGGATTATCTGACAAAATTGTAATAACAGGAATGTTTATGATATAATGAAAAGCCCTTTGTAATAATGAATAATATACCGAATAGGAAAGTAATTAAATTATCCTAATGTTATGTGATTTTTTCCACCGGCAAAAACTTATAGTATCTGCGCTGTTAAATATCTTCTGGATTATATTTGTTTTTACAGTTCTGCACATACAGTACCAGACCATTGACGACTACTGGGCCTCCGTATTCTGCGGCGGCGGATTTGGCGTATATGATCCCTACATGATAAATATCAACATCATTTACGGGTTTATGCTTACATTTCTTTCAAAAACATTCATCTCGGTTCCCTGGTACAGTATCCTTTTAATATCGACCATTTATTGCTCAATGACGGCAATTTGCTATGTGATATACAGTCGCTATAAATCACTCCCTATGGTCATTCTGCTGATTCTTATGATTGGAAGCATGATACTTCCCGACAATTTTCAGTTTACAGTCATATCATGTATGAGTTTTACCGGCGGCATTCTGTTGTGGCTCAACGCCGCCAACTCAGAGAAACCAAATCCGCAAATATATACAGCCATTGCCCTGATCCTTAACGGCAGTGCTCTCAGGCAGCAATGCATCTATACTTCGGCGCTTTTTGTCGCTGCACTGTTGGCAGCGGATCTGTTCAACAGAAAAAGAAAAATAACCGGTCTGAACATCAGCTCTCTTAAATTCAGCCTGATTATAGCAGCCGCTTTTGCC
Source organism: Candidatus Xenobia bacterium (assembly GCA_031551355.1). Classification (GTDB taxonomy): domain Bacteria; phylum Vulcanimicrobiota; class CADAWZ01; order CADAWZ01; family CADAWZ01; genus JAVBNT01. Next base: position 122,183 of record JAVBNT010000020.1, on the reverse strand, counting down.
GCCTCAATATTTATGTGGTTTGTAAACGACGCTTGTTATCAGGACACGCCGGAAAGAAAAGCTTTCTATGAAATGAAAGTAAGAACGACTGCAACCGACTATCACAAAGTCCCCCGTGAAGAAGCGGCGGATATCTGCAGCCATGCAAATTTGAGCAAAAACGATTATGGAATGCTGCTGTCCTATAATTATGATGATGCTTTTTTCAGCAAAGAAAAACTGGAGCAGATCGTCATGGCGAAAAAAGAGTGTCTGCTGAAAAAAGCCGATCACGGACAATATCTGCTCCAAACGCTCACCGGCATAAAAAACTCACTGGGAAATATCCTAACCATATCCTTTCTGGGCATCATTCTGGCAATCAGGCAGAGGAATACCTCATCTTACATTATTGCCTGTCTGCTCACAACAATGATGATTGTAAGCGGATTAAATTTTATGGGACGGGCACTGGACAGGGTTATTATCCCTCAGTTCATAGCATCAATATTAATCATGCTTGCGGTATACGGGCTTCTGAAAAGCGGAAAGGAAAAACCGCAGCTTACAAAAAAAATCACAGCGATACTACTGATGGCGGCTTTCATTGCCTGCGGATTCATATATCAGGGGATGATAAAACGTTCCGCCGCTTATGACACCGGAAAATACCGGCAATACCGTTCACTGGCCGATTACATGAAAAACAGGAAAAACAATTTCTACATTTACGACACCTATAGTTTCAGAAATGAAGCTTACGGGATATTTGAAACACCGGAATTTGCACAGTTTGAAAACTCAACCACATCCGGTGACTGGTGGAGCGGAACAGCCCAGAACATCGCCATAAAAGAAAAATACGGGATAAAGAATATTTTTACAGATCTCACCGGCAAAAATAACGTTTTTTACATTGTAGCAGACCATAGCGGCGACAGAAGACCCGGAAACGATTCTCTGGAGCGCACTGAGAAAATATCCCAAATTTGCATTTTCCTCAAGGAACATTATAATATTAACGCACAGGCAACCGTTGCCGATGTGTTCGGAAAAAACCCGCAAACGGGAGAGAAAATCTATTACGTATACAAATTCAGCAAATTTTACCCGGAAACGCCAAAATGAAGTCACCGATAAAACTAAGCGCCAAAACCGCCGATATAGAAATACCGCTGCTGCTGACCGTGTTTTTCATTATCAGCATTGCAGTACGTTACATACTTGCCAAAGCCAACCTCTTCATACATATATATTATGACGAGCTGATATACCTTAACATTTCACGTTCCATATCAGAAAACGGGCAAATACTTGTAAGATCGCTGCCTCTGAACTTCAAACAGATTCTCTATCCGATTCTAATTTCTCCGGCCGCGCTGATTAAAAACCCGCAAATTTCATACGATACAATAAAATTTATAAACTCAGTCGTAATGTCTTCGGCTGTCTTCCCTGCTTACATAATTGGAAAAAGCATTACGCAAAACAAAAAAGAAGCTATTTTAATCTCGTTATTGTCGGTAATTTCGCCGGATCTGTTCATTACCTCACTGGTGATGTCAGAATCACTGTTCTACCCTCTGTCACTATGGCTTTTTTGTTTTGTATGGGACTACATAAAAGCGGACGGCTACAGACAAAAACTTGTATCCGCTGCAAAGGTCATCATCTCAATAATATTGCTTTTTCAGACAAAAGTGGTTGCACTGTACTTTATTCCGGCATTTATTGCTGTTGCCGTATGGGATAAAATAAAAAAAGCTACTGAAAAACAGAAAAAAATTTTTATTGCAACAATTGTTTTATTGCCGCTCTTTTTATTTTTCTGTTTCCACCTTTTATTAAAAACAGGAACGCTGACAAATAACATCTATTTTAACAGCCTTGCCGTAGAAACCATTGACTTCGCAAAAATCAGATACATTTTTTATTCGATGATTATTTATAGCACATATATAATTTTCGCTTTTCTAATATTTCCCGTAGTACTGCCGATCGTCAACTTTTCAAAAATGAATGAGGATTACAGAAAAATAACCGCCTTCACCATATTGTCAATAATATTTGCCAGTCTGATAATCTGCGGCACAATATGTATTGTCGAAGATTTTCCCGCAAAAATTCCCAGAATACACTTGAGATATATGTTCCCGATCGTAATTCCTCTGATTGCACTTTTTTTAGAAACCATAAAAATCAAAATCCAAAACAAAAAGCTGCTAATGATAATGTCCGCATCAGCGTTGGTTATGTTTATAGCCTTTATAGCAATACCGCCGGTCGGAGACTCTATGGTTGATTCGACCTTTTTTGCACATATAACACATACAAGCACACAGCCGTTTGTAAATATTGTTTATCCGCAGATATTACTAAAAGTCGGATACTTTGATTTTTTGAAAACGCTGATGCTCTTATTTACCGTATACGGCTCATATCTGGCAATAAAACAGCCGCAAAAACTGGGGAAAATATTGATAATCCTACTCACAACTATTTTTATCCTGAATAACGGGATATTATACAGTAAAAACAGTATGGTCATAAATGCCGCACAGAACAGGGATATTGTCGGTCAGGCGGCAATAATTGCCTCTTACATCAAAAACAATCAGGGAAAAACGCTGCTGATCTCAAAAGCGGTTAACAGTGATAAAATAATGGAAACGTACCTGAACAGCCCTTATTTTTTTACGCTGCTGGAAAACATTGACCGGCAATGCAAAAACAGTTATTCAATAGAAAAAAACGGCATACAGGCCATACATGTCGACAGAGGGGCAGTATACGAAAAAACTCATTATATAGCAGGAATAAATCCAGTTTTTGCCAATATAGATTATGTTCTTTTGGGATGCGGAGTTAACAAACCGCCGCCATTAAAGGAAAAAATGACGGAAATAACGCCGGAAAATGTCTCGCCATACCGATTATTCAGAATAGAAAAATAACTAAGGCAAGCCAAATCGCTGCCTTTAAATATTTATAAACAGAGCAATACATGATAAATAAATTCAAAGAATTATATGCTTACAGGGAAATGCTATTCGGTCTTGTAAAAAAAACATTAAGGTCCAGATATAAAGCTTCCTTTTTAGGTTTTTTATGGACATTTGTAAATCCGTTGCTTCAACTGGCGGTATATGCAACAATTTTTCCGTTTATTTTGAGGGTACAAATCCCCAACTATGCAATGTTTCTCTTTGTAGCGTTATTGCCATGGACAAGTTTTGTTACTTCCCTGAACGGCTCTCTCGGAGCAATCGTCAATAACGTCAGTCTTGTAAAAAAAATATATTTCCCCAGATTGATATTACCTCTTTCCGTAGCTACAACTTACATTGTGGATTATATATATTGCATCCCCATAGTAATTTTGGCCATTATTATTTCAAAAATACCCCTTACGGTATATATTCTGTTCTTACCGATAATAGTTCTTATACAGTTTATTTTTGCAAGTTCCCTTTGTATGTTAATCTCTGCCCTTAATGTCAAATTCCGCGATCTTGAGCAAATAATAGGAATTTTAACCCTGGCCTGGCTGTATTTTACGCCAATACTTTATGATATATCAATGTTTCCTGTAAAATATCAGAAAATCATATTATTATGCAACCCGATGGCCGGAATTATCGGCAGCTACAGGGATATAATTTTTTATGGCAAAATGCCAAATCTTTTTGCACTGGCCTCAGCATTCACGGCTGCCGTAGTTCTATTCATAATCGGTTTTTACGTTTTTCAAAAATGCGAGCGGACATTCGCAGAGGATTTATAAATGAAAACAGCAATATCAGTAAAAAATGTATCAAAAACATTTAAAATATTCCATGACAAACCATTGACCCTTAAGGAAAAAATTCTACGGCTGCGGAGTAATGACTATACCCCGTTTTACGCCTTAAAAGATGTAAGCTTTGAAATCAAAAAAGGCGAAACCGTCGGTCTAATAGGACACAACGGATGCGGTAAAAGCACATTGCTGTCATTAATTGCCGGAATACTTTACCCTAACACCGGCAAAATAGAGGTAAACGGCAGAGTTTCAAGCCTTATCGAACTCGGAGCCGGATTTCACCCTGATTTTACCGGCCGCGAAAACATCTATACAAACGCCTCAATTTTTGCGATGTCCAAAAAGCAGGTGGACAAATATATAGATTCAATCATTGACTTTTCAGAATTAGGGCACTTCATTGACAATCCGGTAAGGACCTACTCGTCGGGTATGTATTTAAAACTGGCTTTTTCAGTAGCGATACATATAAATCCGGAAATACTTCTTATTGATGAAATTCTCGCCGTGGGAGACACCAATTTCCAGAAAAAATGCTTTGAAAAAATGATGGAGTTCAGGCGAAACTGTGTCACGATAGTACTTGTCACCCATGAAATAAACAATATCGAAAAATTTTGTGACCGCGCTCTCTGGCTTCAGGACGGAATCATCAAGAAAGACGGTCCTCCACAGGAAGTTGCCGGAGCATACGCACTAAGCATGAACGACAAATATAGAAGTTCCATCGATGAAAAAAATAAAATAAAGGCCAACACAGAGTCAAAATGCGATACATCCGCAGAGGAACACAAAGAAGAAACAATAAAACATGCAGAAATTACAGGCGTTAAAATGCTTGATTCCAATGGCAGTGAGCAAACACTTTTCACGGTTGGCGAAAAAGTCTCCGTAGTGATTTCCTTCAAAGTAAATACTCCGGTTAAAGCCCTCGGTTTCGGTGTTCATTTTTTCTCCGCTGATGGAACGAGTTGCTTTGCAACAAATTCACTGCTCGATGAAAATGAAATAAAAAATGCCAATAAAAATACAACCGGCGAAGCAATCTTAAAGATCGATAAGCTCAATTTGATAAAAGGCAGTTACTGGTTAAACGTGTCCGCCCAGACGCATGGAAGTATCATTTACGATTACCAGACCCAGATATATTCATTCGCAACGGATTCAAAAATCCAGGAATACGGACTGTTCAGATTAGAGCATGAATGGAAAATAAATAAAAAATAATAAAGTCTGATATTCCGGCGAAGTAATACCAACGAAATGATAAAGATTCGGTGTAAAAATACCCTACACTCAAAAAGAAGCACAAGGAAAGGCTATGGAGAACTTAAATCCCCTTGTTTCAATCATCATACCCGTATATAACGGTTCTAACTATTTAAAGGAAGCCATTGACAGCGCTCTGTCACAAACATATATAAATACTGAAATAATTGTTGTAAATGACGGCTCCGCAGATAATGGCGCAACGGAAAAAATAGCTTTATCGTATGGAGATAAAATAAAATATTTAAAAAAAGAGAACGGCGGCGTCGCAACGGCCCTTAATCTGGCAATAAAAGAGGCCAAAGGTGAATATATTTCCTGGTTAAGCCACGACGATCTCTATCTGCCAGAAAAACTGGAGCAACAGTTATTATTCCTCAAAAATTCACCGTGCTCCTCAAAAACCATAATATTCTCCGACTACATTCTTATAAACACCTACAGCAACAGCGAATGCGCGGTAAGGCTTCCCAAACAGGCGGAAGAACTTCTTATTGATAATTTAAAAAAACTTTTCTCCTCAGCTATCCATGGCTGCAGCCTTCTACTCCCTTCCGAAGCCTTCAAAAACCGTAGACTCTTTAACGAAGAATTAAGAACCACACAGGACTATGACTTATGGTTCAAACTCTTAAAAGAAGAATACAGATTTATACATATACCGCAGCCGTTAATTAAAGGAAGAATTCATGAAGCTCAGGATACAAATAGTAAAAAGCTGAAGGTTATACAGGAAAGAGAGCAGCTATTTACAAATGCAACTATTTTATTTTTTGATGAACTGAGGTCTCTAAGCGACAAGGATTTCAATTTTTTTCTAGCCGCACTAAGAGGTATTGACAACAACAAGGCAGCTTACTGTCTGTCATTGTGCCGCAAACAAGACAAAACAAATGTATCGGAATATAAAGAAATACTCAAAAATCATATCAATAATTTGCAGATAGGAGATAACGATCTCAAGGGTAACAAATTCAACGGACATGACCTTCATTATTATCTTAGTGAAAAAAACATACGCTCACATCACCTTGTTTTAAGCAAGCTGTCCAAAGATCCAAATACATTCAGCATATTTTCAGACAACAAAAAAAGAATACTGCAAAAAAAAATGGCGGAGCTCGAAAGCACCTACGATACGCACTGCGCGTTACACCCTTTTGCGCTCGACATTATTTACAACCGTCTGTTTCATGAAGCTGACATCGTGCATTACCATCTGATACATAATTATTTTTTCAACATCAATTTTTTGCCTATAATGTCCAGAATGAAGCCATCCGTATGGACCCTCCATGACCCCTGGGCGCTCAGCGGGCACTGCATTCACAGTTTCGGCTGTGAAAAATGGCAAACAGGTTGCGGCGACTGCCCAAATCTTGACTCACCGTTCAAAATGTCAAAAGATAATACAGCTCTGAATTTTGAACTGAAGCGTATGGCAATACAAAATTCAAAAATATCAGTAATTGCCGCATCCGCCTGGATGATGGAAAAAATAAAAAAATCACCGATAACAAAAGATCTCCCGCAATACCTTGTCCCTTTCGGCGTTAACCAGACAGTGTTCAAACCAAGAGCCTCAAACCTTGCCAGAAAGGAATTGGGCATTGAAGAAAATTCACCGGTGATAATGTTCCGCGCAGATGAAAACCCCTATAAAGGCTTGGAACTTATAAAAAAAGCACTGACAAAATTGAACTCCGAAAAGAAAACAACCCTTCTGGCAGTGGGGTCCCATTGTAAATCGTTAACGGAATTCGCCAAAAAATTCAATGTAAAAGAATATGAATGGATTTCAGATGACAATCTGCTTGCAAGCCTTTATCAGGCATGCGATATATTTCTGATGCCATCGCAGCAGGAATCATTTGGGATGATGGCTATTGAGGCTATGAGCTGCGGAAAAACAGTGCTGGCAACTAAAGGAACAGCACTGCCGGACACAATAAATGCCCCGGGATGCGGTGTTGCCGTTGAGAATAACGACAGTATTTACACAATGGAACTTCAGAGACTAATGGACAATCCGCAGGAGCTGCAATACAGAGGTGAAAAGTCACTTAAATTTGCACAATCACAATATAACCATGAAGTATATACATCGAGGATTATAGACGTATACAAGGATGTAATCAGCAGGCATCACCTGGATACGGAGTCAAAGCACATTTTGGAACAGTTGCAAAAACATATGCAAACAGATCCCTTTGATTGGGCATATCCGGCAAACAGAGAGTCCGGCGGACCATTTCACAAATTAATTGCTAAAAACCTGGGCAGGGCTGCAGAAAAACTAAAATATAATATGGAACTTTACGGTCCCGGGCAGATTATTTCCACCGTAATAAATAACACACGAAAACATGGGCTTTCCGATACGATAAAAAAAATAATCCGGCAGATAAGAGACTAAACCGGTTTCTCCGGAGAATATAAAAAACTTTACAAATCGGCTGCGGGCAAAATTGATAAAAATACGTACAACACATAATACGATAACGTTTTTAACGGGATTTACATAAATTAGATTCCTGAACCTCAAGTTCAAAAACATGGGATAATACTGCTTTTAAAAACAGGTTGAGTTTTGCATTGCTTTTTAAACATTCTATATTTTTGTATAAAAGCAAAAATACACCGCCCTATATAGGAAATACGGCTGCCAATAGCTAAATAAATATATCATAAAAAAATTTAAGGGGAAATTGCCAATAATGTTTGATGGAAAGACACTGCTTATTACCGGTGGAACCGGATCTTTCGGAAACTCAGTACTTAAACGTTTTTTAACAACGGATATAAGGGAAATCCGCATCTTTTCCCGTGATGAAAAGAAACAGGATGATATGAGAAATGAATACAAAAACAATAAAATAAAATTTTTCGTCGGGGATGTAAGAGAATATTCCAGTATTTATTCGGCAATGTTCGGCGTTGATTATGTATTCCATGCAGCAGCTTTAAAACAGGTACCGTCATGTGAGTTTTTCCCGTTGGAAGCAGTCAGAACAAACATTCTCGGGACGGAAAACGTACTGAATGCCGCCATAGAAAACGATGTCAAAAAAGTTATCTGCCTTTCGACTGACAAAGCGGTTTACCCTATTAACGCTATGGGAATATCGAAAGCTTTAATGGAAAAGCTGGCAATCTCAAAGTCACGTATGGGAAACAGGAATACGGTAATATCAATAACAAGGTATGGAAATGTAATGGCCTCCAGAGGTTCCGTAATTCCTTTGTTTGCCAAACAGATAAAACAGGGGCAGCCGATAACCGTTACGGATCCCAAGATGACAAGATTTATGATGTCTCTGGAAGAGGCCGTAGATCTGGTACTTTTCGCATATGAGCATGCCTCCGGAGGCGAGATCTTTGTACAAAAATCTCCCTCAACAACAATTGCATATCTGGCGCAGGCTATGAAAGAAATTTTCAATTCGGATTCGGAAATAAAGTGTATCGGTACCAGGCACGGAGAAAAGCTTTATGAAGCACTGCTGACCCGTGAAGAGAGAGTCAAAGCCAAGGACATGGGCAATTTTTTCATGGTTCAAATGGATAACCGGGATTTGAATTATGGAAAATATTTTGTCGACGGAGAAGAAATTATCACAGAGGCCGAGGACTATACATCACACAATACGGAATTGTTAACAAAAGATGAAATAAAAGATATCCTGATAAACCTTGACTATATTAAAAAAGAACTGGAAAGCAATGAATACAACGAAGGATATTAATAACGAAGGATATTAATTATGAAAGTAATGACGATCGTCGGCACCAGGCCGGAAATAATAAAGCTGAGCTGTGTAATAGAGGAACTAGACAAATATACGGACCATATACTGGTTCATACCGGTCAAAATTACGATTATGAGCTAAACGGCATTTTCTTTGAAGATATGGGCATCAGGAAACCGGATATATTTCTGGAAGCCGCAGGCAAAACACCGGCGGAAACAATTGGCAACGTGATTATAAAAACCGATGAGCTCTTCAAAACAAACCGGCCGGACGCCGTTCTCCTTTACGGAGATACCAACTCCTGCCTGTCAGTAATATCGGCAAAAAGAAATAAAATACCCATATTCCATATGGAAGCCGGCAACCGCTGTTTCGATCAAAGAGTTCCCGAAGAAATTAACAGAAAAATAGTTGATCATTTAAGTGACATAAATATGACACTGACCGAACATGCCAGAAGATACCTGCTGGACGAAGGAATACCGCCGGAAACAGTAATAAAAGTCGGTTCAAGCATGAAAGAGGTACTTTTAAAGCAAAAAGAAAAAATAGCCGATAGTGACGTTCTTGACAGGCTTAACCTTGCCGAAAAGGACTTTTTTGTCGTCAGTGCCCACAGGGAAGAAAATACCGATTATGATGATAACTTCAAAAATCTTATTGACTCCCTGAATGCAATTACCGCCAAATACAAAAAAAGAATAATATTTTCAACACATCCCAGGACAAGAAAACTTCTCGAAGAAAAAAAGCTGCTGACCGACGGACTTATCGAGTTCATGAAACCTCTGGGATTTGCAGATTATATCAAACTGCAGCAAAATGCCTACTGCGTCATCTCCGACAGCGGAACAATTACGGAAGAGTCCTCCCTGCTCCACTTTCCGGCGATAACAGTCAGAAACGCCCACGAAAGACCTGAAGGCATGGACGAGGGAACACTGATTATGTGCGGGCTTAAGAAAGAAGACGTAATAAATGCCATTGATGTCGTCGTATCGCAGTATCATGAAGACTCTAAGCCGGTAAAAACAGTTCCCGACTATGAAAGCGACAATGTTTCCAAAAAAGTCGTAAGGATTATACTCAGTTATAAAGATTATATAAATAGGACAGTTTGGAAAACAGGCTAAGTAAAACTTCTGTAACAACCTGACAAATTTAACTGTGTTTAAAATTTTAAAGACTGTATGACTATGTTGGCAAAATTGCTATTTCCATTTTTATATAAATCAATCTTTTTGGGAAATGTATTTCCCCAAAAGATTGATTTATTTCTGTAAAGTTATTATGAAATAAGAAGTGAGAAAGTCATGAATAAAAAAATAGCGATACTAGGCGTTACCGGTATGGCCGGCCATACAATAGCGCTATACCTGAAAGAGCAGAAATATGATGTTTACGGTATGTCCAGAAGTGTTAAAACCAGCGATAAGAACGAAAGAATTGACGTTACTGATTTTGAAACCCTTAAAAATTGGCTTCATAAAATAGAGCCGGATGTAATTGTCAATGCAATCGGCCTGCTGCAAAAAACATCGGAAAAAAGACCGGATTTGGCAATACTTGTAAATTCTTACCTGCCGCAAATGCTGGCGGTCCATTATAGGAGCTCAAAGACAAAAATCATTCATCTGAGCACCGACTGTGTTTTTTCCGGAAAAACGGCTCCTTACTCTGAGGACTCAAGTCCGGACGGCGAGACAATCTACGACAGGACAAAGTCACTGGGGGAAATCGTTAACGATAAAGATTTGACCTTCAGAATGTCAATTATCGGCCCGGATACAGATCCTGAAGGCAGCGGTCTATTAAACTGGTTTTTAAAACAGAACGGAGAAATAAGCGGCTTTACGAAAGCCATTTGGAACGGAATTACAACCATAGAGCTGGCAAAAGCAATAGATGCCGCCGTACGTCAGGATCTAACGGGATTATACCATTTAACCCCGAATCAAAATATAGATAAATATAGTCTGCTCTGCCTGATGCAAAAACACTTCGGAAAAATGAATATAACCATCAGACCGTGCGCCGATTTTGCAGTAGACAAAACGCTCCTCAATAACAGAACATACTTTGCTTATCGTATACCTGACTATGATACAATGATAAAAGAAACGGCCGAATGGGTGGAAAAACACAGCAAACTTTATTGGTTCAAAAAAAGATGAATAAAAAAAGGCAGGTTCTATAAATTTATGAAAGATAAACCGCAAATTATTGACGGCGGCATTTTTTCCGATAACCGTGGAAACCTCACTTTTGTAAATGATTTCGTTTTCGATGACGTAAAACGTTTTTATGTAATAGAACATCCCGACACGGCAACCGTACGCGCCTGGCAGGGACATATAGTGGAAAAAAAGTATTTCTACGTTGTAACCGGCTCATTTTGTGTTGCGTGGGTTAAGATTGATGACTGGGATAACCCGTCCGCAGATTTGAAAGCCGAATATGAAATATTATCAGCCGACAAAAGCCGCATTCTTTCGGTTCCCGCAGGCTATGCCAATGGAATAAAGGCGCTTGAAATCCCGGCAAAAATATTAATTCTCTCATCGTTAACGCTTGAAGAATCCGTTAATGAGAAGACAAGGTACGCTTCCCATCTGTGGCTGGACTGGAGCAGTATAAAGTGAATGAATTTTATCCATTGATATCTGTCGTTATACCGGTTTATAACGGGAGTAACTATCTGAAAAACGCGATCGACTCGGCAATATCGCAAACGTACGGCAATCTGGAAATCATTGTCGTAAACGACGGCTCCACTGACGGCGGCAAGACCGAGGCCATTGCCCTGTCATACGGCAACAGGATTCGTTATATTGCCAAAGAAAACGGCGGGGTCTCAACAGCACTCAACCGGGGAATAAAAGAAGCCAGGGGAGATTATATTTCATGGCTTAGCCACGACGACGAATTTCTGCCGGATAAAATAGAGAAACAGGTTAACTTTTTAAAAAAATCCAAAAATAAATATGTCTTTATTTTTGGAAACTATGAAGTTGTCGACGAAAAATCGTCTGTTTTATACGAGATAAATCTTGATCATAACATGTTGAGCCGTAAACCTCTATACGCGGTATTAAGAGGCTGCATCAATGGCTGCACAACGCTGATCCCCAAAAAAAGCTTTGAAGAGACGGGATATTTTGATGAAAAGCTGCCGGCCACTCAGGATTATGATTTATGGTTTAGAATGGTGCAAAAAATAAGCATTGCATCAATGGACGATATTTTCATTAAAAGCAGGGTGCATCAGGAACAGGGGTCCAGAAATATCAAAGCGGCATTGGAAGCCAACAAACTATGGGCAGGGTTCATTGATAATACTGATATAAAAGAGATGAAAGAGTATGAAGGCTCCAAATATCTGTTTATTCTGGAAACCTTAAAATTCATCAAAGCGACACTTCCTTCATACACGGATGTAATAGAACAATTCGAGCAAATTCTGAAAAAAGAATATATTGCCGGCAAGGAAAGATTTAATAAAGCAAAAGACGGTATCTCCGTCAGTGTCATACTAAAAGTAAACGAAAAAAACGAAAATTATGAAAAATCACTGAAAAGTATATTAGAGCAGACATTTCCGGTTGGTGAAGTAATTGTCATCGGCTGCGAAGACAAAATACCGGCGAAATTAGACGGGAAAATAAACCACCTTATCATAAGCGAAAACGACATTATCAAAGCCGCCAACATCGCCATAGAAAGAGCATCCGGTTCTCATATAGCCTTTCTGGATTCCGATTCTTACTGGGAAAAAAATAAAATTGAAGAACAAATGATCTTTATGGAAGTCAGCGGCGCCAGCCTTTGCCATACGACGTATAAAACTACCGATCCGCTGAGCCGTCAAGAGATAACGGCTCCGGCAAAAATAAGCGGACGCGTATTTCCAATGATAATAGAAGACTGCCCCATCGCGTATCCGACAGTCATAATCAAAAAGGAAATCGTCACAAACGGCATCCGATTTGATGTCAATACAAGAGAAGGTTGTGAGAAATGCTTCTGGATCTCGGCTGCGCAGCAATATCCAGTGGCCTGTCTTGAAAGTCCTCTGACAAAAACGGTTCCAAGAGGAAAAAGCAGCAAGATAAGCGAATATTCGGAAATATACAATGTAATAAAATTTTGTTATGACAACTTTGAGTGCCAAGGAATATCGTCATATACCTGCAAAGGGTTGTCAGAGCTGTTCGCGGACAGAGAGTATTATAAAAAAAATAAAGACAGGCTAAGACATCTGTTAGCTCTGGCAAAGCAGGATCGCGATTTTATATTTACGTTCATTGATAAATTTGTAGAAAATACAGCAGCCTATACTGCCGTTGTCCGGCGGTATGAAGAAAGTATGGATGCCATAAAAAAATCCTGGAGTTTCCGTATCGGCAACACACTTGTCAACGCACTTCTATTCCCTATAAAATTAATAAAAAATAACAGGGGTAAATAAATATGAGTGTAGCATTTTCAATTATTATTCCGGTATACAACACGGAAAAATACTTACCGGAATGTCTTGATTCGGTGTTCGGCCAGAACTTTAAAAATTTCGAAGTGATTGCAATAAACGACGGTTCAACAGATGCAAGCCCGGAGATACTGGAAAGATATGCGCTCAAATATAAAAATTTAAAAATAATCAACAAAAAAAATGAGGGGCAGGGGTATGCCCGAAAAGTTGGTCTGAACATAGCCGACGGTGAATACATATCCTTTCTCGACTGCGACGATATTCTGGAAAAAGACGCTCTCAACAAACTTTACGGCAATATCACAAAAAACGAATCCGAGCTGGCAATAATGAAGGTGGCTTTTTTTGATCATCTGAAAAAAGAAAAATCTTTACCGCAAAATCACGATATTTCACAATTTTTTCCCCAAAACACTGATTTTGCAGAATTTACATTTTCACACAAAGATATACAGCCGTTTGTTCTGAACGGTATGACATCATGCTGTAACAAAATATATAAAAACAAATTTCTTAAAAACAATAAGGAGTTGTTTTTCCCCAAAAATACCTTCTGCGAAGACGTACCGTTTCACGTCCAGACGATACTTAAAGCAAAAAAAATATCGTTCTGTCCTTATGTGCTTTACAATTACAGAATATCCAATACTGATTCGACAACACATACCATCTTCAAAACAGAGAGATGTCTCGATTTATTTACCGTTACCGAGAAGCTTGAGGAAATTTTGCGCAGCGAGGGCCTGTACGAGCTATACAAAGACGAGCTATTGAAATATTTCCTGAACGCAGCACAGCATTTTTATGCTAATATTGATACAAAATTTAAACAGAAATTCTATGAGAATTCAAAAAAAATTCTCAAGAATATAGAGCCTGCAAAAGAAAATCTGCTAAACGAGCATCAGCAGACAACGTATGAAATGTTTTTACTGTGTGATTCCTATGAAAGCTACGAATACATTTCCCAAAAAATTAAGAAAAAAATAGACGAACAAACAAAATATTATGAAGACAGCATTGAAAATATAAAAAAGTCCTGGAGTTTCAGAATTGGCAATACAATAATAAAAACAATATATTTTCCTATTTCGTTGATAAAAAAAATTGTGAAAAAATAAAAGGGATAAAAAGTGAACGAATACATTTTTAATGAATTAAAATCTGCCTGCATCTACTTTGAAACGTCAAAAGAATTGAAATACGCAGCAGATCTTCTGAATAAACACATATTCATGAATGACAATAAAGAAGAGCCGCTTTCTTATCTAAATGACATTATAAAGCCATCTCTCACAGATGAACGGAAAAAACCGCTGATTATGTTTCATCTATACGGATGGACTTATGGAGGGGCAGAGCGTTTTTTAACAACAACGGCAAATTATCTAATTGATAAATATGACATAATAATATCAATCTTCGAGGTCTCTCACGATCAGGTAAAAAATAAAAGCTTTGAACTGGATCCAAGAATAAAATTCGTAAAAATTCACAAAGATGAAAACCGCATTGAAAGGTTATTGGACTGGGTTAGACTTATGGAACCGGATGTTTTTATAGGGAATAATAATAGTATACCGGAATTTTCACCTATATATAAAGAATTAAAAAACAGAAAAATAAGGTCGATAGCTTCCTGTCTGGAGAGTTTTTTCTTCATGCACAACCATCCTGAACTTTATGGTTATGCCATTAATAAAAGTAAAATGCTGGCATATGCCGATGCAGTCGTTTTTCCGACATCATTCAGTTCTAACGCCTATGGATGTCTAAATGAAAACGCTGCAAGAATTCCGGCTGCCAACACATACACGGGCCAAAAGAAAAAAGAAAAATATGCAAAAACGCTTCTAAGTGTCGGCCGATTTGATGATTCCATAAAAAGAGTTGACAAAATATTAATCGTTTTTGAAAAATTACTTAAGTATCATCCGGATGCAAATCTGATACTTGCGGGCCCATACGATCTTAATCTAAAACCAAATTTATCCTGTGAACACACGGTCGGCGAACTGATACAAAAACTGAAAATACCGGATTCAAAGATTACTTTCGCCGGATTGCACAGTGATGTTACCGGTTTCTATGAAAAAAGCGACATCTTTATAATGGCCTCCAATAATGAGGGCTGGGGACTTGTCCTTACCGAGGCGGCATGTTTTGGATTGCCCATATTGGCATTTAACTTTCCCGGAGTTGAAGATATCATAACGGACTGTGAAAACGGATTTATCGTAGAAAAAAATGATCTTGAATTAATGGCACAAAAAATATCCTCTTTAATGGATGATACTGAGAAATTAAAATTAATGGGGTTATCTTCCCAAAAGTTGGCCGAAAGATTCACCGTCAAAAATGTTGGCCAGAAATGGGATGAACTCATTGAAATAATCCTGCGGAACGACAATGCAGAAACGATTAATCAGGAGCTCAAAGCTAATTTCAGAAATGAAATATCAGATATCAGTCATTTCAATGGTCTTCTTGCGAAAGAATATGAAATGCTTGCCTCAAAAATTGCAACGCAGTCAAAGATAGAGCATCTATGAGGAAATATCCAAATGTCTAAATTTAATCCGAAAGTATCAATAATAATTCCCGTCCACAACGGCAGTAATTATATGCGTGAAGCGATCGATTCCGCATTAAACCAGACATACAAAAATATCGAAACTATAGTCATAAACGACGGATCAAAAGCTCAAGGAGCAACAGAATCAATAGCTCTTTCATATGGAAACAAAATACGCTACATTTATCAGGAAAATGGCGGCATCTGCGCGGCATTGAATAACGGCATCGCTCAAATGGAAGGAGACTATTTCTCCTGGTTAAGCCATGATGCTCTATATAAACCGGAAAAAATTGAAAAACAAATTGAACTGTTGGAAGAATATGGAATACCTGCCGTAGTTACCAGCAACTATGAACATGTTTCACAAACCGGAGAACTTATAGGTAATTTTGAAATTCCGCAAAGGGGTGTAAAAAGTATCCGTGGTTTGCTGGGAATTGGCGGTTGTCCCGGAATAAACGGCTGTACACTGCTGATACCAAGGGAATATTTATTAAATCACGGTACATTCAATCCACAACTTAAAGCCTTGTATGATTACGATCTATGGTTTAGACTTGCTTCAAAAGTACCGTTTATACATGTAAATCAAAGTCTCATAATATTACGCCAGCACGAAGAACAGAATAAAGACAAGAAGCGGAATTTAAGGACTGCAGAGCATGACAGTTTTATTGTCAACTCGATAAAACAACTGACAGATAAGGAAATTGAAAATTTCCTAGAAAATTCATCTGAATCTTTGTATGGACTCTTTAATTACCTCCTGAACAATTCATACGTAAAAGCCCCGATAATAATTCTAAAACTTATATACAAGTTTGCCTGTAAAGATATTGACATCGACAAGGCCCTCGCTCTGTTAGACAAATACATTTTCAAATTAGAGGATGAAGAGAAAATAAGAATATATTGGGAAAAATATCTGAAACAAAAGACATTCCCCAATAAAGAAAAACCACTGTTGCTATTCTATACTTACTGTTGGCGAATCGGCGGCATACCAAGACTAATAGCAACATTAATGGATAAATTCATAGAAAACTATGACATAATACTGGTAACTTCCGACAGAAAAAATATCCATGCTTACAAAATACCAAACGAAGTCAGACATCTTAGACTGGCTCCCAATAATTTCGAAGAGCTCTCCTGGCGCCTGACGTCTCTGTCGGTAATTCTTGACATAGATCTGTTCATCGGCCAAATCAACATTCTTCCCGAACTTCTTCCGGTTTATAAAATGCTGGAGGAATTCAACATTAAAAGTATTGCCTGCAACAACTACAACTATTACCTACCCTATATGCAGCAATATATGCACAACCTGATACCGAATAGACTGGAATATTTCAAACATGCCAGCGCGGCGGCATGGCTTACATCTTTTTGCACTAAAGTTTATTCTCGTTCAAATAACAATGGCGCATACCTGCCCCTTCCTGCATCATTTGAAGAAACCGAATCCATGCCGCAATTCGGAAAAACCATCGTATCCGTGGGAAGATTTGAGGATTATTTAAAAAGAATTGATCTTACGCTTGAAGCTTTCAAACTCGTATTAAAAAAACATCCGGACGCACACCTGATTATAGTTGGAAATTATGACAAAGACATAACTTTTCCCCCCAATTATAATGAGACACTCGAACAAATATTGTCCAGGCTGGATATAAGTGATGAAAATATTGAGTTCACGGGTCCATCGGATAATGTACAGCAGTATTACTCAAAAGCGTCGTTAATTATAATGACCTCATCAACGGAAGCGGTATCTCTGGTTCTTTTGGAGGCCGCATCATTCGGAGTGCCGGCCGTAGCATTTGATGTTCCCGGACTTGAGGACATTATATTTGACGGGATAAATGGTTTTTCTGTCCCATATGAGAATATCAAGGAAATGGCGGAAAAAATTTCACTGCTGCTTTCCGATAAGGATATGCATAAAAACATGTGCATAAATGCAAAAAAAATTCTGAAAAAATTCAATAAGGATAAATCGGTAGAAAAATGGAACAAGTTGGCTGAAACAGTAATATCTTCAGTAAATCAGGAAGAGCTGGAAAAGAAACTCCTTGAAAACTTTTCCGCCGGCGGTAATGATACTTATGAGTTTTCCCAAAGAATGTCCCGTGAATTCGAGAAACATATCGGCATAATGCAATGCGATATAAAAAACATGCAAAAGAATAAAACAAAACAAATTCCGGAATCTGCAACTGTCGATACAGATAAGAAAAATCAACACGGCGAAAAAGAATTATCAGCAAGAACTGCTGCCATCAAAGCAAATATGCTTTCTATGCCGCTTATCCTTATAAGAGATCTTTTCAGAAGCTTAAGAGACGATGAGCTAAAAACGACCCTGAAAAAAATACAAAACAAAATAGGATTAGGCGATTAAAGCGTAATATTTCAACAATATGCCTTAGTCAATAATAAGGAATTTCTTATATGGACAAATTTATTCCTAAAGTTTCAATAATAATTCCCGTCTATAACGGCAGTAATTATATGCGTGAAGCGATAGACTCCGCATTAAACCAAACATACAAAAATATTGAAATTATAGTCATAAACGACGGCTCAAAAGATCAAGGAGCAACAGAGTCGATAGCTCTTTCATATGGAGACAAAATACGCTACATTTATCAGGAAAATAGCGGTGTAGGGGCAGCACTAAATAAGGGCATATCGCATATGAAAGGCGACTACTTTTCCTGGCTCAGTCATGATGATCTCTATAAACCGGATAAAATAGAAAAACAAATTGAACTACTGAAAGACTACGGCCAAGATGTTGTAGTCTATAGTGATTACGAGCACATATCCGCGAAGGGGACATTTATACAAAAATTTGAAATCCCTGAAAAAGGAATAAACAACATAAAAGCTCTTATCGCAATAGGAGGGTGTGCGGGAATAAACGGATGTACGCTTCTTATTCCCCAAAAAGCATTCTTAAAGTATGGACTTTTCAATGAAAGTCTCAGATTATCTCAGGATTGTGAAATGTGGTTCAGGATCGCGGAGGGATTTCCTTTCAAACATGTTAAACAAAGTCTGGTTCTGTCACGTCAGCATGATGAACAGGATACAAATAATAAAAGAGACTTGATGAGCCTTGAACATGATGATGTAATGAATAGATACATACCTACGCTTTCCGACTCGGAAATAAACGGGTTTACGGAAAAATCAAATGGAAGCCTGTATTGCCTGCTTGACTTTTATATGAAGTTGAGATATAAGAAAATACCAATCAGGCTTCTGGAAATAATTGGCAAAAACGCCAATGAAAACACAGAACTATTTTTAAATACACTGGACAAATACATTTTCAAAATTGATGACCCGGAAAAAATGAGGTTATACTGGAAAAATGTTCTGCAACCAATATTATCACAAAAAAAAGCAAAACCACTTCTTTTAATATACAATGAAGCATGGTGTATCGGTGGCGTTCCAAGACTAATATCGCTCCTGATGGATGGTCTTACCAGCGAATATGATATACTTCTTGTGACCTCCGACAAAAAACAACTCTATGATTACCCAATACCGCCTGGGGCAAATTTTTTGCGAATATCTCCGGTTGAGGAAACAGATCTTCCCTGGCGTCTGGCGGCACTTTCCGCAATTTTAAATACGGATCTTGTCATTGGACAGGCCAATTATATCGGAACATTCTTACCCATATACAAAATATTAAAAGAACTTAACATAAAAAGCATCGCCAGCAACAACTATCACTACTATCTGCCATACATACTTCCATACTTAAACCCACTGATAATACAGAGGCAGCAATACTTGAAATATGCCGATGCATCAACCTGGCTGACTACTTTCAGTACAAGGGTCTACGGCGTATTACAGGCCAATGCCGCATATGTATTTCCTCCCGCAACGTTCAATATTGCTGACTCCCCCGCAAGCTTTGGAAAAACAATAATAACTGTCGGCAGATTTGACGACATAATGAAGAGAATGGACCTGACGCTGGAAGTTTTTGGGATCGTCGTAAAAAAACACCCTGACGCCAAGCTTATAATCGTTGGACACTACGATAAAGGTTCGGTTTTTCCCACAAAAAACAATGAAACGCTTGGGCAGATACTTGAACGTTTAAAAATTGAAGAAGCCAATATTGAATTTACCGGGGCCAGCAGTAATGTTGAGCAGTATTACTCAAAAGCATCCATGTTTATGATGACTTCAGAAACAGAGGGGATGCCGCTTGTATTACTTGAAGCGGCTGGGTTTGGACTTCCATCGGTAATCTTTGAAATATCAGGGCTTGAAGACATTATCTCCAACGGAAAAAACGGATATGTGATCGAGTATGGAAATGTAAAGGTAATGGCTGAAAAAATATCGCTTATATTGTCGGATGAAGAAAAGCATGCAAAAATGAGTAAAAATGCTCTTATCACCGCAAAAAAATTCACAAAAGAGAACTCTATAAAAAGATGGAAAGAACTTATAAAAATGATAATAGAGTCATCTCAGGGTGATATAGAAGAAAAGCTCAAAACAAACTTCCTGCCTACAGTTGAAAATAAATATGAGTTTTCAAAAAAAATGGTAAGAGAGTATGAAAAATATATTGGTATTATGCAGAAAAATATCAAAAACCAAATACCGCCGGCAAAAGACCGGAACGGCACAAAAGACTTAAAACAAACAGAAAAATCACAAAAAGCCTGTGATAACAGTCTGAAAAGAACAAACATATTTTATTTGCCGCTAATTCTTACAAGAGATCTTTTTCTCAGTTTAAGGGACGATGATTTAAAGACTACCTGGAAAAAAATATGTAACAAACTTGGATTTGGGGGCTAGGTAATAAAGTAAAATTATCATATATTAGCTAATACTTTTCGCTTAAGACTTCAGCGCAGTTACCATAAGCGAAAGACCTTCCCTTAGGGAATATCTGGGTTCGAATCCCAAATCCGAACGTATTTTTGAAATGTCGGCAACACATTCGGAGACGTTTGAAGCAATAGACGCTCCCGTTGCAGTATAACTTTTAGTAATACCGGTTATATCCATAATGTTACGAATAACATCCTCTGCAGTAGAGGCTACCCCGCTGGCAACATTATAAACCGCATACGTTTTTGAGGAAGTTAATGTAGAGACCATGGCTTCCGCAACATCATCCACGTAAATATAATCACGTCTGGCCTGTAAATTCTGTACAGAGACTTCATTTAACCCGGGGTCCAGTATCTGAGACAATATAGATGGAATTAAAAAAGTAGCGCCCAGACCGGCTCCATATACATTAAAAGGTCTCAAGACTGTAACATTAACGCCAAATTTTTCACTGTAAAATTCACAAAGCTCTTCACATAAAATTTTGCTCTTATGGTAAGGGGTTGCAGCCGCCAAAGGGTGCAGTTCATCTATCGGAAGATATTTAGGTTCACCATAAACATAAGTGCTGACAAATGTTAGACGGCACAAGTTTTTACGGCAAAACTCAAGAACAGTGACGGTTCCCATCAAATTCGTCTGAAAAAAGTCGTAAGGGTTCTTAAGGCTTTCAGATATAACCGTCTTAGCAGCTAAGTGAAACACGTGGTCAATTTCACCGAAACGTGAAAGCGAATCACTTTGTGAAAGATCACCGTCACTATGGATATGACAAAATACCTCATGCCCCTCATTAATCAGCTTTGCGGACAAATAAGAAGCAATAAAACCGCCAGCTCCCGTTATCAATATACGCATAAAAACCTCTAACCAGTAAAAAATATCAAAATTTTAAGTATCGGCTGCTTTTATATTAAACCAATAGCATTTTTCATTAGTAAGCAACGAGAATCCTCTTCTCACCCAAAATAATCATATCGACAAAGTATCAAGATACTTTCAACAATCTCTAATCTAAGCAAAATGAGATAATATTTTTTTGTAACAAAACTGCAAAAAAGGTGATAAAAGCAAAAGAGGGATACCAACAATTTTTAATGAAATAAAGGGCATATAGGCACGAATCATTACACAATAAACATCATATCTTTTGAACCGCATATTGTAAGGACAACAAATCTTGAAAATATCAATAATCATACCGGTATACAACACCGAAAAATATCTTCCCGAATGCCTTGACTCAATATTCTGTCAAAACTTTGACGGTTTTGAAGTTATTGCCGTCAATGATGGTTCTACGGATTCCAGTCCGCAGATTTTACGAAAATACGCCGAAAAATATCCCAATCTAAAAATCATAGACAAGGAAAATGAGGGCCAGGGATATGCAAAAAAAGTCGGAATTGACGTTGCCGGCGGCGATTATATCATGTTTGCGGATAACGATGATTTACTTGAACCGGAAGCATTTGAGAAACTGTATAGCAATATCACAAAAAACAACTCTGATATTGCAATTATGAGAATAATTTTTTGGGACCATGTAAATAATAAAACATCCGAGCCGGAAAATATAAATCTTACCGGAAATTTCAAAGATACCGCTGATTTTGAAAAGTTCACTTTCACACACAGAGATGTAAAATCATTTGTATTAAACGGCTGTGTTACAACCTGGAGTAAAATATACAAAAGATCTTTTCTGGAAAAATATAATGATCTTAACTTCCCGAAACACACCTGCTATGAAGACGGGCCGTTCCATCTTCAGGTAATGCTGCGGGCTGAAAAAATATCGTTTTGCCCATATCAATTATATAGATATAGGATGTCAAACACAAAATCAACAATGCACACGAGCATGAACAGTAAAAAGAGTTTTGAAATTTTCAGTGTAATCCGGCAAATGAAGGATATTCTCCAAAGTGAAGGATTTTTTGAGGAATACAAATCGGAACATATGAATTACAGCCAAAGGGTAATGCTCTATTTATATAATACTGTTAATAATACCCTGAAAGCGGATTTTTATAAAGAAATGAAAACAACACTCGAACAATTAAACATTTCCATTAACGACATCAGCGAGAACGTTGCGATATACAAAATGATCTTTGACTGCGAGACCCATAAAGAGTTTGTCCTAACACAACAGGTTAACGCCACAAAAAGCGAGCTGGAACAACTCAAATCTGAAAACGAGCAACTCAATTTAATTCTTAAAAATTACCAGTCGGCCTTACAGCAAAATAAGGACTCGTTCGATGAGATCAAAAAATCCTGGAGCTTCCGAATCGGTAACGGTATTGTCAATACAATAATGATGCCAATCAAAATTCTCAAAAGAATTGCACATAAAAAATAATAGCAACCCGGATAAAGTTAAAGAATATAAAATGTCAGAAAATTTAGATATAAACTCTTGGAAAACACTCTTACATATGGATAGAATACCGGATACAAACATAATAAAATATACCCCTGCCTATTCCGAAGCGGTAATGGACATCTGGCTGAAAGCCAACGTAAAGGCACATCATTTTCTCCCGGAACAATACTGGCTGGATAATTATGAAAAAGTCAAAACGCTGTACCTGCCGAATTCCGATACGTTTTTATACCTGGACTCCCCTGCCCCCACAGGCTTTATCAGCATCATTGAATCAAACTTTATCGGCGCTTTGTTTATTGATGTAAAGATGCAGTGCAGAGGAATCGGTACAAAACTGCTGGATTATTGCAAGGAAAGATACTCCTCACTCGAGCTGGCCGTTTACAAAGAAAACATCAAGGCAGTCAATTTCTACACAAAGCGCGGCTTTAAAATAACAGACACAAAGCCAAACAGCGATTCCGGACATATTGAGCATATTATGTTATGGCGCAGACAACCTTAATACAATAAACCCTCATTTATATACATGATAATACAGGGAGCAATTTACAGCATACAGACTGTAAAAATGCGCCCTGTATATTTTATTTGCGGAAAAACCCTTTAAACAAAAGCGTTTCCCCGTTTTAAAAAATTTTTTATCGTAATCCCCAAAACCACTTGACAAATATTTCTTGGTGTATTATTATGTTATTGTACTAAGCACTTAATACATCAGAACAGTAAGACAATAAGACACTTTGGAGGGAAATAAAATGAAAAAATCTTTAACGGTAATCATCTTCACAATGCTCGTTATCTTCTTCAGCCGCCCGGTAATCGTATCTGCAAATGCAGCCGCTACACCTTCAATGGAAATAGTCGCAATGGCTTCTTACGATGACGGTGATACAGATAAAAAGTTCGAAGAAATTGACGAAAAAGCGGCCGAGCTCGATAAAAAATTCAAAGAAATCGAAGAGAGAGAAGCGGAACTGGAAAAAAGACTCAAAGAAATTGACAACAAATACAATAACTAAAAGAAAGCGGAAGATAAAAAATGAAAAAGATATTACTTACAATACTCATTCTGCTCATAATTGTAATACAAACGCAGACACCGGTTTGTTTTGGAAACGGAATAACGGAAAACAGAACAATCATCGCCTGGGAAGACGAGAAAACCAAAAGCGAAAAAGAGGAAGAAATCAATCCACAGCGCACCGCCGACACAAACGATGACGTTAAGAAAGCGGGAGACTTCAAGAAAAAATTAAAAGCCATAGACAATAAATTTGCCGACCGTGAAAAAAAACGCAAAGAAGAAGAAAAAGATAAAAAAGAAGCGGAAGACGACAGGATAAAAGACGAAAAAAAACAGGAAGCGGAACTTGAACGCAGGCTAAAAGAGATAGACGCAAAATTCCGCTGATTAAAACAAAAAAATTTTCAGAAAGGAGGAATTAAAGAAACAGTGTATGAATTCATTAATACAAGAAGACAATTTTTATCATCAGAGGAACAATATGGAATTTAACAACAATTCCCCGATATACACACAAATAGTAGAGCTTTTCAAAAGCAGGATTGCCTCGGGTCAATATGCTCCCGGAGACAGAGTCGAGTCCGTAAGGGAGCTCTCCCTTACAATGGGAGTCAACCCCAACACAATGCAGCGCGCTATGAGCGAACTGGAGAGGGACGGTTACCTTTTCAGCGAGAGAACAAGCGGAAGATATATAACAAAGGACACTGAACTTGTGGACAAACTTAAGTATGAAATGATAGGAAGTATTCTTGATAAATTTATACAGGAAATGCTCAATCTCGGATACGGCAAAAACGAAATAGCTAAACTGCTTCAAAAAAGACTTGAGGAAAGGGAATAAAAGATAATGGAAAATATTTTGGAGATAAAAAATCTGACAAAAAGCTATTCAGGTGTAAAAGCTGTAAAAAACGTATCTTTCAATATTCCCAGGGGCAGGATAGTAGGCTTGCTGGGGCCGAACGGCAGCGGCAAAACGACAATTATAAAAATCGTTAACGATCTTATTCACGATTATGACGGGGAAGTCAAAGTGGATGGGATGCCGGTGGGAATTGAAAGCAAATCAATAATAAGTTATCTTCCCGACTGTATGCATATACCGGAACACATGACGCCTGCGGAGTGCATAAACTTCTTCAAAGACTTTTATAAAGATTTCGACTCTCAAAACGCCAAAAAATTATTCGAACAGATGGAGATTCCGTTAAATAAAAAAATATCGGTATTTTCCAAAGGAACAAAAGAAAAAGTTGTTTTAGCTCTGATTATGTCAAGAAAAGCTAAGTTATATATTCTTGATGAGCCGATTGCCGGAGTCGACCCGGCCGCCAGGGATCTGATCCTCAAAACAATCCTCAACAATTTCGAAGAAGGC
Organism: Candidatus Xenobia bacterium; assembly: GCA_031551355.1. Taxonomy (GTDB): domain Bacteria; phylum Vulcanimicrobiota; class CADAWZ01; order CADAWZ01; family CADAWZ01; genus JAVBNT01. Next base: position 96,626 of record JAVBNT010000020.1, on the reverse strand, counting down.
AGCTCAATGGTAATATCAACTCATCTTATTAACGACGTGGAAAATATCTTCGACGATGTCATCTTCCTCAAAGAGGGTGAGGTATATCTTCAGGATGAGGTTGAAACCATCAGGCAAAAAGAAAACAAATCGATAGATCAGCTCTTCAGGGACGTTTTTGCCTGTAAATAAAGGGGGCTAATATGCTAAAAAAACTGATTAAATATGATTTTCTCGAAACTTATAAAACAAACGCCATAATATTACTGTCAATGTCAGTAATAGCATTAACCACACTGATAACATCCTCAAAGTTCTTTATTATGGAGCTGGTTTTGTCGGCGGCAATACTGATCGGCCCGATAATAGCTTTCCTGTTATTGGTCAGACACTTCAACAATGATCTGTTTTCCGTCCGCGGGTATCTAAAAAACACGGTTCCGGCAACAAAATCGCAGCTGGTTACATCAAAAATAATTGTATCAATGGTATGGATAAGTATAATATTTATGGCCGCTGTTCTTATGGGGGCAACATGTTTCAGGCAGAATTCAGGGCTATACTACCGGATTATATTTGAAATGTTAAATAAAGAAGGGCTGCTGCTAAAATTCATTACCCTGCAAATAGTAAGCATAAATGTGACATTTTTCTGGATATTCCAGACAATTTTCTTCGCCAGCTCTTTTGCCGTCTCATCGTTCGCCACCAGAAAAACAGGACCGGTTGTTTCAATACTGGTTACCGGGGCGTTCTGTTATATGCAGATGATTATCACAAAAATAATATCGGACGCAATTCCGGTAACGGTAATCTTCACAAACTATATATGGTCGGGAATCACGCTTGCAAAAATAAGTCTTAAAAATGATTCTTTCGTTTTCGTCAATGACGTAACTTCATGGGTCGTAACCATTATCTTCTCCTGCATAACCTATCTGCTGACAGTAAAACTACTGGAAAAACACAGTATCATCTAAAAGGAGAAATTATGATAAAATTTTTCAGAAAAAATCCTTACATATACTCTATCATCGCAATCGCTCTCATATCCCTGCTGTTTCTGTATATCAAAAATACAGAGATGGAAAAACATTCCGAAACGGAACTTAGCGAGGCTATTTCAGAGGCAAAAGGCATACAGGCGCTGACTATAGGTGAACTGCTGACCGAAGAAAAAGAACCAGCTAAAGAAGAAAACGCCTATTTTTACTACCAAAAAGCCCTGGAGGAAATAAAAAACAAGAATAGGAAAAACGACATCAGGCTTTTAGAGCTGCTCCGAACCGGCAACAGCATGCAGAATTATTATATATGCAATCCTCAGGAAGATTTTAACAGGACTGTCTCAGGAGCATATTCAAGACTCCTTCCCCTCCCTCAGACAGAGTACAAGACAGAGGCAAAAACTGAATACACCGAAGCAAGAAAAGTAACAAAAGAAATAAGCGATTACTACCAAAAAAGAACCGACAACTATATTGAATGCAGAGAATACGAAAAAGCTTACGGTGATTTGGCCGACTGGCTGGTCTTTCTGCAAAAATCCTTTACCGGTAACCGCAGAACAAACAATTACCCCTACGTGACGGACACACTTACATACATAAGAGAACTGAAAGTTGCCAACGAAACGCTGGAGTCACTGCAAAACAAGAAACCGCTCTATCATGAACGGATTGCGCAGGAAATGGAAAACATCCTGCAATCATATAAAGACCTTGCTGCAAGAACAACCGATCTTGAGTTCATATTGGGGATGGAATGTATCAATAAAGATTTTTCAAATCCCGAGTTAATGGAAAAGCTCCGTCTGCAAAAGTACCGGCGGAATAAAATAAAAACTGAATTTATAAAACAACAGTTGTTGATAAAGCAATTTATTGAAACCGGCAATCAGGACTTTAAGAATAAAATGGCAGCCGAAACAGAGACACTCGACAATATATACAAAAATTTTATGACCTATTCAAACTACTTCTACATAGACCCCATAAATGCGTCTAAAAATCTGTGGGAAAAATCTGCTGGGAAAATGGAAAAACTAAAAAAAGCAGAGTAATGAAATTCAAGGCGCGAAGACTCTGGAAAGGAGAAAAGTATGCTGGGAAAATTACTAAAACACGACTTCCTGATGACATATAAAACATTCCTTATCATATTATCGGCAATACTGGCAGCGGCGCTGACAACTAGTTTAACTTTCGAAAAATATGAAGCAATGAACATAATTTTTTCAATTTCAATCGGCGTAGGCATTGTCCTCGCTTACCTGTATATAGTCCAATACTGCAAAAACAGTATTTATTCAAAAGAGGGTTATCTTACAAACACTCTGCCGGCATCAAAGGCGGAAATCATCAGCTCTAAACTGATAATCTCCATGTTCTGGATCAATATACTTCTGCTGACAATCGCCGCAGCTTTCCAGATCTGCCATAAGCTTGATATCTTCACGGAGATTTTCATTTACTTTACCAAATCCTATAAAAACACAATGGGTAAAACAGACATTCCGCAAGCATATTTCATTGCGATATGGGTCTTGATAAACGTATACACATTCTGCCTGCTGACAACCTTCATTATGGCTGTTTCCATATCCCAGACACAACTCAAAGCGCGGATAAACAGTGCTGCTGCAGCCGTTTTAATCACTGCGGCCGCAGTTTTGATACAAATATTTGCCGCTATTGCGGCATCGGACATAGTACCGATAATTCTGACCGTAAACTATGACGTTGTATCTTTTAATACTCTGGCAACGATACAAACCTGGAGCTCCTTCACTCCCCAAACTTTTAATATGACTGCCGCTGTAGTTTCACTTATATTTGCCTCAATATACTACTTCACCGCCGTATTTCTCACTGATAAAAAAGTAAACATCTAACAAAAGGAGGAGGTTATGCTTTATTTTCTCAAAAAACATCCCTATATGAGCTCTTTCTGCCTGATATTAATCGGAGTGCTGGCCTACGCGTTCATATTGCAAGTAAGTCAGGAACAGTTTCAGGAAAAATTGCTGAACAAAGAACTTACGGATCTTTATCGAAAAGTAGAGATGCCAAAATTAGAAAATGTTGACGCTAAAAAAAATGTTATCACAGAAAAAGACGCCTTTTTTTACTATGAAAAAGCATATAAAGAAATTATAAAGTCACCAAAAGTAACAGACCACACAAAAATTAAACAGTTGATAAAACAAGGCAGCAGCAAAGCTGAATTTAACATTAATTATATAGAGTCAAGTTCCGAATTGTTATATGAGTTCAATATTTTTGGCATAAAAAAATTAGAGGAACCATCCGAGGCACGCGAGGTCCGTTCAGTCTTGTTTGAAATAAACGGCTATTATAAAAAAACAATAAATGATGAAATCAGAAATCAAAAATATGATCAGTCATATGCCGATATTGCCGACTGGATGGTTTTCATCCAAAAAGCATTTGCCAAAAACCTGGAATCGAATAATCTGGAAATGCAATTTACAGCAAGGTTTTATCTGCGCATGCTTGTAGATGTTTACGGGATTTTAAAAATATTAAATGAAAAGTCACCGAGATATGACGAAAAAACTGCCGGTGAAATCAAAAAAATTATTGATTCACGTAAAAATCTGACCGAAAACTACTTGAAAGCCTTGTTTGCCTACCGTTTATATGACATTGATACGTTTCTGTCAGATCCGAGAGTAATGCACAGGTACAGATTAAAAAAATACCAGATAAACAGGCTGAAAATTGTCGAAATAAACAAATATCTGTTGGAAAAGAAATACCTGGAGACCCGCTCAAAAGAAGCAGAAAATGAAATCATAAATTATTTGAATTCACAGGGAAAGGTCATAACAAGATTAACTTACAGTCATGTTTATATGATTGACGGAATAGAACGCTATAACAAAGCCTGGCAGGAGAGGCTTGAGTTTCAGGAAAGAATGAAGAGACAAGAAGAAACGGCAACAAAGATATTGTCTTTAAATCAATAAAAAGGCGGCATTCTATGATTCTGAAATTACTTAAAAATGATTTTCTGCAGACTTACAAAACAGCCTCTATTATAGCGGCTGTTATTGTGGTTTTATCCTTTGTGTGTAAAATAGCAACGGATTTCAGTATTTTAGCAAGCGATATTTTCTGGTTTTTACTCTGCATAATAACCGGCGCCGCATATTTACTGACGCTTATCTATTACAATAACGGCATGTTTGCAAAGACAGGTTATCTTACAAACACGCTTACAGCAACAAAAACAGAGTTGCTGATATCCAAAACAACAATCTCAATATTCTGGCAAAATGTTTTAGCGCTCGTGAGCATTGCCGCAATTCTTTTCTGCAGCCCCGACAATGCAACGCCGGTCGAGCCGATAAAAGAAACCGAGCAACTATGGCTGGGGATATTGAGTTTCGTATTTGTATTCAATGCCTGCCATTTCTATGGTTTCCAGACATTTTTCCTGGCAATTACCATTGGCAACACCTCTTTTGCAGGCCGAAAAATGAACAGTGCGATCGCAATAGTGACAACGGTAATAATAATCCATATGGAACTTATAATTGCCTACCTGATATCCGGCCCCATATGGCTGAGAATCCATATGGAGCGCTGGGTATTATTGGAAGCCATTGTTACGCTGCCGGAAACAACCGTCAGCAGCCTCACCACACTCAACATCACAATGATACTTGTTTTGCTGCCCTTTGCTTTTGCGAGTTATATTTTTAATATATACCTTCAGGAAAAATATGCCTCAATATGATTGTTCACGCATTTTGGGCGCAAACAAAATCAGGGAAGGAAAAAAAATGCCGGCAAACTTCAAAAAACACCCGTATATCTACATATTCTCCGTCATCATACTGCTTATACTTATCTGGATACCGTCATATAATGCATACATAAACGCAACGACAGAAAAAGAACTGCAGCTGCTGATGGCCGGGTTAAAAAATCAGCCGGCTACATTGGAAGAGTTTGCCGTCAGAATGACCAACCCCCGGGATGAAGACAATGCCCTGTTTTATTACCGGCAAGCCGCCAATGCAAGCTGGGGGGATCTCCGATGGGGAGATTATGAAGAAACTCCGGCCGCAACACAGCTGATAAAACAGGGAAACAGCAAAAAAAAATGTTACCCCGGCGACGGTCTGGAAATTCTCCGCTATTACATGCCAAGACTGACGGAAGATACGCCCAAAAAAGAAATACAGAGAATTAACTACTGCCACAATTTAAGAACAGAAATAGGCCGAAAATATTCCGCCAGGATACAAAACGAAATAAACAGCGGAAAATATAACGCGGCATATGAAGATATGCTTGACTGGCTGATATTTCTGCAAAAATCTTTTAAAAACGACAGTCTGCGCAATAACGTCCAAAAAGCTTTTGAAATCGGTCTGTTTCTGAAGGAACTTGATCTGGCAGGGGAGTCAATGAATAAACTGATAAAAGCCTCACCCAACGGCAAATACAGTCAAAGACTAATCGACGAGATCGGCAGGATCATACAAATGCAGACTGCTGCCGCCAAGGAAAATCTCAACCTTGAACTGGTATACGGTCTTAGTTTAGCAGATTCCGTGAATAAAAGAGACATAATGAAAAAATACGGAATCCAAAAATACCATCTAAACAAAAGAAAAATTGCCGAGATCAAAACTTTCCTTCAGGTAAAAAAACTGCTGACGGCACAAAACCCGCAAGAACTGGAACGTTTCATGACTGATTACAATGAATTCATTGAACCTATACGGAAAAATTACGGATATCTCGACACTGATATTACCAGCAGAGTTTGGGAAAAAACTTTAAAATCAGCAGAGTCCTGGAACACCATAAAGTCGCAGCTTAAAGAAATAAGTCAAGAATACGGACCGGGCGGCACGGAAACACCGGACTCAGCGGAAGCAAATGCGGACGACACAGATAGGAACGGAACAGAAAGCGGGTATTCCCACCCGTCAACGGAATGACGTCGTAGATAAAATCAATAAAAACCGCATAAATTTTATATTTCAATGGATTTTTTTGCAAGGAGGGGAAATATGTTATTAAAACTGTTCAGGCACAACATTCAGGTTACCTATAAAAAATTTTCTTTAATATTCATATTGATAATTACAGGTGCCTTCATCGGCTCTTTGTCTGTGCAAATCCTCGGTCTTGATCTTACAACCGTCAGACTGTCACTGGCCATTTTAATCCTTCTGTCAGTTATTTACGGCTATATAATCATATTACTTGACTACGTAGACAGTCTTTTCGGAAAAACCGCCTATGTTACGAACGCCATTCCCGCAAGTAAAACAGAACTGCTCATATCAAAAACAATGGCGGGAATGTTCTGGCAAAACGTATTACTGCTTGCAGTCCTTAGCGCAAACAGTATCTTCAGTGAGGGAGACGGATTAAGCTTTGGCGCCATATTCTGGCTGATAGAGGGATTGTTTGAGCCCCTGCATTATATGCATGTCAGAGCACTGCCGCTTTTGATAAAAACGCTGACGGATTTTGGCGCAATTTTCGCAATATTTAACATGGCCTATTTTTGTATACTGCAATCACTGTTTCTGGCCTATACAATATGCAATATATCACTCGACAACATTAAGATAGATAAATACGCGGCATTAATATCAGTCATCATCTTTGTTCATGTCCAAATAATCATCGCCTATATGATCTCAAAGATCGTCAACATCACAATCCCGCTGGACTACTCACTGGGAATTCTTAACGGTTATAACATTTCAAAGACCTGCAATATAACTTTCATACTCATATTTCTTCTTTTTTCTTTTACAAGCTATCTCGTAAATATATATATGCAGGAGAATCACACATCAGTTACCGCCTAAAACAAGGGCATTGATGATTTACAGGAGGAAAGGAATAAAAAATGACGGTATTTTTAAAGAAACACCCTTATATCATGTCGGCTTCCTTTTTAATAATAATTTATGTCGCCGCATCGGGTCTATATGATTTTTATCAGAATGCAAAAACAGAAAAAGAGCTGTCATTGATGATGATGGAGCTGAAAGACCAGCCGATAACACTGGAAGGCTTTCTCACGAACAAAAAAAGCCCTCAAAACGAAGACAACGCTTTTTTCTATTACCAGCAGGCAGCCGATGCGGCAGCAAACAATGATTCATCTCCTGACGACGAAAGAATAACCCGGCTTATAAAAGAAGGCAACTCCAGGGAAAACCATTATCTCGGCGACGGCCTGGAAAGACTTAAGTTCTGTGCGGCGCCAACCCGGACAGCAAGAAACACCCAGATCCCACCGCCCGGAATAAACGATTTTAAGATCAGAGAAACCGTCAATGCTTACTATAAAGACAGAATTTCGCGGCAGATAGACGACGGAATATATGATCAGTCATATGAGGACATGATTGACTGGACGATCTTCATGCAAAAATCATCACTGAACGACAGTATCAAAAACAATACTAAAACGGCCTGGGAAGTTTATGTCTACAACCAGTCTTTCTACGATTTCAAAAACACCCTGGACAGACTGATTAAAAAGGCTCCAAGTCCTAAATACAACAAAAGAATAAGAGAGGAAGTAAAAAAAATCATCACCCTGCAGGCTGAAATACCTGCGGAAAGCCTGAACATAGTGCTTGTATCATCACTTTTAATTGCGGACAACATACTTAACAATAAAGAATTTAATGTATACTGCTGCAAAAAATATCATATAAACAAAATTAAAATAACAAATATTAAAAATTTTCAGAGCCTGAAACAGCAGCTCGCAGAAAACAATCTCGAAGAAACGAAAATGATCATATATAAACTCTACAGCAAAAATCCGTCATACTTAAAGCTTGCGGAATACTTTTCCGCAATCAAAACAGTCGATGTTTACGACAGCATTGCCCATGACAACAGGAGTCTGAGAGCCACATTGTCACAACTTGAAGAAATAAAAGAACAATATGGCGAAGAAATCACGGAAAAAGCCGATGAGGAGCAAACAAACGAAGAAACATCCGCAACCGGTAATAAGGACGAAAATATCGTTGCCGGCCACTATTCAGAGTAAATTTCAGCAAATACAAAATCCTAATGATTCGAAATTGCTGTTAGCCTTCAACTGGCTTTTATAATAACAATCGGAGTCTGCTCGCTGGCATTCCCCGCCGGATTATACTCCAGCGCCTTTTCAATAAGTTCTTTTCTGTCGGGACATGTTGACGCCAGAATATCCACACGGCGCAAATCATTTACGTCGACGACCGCCGCTTCAAGACCCGTTTCCCTTTTTATACGCTCGAGTTCGCCGGGCATATCGGCAGGCCCCATAACGATATATCTGTCAAAAGGAGGAAGCGTACCGGTACAGTCATCAATAACAGACGCCGCTTTACCGGCCACTCTGTAAAAATCGCCCTTACGCCCCACAAGCTTGCCGAGCATTCCGGCAAATACCCCCAGAATGATTCTCCAGCTGCCGACTTCCTCCATTGCCTTCTGCATACTGTACGGAGACGACAAACTGGAATCCATTTCAAAAAAGTTGCTTAATTTCACGGCCAATCCGCTAGGCTTTATATCATCAACATAATAAACCCTGCTCTGGATTATCGCCAGCGCACTCTCGGCAATCGTAAAAATATCCCCTTTATTTGCATCTTTTACATAATTTTTTATAATATCAACGATGTCTTCCCCCGGCATCAATATATGCGTCTTAACCGGTATTGCGGAAATATTTTCAACCGCCGGCACATCTTTGGACTTGGGTTCGGGCTTCTTAAACATATCGGTGAGTTCAAGAGAATCGGAGCTTTTTTCAAAATCAGAAAAACTGAAATTAAACTCAGTACGTTCAAAGCGCATAAGTCCCCTGCCGTAAAACCTGAACATAACATCAACTGCCAGTTTTTTAAGTTCTCCTTTAAGCCATGAAACATCGTCCGACTCCAATGACAGCAAAACTCTCAAATTCCCGAGTTTTCCAGGTTTAAGAACAAGACCCTCCCAATAATCATCAAAGCGGATATTATCAAGATTTATGATCCGGCTCTCGGCCTTACAATAACGGAAAATATCTCCGCGCGGCTGAAGTCTTGAGTTACAGTCCATTATTAATGCATGCTGGCGTCCTTCATTTATAAAAGATACATCAAAAGAAAAATATAATTTATTTACAGTTTCGAAATACAGCCTGTTTTTTATATTTGCTTTATCCAAACTGATATCACAATCTCCATGCTTAAACGAGATCAATCTCTCCGCCAGCAAAAATAAGGCAATCAGGGCAATCATCACTGCAGCAACAATAATAACAATATACATAATTTTAGTTATCGGCTCCATTCTCAAAAAAATCAAGAGGCCAGTAAATGTTCCAGAAAAGTGTTTTTTTTCCTGTTTTTTAGAAGGATAAATTAAGTTTATAATAAACTTAATCAGTAATTATGTACGAATTTGCATCAAGCCCTGACGGCAGATATTACGCTTCACTCAAAAACAATCTTCTGACCTGTTGTTATGAAGGCAGCCTTTTTTGGAAAGAGGAACTTCCTTATGCCGACAACAGGCTATTATGTATCGGCAACAACGCCAACATAATAACACTGTCGGATGATTCAATTGTGCTTATAATCCCTGAGAAAAAAGCCAAACACAAAATCATCGAGGGCCTTAGGAAACAGGATCTTCTTGAAGAAAAAGCCATTATTACTGCGCTTTATATAAATGAAATCGGCACACAATTGTGTGTCGGCAAAAGATATCTTAAGCCGGGAATAAAAAATAAAATTAAAAACTTTTTCTCCATACAGGGTGGAGAAAACGGAGAAACAGAGCATCACACGATTGATTTTATAAGCCTGATCGCAGAAAAGAGAAAAAATTACTTTGCCGGAGACTTTGACGGCGGTACACAGCATAAATTCTGCTGGAGCATTTCCAGAGATTTTGCCTGGATAGTTCTTGCCGAACCGGTGAAAACAATCACAGGAGTTACAACAAAAATAAATCTTGTAAATGTAATGGAGTTTACAACTTATGCCGAGCACAAAATTCAGGGTTCAATAGTAAAGTCGGTAATGGCCAACAAAGAAGGGGCCGTAATTGCAGACACAATCTATAAAGACATAAACATAATAGAGGTATTCTTTCAGAACGGTGTAAACAGACAGTTGGTGTATGATTCCGGTTGGGTCATAAAATATCTGGGCCGCGATTTTATTGCCTTCAAAACAGCCGATAACCGTATTGTTGCAAAAACATTCGAAGATCAACTCCTTTGCGATGCATCATTCACCCCACTCGAAGAAATGGGAGTTCCATATTTTGTTCATTTCATGGAAAAAAACAACATAAATATCATTGAAGCCATGAATGATGAATTAAAGATTGTCCGTACAAGCGTGGATTTAATAAATACCGATTCCAAAAGATGGAGTTTTATCCAGCGCAGTATGAGCGAGCAAAAACAGCAGCAACAGCAGCAGCAGACCGAGCAGTCGGCAAGAGAAATGCTGTATCAGCGAAAGAAAGCTGAACTGGCGGCAACAATAAACCAGAAACCATTGGAAAATACAGAGACCGGTCCGGAAGAGCCACGGCTTGTCAAAACGGTAATCAACCCGGAAAGACCTGTTATTAGCGAACCTGCCGTAATTCCGTCATTATCATCGGCGGAAACGGCAATAGATCCTCAACCGGCAGCTATGCCGTCATTACCATCAGCGGAAACGGCAATAGATCCCCAGCCGGCCGACAAGGAGAAATTTGCCGCTATACAGTCATTATCATCGGCGGAAACGGCAATAGATCCTCAGCCGCTAATAAAACCGGCGGTAATAAAAGCGGATACTCAGGATACAGAGCCTGAAAAGCCTAAACCGGACGGATATATTTCCAAGGAAATAGCGGAACAGCTTTTTTACAATGAAGAACTCAGTATACCGGTAAAAACGCTTGATATGCTCGATCTCTATAACGCAAAAGATAAAACGGCCGAAGAATTACAGGAGCATACCGTAAAGCCAATAATTGCCAAAGTAAAAAGCCTTGAACTGGATTCCACCTCCAGGAGCGGCGGAAAAGCAAAAAAACAGCCTTCATTTGCGTCGTTGGATGATGACCCTCTGCTGAAAAAAACGTCTTCATTTGCATCTCCGGAAGAAGATCCCCTGCAGGATGTGTTAAACCGTAACATCGCCAAAGTTGAGAGCCGGCAGAATGAAAAGCAAAAAATAATGAAATTGATTGAGATGCTTGACGAGCGCTTCATTCACGGTGAAGTTACGGAAGCCGTCTACAAAGAGCTAAAAACAAAATATATGCGCAAGATAAAATCAATGGGTAATGAGTAATTACCTCACTTAAAGACGGCATCATTCGCTGAGTTTAAGCGGCTCAAGCCTAACATTTTTACCGGATACCGTCACCTTAAGATAAGATGCTGCGCGGTGGCCGGCGCAACCGGAAATAATATTGGTCACATTGCCCTTTTTTTGCACATCATATATATGGTGATGCCCGGACAACAGCCAAAGTTCATAGGGAGAGTTTTTAAGGAGTTCAGCTCCCTTACCCTGCATATATTCAAACGGATGTCTGCTGCCGCCGGCAAGGCCGACATGAGAAACAACAAATACGGCGTTTTTCCCGCGCCCTGCGAAAATCATTTTTTCCAGCCACTCGCATTGTTCATCAGACAAAGACAGAGCATGTCCGTCAAGCACAATGAAAAGGCAGTTTCCATATTCAAAGCTATACCATTGTTCAAATCTGCCGGACGTCAACTTTATCGTTTTAGGTTCACCGTTTTTCCATTCGTTTATATAGGAAGGCAATACTTTGCCATACACATCATGGTTCCCGCGCGTAACAAATAACGGTATCGCTGCCTTCTCAAAAGGCAGGCGCACCGAAGACCTAAAAGCAGACCACATTTTTACCGCTGTTTCAGGACTGTGTCTCATCGGCCCGGCATGGATCATGTCGCCGCAATGAATTACAAAGTCCGGTTTTGACGTAACGATATCGCCGACAATCTTAACAGTGGAAGGAAAAGGAGCAAAAGTTCCGTCTTTATTCACAACGAGATGACTGTCCGTCATAACGTAAAAAACAAATGAATCTTCAGCAGCGAAAACTGTAGATGTTAAAAAAAACAAAGAAATTATAAAGGCAGATAATTTTAGTAACATAAGACAACTCCGGGAAAGATAAAATTTACACTCGGCGGCAAAATAAAATATCAGCGGCCATATTTGTCTAAAAGCTGCTCGGCAGGCATTCCGTTTATAAAATCGGCGGCAACTTTCGCGGTCAAAAGAGAGCTTTCATAATACGGCGCAATATTTTTTGACATTTTATCCCTGAAGGTATTTTTATCGGTTTTAACTGACTCAACAACTTCCAGAATGCTATCCTCTTCAAGCTCTTCCAAAGGCCAATGCGGAATATCCAGCGACCGGGAAAAAATCTCAACCTTGGGATCATAGACAATGCCGGCCATCGGCAGCTTTGAGGAAGAAGCAAAAATCAAGGCGTGAAGGCGCATAGCAAGAAGAAAGTCCATACTTCCTATAAAGCCAATCATCTCCTCCGGCTTATAATCTCCTTTTAAGATAAAAGGCTTATTTTTCATCAGAGATGCTATTTTTTCACAAACGGACAGATCCTGTGACTTCTGAAAAGGAATCAAAATTATACGCGCGCCGTACCTTTCAATAATCTTGTCCGCGGTAGATGCCAGCAAGGAAATAAAATCAAATGAAGTGTCCCAGGATCTGACGGAAACGGCAACATTAAAATCCGCTGCGGCCGTAAGTCCCTCTTTTTCAAAAATCTTCTCCGGCGAAGATCCTTTTAAGGCGATTACCGGGTCGGCAGTCACAATGATCGGAGGCTTAACAGCACCGAGTTCTCTGAAAAGATCACGTGACTCATTATCACGTACTGTTATCAAATCGACTTTATTGACAATACTTTTAACAAGATTCTTGCCCTGAGAGGTGCCCACAGGGCCAAGTCCCTGAGCGTAAAACATTACCCTGCGCCCGAGCATCTTTGCCAGCCTGACAAGACCGAGATAATACATGACTGTGCTGACTCCCGACGAATCCTGAATAAGCCCGCCGCCGCCGCTGATAAAAAGATCCGCAGAAAGAATTTCTCTGACAATAGCAAATAGCGACGTCCTGCCTATGCATTTAACATCAAATTCGTCCGACAAATAAGTAGACTTTGAATTGGACAAAACAGACATTGAAAGGTTGGGAATATTGCGGTTTAATTCACGGACAGCGGCGGAAAGAATAGCCTCATCGCCAAAATTTCCAAACCCGTAATAACCGGAAATAACTATTTTTTTATTTTTGGAAGCCAAAACCTACCTCCGATAAAAATATAAAATAAACGGCAAAAACAGACCCGGCTGCAGGATTTGCAGAATAATATCCAATTCAACACAATATTTTTCATATACAACCCTAAAACAACCCCGGCCAGTCAAATCCACTCAAAACATTCAATTATATAAGAAAACATCCTGCAAAAAGCTTGACGGCAAAAAAGGATTCTACGTTTAAAATGCGAATATACTTTCTAGAAAGAAATGTGAACTCAAAGCCAATAACTCAGGAGGGCTAAAATGAAAAAACTTTCTATTGTAATTATCTGCACTTTAGTGCTAAGTCTGACTTTTTTTGCCGCGGCTGCCTGTCAGGCAAAAAGCAACAAGCTTCCACCCAGAACACCTATTGCACAGCAAATAAACTTTGTCGGTGACGCTAATTCAAAAAAATATCATATCCCTTCCTGTAAAAAAGCACCCAAAGGACCGAAAGCAATAGCGTTAGACTCCCCAATGTCGGCAAAGCAAAGCGGATTTAAACCATGTAAGCGCTGCAAACCGCCGTCAGTAAAATAAGTTAAAAAATCCGGATTTCAAAAAAAATGAAATCCGGATTTTTTTATTACTATACACTTTGGCTTACAATAAAAGCAGGCCCGTGAGAGCCTGCTTGAGACAAATGCACTATTATATTAATTTTCTATGAACGCCGATAAATGACTCCGCCCTTATTGGCGCTGGAATTATCCCTTGTGATTTCCTGAATACTGTCTCCGCCGTTATTGGAGCCGATTAAACCTATTTTTCCGTTATTATTGGAAGCAACCAATTCTACATGACCTCTGGAATTATTCATCCAGACATCGCCAGGCCTTGCCTGATCTCTCGGGACCTGAACCCAGCCTTTCTGCTGTAACGTTTTCTCCATTTGTTTGACATTTATTTCATGCTTATCAAGCATTCCCGCATTCTGAAGGCATGATGATACAAAATCAGCACAGTTATTATTTCTTCCGCCGGCAGCCTGAAAGTTAGGAAGTTCTCCTTTAATACTGGCAGAATCTCTATTCAAAAATTTTTCAGCCCATGCAACTGCTTCAGCGCCGTCACCGCCTTCTTCAAGCTTTTTAAGCTGCTCTTCAAGCCTTTTTTGTTCGGCTTTTAAGGTTTCCTGTTTCTTCTCAAGCTCGGTAACCTCTTGCTTGGCTTTTTCAAGTTCAGGTTTTTTAGTATTGAGTTTTTTGGTGTTTTCGTCTAATTCTTTTTGTTTTTGCTGTTCGGTTTCTTTTTCTTTTTTGAGCTCTTCCTGCTTCTTGGTTTTATCTTCCTTTATTTTATTAAGCTCAGCTTCAAACTTCTCAGGATTACCGGTGCTCTTGCCGCTCTCATCTTTTTTGTTCTTTTCAGCCTCTAATTTCTGTTGACATTCTTTTTCTTTTGTATCCAACTGAGAAACTTCACCGTTAATCTTCGTTTGCTGACTTTTGGACTTATCAACTTCTCCCTTAATCTTGGTGTTGTCACCCTCTAACTGCTTTACTTCATTGTCAAGGGTCTCCTGCTTAGTTTTGGCAGGACCAAGCTGAGCTTCGACCTGTCCCTGAGCCTGAGCATTTTCATCAATTTTTTTCTTAATCTGCTCTTTGGAGAGACCGGAGAGGTTTTCAGATTCGGAAGCACCCTGCCCACCGTTTACGCCTGTATTACCGGCAGCACCACTACCTGCAGACGGTGCACCCGAACGGCCGGAAGTAGGACAACCGCCGCCACTACCGGCTGTTGGACAGCCACCACCGCTGCCGGACGATGGAACGCCACCGCCGGACGGAACACCACCACCAGACGAAGGAACACCACCGCCACCAGACGAAGGAACACCACCACCAGACGAAGGAACACCACCGCCGGACGGAGAACCGGCAGACCCCATAGGCAAACCGGCATTCCCGGAAGGATTACCGGGGGTTTCCTGCTGTTCTCCCGGTTTATTTCCCTGTTCGGCTCCGAAACCGTTTTGTTTCTGCATTTCTTCCATCATTTTCATGAGAATCATCATCATATTTTGCTGATTCTTTTGCATCGTTTCCATAAGTCCGCCGAACATACTGCCGGCGGGAGAGGTTGCTCCGCCAAAACCGGGAACCATTCCGAAGCCGCCTGCCAAGCCGGAATTAGAAGACAAATCTCCGAACTGACGGTTTAATCCCTGGAATTTGTCACCAAGATCAGACGATATATTCGCCATATCCATAGGCAAGCCCAGACCGGAAACCGACTGCATAATGCCTCCCATAGGAGCCATACTCATAGAAGAAGAAATATTTCCTCCCGGCTGAAGTCCTCCGATTATACTCATAAAAAAATCCTCCCTTACAGTGATCCGCAAAATAAAAAAACATTCTTTATATATATTTTAAACCATATTAGAGAATTTAAACAGAGCTAAAATGTTGGAAAAATGTTAAATATGTTAAAAAAAATAACGATCTACAAATAGTTTTTAACAAATCAGGCGCCCTGCAGGCGCTGACTATTATCTTTTATCATAAATAAAAGGGGCGCAGCACTAAATGAACTGCACCCTTTTGATTCACAGACAGATCGAATATTTACGGATGGCGATAAAATACTCCGCCCTGATTGGCGCTGTAATTATCTCTTGTTATTTCCTGGATACTGTCACCGCCATTGTTTGAGCCTATCAAACCGACTTTTCCATTGTCATTTGACACTACCAATTCCACATGGCCTCTGGAATCATTCATCCAGACGTCACCGGGCCTTGCCTGCTCTCTTGAAACCTGAACCCAGCCTTTCTCTTTCAGTGTCTTTTCCATATGTCCGACATTTATTTCATGCGTATCAAGCATTCCCGCCGACTCAAGGCAAGCCGATACAAAGTCGGCACAATTGTTGTTTCTGCCGCCGGCGGCCGTAAAATTAGGAAGCTCACCTTTTATACTGGCGGAATCTCTGCCGAGGAATTTTTCAGCCCAGCCTACAGCCGATGCCGCTCCATCACCGACCGGCGTAGCACCTGAACCACTGGTGGCTCCTGTTGTCCCGGAAGGAGAAGATGTTCCTGAGCCGCCTCCGCCAACGCCGTTAACCGCGCCGGAACCACTGCCGCCGGAACCGCTGCCACCTGACGAAGGAGAGCCACTGCCACTGCCGCCGCCAGCAGGAGCAGAACTGCCGCTACCCTGTGAAGAACCATCGCCACTACCTGACTTACATTCCGTGCCATCTCCGGATTCAGCTCCTTCAAGCTTTTTAAGTTGTTCCTCCAGTTTAGTTTGATCGCTTTTTAAAACTTCCTGTTTTTTCTCAAGTTCAGCAACTTCCTGCTTAGCTTTCTCAAGTTCAGGTTTTTTAGTAT
This sequence comes from Candidatus Xenobia bacterium, assembly GCA_031551355.1. Lineage (GTDB taxonomy): Bacteria > Vulcanimicrobiota > CADAWZ01 > CADAWZ01 > CADAWZ01 > JAVBNT01. The sequence goes on along the minus strand of JAVBNT010000020.1, from coordinate 79,921 downwards.
TAAGCTTTTGAGTATTCTCATTTAGCTCTTTTTGCTTCTGCTGTTCGGTTTCTTTCTCTTTTTTAAGCTCTTCCTGCTTTTGAGTCTTTTCTTCTTTTATTTTATTGAGCTCGGCTTCAAATTTTTCAGGATTACCGGTTGGTTTACCATTTTCATCTTTTTTACTCTTCTCCGCCTCAAGCTGCTGTTGACACTCTTTCTCCTTAGTATCCAACTGGGTAATTTCCCCATTGAGCTTCGTTTGCTGACTCTTTGACTGGTCTATTTCTCCCTTTAGCTTATTATTATTGCTCTCCAGCTGCTTAACTTCATTGTCAAGCGTACTCTGCTTTGTTTTGGCAGAACTAAGCTGTGTGTCAACCTGTCCCTGAGTCTGAGCATTTTCATCAAGTTTTTGTTTAACTTCTTCCTTAGACATCCTTGATACTTCATCATCAGAAAGACCTTGTCCGTCCTGTAAACCGCCGGTTGGAGCAGCGACGCTGCCTGATGCCGGAACACTGCCGCCGCTATTACCGGCAGTAGGACAACCACCGCCGTTAGCACCGGATGCTGTCGGGCAACCGCCACCGCTGCCGCCGGAGGAAGGGACACCGCCACCACCGCCGGAGGAAGGAACGCCGCCACCGCCATCGGCTGAAGGAGAGCCGGCAGAACCCATTGGAAGGTTACCCAACGGCGAAGCGGCATTGCCGGAAGGATTACCGGGGCTTTCCTGCTGTTCTCCCGGTTTATTTCCCTGTTCTGCTCCAAAACCGTTTTGCTTCTGCATCTCCTCCATCATTTTCATCATCATCATCATCATATTCTGCTGATTCTTCTGCATCGTATCCATGAGCCCGCCGAACATACTGCCGGCCGGATCTGTTGAGCCGCCAAAACCCGGAACCATCCCCAAACCATCAGGCATGGAACCGCCTGTAGAACTCTCCCCGAACGGAGAACTAAACCCTTTAAATTTATCACCCAAATCAGATGATATATTAGCTCTGTCAATACCAGGGCCTGCAAAAGCAGACTGCATCATACCACTCACAGGAGCAGTAATCATAGGAGCGGCAATATTGCCCCCCGGTTGAATTCCTCCGACTATACTCATAAAAAATCCTCCCTTGTGAAGATTAACTAAATTTTAGCAATACACTCTCTAGTATATATTGTAACCCCTGCAGAAAAATTAAAACAGATAGAAAATGTTGGCAAAACGTTAAAAATGTAAACAATTTAACAAATTACAAAATATTTTTTTACAAATCAGGCAAAATATATAGCGGATTTCAAATTTACAAGAGAAAAAAATGGATTAATTACAATTAAATACCTATTAGGTAGATATGAAAAAATTTGTTTTCAACTAAACGGAAAAAAATAAATCAATTGAAATCAGGTTAATTCTGTGTAATGAATTCGATTGATTTATAATCAGATGTTAAAATTTATAAAAGAACACATGCATGGCATTGCAGGTCAAGTCCGCATCTCAAAATTACCGGGAAATGCTTAGATTGCTGCTCAGAGGCCGCAATGATCGTTTCATACATTAATTTTATTAGGCTTTTTACGGACCGGCCCATACCGGTTCATTTAAACCCTTTTTCAATCAATATTTTTTAGCGGATATAATGGAATCACTCCGCCTCCGGCAGCCACATTTATAACATTTTGCTCAGAAACACGGCCCAGTATGCCGGAAAACTTACCGCCCATACAATAAGGGCTCAAGTTAAAATATCTGTTTTCAAGAACCACTTTATTATTTTTAATAATCGGAATTTTTATTTCCGGAACATCCATGTATTCCTGCACTATCCAGGAGGCATCTCCCTGATAACATTCAAAAGCCTCCTTCCATTTTAGCTCGGATGTCGTTTTACCGACCATAACCCCATATCCCCCGGCACCGGTCGAAGGTTTCATTACCAATTGCTCCCTTTTGGAAAGCACATAAGAGCGAAGATTTATTTCATCACCCTCTATCGAAAGGGTTACCGTTTCATCAAGCCTTCTTGTCCATGGTATATATTTTTTGATAAACTTTATTTCCTGAGGAGTAAAATAAGAGTTGTTAATCGGATTTGACATAAATGAATGAATGCTTTTCTGTGAACCAATGACGGATCTGAACGAATTAACCATGCAGGCAGCACCGGTGGTAACGCCTTTTATGAACTGACGCAAATCACGCGGGTATCTCATAAAAAACGGAGCTCTGAGCGCTCTCAGAATCATGTTGTAATGTATTCCCCCTGCAGACAGTTTACCGTTTTCCAGAGTAAAGTCCCTGACATCAACAATATTGGCGTCGAGACCATTCTTGATAAGAAAATCTCTGACCAGTTCGGATTCGGGATTATTGCCGGCTATATTTCTAAAAGAAACAATTGCAACTCTCGGATCTTCAGCATAATTCATTTCCGAGAAACAGCGGGTCATCGCTTCCATCAAAGAAGAAACGACTTCACGCTCCCTCTTGATCCCATATTTAGAGATCAATTCCGAGTAAAGCGGATGCTCCAGAAACAGCTCTTCATACATATCAGCCCAGGCAATGCCACCGGGATTGTCAGTATTAAATTCAATAAATTTCAAATTTTTGCCGTCAAAAAGAATATCATGCCTATTCATTACAGTCGGTTTTTTATATACAGGATCCGCTTTGATCCAATCTTCGGGTATGTCCCAGTAAGGGAAATAATTCCTGACGTCGGAGTTTTCAAAATAAAGATTGAGTACCTTATCAATAAGGCGATCCGCCGCTTCAGTTGTCTCCCTTATAAGACTCCAGGACTTCTCTTTTATGAATAACGGCATAAGAGTTAAATGGAAAGGCTCATCGCCATGTATACACCTCTTCTTAATAACCTGCTCCTGAAAATGAAGCCTGGCTTTAAAGACTTCCTGAGGATTTTTCACCATCCAGCTCATAAGTTTTTTACATTCCTTGTCTACCTCACCAATCATGCTCATAAGAGTATATCCTCCGGTATCTCGCTATAATAATCATTTCTTTGTAACAGCATTAAAAATATCAATAACTACTTTTTTACAATTTTTCATATAATCATAAAGATACATTCTTTCAAACTTACGCCCCCCCTCCGGCTCTATCAATCTGGAAAAAGAAGTTCCGTCCAAATTGGCAACCCAGACTTCGCTCTTCATATTTGTTCCCCTTGCATATCTGACTAAAATCATCTTTGAACCTGAAGGAGAAGGGAAAAAGTCGTCGATCTCAAATGCCAGCGAAGCTTTGTCAAAAATAGGATGGGCCAACAATACATCCTTCTGTTCGGTAGGCTTTACCAAATATAAAAATCTGTTCGTTTTAATCAGCAATTTTCCGTCGGAAATCCAGGAAAGTTCAAAATCGCTGGTAAAGTCGCCGCTAAAAATACAATCCCTGGTGCTCATATCGTCAAAATTTAAATAATGCATATTGCCGGTACGCCTTCCGGATTCATCAAGCGACGTAGTCTTTACTGCAAGTATATTGTCATCAGGAGACGCTTCCAAAGACATGTCTTTACCGTATGAATCAATTCTCGTTTTTACGAGGTCGTCATTCTGCGAATCATATAGGACAAGGGAGGTTATACCTTCGAGATTATCCGCGGACTGGTGCCATACCGCCAGTGCATAGTAACGGTTGTGAAACGAAACGGAAGCATCAAGCAATTTATAACCCTCGGTCTCATTTACATCTTTTTCAAAAAATTTCCTATAACCTGATTCCGCAGAAAAAAGGCCTATTTCAAATTTTTCACCGACAATTCTCGAAATGACAAAATCATCCTTACAATATAAAAAATTTTGCACATTTTCGAATGGAATCTCAAATTTTTTTACCCCGGAAAAATAAGCGCAGTCAAACACATAAACCAAAGGCTCTTTACGATCCGGCTTTAAAAAATAAATTTTATCTTCATGTTTTCCAAATCCCAAAGGAATGATACGCAGACGCGACTCTTCTATAGCTCCCAGAAACGATTGTTTCCTGCTTCGGCAGTCAACCGTCAGCACTTCCAGCTTTCCCAGCTTTTGCTTGTATTGTGAAGGCAAAAGAATCGGTTCCTTAACAAAAGCAATGCGTGACGAATCAGGAGACCATAAAAAATTACTATATGAGTACCAGGGAAGAGACCTGGTTTTTTCTATATTAGAAATAACCCCGCAAACAACTGCAACCAATAAAATAACAGTAAATATTGCAAAATAAATTCGCTTCGCAGCAATAAATTCTTTTATTTTAGATAAAATACCATAAAATGCCGCCATAATTCAAAAAAAATTCCATATTTTCTATTTTTTTTCCTTCTTATTAAAATAACAGCCTAATTCTCAAAAAAATCAATAAAATAAGTTTTTTAAACCTTATACTGCAAAAAAAGTAGGTAAACATCAGTTATCGGGAGAATAAAACATCAAAAACAAAAAATGCCGAAATATAACCGATATTCCATCAGACAAATAAATTACCGATATCAGCTTACCAAGCGGCAGAATGGAGACTTAAATGATAAATAAAATAATTACCGTATTTTTTATCCTGATGGGTTGCAGTATCGGCTGCGTATCCGCATCGGATACAATATTCTCCATGGTGGACGATCAGGTTTATATAAGCAGGGATTCCGGCAAAAGCTGGAGCGGAATATACGTTGAAAGCGCAACAACAGTAAAATACAATTATATGTGCTTTGACACCGCCAACAGACTGGTATATGCCGCAACAAATACATGCCTGCTGAAAAGTTCGGACGGGGGAAAACACTGGACAAAAATATTTCCGTCGGGGACACAGGAGCCGGTAAACAGAATTGCAGTAAGTCTGGACGGAACATCCTCAATTTATGCCGTCACACTCGACGGACTTTATACTTCTTCGAATAACGGCAAAAACTGGAAACCGCTTTCACTTCCCTCAAGACAGGGATATTTTATACAGCCGTTTAGAAAAGAAAACAAAATTTATCTTGCCGGCGGACAAAATGCATACCTCAGCCGTGACAACGGCATCACCTGGAATTCGATATCGAAAAACATTCCCGAGTCCATAAGCATATTAGATATGGCCGTAAATCCACAAAACTCCCTGCAAGTGTATATCGCGTCGGCTGAAGGACTTTTTTACAGCGGCAACGGGGGAAAACACTGGAAGAAAAAAAACATCAGCTCAAAAGACTGGATTCAAACGACAAAAATAATATACTCCAACACTAACCCGGCGATCTTATACGCTTTAGACAATGACGTTAAAGAATCGGGAATATCGTATCTGAGAAAAAGTTCCGACGGCGGAAACACCTGGAGGTTAATTGCATCAAAGGAAAATATCCAACTGTTTACAATCAACTATAATAATCCATCAATGATATATTACAGCTATACTTCATCGATGGCCGTATCAGGAATAGAATCGGCACTGTCATCAATAGTGAAAAGCGTTGACGGCGGCAGCAAATGGACATCCATTGAAGCCGTCATGCCTGGATATTCAAGAGCCAGGCTTATGCTGCTGCGGCCTTGGTAAGAACCAGGGCAAACTGAAATATCTGACGGCAGAACAGTTCCTAATCACAAAAAATAAAATATATAAAACATTTGCCGGATAATTCATCATAAGGAGTCAAATCAATGGCAGCACAGATTACAAATTATCAATGCCCGTCATGCGCAGCTCCACTGCAATATTCAGGAAATTCCGGAAAACTAAAATGTGATTACTGCAGTTCGGAATTTAACGTAGCAACAATTGAACAATTATATGCAGACAAAGAGCGGGCAGCAGCATACGAACCACCTGAATGGAATACGGCAACGGCAGGCGGAGCCTGGAACGATGAAGAAACAGCAAACCTGAGAGCCTACACCTGCCCTTCCTGCGGCGCAGAACTCATATGCGAGCACACAACCGCTGCAACCAGCTGCCCCTACTGCGGCAACCGGACAGTTGTGCCGGGCCAGCTTGCAGGGGCTCTGCGTCCTGATGGTATCATCCCGTTCAAACTCGATAAAAATGAGGCTATCGCCGCACTAAAGCAATACTATAGAGGCAAAAAGTTTCTGCCCGACAATTTTTCGGCAGCAAACCATATCGAAGAGATCAAAGGCATCTACGTGCCTTTTTGGCTTTTCAATTGCGAAGCCGACGCAAACTTGGTTTACCACGGCACACGCGTAGAGACTCACACGCACGGCAATGAAAGAATCACCACCACCGATCATTACCGGATTTCCCGCGACGGCAGAATTGCATTCGAGAATGTCCCTGTAGACGGTTCGAAAAAAATGCCCGATGAACATATGGACTCTGTTGAACCATTTGACTACCGCGGCCTAAAACAATTTTCTACGGCATATCTGCCGGGATTTTTCGCGGATAAATACGATATTGATGCGAAAACAAGCGTCAAACGCGCCAACGAGCGGATCCTCGAAAGCACGCAATCTGCTTTTCGCAGGACAATATCCGGCTATACAAACGTAACGAATGAGCATACCAACATCCATCTTCGACAAGGTCAGGTAAAATACGTATTGCTTCCCGTATGGATTTTGTCAACAAAGTGGCGAAAAAAGAGCTTTCTATTTGCCATGAACGCCCAGACCGGAAAACTTATCGGCGATTTACCGGTTGATCCCGGCAAATTCCTGACATGGTTCGCAGGAATTTCACTGCCGCTGATGGCGTTGCTCAGTTTTATACTATTATATTTTTAAAAAGGAGTGTAAGGAGATCAGAAAAATCATTATTATTTTGCTATCGGCATTATTGCTTACCGGTCTATTTACTGCTTCGGTTTTATTTGCCCAATCCGATAACGCCAAGCCGGTTACAGATGGCGCCCGCCTTCTAAGCGAAACCCAGAAATTTGCACTAAATGAAAGAGCTGCGAAAATTTCCCAAAAATACGGGTGCGGCGTATACATAGTAACAGTTAAGAGCATCAATGACGGCAGCACGCCATACGAATACGCCAAAAATATTTACAGAAAAAACAGCTTTGGCTACGGTAATGAAAAAAGCGGTGTAATGTTATTTGTAAGCATGGCAGAGCGCGATTATTATGTTATTGCTTATGGACACGGAAACACGATATTTACCGACAAAAACAAAGACAGGCTTATTGGCAGGTTCCGCCCCTACCTGTCAAAAGGCGACTATAACCAAAGTTTCCTAACTTACATAAATACCTGCGGCGAATATCTAAAAACGGCGTATGGAAATTCACCGGTCAATACCGAAAACATCACAGCTACAGAAACAACAAATTTAACGGCCGGCCCTGACAACGACCAGAATACCGACTCGGAAAGCATCGCGGAAACAGAAACAACAAACTCACCGGTCAATTCATCCGCCGCCTCGAATAACATAACTGAAATAGACCCGTCAAAAGTAGCGGTAATCATTCTCTTGCCGCTGTTCATTGCGGCAATTGTCTGCCATATTTTCCGGATGCAGATGAAAACCGCCAGACTGCAGAGCAAAGCCGACAACTATATAATCAGAGATAGTTTCCGGCTCTCCCGTTCGGAAGATCAATTCCTATACCGAACTGAACAACGTGAGACCATCGAATCTTCATCTTCAGACAGCAGTTCAAGCAGCACTTCAACGGACTCTGACGGTTTTTCCGGCACAGGCGGAAAATTTTAAGTAATAGGATTTATCGACAGTCCGGCCGATATCTATATCTCTGTTTGGAGGATATCCTTCCGGAGGGCTTGGGCACCGGTTTTAGGTCTGTTCCTACGGTAAATGCAGAGACGGTTTCTGACCGGCTCGTAGTGTGCGAGTTCGGGAATTCCCATATTTGGAACAGCCCAATTAACAGGTCAAGCCTGCAGGCCGGGACATCCGGAAACCTTTGCTCCCTCGGCACAGTCGAGTTCGTTGGTGGTATTTTTCTTATACAAAAAAAACAGAGGCCGTTTTCCAACATCACCTCTGTTTTCCTATATTCATTTTTCTGCTATTTTATTATCTTTGTTTATTTTTCGACTTTTTCTTGACAATACATTAGCAGGTCTTATTTTTATTTATTAAATTATCTTTTAAATAAATCAGGCGAAAAAACCAGAACAACAGTTACTTTTCCATCGTCTCCATACTGAACGGATATGCCTTTTTCAGCATAAATGGCAAGTAATGAAGACACCGGATAGATATCTTTCGATGTTACCGGCACTATAGAAGACGGCTCTCCCATAATCCGTTCGACATCAGACTTTGATATTCCGACCTTTATGCCGTCCTTTGTCGTATAAACACTGCCGTTAAAACTGCTTTTCTCCACTCCCACAAACATTACGGCTCCATCGGCAAGCCGATACTGAACAATCATTCCGCTGGCATACTTAGCAATAGCCGCAGAACCGTTGGCAAGAGCTTTCCTGAAGACCGGCGAACCGTTGATCGCTGAGATATTGGAAGACAGAGATATACTGCCGATCCCGGATGAAGGAACTATATCGATAATATCATTTGCCCAAATCCGGCCGGCGCACAGCAAAATAATTACTGCTGAGAAAACAATTGTAAAACTAATCTTCGTCCTCATCGTCATCCTCCATAAACTGTGAGAGGAATGAGCCAAAATGGCGCTCTCCTTCTTCGGTTGGAGAAGTTCCTCCATTTTCCGCAGGCTCCGTCTTTTCAGAATCAGAGGACGCACTCTCCGGCTCTGATGACGCAAAAAACGGAGTTTCATTGGCAGAAGGATCCCATACCGTAAAAGGAGTCTGACTCTCTTCAACAGCAAAAACAGTATCCGATTCCGGCTTTGCTTCTTCATCCGATACAGATGAAAAAACATGAGGTTCAGGCTCTGCTTCTGCAAAAGGAGTAGGTTCCGGAGAAGTATGGAAGGGAGAAGGCGAATCCTCCGCTTCCGTGAAAATATTCTCCTGAGCGTCTACAGCACTGAACATTTGCGGCTCCAGCGATTCATTGCCAAATAATGTCGTAGACGCACTTTCAAAAGAGTCACCTGCTGCCGGTGCCGATGCGGAGACATCCTCAAACAATGACGCTTCCACAGAATTATCGGCAAATATTGTTTCAGAAACCTTCTCTGCCGGGGAGAACAGCACGGACTCACCGCTATTTTCGGAATCCATAACTATGGCCGGTTCCGTATGAGCAGTCTCGCCGAACAAAGAAGTATCTGATGACGACTCAGTATTCTCAAACAACGACTCCGAGACGGCCGGGGTATCACCGAACAACGAAGAGTCCGAAGATGCGGTGTCTTCAAATAATGTTTCCGATACAGCAGGCGCATCACCGAATAACGATGCCTCCGAAGATGCGGTTTTTTCGAAAAACGCTTCAGGCGCAGCCGGAGCGTCCGCAAAAACTACCTCCGCCACAGGAACCTCCTGAGCAGCCACCTTAATTTCAGGCTCTGCATTAGACTGGGAAATGCCTATTGACTCGTCGTATTCCTCCTCAACTTCTTCTGCAAGAGCAGACAAATCGACATCATCAAGCAATTCTTTCTGAGAGACAAACCGATCCAGAAAATCATCTTTCTGATCCACCGTTTCGCCGTCTTCGCTCATCATCTCACTGAAATCTACATTGGGAACAGGTTCTGAAGAATCAAGGGTCTCCTTAACAATATCAGAAAGAGCCGGCATCTTTTCATCTTCATCCTTGGACAAGAGAGGTTTCACAGACTCTTCAGCAACAATAGATGCGTCATCCAAATCAGGATCAATGGAAATGTCTTCCAAAGAAGCATCGGGAACAAAATCGTTAACCAACGATGATATTTTATTTTTAATGCCATCAACAGAAGTAAGCAGACCGTCTTCAAACCCTTTTATAGACTCATCGGTCTTATCAAAGAATTTTTTCTGAAGGTCGGACATCCAGGACACGAAAAATTCATTAAACGATGCCGTCAAATCATCACAAAAAGTTTCTATCTCACTCTTAACAAAAGTCCTTGTTTTTTCGGATGTTCTGGAAAATTCTTCCAAAGCGGACTGCAAATGTTCTCCGGAAATCTTTTCGGCATTTTTCAAAATAAGTGCAGCGTTGCCCTGTGCTTTTTCAAGAAGATCATCTCTTTCACGGCGGGCCGTATCTAAAATACTCTTGCCTTCATTAGCCGCTTTTTCACGTGCTTCCTCAATTGCAATCACAGAATACTTTAATGTCTTATCATAAATATGTTTGCGCTCTCTTTCCGTTAGAAGAGAAGCACTGTTTATGATTGATTCAGCATCTTCCTGAGCTTTTGCCAATATTTCACTGCGCTGTTTTTCGGCGGCCTTTACCAGATCTTCCGCATCATCAAGAGCTTTATAGCGCAGTCTTTTACGCTCTTCACTAAGCTCGGCAACCATTTTGTCATACCGCTCTTCAAGTTCCTTGCGTTTCTGGCGCATGCGCTCTTTTTCAAGAGCGGGATTCATAAGTGAACCCGATGCAGGTTCAAAAGGAATATGTGTATTTTCTGCTTTTTTCAGGATCTCTGCCGCCTCTTTTTCTGCAGCGGCCTTAATCATTTTCGCTTCAGCATAAGCGTCCATTGTAATTGTTTCGGCTTCTTTTATCGCCTTATTTAAAATCTCATCACGATCCTTTGGTTCACTCTTGCTCTTTTTCTCGGAATTCTTGGGAGTCTCGGCATCACCGGCATTTTTCCCCTCAACCTTAGAACCGAGTCTTTCAAGAGCGGCTGAAGCCTCTTTTTTAAGCTCCGCCGAACCTGAAGACGAAACGCGCTCGTAGCAGGTTATCGCAGCATCAGCAGCTCCGTTTTGCTCCTCAATTTTACCCTGTTCGAATACTGCCGGCATAAATTCCGGGGCTTCCTGCAGAATAAGCGTCAAAAGCTCTTCATCAAGAACTCCGGTAAGCTCTTTTTTAAACATATAAAGATAATAGGAAAATACATAATAAGAACGCTGAGACGATAATTTCAGCAAAAGTTCCTGTGCCTCTTCATAATTCCCCTGCATTGCCAGAGAGCGCGCAAGAAAGAAAGACGACCACATGAAAGGCTGGTTAGATTTCTGACAAAACTTAAACGACTTCACGGCCACAGAGTATTCGCCGTCTTCAAATGCCGATGCTCCCTTTTTATAAGTGGCATACCATTCGTCAAAGTTTTTAAGCTTAACATATATCTGACGGGCAAGTTTTTCCGCCATCTGTGAAAAAGGAAAAAGGCCAATAAAATCTTTATAGAAAGAAAGCGACTCTTCTTTCTTGCTCAGCGTCTGATATATTTTCCCAAGAGGAATGTATACTTTCGAAGCTTCAGACGGGTCAGAACCACATAAATAATCTATTTTTGTTGCTTTGGAAAGAACTTCGGCAGCTTCTTCCATTTTTTTGTTTTTAAAATAATAAGTGCCAAGTAAAATATGGGGCTTAAGGTTAGCAGAGTCCTCGTCAATAGCCTGTTTAAGGAAATTGACATAATTATCCCCGTCTTTTAGAAGATCCAGTTTTAAAGCTTTTTTCAGTAATTCTTCGGACTTATTTTTCCTATTCATCAAGATTGACCCCTTCCAGTATTGTTCAGACTTCAAAATATTCATAAATAAACTATATATTGAAAGAAACTGAGCCATTATTACATTTATTAAAACCATGAAATTCGCTCCAAAGGTAACGGCTCCTGCTTTGACTCAAAGTTTTTTAACCGGCTTAACACTGTAATTTGACTAAGTCCTTAAATTTCGGCAACAATACATGTTTATATCAAGTTGCTACAGAACAGGAATTCATTATAAAAAAATAGAACTTAATAATCCCAAAATTGACGGAAGTATTGAGTTATGAATAATATGGAAAATAATTATCAAAATGCTGAAAACAGCGGCGGACAGGAAGAGTTAAACAATACCGGAGAGCAAAATTCACCGGAAGAGCTCTATACGCTGCCATTCTCAATCCTTACTGCAGAAGCCCACAATCTCCTATTTCAGTGGCTGGAAAAGCAAAGCGACGGACACTTTATAAGAGATAATTTTGTAATCAACAAAATCTACCGCAGATACTATGGATGCCTGGTATTCTGGTTTGCCGTAAAGCCTGATGCAAAAATAAACAGAGATCCGATGGAGTCGGCAAAAAAGCATGAAATTGTAGTTATTCCGGGAAGCAACAACGTTCCCCAGGAAATTATTTCAATTGCCCAGCATTATAATTTCATGAAACTTACGGAAATCGATCCGAATTCGCTTTCCTCAAGCGAATTTACCCCGATACTCGTTAGTGAAGACGATTCACAGGAAAAAGCTTTTGAAAAATTAAAAAAACAACAGCCTTCATTTTTTGACGATCATGGCAACTTAAAAGAAGGAATAGAACTAAACATGTCCTTTCCGGCGGCATTGCCGGTATGGGAAGGCATTTACAATCAGCGCAGCAGCCGTGACTACAAGTTTTACATAGACGGTCAAACCGGCGAAGTCATTGGAGAAAGCTATTTGGGCAAAAATCATGGTCTGGGCGGAATACAAATAAATTTTCCTCAAAAATACAAAGTTATCGCAGCGGTAACAGCGGCAATAATACTGTTACTTTTTTTAATAAGCAAAGTAATTCCCGCGCCATCAAAATCACAGCACCCGACTAAGCGTCCCAAGCCGGCGGTAACCAGATCCGAAGACGCAAAGAAAAAGCCGGCACAAAAAGAGAAACAAAATAAACCGGACGTTACAAAGCCGGCCGCCACAAATACTCCGGCAGCAAAACCGGTCAATGAAAATACGAATGCGGCAAACAATGAAGAACTTGTCAAAAAAGTAATAGAGGATAATTTTAAATATATAAATGAAAAAAATTACGAATCACTGTACGGTCTGAGATCGGAATCGGTGAAAAATTCAAACTCAATCGTTACTTACGAAGAAAGATACACTAACAATGTTGGTATCCGTCTGGAAAAAATCAGTGTTGAGGAAGTAAACAGCGACAATGCCCAGCTAGTTGCCAATTATGCCTCAACAGACAGGAGAGGCGGCAAGGACGAAAACAGCGGCGGAGAAATTAGATTCTATTTGATAAAAGAAAACGGCAAATGGGTTATAAACGATTCAAAACAATTGTCGGAAACGGCATACTAGCGTAAAAGCAACAGAATTTCAAACACTGTTAAAATGAAACGGGTAAACTATTGAATTTACTCGTTTCATTTTTTATTACAAAAAAATAAAATCAATTGAAACCGGCGTTTCTGTTCCGTCAAATTGATGAAATAACTAAGCCAAATTGGGGTTGCGACGAGCAGAGCGCAGCAAGACTGCCTGACCTACCCAAAAGGCTGTCAATTGTATCCGTAGGTTAGCATAGGGTTCTATTGGCCCAGGCTAAAAACTCGCTAAGTGACATTACTTCTATAAGCTTGTTACAATTTCCGACACAGGTATATTTCTTTTCTTTTGCCGCATTTTTAAGCCAGTCAACAGCACCGTTTTTCCAGCCGCCGCCATCGACAATAAGTATAATATGCTCTTCCGGCATAGATTCAATACAGTTAAGATACAGGTATGGAAGTTTTTCATCAACAGAACCGCTAACCTGCTGCCACTTACATTCAATACGTGTTTTAAGGCCGTATTTTTCGGACTTTAGCAGAAATTCAGTTTTTCCATTATGCCCGTACACGGACTTGTAAGGGACATTGGTCAAAAGAATTTCACGTTCTTCAAACAGTCCTCTGTTTTTTACATAGTTCTGATACTTTTCGAGCTTAAAACCTTTTTGGATACAGATATTTTTAACTGTTTGTTCAAGCAAATTCCCCGATGAATTTGCGCGCCTACCCTGGTTTTCCATAAAAACTCCTTAAACACCCTAATATAAAACAATCACCGCTATAGACGTATATACACTGCAATTTTTATTATCCAATACAATAACAAATCCTTTCCAATACAGGCAGGACTTGGAGCACCACGGTTGAATTACTTTGCAATTATCCTGTAACCGCAAAACCGGCAAGTTGCTGACTTATTTGCCGAAAATACATTTGCCAGCCAAAGCTATGAAACCCTTTTTCAGAGATAAAAAATTTGTCATACACAACAACGATTGTCTTAGGGTTCTCCCGTCTCTTGAGGAGAACTCAATAGATATGATCTTTTCAGATCCTCCATATAATTTGTCTAACGGAGGGTTTACATGTCACTCCGGCAAAAGGACATCGGTAAACAAAGGAACCTGGGATGTCAGCAAGGGTGTTGAAGAGGATTTCAACTTCCATCTGCAATGGATCAGTGCCTGCAAAAGAGTTCTGAAGCCACAGGGAACAATATGGATCAGCGGAACTTACCATTCAATCTACTCCTGCGGCTATGCATTGATGCTGTGCGGATTCAAACTTCTTAACGAAATAGCCTGGTTCAAGCCCAACGCATCCCCCAATCTAAGCTGCAGATATTTCACGGCCAGCCACGAAACTATAATATGGGCAAAAAAAGATGAAAAAAGCAGTCATTGTTTTAACTATGATATTATGAAAAACGAAGACTGGCCGGAAGATGAACTAAAAAAGCCCGGTAAACAAATGAGATCCTTATGGAGTATACCAACAACACCTGCCTCCGAAAAACGTCTTGGGAAACATCCGACACAAAAACCTCTGGCACTGTTGAACAGAATTATTCTGGCATCGACCAATGAAGACGATCTGATACTAGATCCTTTCAGCGGCAGCTCAACGACAGGAATTGCGGCAGTCAAAAAAAACCGCCGTTTCATAGGCATAGAAAAAGAAAAGGAATTTGCGGAACTTTCCAAAAAGCGCTACAAAGAAATAGCAAAATAGACTCCCTATCCTGATTCTATTTCAATTCCATTTGCAGACACCGAAAAACAGGACTCCAGAAGTCTGAGGCTGTCTTCCAAGGATGACTGCTCCAGCAGACAGGATATCGTCGTATGAGAATCTGTAGTTCTGAGAATTTTTATTGAATGGCTTTCAAAATTCTTGTAGATTGAATACATTATTCCCGGCGTTCCCTTCATACCGAGTCCCCTGAAAGAAAGCTTAGCCAAATTATTTTTAATGCAAAAGTCAAAGCCATTATCTTTCAAAATAGCAGCAACCCTTTTCGCATGATCAGAATTACAGATAAAATAAAGCTCATTATAACAAATATTAATCATATCAAGGCTTATGTTCTCATTTGCCAATGTTTCAAACAAAAAAAGACTCTTTTTCGAAAAATCATCACTGAACTCAACCTTAAACTCATTAACAAAAGGAACGGCAATTGCTCCTGAAATAGCATTTTCATCCTCTATTCTAACGCACTCACCCTGATGATTCTTCTTTTTAGATACACAGAAAATGACGGTTTTGTTTTCAGCCATGGCCTTTTTACAGCGCTGCCAGCGGTAAAAAAAGTCAGGCCCGGCATCTTTCAGCCCTTGTAATTCATCTTCCGTCAAAAAGATATTAAAAACAGGGGCTCTTATTCCATTCCTGAAAAGCTGACCGCTAATATCGAAAGCACTGATAATATTTCTTGAAAAAGACAAAAGCTCCAGTTCATCTCCCGTAAGTTCGGAAGAATTTACATTCATATACGTTCTCAAAAAATCGTCGTCACAATCGTGTCTGCCATACAGCAAAACAACCGCCTGCTCACCGGAAATAACTGCGGAAGCGACTCTGCCCGAAAGTTCCGGATCCGTTTCATCACATTTTTTAAAAAAAAGTTTAAAGCACATAAATGCCCCGTATTATTTATTTTAGTGCCCGTATACAGCAACTATTTTCAACTGCATGCAAACACAAAAAAGAATTATGATTTATTCTCTTTTTTCCTTCTTCAAAAAAGACAAAAAAGGATTTTATTTTTTTATGCTAGAATCATGTTCCCCTAGACTTTTGTCAAAAAACAGAAAAATTGTTTCGACAGAGGTCAATATACAAAATCTAAAATAAGGAGATTTAAAAGAAAACCTACTAAGGAGAGTTCTCAATGAGAAAGATTATTTTCGGGCTATTTGTAGCACTTTACATGTTAGGTGTTACGGCAGCAAACTGCAATGCCAAAGCGGACTCGGATGCAACACATCTGTCCGCAGCAGCAGAAGAAGGCTGCGTCATCGGAACGGTTACGCAACAAGAGCTTGCACCTCGTTCGGAAAACTTGCTTCAAGTGAGAAAGAAGAGGGAAAGACATCAATATCAGGAGCCTCCCAAAAACCTGGCTAATCAATACCAGGTAACCGTTAAAGCCAATGCCTATTGCCTTAGGGGAATGACAAGCAGAGGCGTTCCGACAAGAGTCGGAGTCGTAGCTGTTGACCCCAGAGTTATTCCTTACGGATCGAAAATTCACATTCCGGGATACGGATGGGCAACGGCACTGGACACAGGTGGAGCAATAAAGGGACATACTATCGATATCTGGATGCCGACATACGATCAATGTATGCAGTGGGGCAGCCGGAATATAAAAATAACAGTAGTAAAACCCGGATAGAATAACAAAGAACCTGCGGAAAATTCCGCAGGTTCTTTGTTATTCTATCCGGGTTGTCAGTTGCCGGACACTGAAACATTTCAAAGGCAAACCATATCTACAGGCTAAGGCAACATCCAGTAAATTCAAAATTCAACAAAAAAGTAAATCAATTGAAACAGGTCGGCCCGTTTCAATTGATTTATGCCAGGGTGGCGACCATCACTGCCTTGATAGTATGCAATCTGTTCTCGGCTTCATCAAAAACTACCGAGTGATGTGATTCAAAAACGTCTTCGGTAACTTCCATAGATTCAATGCCGAACTTCTTAAAAATATCCTCTCCTATTGAGGTTTCACGATTATGAAACGCCGGCAGGCAATGGAGAAATTTCACATTGGGATTACCGGTTTTCTTTATAACATCCATATTTATCTGATAAGGAAGCATCAATTTTATACGTTTGCTCCACTCTTCATCCGCTTCACCCATAGAGACCCAGACATCGGTATAAAGAAAATCTACTCCCTTTACACCTTTTTCCACTTCTTCCGTCAGTGTTATTTTCGCACCTGTTTCAGAAGCTATTTGCATGCAGATCTTGTAAAGATCATCCGACTGGTGGAAACCTTTTGGAGCTACAGAGCGGAAATCCATACCCATCTTAGCCGCACCAACCATGAGGCTGTTGCCCATGTTGTTTTTTGCATCTCCAAGATATGCAAAAGAAATTTCATTTAACGGCTTATTGGAATGTTCCATCATTGTTAGAAAATCGGCAAGTATCTGTGTTGGATGAAATTCAGTGGTAAGGCCGTTCCACACCGGAACTCCGGAATGTTTGGCAAGTTCCTCAACAATTGACTGCGCATACCCTCTGTATTCAATCGCATCATACATACGCCCCAAAACACGAGCAGTGTCAGCCATTGACTCCTTTTTACCCATCTGCGAACCGCTTGGACCTAAATAAGTGACGTGCGCTCCCTGATCAAAGGCAGCAACTTCGAACGCACAACGGGTTCTTGTCGAATCTTTTTCAAACAGCAAAACGATATTTTTTCCCTTTAGCTTTTGCTGCTCTATCCCGGCATATTTAGCCTTTTTTAAATCGGAAGCAAGATTCAGCAAATATTCAATTTCTTTCGGGGTAAAATCCAACAGTTTTAAAAAGTGTCTGTTTTTCAAATTAAACGCCATAAAATCTCCTCAACAATTTAAGTTAGATTGCAGTATCAAACCAAACTCGCCTGCTCAGATAAATTTCTAAAAATTGCAATAGAATCCTTCATAACAGCTTAAAGAGAGGAAAAGTATATAATATATCGAAAGTTAAAACTAAATATTTACGAAATATAATTTTTTTCTGCAAAAATACGGAGCAAATAAAAGTGTCTGAACAAGGGACAAATTTCAAACTAACACAAATAAAAGCATTAAATGTTGACCCGCAGCATATTATGGTTAAAACGGATGAAGAGCATTTTTTAATCTCCTGGGACTCCATAACGCATGCATTTCTTTTAACACTGACGAATAAATACTCAAAAAAACGCCCCGTATTTGTTATGATATGCAAACATGAGGAACAAACGCTGTATTTATCATTAGACTCATACTTAATTCATGAAATGAGAATGGTAATAAACGGTAAAATACTAATGGCCTCACTGCTGACAAAAAGTAATATCTCCCCGTTTGACAAAACATTTGCAGAAGCAATTGTCCATATAACAAATCACTTTACCTGGACTTATATAGACGCACCTCTAAAGGAATATCTGCAGTCCGGAAAAATGGCTTTCCCTGATTTCAGTGATGAAAAAGATATTGAACAATATTTCTCCAGTCTGGAAAACAAGCCTGTAAGGGGAAAAGAACAACAGCAGCTTGAGGATTCAATAAAGGATATAAAAACACTATCGGGTCCTATCACATCAAGAGAAGAGTGGACCAAGGGCTACGTGATAGACAACCGTTATGAAATATACGACATTCTTTACGGCGGAATGGGCGTAGTTTATCTTGTGAAGGACAGTGAGCGTTCAAAATCTTATGCGCTGAAAACTTTTCAGGATCAGTATTTGTATAATACGCAGGTATGTTCCCAATTTATTAAAGAAGCAGAAATTTGGACAAAGCTTGGCAAGCACAGAAATATCGTTCAGGCAGAGCGCGTCATTATACGCGAGGGCCGTCCTTATATTTTTCTTGAATATATAGACGGACCCGAACTTGAAACCGTTATTAATGAGAAAGAGCTTAATTTTGCCGAAGCCCTTGATTACTCTCTCCAGTTCTGTGAGGGGATGAACTATGCAACTTCAAGAATGCACCTTGTCCATAGAGATATTAAACCGGCAAACTGCTTTATTGACAAAGAAAATGTATTGAAAATTTCCGACTTCGGGCTTGGTAAAATAGCCTACACTCCCGGACTGGAAACGGATGTAAATTCCAAGGATGTAAAAGGTAAAGACATTCTGGCATCAGCAGCGATGGTAGGAACAATACCTTACATGGCGCCGGAATTGTTTTCGGATATGACAATGGCTTCTACCAAAACCGATATATATGCCTTCGGCGTTATGATGTATGAAATGTTCACCGGAACCAACCCGTTTCACGACGAGGATCCGACAGAAGTAATAGACAGGCATTTGTCGCTCGAACCGCCTAATCCATCGGAACTTAAGGGCTCTGTTCCTAAAGACATCAATAATATAATAAAAAAATGTGTTGCCAAAGAGCAATCATCGCGTTATAGCATGTTTTCAGAGATCCAGGCCGATCTTTCGGAAATATACCGCAAACATACCGGGCGCGAAATCAAACTGGAAGACTCTGCCGCAGAAGAGGCCTCAACGGAAGAGGACTGGATAAAAAAGGGACTTTCTCTTGCCAATCTGCGTCAATACAGTGACGCCATAAAAGCTTATGACGAAGCAATCAAACTGAATCCGCGCACACCGGCACTCGTACATAAGGGAGTCGCCCTGTCAAACGACGGAAATCATGAAAAAGCTTTGAAGATATTCGATGAGTTTATATCGCTGCACCCTGATTATTGGAAAGCCTGGTATTATAAAGGCGATACATTAAGAGCTTCGAAACAATTCGCAGAAGCAATGACCTCTTTCAAAAGGGCAGCGGAATTATCTCCGGAAAATGCGGAAATCATCGCAAAAATTGCCCAGGTAACAACAGAGAGCGGAAATCCTGCCGATGCACTTGTATACTATGAAGAGGCGCTTGAGATCAATAATAAGATACCGGACATATGGTATCATTACGGCGTTTCGCTGATGAAAACCAATAAATTCGAGTCGGCGCAGGAAGCTTTTACCGAGGCAACAGAGCTAAACCCAAGATTTAGAGAAGCCTGGTATTATCGCGGAAAAGCATTTCTGTCACTCGGATTTCATCAGGAGGCAATAAAAGCGTTTAACATATCGCTTTCAATAGATCCTCATTACAAAAGAAGCCTGCTCGGAATAGGCGATTCGTATTTTGAAATAAAAAATATCAACAAGGCCGAAGAATATTATGATCTTGTTCTGAAAAAAATGAACCCCCCTGCTGAAGCCATTATTGGAAAAATGAGGGTTCTATCCCTTTATGGCCGCGGAGAAACTGCCATTGATCTGGCACAGTCATTCCTTAGCGGAGCTCCATGGTCGGTGTCGGTGAAAGAAGAGCTGGCAAAAGTTTTTCTGGAAACACATAATTATTCGGAATGCATACTGCGCTGTCAGGAGCTGATCACCTCCAATAAAGAAAGCGAGCAGGTACATCAATTCCTGAACTGCGCATTGAACAGAACCAAGTATCTTAAGGAACTGAAAAACGAAATAAGTCAGTTAGACCAGATTGATTATGATTTTGCGACAACCGATCTCAACACCATCCTTGCCATTACCTGCGATATTGAAGACGCCAAAAAAAATCTCAGCAAACTGATAGATAAATCACCGGAACTTGAGCTCAAGGTCAATTATCTGATATGCATCCTCGAAAAAATCTCCGGCAACGAGGAAGAGGCCAAAAAGCTTTTTGAACTTATGAAGCACAACCACCCCAGAGCGCCTCAGACACAGGAGCTTGAAAAACGTTTCTTCTCAAAGTCAAAAGATAAAAATATCGTCTCAATTCTACGTTTAAAAAAAGACAAAAAAAGTTCGGAAGATATGATGATCGACGGGCTTATCAAAATGCTGCAGGGCAACAAATCAGAGGCTTTCACAACACTGCAGTCGGCTTATTTGTCAAACAAGACGCTTGTCTCAACATTATTTTTCTGTGGAAAAATTCTCAAGGAACAGGGGGAAATCCTCAAGTCCAAAGCAATGTTCGAGGCTTTTATAAGAGTTTTTCCCAAATCCGTCGGTTATTACAAAGATCAGATAGAGTCAAACAGTGTAAACGGGGATCTTGCTTTTATAGAAAAGTGTCATAGACAGATGATTTCGCTGCTACCGTATTTCCCGTCATTGTGGATTTCATATATAAGCTTCCTGCAGGCCAGCGGACAGAGAGAAAAAGCGGAAGCAACTTCACATCTTCTTTTAAATGAGTATATGGAGCAGTTAAAGGAAGAACCTGAAAATCTGCTTAGGTTAAAAGGGGCGCTGATGATCATCCTTAACCAGCCTGACCGCTCCACAAGAATTTTTGAAAAGCTTTGCGCGGAAAATCCTCAGGATATAACATCAATGGGCATGCTTGCATATTCCCTGAGGAAAACAGGCAAAGCCCCGTTAGCCGAAAAATTGCTCTCAACTGCCGAAAACCTCACGGATGAAGAAGAACTTTTCATTACGATACAAAAGGCAGCAGCCATCGAAGATATGGGCAATCCGGAGCAGGCAGTTAATTATCTGGAAAACGGAAAATTCTCTTCGGATCCGGTAAGTATTATAAAGGCATCGGAAATATTGCTGAGATCGGGAAAAAACGACGAAGCTCTGGCAAAAACAAACATTATCTCACAGGAATACCCGCTATCGGCATCAGTCAACGCCATCAAGCGCATGGTCGCAATAAATAAAGGTGAGCATATAACCCTTCCTCCCCAGGAAACATTTAAAAATAATAACATAGATTTGCTTAAAAACAGGGGTATAGAACTTTATCTCAACAAGCATTATATTGAAGCGTCGGAAATATTCCAAAAACTGGTTTCGATCAACAGGCTTGATCCGGAAGCTCACTTTTTAGACGGGCTTGTCTTTTATTCAACCGCAAAATACGATCTGGCAATGGAGAAATTTAACGAGGCGGCAAAAATATGCTATACCTCACCGGCACTATGGTCTACAATGGGTGCTGCAAGCTGCCATAACGGGAACAAACAAAAAGCCATGAGCTTTTTCACTCAGGCTCTGAACATAAACTCCACAGATCCGGAAACAATCGTCAACTTCAGTACATTTCTCATTGAAAACGGCAGTCTGCTCGACGCTCAGCAATACGCTGAAAAAGCATTAAGAATAGACAATACCTATCCCCCGGCATGGATCGCGCGCGGAAGGTGCCTTAAGATATACGGAAATCTCGACGACGCGCTGACAAATGCCGAGAGCGCGCTGCTGCTGGATCCGGACGACCTGCATGCCTGGCTTCTGAAAGGCAGCATACAGATAGAACTTGAAGATACCCAGGGCGCATTGCATACTTTAAGGAAAGCATCGGAATTAAATAACCTTGAAGCATCCATATGGTACAATCTTGGCCTGATAACATTGCTTCAGGATAAATCCGAAGCGGCATTATCATATGCTTACAAAGCTGTTAAGCGCAATCCCATGATGTTTGAAATACTAAACCTTTATGCCGTATGCAATCTTAAAATAGGCAATAAAGACAAATATACCGATCTGATGAAAAGACTGGAAGAGCTTGATATTGCCAAATTTCAAAAGATGAAAAAACTGCAAAGCCTGAGAAATAGCCTTACGGCAACTCTAAAACCTCTGGACACGACTTCGGATCCTTTTAAAATCAGCATCCCTAAAGGCAGATACTTCCCCGCGATCTTTAATTTTATGAGCTGCAAACCAATAATAGAAAAATGACGAAAAGTTAATTTTAATTTAATATCTACAAGGCACATAATACTTTACATTATTGGCGCTATCTGTTAAAATTCTATCATACGAACATAGTTAAGGAGGCAGCTCTTATGGCCGGAATCAATAATATCGGATCTTATGGTATGCCGGATTACCAATTCAAAGCTGCAATGGTCAGCACATCCGGATTTGCTGCGCAGGGTACAGGAACAGCAAAACAGCATTCTGCAAAAATGGAAGAACAACCCAAACAGCGGGATGGAGTAACTCTTTCCGATAATGCGACGAAGAGTCTCAATGAAGAATCACAGGAGCTCCATGAGGAGCAGGAACATAAAGAACAGCAGCAAATGCGCAAATCTGACCAGCAGGAAACCAAACTCCAGCAGCAGAGAATGCATCAGTCATCAGGCCATGCAGCAATGGCACTGGGTTCAAAAAACAAAGACAGCAAAACAGAAGACAAAAAAAACACCGCTGAATTCGGAGCACACTTCGGAAAAACGGAGAAAAAAGAAGCTCCTTCTTCCCGCGGCAGCGGCATTACCGATTTCAAAGAGATTATGGAAGATCTAAATCAGGCCGCCACATTGGGTATTCTTGAAGGCGAAGCCAAAAAGATGAAGTCTAAACAGGATGAAAAAGACACAATGAGGCAACTGGCCATGTTTGCCAAAGAATCCAACCAACCGCAGCAGGGTCAGGAAACGTTCACACGTGCAAAAACGGGTGAAGAGATTCAAATGGAAAAAATCAGAATTGAAGATATCAACAGGGTTATGAACAGAACGCCCGAAGAAATTCTTTCCGATATTCCCAAACAGTTCAGAGCCACGGCAGAAATAATGGTTACAGGACAAATAGATCCGGCTACAAGCACTCCGAAAGAATCGCTTGTCCAGATGAAATCCGAACCACGTGTTGAGTCGGCAATGATGGAGTTGCTTCCTGCAGAGGGAATCGGCGAAATAGAACTGGCGGAAAACCCTGACAGTATGCCAATGTCAATGGAAGCCTCTCTGTAATAAAAAAAATCGTTTTAACCTTTTCAAAGCACGGAATACAATATCCGTGCTTTTTTATTAACGGCTAATTTCTTATTATAATTTTTCCGGAGTGTTAAAGCAATGAAAAAAATGACAATAATTATTTTACTTATTTGCATAATCATGCCAACTCTGACGGGCGCTTGTACAACCAGGCAAACATTGGATGTACGCGGAAAGGACAGCGGCAATACGGTATTTTATGGCGGGTTAATTTATAGAAAAACCGGCATGCCTCCGGTTGAAGCCGTTGCGGTCAAAAATGGCAAATTCCGCTATGCAGGCAGTCTGAACGGTGCGCTTAAGGTTGCCGGCCGGGACTGTGAACTAGTAGACCTGCAAGGAAAAATGATGATGCCGTCATTCTTTGACGCACACGCGCATCCCAACCTGAGCTCTTTACTTGAGCTGCGTGATTTACCGTATGAGGGAGACATACCCAAACCAAAGGAATACGCGGCGCATATAAAAAAATACCTGCAAGCACATCCAAACACACAGGTTCTGCGCGGAACCGGATGGGACAATGCCGCATTTACCGAAGGGCCTCCAAACAAAGCGCTGCTGGATCAGGTAAGCATGGAAATTCCCATTTTCATTCGCTCATCGGATCAACATTCCGCATGGGTGAACTCCAAAGCCCTTGAAGTTAGTAAGGCCGAACAATATATTGATTCATACAGCGGTTTAATTGTTCTTGACCAAACAGGCAAACCATGCGGCACACTGCGCGATGACGCGACCATATTAGTAGACTCGGCACTGCCGCCAATTACCGTTGCGGAACACAAAGAGCTGATACTGAAATTTCAGGACATGGCACACAGTCTGGGAATTACCGGATATATGTGCGCCATGGTATTGCCCCGCGACAACCAATATACCGCCTACCGTGAGCTGCTCGCGGAAGGAAAACTTTTGACTTACACACAGCTCGCCTTTTTAGTTACGCCGCAAACCTATAAAGATGCGATCGAATGGACGGCCAATGAGATAAAAGCATACGAAGACGGCTCACCAAGTATTCTGTTGGGATTCAGACTGGCAAAGTTCTTCATGGACGGAGCTATTGTCGGACAAACGGCGTATCTATCGGAAGATTACGCTTCACGGCCCGGCTACAGAGGAGAGCCGATATGGCCGTCAGACGCGATCGCCCTGCGCGAAGCCTTCAAACTGTGTGAAAAAAATAACCTGCGCATACACATCCATGTTATCGGAGATGCGGCTGTAAAACTTGCTCTGGATGGCCTGGAAACGCTGGAAAAGCCAAACAGACATGCCCTTACACACCTGGAACTGGTGGATCCGAATGATATATCGCGCCTTCACAACCTCGGTATTGTCGCAGTGATCAATCCATATTGGTTTTGCAAATCCGCCGTATGGGAAGATTCAGAGCTAAAACAGCTTGGGCGCTACAGAGCCGAACACATGCTGCCGGCAAAATCTTTTTACGACACCGGAATGAAAGTTGCAGCCGCCAGCGACTATCCGGTAACCGGCACTCCAAATCCGTTAATAGGAATTGAGATGGCAGCCACCAGAACGTTAATAGCTCCCTGGCGGGGCGGACGTACAGCAGAAGAATGTACGGAAAATCCCAATGAAGCTATCTCAACGGAACAAGCCATTGACGCTTTCACGTTAACGGCGGCTTACGCATATGATTTAGAGAAAATTACCGGCAGCATAGAAGCAGGCAAATCCGCTGACTTTATACTGCTGGACAAAAATATTCTTCAGACTAAAGCGCCGTCGGAAGCTAAAGTTCTTGAAACATGGTTTCGCGGCTCACAGGTATATAAAGCAAAGCAGCAGACACCGGCAAAATAAAAAGAATAGACAAAGGGCAGCTGAGTTTATAATCGCCTGGATTGATAAAAATCCTGTCGACTGTCAGGAACCGCGAAAATAGGGCAAACCGCTTATCGGAGATAAAAAGGAATATTGGAGATACAGAATCACCAATACTGATGATTTTAAAATAACCGTTGAAATCATTCACGCCGGACACAGAAAAGATATTTATAAGTTCTGAAAGTTTGTATAAAATTTGAATTACCAGAGCAAGACAGTATGGCAATCAAAATCTCTTAATTTAAATATAACAATGAAAAAACAATAATATTTATACTAAAATATAAAAAATATCTGACAATTTATAAAAACTTTTTTCCCGGCAATCATCTTTAATTTTTATACAACAAACTAAATAAAGAAAGCTAACAATATTTTTTCTGATATAACCTAAACACCAATACCGCCATTACTAAAAAACTCAGCTAGCTATTTTAAGATATAAATACAATGTAACAAAATTAAAAATAAAATCACAATGTTTTTACAGCGCAATTAAAATATAATAGTAACAACGAGCATTACAAATCCTAGAATTTGAATTTACAGTTTTCATATTACAACGTACAAAAACACTATAACCAAAAATATTTCAACAACACCTTAAAGATAAACGACATTAATAGCAATATTTTACCGGGTAATTAAATCGGATTCCGACAATCCAAGAAAGCGTTAATAGTTCTTTTCCGGTATGGTATAATAAAATAAGGAGAGGTAAATGGTTAAAGAACGTTATAGTTCCCTGATGTTTTCTGGTATGGTATAATTCTTGTCAGGTCTACAATTCTGTTCGCACTGTTATAGTTCCCTGATGTTTTCTGGTATGGTATAATCAAGGAAGTCAGCCATTTTTATTTCCCAGTGTTATAGTTCCCTGATGTTTTCTGGTATGGTATAATTCTACGGTTTCGACTTCCTTGCCACCAAAAGTTATAGTTCCCTGATGTTTTCTGGTATGGTATAATTGGGCTATGGAAAACAGCGATACGCCTCTTGTTATAGTTCCCTGATGTTTTCTGGTATGGTATAATAAAGAAAACCTGAAGGAACCCGAAGTTGTCGTTATAGTTCCCTGATGTTTTCTGGTATGGTATAATAGTTCCGCATTGTGCACCCTAAAAATGCTTTAGCAAAAGTATTTTTAAGTTTTTTTATTAAGAAGCTTTTTTTACAAAAGCAAAAATTTAAGGCGCAAAAAAGGGAAAAAATAAAAAAAATAGAAAAAATTTACAGTTCTTATACCATACCAAAGAACTATCAGGTTGCTATAATAAGGTAGTAAACCGAAAAGCTCTGACGGCTCGTGTAATATTACACGAGCCGTCATCTTTTTTATTAAAAAATACTAATTAAGACTCGATTTCCTGGATTCCCGTCTGCACGGGAATGACACCCATATACTCGTTTTTAAGGACTTTAAAGTAATTGACCAGTTACTAATTTCTTGATGTTACTATATTCTAGAGACAGAAAAAACAAACTAGCAATGAATGATAAAGGAATATATATACACTTAGTGAATTTTAACAAAATACAAATATATTTTCCAAACAAATAAAAAATACGTTCAAATACTGTTAACAGAGGACGGCAACATTATGAATTACAAAATAGGTCTCGATTTGGGAATAACGTCTGTCGGTTGGGCGGTTGTAGAACTCGATAAAAATGATGAACCTTTTAGAATAATAAATATAGGGTCCCGTATTTTTGAAAAGGCGGAAGTTCCCAAAACCGGCGCCTCATTGGCACTGCCAAGAAGAGAGGCCAGAAGCGCCAGACGCAGGCTGCGCCGCCACCGTCACCGTTTGGAAAGAATCAAAAATCTCTTAATAAAAGCCTCCGTAATAACTCCCAACGAATTAGCCGTTTTATACAATTCAAAAAACCTTAAAGACATATACGAACTTCGTGTTTGCGCATTGGAGAGAAAGCTCTCACAAGATGAATTTGCACGTCTCCTGATACATCTTGCCCAAAGAAGAGGCTTTAAGTCAAACCGCAAGGCAGATAAAGCTGACGAATCCGGTAAACTTTTGAAAGCGACGCAGGAAAACGAGTCTATTATAAAAGAGAAGGGCTACCGCACAGTCGGGGAAATGTTTTGCAAAGATGAAAAGTTTCAGGGTTGCAAACGCAATAAAAGTGAAAATTACTCCAATACAGTACTGCGCTCACAGGTTTTAGAGGAAATAAAATTAATCTTTCAAAAACAAAGGAAACTTGGCTTTGAATTTGCAGGCGAAGAGATTGAGAATAACTATATAGATATATGGTCCTCGCAAAGGGCATTCGACGAAGGTCCCGGCGGAGACAGTCCCTATGGCGGCAATCAAATCGAAAAAATGATTGGCAAATGTACTCTTGAGCCGGAAGAACCAAGAGCACCAAAAGCATCCTATTCATTTGAACATTTTGCCCTTCTTGCAAAGATAAACGCCATAAAAATTTTGAGAACCGGTGAAGGCGAAAGATTTTTGACAAAAACAGAGCGCGAAAAAATAGCCGAATTAGCCCATAAATCAGATAGTGTCACCTATAAAAAAATCAGAAAAGAACTGGGATTTCAAAACGACGAAATTTTCAACATCAGCTACGGTTACAATGACAAGGACGAGGTTGAAGAAAAAACAAAACTTAACTATCTTAAATCATTCCATGAAATGAGAAAAGCCTTCGACAAGTTTGAAAAAGGCAGGTTCAAAATCATATCAAAAAACGAAAGAAATATTATC
This sequence comes from Candidatus Xenobia bacterium, assembly GCA_031551355.1. Lineage (GTDB taxonomy): Bacteria > Vulcanimicrobiota > CADAWZ01 > CADAWZ01 > CADAWZ01 > JAVBNT01. Next base: position 51,759 of record JAVBNT010000020.1, on the reverse strand, counting down.
GCCTATGCTTTTACCGTTTATAAAAACGATCAAAAAATCAAGGAATATTTACGAGAAAATGGGCTCAAAGAAGAATATATCTATGTTTTAGTTGAAAATTTGCAGGGATTCACCAAGGTCGGCAATTTATCGATAAAAGCATGCGACAAAATCATACCTTTTCTGGAAGAAGGCTGCCTTTATAACGAAGCCTGCGAAAAGGCAGGTTATAATTTTAAAGGACATGCGGAAGAAAAGCAAACATTCTTAAAGCCTCTGCCGCATGATCAATATGAGATTACCAACCCGGTTGTAAAACGTTCCATTTCCCAAGCCATCAAAGTCATCAATGCCTGTATCAGGCTGTACGGGAGTCCCGCTTTTATTGGGCTCGAACTTGCCAGGGAAATGTCAAAAAATTTCAGTGACAGAAAAAAAATTGAGAAAGAGCAATCTGACAACGCCACAAAAAACGATAATATAATTAAGAAATTGAAAGACGAATTCGGTGTAACCAATCCTACAGGCATTGACATTGTCAAACTGAAACTTTGGGAAGAACAAGGGGGTATATGCCCTTATTCTCAAAAGTCTCTGGAGATTGAAAGAATTTTTGAAAAGGGATATTGCGATATCGACCATATAATTCCCTACAGCATTAGTTTTGACGACGGTTACCGCAACAAAGTATTGGTATTGGCGGAAGAAAACAGGCAGAAGGGAAATCGTCTGCCGCTTGAATATCTGCAAGGCAAGCGTAGAGAAGATTATATCGTTTATGTTAAAAGCAGCGTAAGAAACAATGCTAAACAAAGCCGTTTGCTAAAAACAGCAATCACCGATGAAGATCGCGAAACTTTCCGGGAAAGAAATTTGAGTGACACACAATTTTTGGCAAGGTTTATGTATAACTATATAAACGATTCTCTTTTGTTCGCCGCAAACAACAGCGGAAAGAAAAAGGTCGTCACTCCGGTCAACGGCATGCTGACAAGTTTTATGAGAAAACGCTGGGGCATAAGCAAAATAAGGGAAGACGGGGATTTACACCATGCCGTTGACGCATTGGTCGTCGCCTGTATTACTCCGGGCATGATTCAAAGAGCTTCAAAATACTCAAAGTTTAAAGAGACACAGTATGAAGAGCATGTTGACAGCGTTACGGGGATGGTTTTTGATATCAACAAAAAAACCGGCGAGCTGGCAAAAGGCTTTCCGCTGCCCTTTGAAAACTTTCGCGAACAAATCTCGGAAAAACTGGAGGAAGCTTTTGTGTCACGCATGCCAAGGCATAAAGTAACCGGCGCTGCCCATAAAGACACGATCCGCTCAGCTAGACTTTTGGAAAAAGGCCAAACAGTATCCAAAGTGCCCCTGACCAGCTTAAAGCTTGATAAAAACGGCGAGATTGAGGGTTATTACAATCCCGAAAGCGACCGCCTGCTTTATGAAGCATTGAAAAAAAGACTTATAACATTCAACAAAAATGCGAAGGAAGCGTTTGTGGAACCATTTTACAAACCAATGAGCAACGGTCAAAACGGCCATATAGTTAAAAAAGTAAAAATAGTCGACAAATCATCGCTGTCGGTAACGGTGCATGACGGCAGAGGCGTTGCCGACAATGATTCAATGGTGCGCGTAGATATATTCAAAATAGAAAAGGATCCGAAAAACAACGGCTACTATGCCGTGCCCATATACGTTGCCGATACGGTAAAAAAAGAACTGCCGAATAGAGCAGTTGTCGCCCATAAATCTTATGAAGACTGGAAAGAAATGAAGGAAGAAGATTTCCTTTTCTCACTCTATCCCAGAGATCTGATTAAGATAAAGCATAAAACAGGCCTGGAACTTACAAGAATCGCTGATGAAAATTCCAGAAGCAAATTGCCTAAAAAAATCAAAAATAATGAGTTTTTTTTGTACTATGTAAAAATGGGCATATCGACAGGTACGATTACAGTTATAAATCATGACGAGACATATACTATCCCAAGCCTGGGCTTAAAAACACTGCTCAGCATAGAAAAATATCAGGTTGACATCCTTGGCAACGTATCAAAAGTAACCATTCCCGAAAAAAGGATGAGATTTTTTGAAAAATCAAAAGACCAGGGTTTACATTAAAAGTCTACAAAAAATATTTATCAACCGCACAGGCAGCGTAATTCCATTCTGTTGCCGTGAAACTTTTTGCAAGGCATCGGGGCCCGCCGGTCAAAAAGATTTACGGCAACAGAACGGAAGGCAGGGACTGACTGTTTAATTGAATATTTGACTTCTATAAAGTCGTGATAATTTTGAGGATTTTTTATGGCATACAGGAATATCTTTATTACCAAACCGGCCTTTATCTCTTCAAAACTTGAGCAGCTGATCATAAAAATAGACGAAACCTCCAATCAAATACCTATCGAAGATATCAGCACCGTGATGGTGGAAAATCAGGGAGTCTGCATAACCGCATATGCTTTGGCAAAATTAAGTGAAGCAGGGGCATGCGTATTTTTCTGTGATGAAAAGCACCTTCCATGCGCCGTAATGCATCCGCTCAACACCCATTCCCGCCAGCTTAAAATGCTGAAAGCCCAAATAGATCGGCCCAAACCGTTTCACAAAAAACTCTGGCGGCAAATAATTCAGGCAAAAATATCCAATCAGGCAAAATGTCTCAAAGTTTTATGGAAAGACGAGTCCGAAAAACTGGTGGAAATGAGTAAAAATATTTCTTCCGGAGACAAGGGGCATTTGGAAGGCGCTGCAGCCGCAATTTACTTCAGATCTCTATTCGGTAAAAATTTTTCACGTGAGAACGACAATCTGATTAACGCCTGTCTTAACTACGGCTATGCAATTATCAGGGGAGTAATCGCCAGAACGCTTGTCTGCTATGGTTTCGAAACATCTTTGGCCATTTTCCATCACAGCGAACTTAACAATTTCAATTTGGCTGACGATCTGATAGAGCCTTACCGTCCCATTGTTGATTTGTTTACCGCTCAAAATATAATGGACAAAGACGGAGATTTAACTCCTGCTTTAAAACAGCAGCTTTTCGGATTGTTAAGCATGAGTGTCATGCAGTCGGGAGAAAAACACAGCATTACATATGCCGTTGAAAGGACGGTTAAAAGCCTGTCCAGCCTTTATCTGGAGAAAAAAGATACCCTTTTACTTCCCGAACTGATACCTTTAAAAATACACGAGTATGAGTAGATTTATGAGAATGATTGTCTTTTTTGATTTGCCGGTAACAACTAAGCAAGAACGGCGCCAGGCAACGTCTTTCCGCAACTTTCTGCTCAAAGACGGATACCATATGGTGCAGTTCTCAGTATACGCAAGGGTTTGCAACGGATCGGACGCCGTGGAAAAACATAGAAGCAGATTAGGGGGCAATTTACCTGAAAACGGCTCAATACGCCTTTTGGTCGTTACCGAAAAGCAATACCAGTCGATCAGCATCCTGCTAGGCAAAATGACGACAAACGATAAACCGATATCTTATGAGCAACTGACAATTTTTTGAATAAACTACCAAATGTCACTAACAGTTCCTAGTTCTCTGCCTTCAAACAGCATTTCTTATATTTCTTTCCGCTTCCGCATGGACACTGGGCGTTTCTGCTAATTTTATCAATGTTAGCAGGTATGTCCCTGGCTTCATCAGGTTTCTTATTAAAACACGCCCACCAATGCATCGATTTCACGGTATCGGTTATTGTACTGGTATACGATTTTTTTCTTAGGTTCTCCAGCACCTCCTCTTCCGTAATAACCGGTAATTCATCTGCAAATTCCTTGGCACCAATAACAAAAGGATCTACTTTGCTGTCCTTATACAAGTCGCGGATACGCCCGTAGCAATCCGTTGCGCAGACATTTTTACAGGTATAAACGACACTGGTTACAAGAAAAATATCATCAGCGCAATATTCAAGTAAATAACCTAAATAAGCTAACAAGTCGGTTCTGGAATACTTTCCTTCAGAATACATTATTACTAACGCTCCCAGAGCGGCAGAACGTTGAAAACTGTTTATTTCTGCATTTTCTATAACTGATTTAATCCTGCCAACATCAGCAGCGCAAGCCACAGAAGCAATCAAGGACCCCATATCCTCTGTAATAATATCACCCAGGAGCCACTCACATTTCTCTTGTTCAAGCTCCAATATCCTGATAAAAAACTCGAAGGCTTCATGCACTTTAAACTCAGCCAGAAGAAACATTGAGTATACCGGATCATCCATATCTTCGGTATTTTCAGGTATTGAGTCAAAATTATCCACCACACCGCGTACACAGTTTAATAAAGCGGGTATCGCCGCATCCCTGTTTTCTCTTATACAAAGGATTTCTTCTTCAGCGAACCTGTCTGTAAATCGCTTAATATTTTCCAAAGCCTGATTTAAATCCATATAATCTGCCCACCTTTAGTTTAGATATCTCAATTAACGATGTTTTTCCGAAGCCAAAAGAAACCTCTCCGGGAAAAGTAAAAGGGTAATATAAATACACTAAGGTGTTTTTAATATTACCCAATCCAATAAAAACAAAATCAAGTTAAATTTTACAGAACACGATCCTGATGGTATTCCCCGCTATGTTCATAGTGTTCCGAAATCTCATCCTTGGGGGAAACATTTACCGCAACCTCAAACTCACGCAGACCGTATATACCCTTGCCGTATCTTAGAAAAACCGACTCCGAGCCGAATTTGCGAAGGTCCCTGCTTATTTCGGTGCTTATCGTATCCTGAGGAGTTTTACCCTTTGGTTCTATATATTTTCTCTCAATAGCCAAAGCAGATATTTCCTCGTAATGAAGTTCCCTTTTTTCATCTTTCAGAACCTGAATGACAGCATCTCTATAATTCATAAATGAATCTCCTTTTCCTGAGATTTATATAATTAAGACGTACTTCATGCAATAAATATTCCCTCACATGACAAAACATTCCTTCATAAACACAATTTTAACGGTGTTGATGACAACAAACAGCCGTTATTAAGACAACAAATACAGAGGATAAGCCGGGACAGGGTTGAAGTAATTACCGGAAACAAAATAGTAACGGCAAGGTATAAAAATATGCTATCATTCGATCCATCGGGACTGCAGAGCGGCAATCAGTGCGTTGATTTTCTTAAAGAAAAAAATATCGGCATCAGTCAAAAACTGGGTGCCAGGCTCCTGAGTCTGAAAAACAATAACATTGAACTCACCCTGGCGGCACTCGAAGACTCCTCTCCCGGAAGTGACGAGGAAAAATTTTTGCTTTTACCCGAACTGTTAAATACGGATTTTATACAAAACAGCAGCCGGCTTGCCGAACTGATAAGTGACAGGCTGAAAGAAACGCCGTTTAAATTTATTATTGAAGACGGTACCGTTAAAATAATCTCTTTTTATGAGGAGCCTGTAAAACAGGCAGAAACAAAAATAGTTCTCAGAAATAACGTATCCCCGGCATCACTGATGACACAAAAGTCAATTTCTCCGCAAAGCCTTCTGAATGATAGAAAGTATATTGAAGAGCTGGCCTTCAGTTTCCTGGACAGCCAGGATGAATCGGTTATCGGAGAAAGCCTGAGGAAACTTGTAAGAATTGCCATAATGTCAAATCAGGCCCCTGTAGACCTGCTGATAAATGCCATCAACAAGGGCAATCCTCTTGTATGGCTTCAGGTTGCCGATATTATAAAAGAACTTCTGGACAAATCGTTCGGCGAAAAGCTGTCTAAAATGTTTAAAACCGACATCAAGGCAGACAGCGATGCTATTTTCGCAGAATTGCTCGACGCAAACCGGATAATGTTTAAAACTGAAATTCTAATGGCCATTCTGCCGCATATGATGAAAAAAGACGGCAATATAAATTTGTTTTTGGACAATCAGGACAAAATCGATAAAATCATCCGGCAGCGTCCCGATTTTATCGACGGTGTTACCAGGGGGATGCTTGCTCTGTCAGAAACGGCAAACCCGCTTGACATAAAGAAATTCAGAACGTTTTTAAAAAATATCTCCACCGACATAAATATAGCATCATCCATTATTGACGCCGTGCAGCAGGAAACATCCGTGCCCGAAAAGATACATATGCTATGGTTTCTGTCGGCACTGGAAAACGTTGAACCGGAAATCATTTCACGGGCTTGCGAGACAGCATGCGCGATGATTTTAAAAAACCCAAAAACTCCGGTTCTTCTGGAAGCGCTTAAAACCGTTTATATAAACTTTATTCCCGAAAGTCTCACCTATCTTTCACAACTGTGTGAAGATATAAGGTACCGCTCACTGCATACGGAATCAGTCGCCTTGCTGATCGATATCTGGGAAGAAGCTTATCAAAAAAACAGTCTCGGCAAAGGGCAGATTAAGGCAATAAACTACATGCTGAAAGCAGAAATTGAAAAATCAGAAGAAACGATACTGAAGAAACTCATAACAATGTCTTTCCTGAAAGATGAAATAATCGCCGGCAGTCTGAAAAAGTATATAAGAAACAAAGATCCGCTTTTGCATGCCGCACTATGGGTTTATACAGGTGACAAATCAAATAAGCACCGTCCTGAAATCCCCGGCCTTATAAACAGACTCATTCCGGACGGCTACAAAATAGTACTTCAAAACCTTGAACAGATGGATGATGAAGTCTCTGACGACGAGCTGGATTTTCTGGCAAGTCTCGTCATCCACAGCCTGAAAAATAAAAAATCAGTCAACGGTAAAGACGATGTCATACGCTTCCTGCACGTATGCGGGGAAAAACACCGCCACGAGGCAAAAACAATAAACCTTATTGCCTCAATTATAAATGCATCAGGCGAACAAATTGATTATGCCGGTGAGATGCTTGAGAAGCTGAAAAAATTGCCCATTACGGACGAAGAGTTCATGATAAAAACACTTTTCCAGTTATTCCCTTTACTCTCGGAACCTCAAAGAGAAAAAGAAATAGAATCATTTACAAATGAAATAAATAGGCTTTCTCAATCGGAAATCGGCTTTTTTCTTGATGAACTAACTAATTATTTCGGCGGCAGCGGACAATTGGAAAGCGCTGATAAATTAATAAATGTTTTTCTAAGAGAAAATGCTTTTAAACTTACAACTCCGTCATTATCGCTAAAGTTCAGTATTGATGAAACCAAAAGCGAGATGATAAAAAAGTATGATGAAAAAAAATGGAATTGGGAAAATGTCGGCCAAACATTGTTCTGCTGCCTAAGGATAATAGCTAACAAAACAATCAAAGCTCAGTCGGTCAACAGAGCTGCCGATCTCATAACATATGTATTCAGGCATTGGTCGGAAAAGAACAGACCGACGGTTTTTATACTGAAAGACGCCCTGTTTTTCAGAATAGCCAAAGAGTTTGCAGAAATAAAAAATGAAGCGGCTAAAAAAGCAGTAATTGAAATTACTAAACTTGTATGTGACAAAATAATGTCATTAAACATTTTTTTAGAGGACACAAAAGATCTTCTGGAGTTTTTGTTAGTCAGATCTGAAGACGGCGATTCCGGACAAAAATTTATGTTATCAAGAAGTTTTAGTCATCTTGCAAAAATATTAATAAACAATGAAAAAACATCAACGGAAGAGCTATCTCTTATTGATAAAATTAAAAAAAATATTAGCATCTGAAACTAATATTTTTTTTCACGGCACATTATGGCAATCGTCTCTACGTATTTATACAACAATTTATTTTCCGATATCGGAAATTGGAATGCTATCCCCTGCATCGCCGTTTTTGTGGCCTCAAGATATGAAGACCAGCAGACCTCGCCAACAGCTGAAACCTGCTGAAGACCAAACTCCGGTCCAAGACGCAGGTTAAGATTTGTATGAACCGGCAGCGTAGAAGCTGTTTCCAAAGCTATTCCTCCTGCACTGATGTTGATCATTTTGCCAGAGCCTTCAAAATTGCCGTTAAGACTGTCATAATGAACATCAAGAAAAGCAGGATACCGTATATATGCTCTCCAGTGAATTTTATGATCAACCCTAAGGCCGGTCTGTTCTATAAGTGACAGAATCCATGAATCCTTGAGATGTGTCCTTGTATCAATAAATTTTACTCCGGCTGTAAACTTTGAGTCTATCCTCCGTTTCGAAGCCCATACTGTCTCTACACTGATAGTATCTTTCTTAAAAAGAACTTTTCCAAACGGCTCCTTTACAGGATCGGCTTTAAGTTCAAAAATCTGGCCGTCTTTAAACGGAACCTCAGATTCAAGTCCCAAACCATAGGGGCTTATATTTTTAATAGTAACATCAACCCATGCGGAATCATACATTCTCTGCACTGAAACATCACAATTTTTGCGTCCGGAAAAACGCCTTTCAATAAAATAATCTTTTTTCGAGATTAACTTTCTCCAAAAAACCATTCGCAATTACTCCAAGCGGATTTTAAACACACTTTTCATAAGTTTCTATACACGGTCAAATATTCCTCTGACAATACATACAAATATGGTATGGCCACATAAATCGCTGCCACAAATAAAAAACAAAGGGTTAAAACATAAAAAAATAAAATATATAAAAGCGAAAACCTCTGCATAAAAAATAATGGGAATCAATTAAAATGAAAAAGATAAGTATCAAATTCAAAAAAACAAATGAACATGCTACTGTTCCGCAATATAAAACCGATGGTGCATCCGGACTGGATCTGCACTCCTGCCTCAGCAATGATATAATAATTGAGCCTGGAGATTTTAAAATGATACCAACCGGTATTTCCATGGAAATACCGGTTGGTTATGAAGGGCAGGTCAGAGCCAGAAGCGGACTAGCCTGCAAATACGGAATTTCAGTTTTAAACTCTCCCGGAACTATAGACAGTGACTATAGAGGAGAAATCTGCGTAATACTCATAAATATGGGCAAAGACAGCTATAAAATAAGACATGGGGACAGAATTGCACAACTTGTATTCGCCCCGGTGGCAAGCGCAGTAATGATAGAGTCAACAGAACTCATAGGAACAAAAAGAAATACCGGCGGCTTCGGGCACACCGGTATTTAAGAGTTAAATGACCACAGGCTTGGGGGGAGTATTTTTTAGAAAATATAACAAAATATAGCGGGGTTATAAGTTATCAACTTTGACTATACCACATAAGTTGCTACAAATTATTGCTACAAACGTTAGAATTAATTTACTGTTTATATGCTGCGTATATGCCCGTGGTCACAGATAAAACCCATTCACAACCAATCAAAACCTTATTTGTTAGGTTTATTCGGTTTCGGCGGCTTTGCTCCGCCTGCCTGATAATCACTGATTATTTTGGCAACTGCCGGATCCGGTTTTACATTATAGGAACCGACATCATAATTTTTAAACTTTATATCAACAACTTCTTTCGTATCAGGATCTACCAACAGTTCCGTAAGCCCAACCAGCTTACAATGTGAACCTGATTCTACGATATAAGTCTGATTCGGGAATTTGCCTACCTGTATCGGTGAATCCGTTACGGCATGGTCATGAGATGCCAAAACCAAATCAAGTCCCTCAACCATTCTCAGCATTTTTTGATCATCACCAAGTCCCTGATGAGTCATCGCCACAATAACATCGGCCTGTTTTTTCATTTCCGGCATCAGACGGTTTATGGCGTCAGCCGGAGATTCTTTCACTAAATCCTTACCTACATGAGGATTGGCACTTGTACCCATATTAGGCTCTACAATACCCACAAAAGCAACTTTCAGACCGTTCAAATCCTTAATAACATAAGGTTTTGTTCCTGCAAGAGAATCATTTATTGATTTGTCATGAACATTGGCTGCGAGAACATCAATGCTTTTGTCAAGTCTGCCGGTAAACTCAGAACCCGTAGCACCTTTGCCGAATTGAAATTCATGGTTACCAAGATTGACAATATTGTAACCCATTTCGTTGAGAATTTCAGGCATCGGATTAAAACGGTTCGCCGTGCTATACGGTGGATTATAAGTAGAATCTCCGCCGTCAACAAGTATTGCACCGGGATTCTGTTTCTGCAGGGCATCAATAAGACCGGCTACTTTAGGCATACGATCAAATTTACCATGCATATCATTTGTACTTATTATCGTTATTTTGATAGGTTCTTTGGACCCTCTGTCCTCCACGGAAGAAGCCGCTTTCATAGCAGAAGCTCTAAGATCGTTCGCAGCCGATAAATCGGAAGAAGATGAAGAGGAGAAAGAATCCTGCAAAGGAGCCGAAACTTCCTTTTGCGGAGCCTTAACATCCGCTCTTGAAGGTGTCTGCACTGTAAAATTATTTGAGCTGATTGAATTAATCATACAAAATATCTCCTTAGAGCACTACGTGTTCCTAAATCATACTCCAATTTATAAATAAGTTTAGGATTTTATACTACAAGTCTAACATATTATTAAAAAAATAAACAGCATTATTTGTTAATATTTTATGAACAAATAACCATTTAGAATGATATTGTCAGTCGTTTAAAATAGGTGTTTTTATTTACAGACAGTGCCGTTTTTACGCATGCAAGATTACGGGAAAGTCTTATTTTTAAAGGAAATAAAATACCCTTAACAGAATAACGAAATTTTATCCGCTACAATTAAAGAAAGCACAAACATGAAAATAGGACTGCCAAACAACCCCAAAAGAGAGTTGGACAAAGAAATTCTATGGATTTCAGCTAATAAATTTGATTATATCGATTTATTTCTGGAAGAAGGCAAAACATCGTTAAATTCAATAAATCCCCAATCAGTAAAAGACTTATTAAAAAAAGCAAAACTTTCCGCGACGGGCCACATGCCATGGTATATTCCTATAGGTTCACCAATAAAAGCTATCCGGGAGGCGGCCGTATCTGAAACAAAAAAATATCTGACGGTTTTTTCAGAAATAGAAACAGAAAAAGTTGCCATACATGCCCACTGGTGTCATGGAAGTTTCTGTCTAAAAGAAATGATCGATTTTCAGACAGAGTCACTTGAAAAAATTACAAGAATAGCCAAAAGTCTTGGCGTAACACCTCTGCTGGAGCTGACGGATTCAAAAGAGGATGCTCCATCCAACATAAAAAAAATACTAGACTCAATACCCCAACTGCGGTTTTTATTGGACATAGGGCATGCCAACCTTCATGGAAGAAAGCCGGTTGATTATATAAGAGAACTTAGCAGCTATATATCGCATGTACATATGCATGACAACTCAAGAGATCTTGACCTGCATTTACCGATAGGATGCGGAAATATTGATTGGGAAAAAACGATAAAAGCCCTGAAGCAATATTACGACGGAACCATAACTCTGGAAATTTTTTCGAGATCAAAAGACTATGTTCTGTTGAGCAGGGATAAACTGCAAAAATACTGGGCCGACCTGTAAATCGATTTATTTCTAAAAGAAATACACAGGCAGTTCTGCCTGTCTCTCACAGAAGCAAATATCAGGTTTGATAATGCATACGGACAAAATTTACACAAAAAAATGCAGTCAATTGTATCCGGAGACTAAATCAAACCGGATTTTGAGAGCTTCCTCAATGTCATTACGTTAAGGTTCTATAGTCATGCAACTTTAGTAAAGCCTGAATAAAATTTAGTTAAAAAGACTTTGGAGCGGTTATTTAACGTTCTCCCAAGTGGAGGCTATTAAGGGGCTACCCCCGCCCCTCGCATCCTCCCCTATGGAAACCCCTCCAAGGCTACCCCCGCGCTTAACCTGGCGCAAGACAATGTCTTCGGTGAAATAGTTTACCACTGCAGAGAGACTTCAGACGGCTACCACTCTTCTAATGCGTTTTCCACTGCAATGATTTTACCCGCAGTGCCGAGCCGCCTGAAGTTGGGCTTAGCCAAGGCTCATCGTAAATAATGATGCTGCGTCATATGGTTTTAAAGTGGCTTAACTATAAATATCCGTTTTTGCCATTTTAAATAAATGTCCAAAGAGTAGTTTCCCCTAACTTAACGACACTGAGTCATTTCTACGCAGAGCGGGCAAACATCCGGTTTGATGACGCATACAGATACAATTATTCACAAAAAAATGCAGTCAATTGTGTCTGGAGGCTAAAGCAAACCGGATTTTGACGAGCGGAGGCGTAGTATTCCTACGCAGAGCGAGCAAACATCCGGTTTGATGACGCATACAGATACAATTCACTGCATTTAATAAAAAACGCCAGGGCAAAACCATACATGACCTGACGTCAACAAATACAATATACAACTAATTAAGCTAAAAAACATTCCTATGGAGATTTAAATATTCCCGCCGGTTGGACTCCCTGCTCCAACCCACTATGAACTCCTGTAGAAGAGTTCATCGCAAAAGAAGGCTGAATACCTGACTCAAACCCCTGGTTTAGGGAAAAAGAGTTTTTAAGAGCTTGCAGATTTGAAGGCTCTGCATCTTCCCCTTGCTCCGGACCTTCAACATCAACCGTATCACATACGGGCCTTGCTGATGAAACATCCGAAGTTTTGTTTTCACAGTTTAAAGAGCCGGTATTTGAGACTCCCTGTGAACCAATGGAAGAAGCATATGAGCTTGCTAAACTCTCTTTGCCGGAACCTATAGCGTTTATTTCATTCAACATAACCATCACTTCCTTAATGGTAAAAATTACTATAAAACCATTTCTGTGTTAATTATACCATATCCTAAAATCAACACAACAAGGCATATGTAAACATTAAAGTAGATTTGTTAATAGTTTGTTACCTCTTGAGTAAAAATGTTAACAGAATAACAACCGGCAAATACCTGAAACTAATTCAGAGCCGACACCAAATCGGCAACAAAAGAACTGATTGAAGCGGTATCGGACGAAGACAGGGTGCACCCGGCCGCAGAATCATGTCCGCCGCCGCCATACTGTAAGGCGATCTTTCTGACAGAAAAATTTTCTGACGAACGCAGACTGACCCTAAGCGTTCTCTGCGGAGTTTCCGTAAAAAGAGCAAAAATATGGCATCCCTTAACAACATTAAGTTCTTCAACAACTTTTTGCAGTTCATCTATCGAAAGGCCATATTCTTCAAGCAGGCCAAGTGTTATAAAAGACCATAAAATTTTCCCGTCAGCTTCACTGTTAATCGACGACATGAGCTTTCCGGTCAATCTGACAAGATTTATGGGATTTTCAAGAAAGAGATGTTTCGCTATTCTATATGCATCAATACCCAAAGAAAGCATTTTTGAAGCAACATAGTGTGTCTTTGCCGTTGTATTCGAATATCTGAAGCAGCCGGTATCCGATATGATCGCAAGATATATTGACGAGGCAATATCCGTATTGATCTCAATTCCCAGTTCAAGCAAAAGAAAATAAACTATTTCCCCCAGAGCTGAAGCGGATTCATCAACATAATGAAAATGTGCAGGCATTACATTGCCTTTGTGGTGATCCAGATTTATGACGGTTGACGCAAGCTCATCAGGTTTTACAAAATCAGGAATCCTTTGAATGGAAACGCATTCCATTAATATAGCGCAATCAAACGCAGTATTAGGGATATTACGCGAGACAAGCTCGGCACCTTTAAGAAAGGCCAGTTGCTCGGGAACAGGCTCATTTGAAAAAAAGACAACCTCCTTGCCTATAGAGGTAAGTGCCCAGTATAAAGCCAGCATTGACCCCAAATCGTCACCGTCAATTCCTATATGAGGAATAAGTATAAAAGAGCTGCATCTTTTGATGCAGTCTGCAATCACCGGTAAATCCGATGATTTTTCATAACTATGCAGGGTCTGATTCATGATTTTTAGCCAATTTTCTGTCGGATTCGTTTGCTTTATTAATCAAATCCATTATTTGAGTACTATATTCAATAGAGTCATCGTAAACAAAATTAAGATCCGGAATATGGCGCAAAGAAACTCCCCTGGCTGTAATTTCTCTTTTTATAAAACCCTTCGCACTAGTAAGTCCGTCTATTGTCGATTTTCTATCGGCGTCTGCGCCAAACGAGCTAACACATACACGTGCATGCCTCAGATCCGGAGAAACCTTTACATCCAGAATACTGACAAATCCAATCCTGGGATCCTTTAAGTCAGTGATAATTTCGCCCAATACTTCTTTTAAAAGTCCTGAAACTCTTTCAAGACGATAACCTGTCATTTTTTTCATCACCTCTACATAAAAAAACTCACAATAAAAAAATCAGCAGCATTATTGTGAGAAATATATAAACATACTGTTTTCAGATTGTTCTATTAAATGCTAACGGATTACCTACGCGTAATAAACTCTCCTATTAGCATCTTCAAGATGCTGCACCAATATTCGTAGTTACACGGTCAGTATTACAAGTCGCAAATACATGACAATTCCGGGTTTTATGTCTTCCCGCCGGAGTTTATTCTCGTTAAAACAGGAACCGGAATGACGTGCCTTTAGAAAAAAATCTGTTTAAACTGGCGGAGATGCTATAGCAAGCCGGATTTCGAAGAGTGAGACGTCGATAACTCAATGTCATTAAGTTAATATTTTTCATAGCCGATTTTGACATATTGGGATATTCAAGGGCAGTTCCTATATGTCCTCACAGAGGGCACAGAGGCCACGGAGGATAAATGCCAGTAAAAACTCTCTGTGTTCTCCTCTTCTCTGTGAGAAACATTTTTCTCTTAACTTAATGACATTGAGACAAAACTACCTTGCCCAATGCGGCTTTGCCGCACAAATAGAATCAAAATGCACACTAAGTGTGCCGCTTAATGTTGTGCTAACAACATTAAGCGAATATCCGGCTTGACGACGCAGAAACCACCCCGCCGCTCCGCGACACCCCTCCGGAGGAGGGGAATTTACTAAAACCTAAATCAATTTTATTGGCGATCCTTTTCCTTGAGCTGATACCCTTCAATAATATCTCCAACTTCAAGGTCGTTAAATTTTTCAACACTCATCCCGCACTCAAAGCCTTCGACAACTTCCTTGACGTCATCCTTAAAACGTTTTAGTGATTCAAGTTTTCCCTCAAAGATAACACTTTTTCCGCGCAAAACTTTGACGTCACAATTTCTGACGATTTTGCCGGACTGTACATAACAGCCGACAATAACGCCGATTTTTGAGACTTTAAAGATCTGGCGTACTTCCGCTCTGCCGGTCTGAACCAGCTCATATTCCGGTTCAAGCATCCCTTTCATCGCGGCCTGAATGTCTTCTATCATATGATATATAACATTATAAAGCCTGATATCTATTCTTTCCTGATCAGCAAACTTTCTTATATTCGGCTCAACTTTAATATTAAACCCGATAATAATTGCTCCCGACGCTCTGGCCAGCAATACATCTGATTCAGTTATCGAACCGACGCCGCCGTGAACGACATGAACCTTTACCTCATTGTCGGGAAGTTTCGCCAGAGAATGTTTTATAGCTTCCACAGAACCGTTTCCGTCCGCTTTTATAATAAGGAAAAGATCTTTTTTCTCGCCCTCTTCCATATTTTTGAAGATATCCTGTAGAGTAGTTCTCGGTCCGGATACCAGATTACGTTCCCTGCTTCTTGCATGGCGGTCACCGGAAATTTGCCTGGCAAGCTTGTCGTCCTTAACAGCTCTTAGAATGTCACCTGCGTTAGGAAGCTCTGTCAGACCTACGATTTCGACCGGAACAGACGGAGTCGCCCTTTTTACACGCTCTCCCCGGTCATTGATAAGAATCCTTACCCTGCCGCTGGCAAGTCCTGCGACAACGGCATCACCGGGACGCAAGGTTCCCTTTTTTATAAGAACGGTAGCAACAGGTCCCAGTCCTTTGTCAAGTTTGGACTCAACAATAACCCCCTGAGCCATACGTCTGGGATTGGCTTTGAATTCATTCATTTCCGCAACAAGCAGAATCATTTCCAGTAATTCATCAATACCTGTTTTCGCTTTTGCCGAAACAGGTACGCATACGATATCTCCGCCCCAATCTTCCGTAAGAAGCTCGTGATCGGCAAGCTGCTGCTTTACCCTGTCAGGGTTTGCAGAAGGCTTGTCTATTTTATTAAGAGCGATGATGATTGGAACCTTGGCAGCCTTTGCGTGGTTTATAGCCTCAATAGTCTGTGGCATAACACCGTCATCAGCGGCAACAACCAAAATAGCAACATCAGTAACCTGTGCTCCTCGTGCCCTCATAGCAGTAAAAGCTTCATGACCGGGGGTATCAATAAAAGTTATTTTCTTGGAATTATGTTCAACCATATAGGCGCCGATTTTCTGGGTTATTCCGCCTGCTTCACCGGCTGTAACATTTGTTTTGCGAATCGCATCAAGAAGAGATGTTTTTCCATGGTCGACATGTCCCAGAATAGTAACAACCGGCGGCCGGCCCATCAGAAATCTGGGGTCGTCTTCTTCCTCCGCTTCAAAAGCAACATCCTGCTTAAAAGCAATGCGCTCATGAGGGATCTCAAATAAATCAAGTATTGAAAAAACAGACTCTTTGTCCAAAGAATGATTTATGGCAAGCATTCTGCCTGTTTCTAATAATTTTTTCAGTATATCAGTAGGTTTTAAACCAAGAAGGGCAGCAAACTCTCCGATAGTAATAGGTAAAACAACTTCTATCGGCGCAGGAGTATCATCTTTTTTCACCGGAGCCGGTTTTTCATGATGCCTCGCAGGCATTTTAGCAATGGAATTCTGAAATCCGCCGGGCCTTGTATACGGCCTGCCTCCGTATGGCTGCGAAGTTGACGGTTTCCTTGTATTTGAAGACGCCGTCTGCGGGGCTGAAGTTGTCGCCGGCCTTGGTTTTTGTCCGGGCTGTGCGGCAGTTAAATTCTTGGAAGCGGCCGGATGAGCCGGCGACGGCTGCTGCAAATGAACAGGTTTGCCGGCTGCTGCCGGACCTGCCGTTTTTACAGCCGCCTGAGTTGTTCTCTCAGGAGTTTTTACCGTTTGCCTTGGATGAGATGACATCTTCTTTTGTAAATCAGCCGGCTGTGTTGTTTTGGGTTTTACCGCATTAACATCAGCCTGCTGTTTGGGAGCCGGTTTCGGCAGCTCTTTCTGAGGAGGATGCTTCTTTACAGAAGTATCTTTTGCCTCTCCCGTGTGCTGCGGAGCAACTTTCGTTTCCTCTTTTTGTTCGCGCGGCTGTATTGATCTTTTTATTAAAATAGAGGCAGCTTTAGCTGCAATTCCATCGTCAATACTGCTTTGGTGGGAACGAACATCCTCTGCGCCAAGCTCTTTTAAAACATCTATCAATTCCTTACTGGAAACCGATAACTGTTTTGCCAATTCATATACCCTAATTTTTGCCATCCCGTCACATCCTTCAAAAAACCTGCCGTTAAAGGCCGGCTTAAAAATAATAAAAATCAAAAATCAAACTTTATCAATAAAATCATTAAGATTTTTCAGATACCCGTCATTTATTCTTGCTAAAAATCTTACACGGAACTTTTTTTCCCTGAGAAATGCCTGCAAACAGCCTCTGCTCAGACAAATATACACACCTTTGCCGCATAAAGAACAAGGTTCAAACTCTATCCCTGCGGATTTCCGATCAGACAGACGCAAAAGCTCCTTCTTTTCCTTCATTGCGCTGCAAACCACACATTTTCTCAGAGGGAGCTTTTTAACTCTTTGCGATTCCAAATCAGGACTCCCAACCGAAAGAATCATAAGAGTCATCATCAAAATCTTCAGTAGTACTTCTGGAGCGTTTCGCTTTTTTCTTCTTACGTGAAGCAATCTCTTCCCGCTCTTCTTCTACACGCCGTTCTTTTCTCTTTTTCTTCCTCGGGCGATCGGGATCATCCACAGGAGCATCTACCGGCATAAATTTTGCAGGCTCAGGCGTTTCGGGGCGATAATCTTCTCCCGCCTCTTCCGCAGCAGAATCCTGAGCATCAGGTTCAGGCTGCTCCACAAAAGATAAATCCTGCGGCTCATCCTGCTCAAAAGAATCTTCCGGCTCATCCTGAGATTCAGACTCTTCGGATAACTCCTGCTCCATTTGAGCCGCTTTGGCGGCCAGCTCTCTCTCAAATAATTCCTGTCTCTTCTTTTCCTCTTCAGCTCTAAGACGCTCATTTTCCTCTGCATGAAAAAGAGCCATTTCCAATGCCTTTGCTTCTATTTCTTCTCTGTTTTCTTCATACTGCGACTCACTCTTTATATCTATTTTCCAACCGGTCAGTCTGGCAGCAAGCCTGACATTCTGACCTTCTTTCCCGATAGCCAGAGAAAGCTGATGATCGGGAACAACCACCAACGCAGATTTATCATATGCATAAAGCTTCACAGTCAGAACTTTTGCCGGACTAAGCGAGTTTGCAATATAGACAGACGGATCCTGATTCCAGTTGATAATATCTATTTTTTCATTTTTAAGTTCATCAACAATACTTTGAACCCTTGACCCCTTGGGGCCGACACAGGCGCCGACGGGATCTATTTTCGGATCCTTTGATTCAACGGCAATCTTAGAACGGTTTCCCGGCTCTCTGACGATTGATCTTATCTGAATAACACCCGAAGCAATTTCAGGCACTTCATTTTCAAAAAGCCGCGAAACAAGCGATGGAGTTGTTCTTGACAGTATTATCTGCGGGCCTTTAGGGGTTTTTTGAGCTCTCAAAATGACGGCCTTAATTCTGTCGCCATGCTTAAAATGCTCGGAAATAACGTGTTCCGCCAAAGGAAGAACGCCCTCAACACGCCCAAGATCAACCATATAGTTTTTCTGTTCATAACGCTGGACAATACCGCTTACAAGCTCTTCCTCGCGTTTTGTGAATTCATCGAAAACAATATCCCGTTCAGCTTCCCTGATCCTCTGAACAATTACCTGTTTTGCCGTTTGCGCGGCAATACGCCCAAAATCATCAGGAGTCACAACTACTTCTATTTCAGAGCCGAGCTTCATTTTTGGATTTATTTTCTGAGCGGCACTCAAAGATATTTCCAAAAGAGAATTTGAAACATTCTCTACAACCAACTTTGCTGCGGTCGCATTTATTGTTCCCGTAGCTCTGTCTATTTTAACAATGACATCCTGGCTGGAAGTGTAATTACGCTTATATGCAGCCGTAAGAGCATCTTCTATTGCTACAAGTATAACTTCGAGAGGAATCTCTCTCTCTTTCTCTATCTGCTTGAGTGCAGAAATAAAATCAGGATTCACAAATACTCTCCTCCCCCAAAAGGAATAACATCTATTTTATATTATTCAAATCCGGAACAGTCGGAAATTCACCTTTGCCCGGCGAAGTCACTTCTAAAAAATAATGCTCAGTGATAAGATCAAGTTCGTCCATTTTTTTACTGAACGCCCTGCTCACCGATTCACAATCAGAAGTGGAGACTCCATTTTCATTATCTATTGTAAGCCTCAAAATATTATGTCCCAACTCAACGACAAACTCAACATCATCAAGCCTGACGCCACAAAAAGACGCTATCCTACCGGCAGCATCCTTTATTTTCGCAAGTTTGGCAACTGATATCATAAAAACATCTCCAAAAGAAAAGAGTGGGAAAACCCACTCTCTGAATCGCAGAGAAATATTACTGGATTTTTACTATATCACATCCGTGTTATTTTTGCAATCCCCGAAGCTAACGCTGCATGGGCAATAGTTCTACTTTCATAACACTGATATTACACACGTTTATGTCTTACCTACAGACATTGTTGGTTTAATATTTAAACCGGGGGCTCTTAAATTTTATGCAGTAAGCTTAACATCATGAATTATTTCAGGGCCGGTTCAGCAGCTATTTCCGCCTTCCGTCCCGACACCCCTTGTTGCTCTAAAAACCTCTCTATAGTATATCTGATCTCCTCAGCATCTTCCCATGAAGTTATAAATGAAAATAAATATATAGATTCTTTTTCCAAAACAGCAGTTACTGAAAAATTATTTTGTGACCTGCTTATATCAAAATTAAAGATATTTTCAAAACCGGCAAATCCTCAAGCTTTAATAACTTAAAAAATTCTTTAAAGTCAGAAATAAAAGCAAAATAGACACACCCAAGTATTATAAAGCCTCCCATACTCACAAAAGGAGAATTCTGTCTGATAGCAAGCTCTCCGCCTCTTTTGGTGATGGTAAAGTTTCTAAAGTCTACCGACACGCTGCCGGACTCAGAAGACGGTGGTTTTATATAGGCGGGTTTAACGGCTTTATTTTTTGGTGACTCCAACATCATCATTTTTATCCTGGTTGCCTGAAAAAAAAAGATTCATAATCTGCCGCCCTCCCCTATATTCAAACATAAAATAAAACTTACAACACAGGATAAAATATATGAGCTTTTAATATTTAATCCCCGTATTGCAACCATTTCAATGACATAAAAATTTCTCTATCGTATTTTTAATAAATTCGGCCTCTTCCAAATTGTTAAAATAATCTATAAAAATAGTTTCCTTATCAACGCTGCCTTCGCCCCGAAAAATCATATATAATGCCCCGGAACACCTTGTACGGCTTTTCAGGCCGGAATCCTCATCTTCATCCGTTTCAATATCGAAATTAATAAAGTTCTCCGTAAGAAACCTCTTCCACCCCGGCCATAAAGACTTTGAATAAATATCTCTGATATTTATTTCATATTTATTTACTCTTATTTCACCACAAATAATTAAATCCCTCAATTGTCTCCATAGAGCAATTATCACAGTAACCGCCAAAAGCAAAAACTCAATCCGCACAGGCTTCGCAGACCTTAAAAGACAAAAGAACAAATACAGCACATAAAACGCAAACAATACAAGTAATATAGAGAACAATAATTTTCCCATAAAACTCTTCCTGTATTTTATGGAAAGCTCTCCTACATCTTTGCGGACTTTAAAACGTTTAGGAATATCAGTATGACTAAAAATCGTATCATCAAATCCGCCGCCGGTTTCATCCTGCTTTTCAGAAACTTTCACAACATTATCAGTCCTCTGTTCCAAGTCCGTTTTAAAACTGAATCCTCGAGACGCTAAAAAATTTTCAACAGTCTTTCTAAAAACTTCGGCTTCTTCCAATTTATAAAAGCTCTCAACGACAAAAGGTTCCCCGGCTTTTAAAACCGCAGACAAACGGAACAGCTCATCACCATCTGTTTTTTCCAGATTAAACTTAACAAAATTTTCCAGAGAAATTATTTCCGGAGAAGACTTGGAAAAAGGCATTGCAGGAACTTTAATACTTATTTCTGATTTACTGATTCTTATTTCCTTAACACCCGTAAAGAATGCAACAACAGCATACAAAACAAAACCGGCAGGAAGGCAGAACAATAATAAAAGAAACGGCAGTTCCCCTGGCTTTAATAATCTCAAAAACGATTCAACGGAACCGGATGAATCTAAAATCATAAAGGGAATAAACAATAAAACAAATATCGGAAAAAGTGCTTGAAAGATGAAAGGCTTATGTCTGATAATAAGCTCTTCGCCGCTTTTGCTGATTTTGAAACGTTTAAATTTCAAAGGACACCTCTTCGGTATGATTTTTTTGGTAAGCACTCATAATTCGTTTACCTCAATTCTACATGCCAATCTGGAAAATACCACCGTCTTTTCTGCATATTTCGGGAATACTCTCAGGCTCAACGGAATTCCAGTCAGTTTCTTTGGCAACATTTTCATTAATATGAACGACTACAATCGGCAGTTCCGCCATATTACTGTTACGGGGGGCATCAAGTATTCCCATAAAACTGACCGCTCCCCGCGTTTTTTTGGCATTCTTCTTCATCGGCGCGGACAACAACACCATGATACGTTTGAGATCCTTGGAAAATTCATGTTCCAGTTCACTCATAGGAATATTAGAGTCGAGTCTTAAATGAACATGTACGCCAGTAGGAGTTGCCCATATTTTATAGAGCTTTTGGGCATCGCCTTCGGGCGTATCCACCCTGTCGTCACCAACCTCTAAAATAGCAGATTCCAGTTCTCTGGCAAAACTTCTGTCTTTCGACATGTAAGTATACCCGGGAGCGACAGGAGAACCTTTTTTAAAACTCTCTTTCCTGTTTATTTCATTGGAATCATTGATCGCGTTCGTCAGTTTCAGATCCTCGCTGCACCCGTAACAAAAAGCAAAAATAAAAAACAAAATGCCGACTTTTATAAAATCACCCATATTTACCTCCATCTTGTATAATATGTAAAACAATTATTTACGCTTCTCCAGCATGCTTTCCAACGAATTAACTTTTCTTTGTGCCGTCTCCAATTGCTGGACAGCCTTAGGATAATTAGCTGCAATCTCCGAGAAATGAGTGAGCCGACTCAAAGGGTTATTATTATATTTACTCATTTCATCAAAAATTTTAAGCTCTTTGGTTGCCATATAATTTACGACAAACTTATGATTTTCAAAAAAATTGTGCTTCATAACTTCGCAAAACAAAGACATTACCTGCGGAGCCTGCGGAGTAGTCCCAAGTTGTGAAAATAAAACGTATACGTATTTCCCTTTTTTAAATTCTTTTTCGGATTCACTCTTACCGCCGGCGTCAGTCATCAACAACATATAGTCACGCTCATTTTCAAAAACTTTTTCAATTTCCTGATCGCTGAATTCGCTTTTTACATGCTTAAGGGTTTGCAGCAACTGCGGATAAGGTTTATCGCTTTTCTCAAGCAAATATTCAAGAGATTCACAGGCAATACTGTTGAGGCCTACCTCAACCATAGAGGAGATCAGATTTTTTCTATCGCTCTGCACATTGTTTCTGTGAAGTGATACGGCAAACATAAAACTGTCGTTGATTGTCCCGGCAGCTTTGTCATACTCTTTATTATTTATTTCGCACAAAGCTTTGAATCTATAGAGCTGCTGATAATGTCTAGCCAGCCTGAAATTACTATCCTTATACAGTCTTATATATTCAAAACTAGTCCCTTTGCCTTCAAACTCCGGCACAAAATATTTACAGGCCGAGCCTTTTTTTAAATACTCAAGCTCACTCGCGTATTCTTTCAAAACGGGAGCAATATTAATGCTCTTAAATGTTATTTTATCGTTGTTCAATTTTTGAGACATATTGCTTTCCACAAAAGTTTTCAGGTTTTCATATTTTTTGTCTGTTCTTTTATCATCCAATCCCGCCAATGAATACCAATACCTGCCGTTTTCCTTTTCCGGGATTTCAACAGGCTCCTTAAGCGTGTCCGGGAAAGCGTAGATTATCCTGCGAATTTCAGCAGAATCCTGCGAATTAGTATATGGCAATATATAACTGAAGATAAAGTATAAAAAAAGCAAAAAAACAGGCAGGCATACCGCAATAACGACATCCCTTATTTGCAACGGCTTTTTATTAATTTTATTTTCTGTATTTTCCGTAGAATTTTCGTTCATAAACAGCTCCTGAAATTGTTAAAAATACCGAACTTCTCCAACTATCCGATTACTTTAAAAGAAAACCAAAAACATCTGTCTTCGGTCCTATACTATATTAATGAACAAATTATCTGACAAAACCACCGGCCTGAAAAGTGCCGCCTTCCTTTCTGCATAGCTCCGGAATCGTTTCCGGCTCCACCGACTCCCAGTCGGTACCGGCTATGGATTGCTTGCTTATATCCAAAACAACAAGAGGTATTTCACCCATCTGACTGTTTGCCGGCGCATCAATAATTCCCATAATACTCACATATTCAAAGTTTTTTTTATGGTTCTTTATTTTAGGAGTCAGCAAAACCATTAATCTTTTAACTTCTTTGGCAAACTCCAGCTCCATTTCCTCAGCAGGCGTCTTAGGGTCTACCCGCAAATGAATATTGACAGTTATCGGTGTAACCCAAAGCTTATACAGTTTCTGCGCATCGCCTTCGACCGTATCAACCCTGTCATCGCCAACGTCTAAAACCGCAACTTCCAGCTCTCTGGCAAAACTTGCCTTTTTCGTCATATAAGTATATCCCGGAGCTACAGGGGAGCCTTTTTTTGCAGCCTCCTTCCTGTTCATATCATTAGAGTCATTTACGGCACGCGTAAGTCTAAGATCTTCGCTGCAGCCACAGCAAAAAGCAAAAACAAAATACAATACGGCGGCTTTTACAAAATTATTCATTATTCCTCCTTTGCAGATAACCGAAAGCTGCAAAATACAAACTAATTTACAGCATATCACAAAACATGTATTCAACTTCAATTAATCCAAATATTAAACTAATTAAAATATTTTGTCAACATCACATTATGTATTCTTTCAAATCTTAATCACGCTCCTCTGAACGCCAAATATATAATATTCATATGAGCAAAATGTGTACAAGAAAAAGGCAGGCCCTGCGGAAAAATATTGCTGTCAAACGCTGCCAATTGTATAAAAAATTAAAAATACAAAATTAAGCAAAACAGGGGAAAAAAATATCAGCTAGAATTTTATTCGACATATAAATCGTCCCGGCGGTGGAGCTGCATTACAGAATAACAACAGCACCGGAAAATATAGTCAGGACAAAACATGGAGCAAAATTTGACCGAGAAATTATTGCCGTATCTATTTCCGGCAGCACTGACAATAACAGCAATCGTGCTGTTTATAAAAGAATATCTCAGCTTTAAGGAAAATATTGCCGGCGGGATGCCTGCAAAGGTAAGACTGCTGCGCAGGCTCATCGGTACCGGAGCAATGCTTGCCGCAAGTATTTGCATCATCACCGGAATAAGAGACCTGCACCTCAAAAATATAAACTTTTTCCCCTGGGCCGGAACGCTTGTTTTTCTTTTAATCACAATGTTTGTCAGCGTATGGGATGCATCATCCGAATTAAATATACTTAAACGGGATATGAAAAAAAACTGTGAGGAAGAAATGCTGCAGCTTTTGAAAGAATATGAAAAAAAAGCAGAGGAAAAAATCAAAAATTCCTCTGCAAAAACAATTAAAGAAGACAATATTCCGGAACCGGAATAAATTACTTTCTATATTTGGATTCAAACCATAATTCCCTTTTCTTGGCATCCCAAACAGCCGGGATATCAACCGATACGGCATAAAGCGATCTCTTTTGTTTTATAATAACATATTCACCCTCTTTAAAGGCCGATTTTGACGGTATAAAATTGGTATTTTTCCCTACCTTACCTTTAATATCGCCATTAAATTTTGTCTGCACAACAAACTCCATATCTTTTTTATCGGGAGTTTCAACTTTCATAACAAAACCCTCAAAAGTCCTCTCACCTGTTTTATCAAATCCAAGCTGCTGATAAGGCGTTACCAACTGCTGCTGATTTTGAGGTGTTGGCTGAGGTTCAGGCTGGGATTGCTGTTGTTTATAAAGCTGTTGGTAATACTGCTCTGAATACGGCTGTCCCTGTGCAAAGGCAAAGCCGGAAAATATTAAAATACCAAACAAAGCGGAAAAAAACGATTTAACAAACATTGGACACAACTCCTTTTCTTAAAAAAACATTACGCATTAAATACATTATAGTATATAACACCTCAGAAGGGAAAGAGATTTCACCGTGGAAATCTAATTTTCAGAGAAAATATTTTTCAGGAGCGTAATTACTAATGGAAGAAAGAATCACACTTACCGTAATGGGTAAAAAATTTATTGAAGAGAAAATTTCAAAAGAAGAATTTTCCGATTTTTTTGAAAACTTCAAGACAGGGTTAAAATCTATACAGGATGAGTTCAAAAATACCGTTGAACCGTCTATCTACTTTAATGCGGACTCAAAAAAAATATCCGAAAAAAGTGCCGTATTCTCATCACTGCATGAAGAAATGGGCCGGGGAGTAAGAGTAATTGAAAGCAGTCTGGAAGAGCCTGTGAATATAGAAAAATTCAAAAAAGGATATCAGACTATACTGCTTACGGCAGATAAGCTGGAAAATTTCAAAAAAGACATTTCCGCACTGGCCAACTCAACGCAAATGTAACCGGATATTCAAAAAAAGACGACAATCTCGCCGATTGGGAAAGGAAAAACACTCCCGAAATGCATCCCATCAACAATTTAGTCAGCCCGATGCTTACAGATTTATATCAGCTTACGATGGCCTATGCCTACTGGAAGAATTCGAAGCACGAAAAAAATGCCGTATTTGACCTTTTCTTCAGAAAAAATCCTCTCGGAGGGGAGTTTACGATATTTGCGGGGCTCGAAGAAGTAATAAGATTAGTAAACAATTTCAAATTCAGTGAAGAAGACATCTCATATCTTAAAGACGGAATTCAGGTCTCAAAAAATGAAGTTCAGGAAAAATTTGAATATGCGCTGAACCAGGGGTACATAAGAGAGCAAGGCGGTGAATATGAGCAGCTTGAGTTTAACGGCTCATCACTTCCCGAATGGCATGCGGTAAACTATCCCGACAAATCGATAGACGTTGCGCCGCCGATGAAAAACTGCAGAAGCTCTTTTTTCAAATGGCTGGCATCGGTTGACTGCAGCGAAATAAACATCAATGCATTCCGTGAGGGATCAATCGTATTTCCCAAATTGCCTCTTCTAAGAGTTGAAGGCCCGCTAGCCATTGCACAACTGCTGGAGACCCCGCTTCTGGCTTTAATAAATTACTCAAGCCTGGTGGCTACCAAAGCTGCAAGACTAAGACTTGCAGCCGGTGAAGATAAAACTTTGCTTGAATTTGGGGTCCGAAGAGCACAGGGACCTGACGGGGCAATGTCAGCTTCAAGATATTCTTTTATCGGCGGCTTTGATTCAACAAGCAACGTCGCTGCCGGAAAGTTATTCGGAGTGCCTGTCAGCGGAACCCACGCCCACTCATTTGTGTCGTCGTTCAGTTCGCTTGAAGATCTGCCTGTAAGTGACATCTCGATGCCCAACGGTGAAAAGTATAATTTCAAGGACATGGTGTTGTCATACAGGGATAAAATCGGCGCAAATTCCACAAATGACGGCGAACTGGCAGCTTTCATTGCCTATGCTATATCATTTCCCGACAACTTCCTTGCTCTTGTCGACACTTACGACATTCTGAAATCAGGGATCCCCAATTTTATATGCACCGCCCTTGCACTTCACAAACTGGGATTCAAACCCGTAGGCGTAAGAATAGATTCCGGTGATCTTTCATATTATTCAAAAAAAATAAGGGATATTTTCAAAAAAACCGATCTTAAATTCAAAAACGGTTTTTCCATCCTGAAAATTGTCGCCAGCAACGACATAGACGAATCAACCCTGCTGTCACTTAATCAGCAGGGCCACGAAATAGACGTTTTCGGCATTGGCACGCATCTTGTAACATGCAACGGGCAGCCGTCCCTTGGAGGAGTATATAAACTGGTCTCCATCAACCGGTCGCCAAGAATAAAAATATCACAAGAACTGTCTAAAATCACCATACCGGGAACAAAAGTCCCATACCGGTTATTCGGAGAAAGGGATTATCCTTTGATAGACATTATGCAGCTCGAAGAAGAAGCCGCCCCGCAGCCGGGTCAGAGAATACTGTGCCGCCACCCGTTTCAGGCGTCAAAAAGAGCCTACGTAATTCCTCACAGAGTCGAAAAGCTCCATCACTGCGTATGGAACGGCAAGCGTGTTATGCCTCCCGAATCACTTTTCAAAATAAAAGAATATTCAAAACAGCAGCTCAAATCATTAAGGCCGGATCATCTGAGAACTCTTAATCCGACACCTTATAAAATATCGGTAAGTGATATACTTTACAATTATCTGCACAGGCTGTGGCAGGATGAAACTCCAATACCGACGATAGATTAAGCCTGAAAGGAAATATAACTTAACCTGTATAATTGCAATATAGCAACAAATTATCTATAAGGAGAAATTGACAATGGACACCCCTCAGGAAAACAACGTAAAAGCCTTAACCGGATTTACAAAATTTATGGCAGATTACGGTATCTGGATCTGGGCATTCGGCTACTTTGCCGCATATGTGCCTTACAGTGCACTAACCAAACTTTTAACATCAGGTCAAATGCCGGGGATGACAAAAGATTTGGTAATCGGCTCATCGGAAATGCTGCCTATTTCAGCTATCGCCGCAGTTATCGGTGCTTTTACTTTTCTGTCGATAATGAGATGGTGGAAATATGCGCACCATATAAAAATCGGCGGCTTAAGCATTCCTGTTCCTACAAAATGGACCTTTCTGTCAGGTTGCTGCAGCACTTTTATCATCGCAACAACGACACTTGCCTACACATTTGAGGGGGTTTCAATTGTTTTTGTGATGCTTTTAATGAGAGGCGGACTTCTTGTCCTGGGTCCGGTCATTGATATTATGAGAAAAAGAACGGTCAGATGGTTCTCCTGGGTGGCTTTTGTTTTGAGCGTACTAGCTCTTTTAATCCCGTTTTTTATGGAACAAAAAGGAGAGCCTATATTTCAGAGACCTGAAACGTGCGCAATCTGCCTTATAAATGTCGGCATTTATCTTCTTGCTTATTTTATACGCTTAAACTTCATGAGTTCTCAAGCCAAATCTTCCGATGAAAACGCCAATATAAAATACTTCGTCGAAGAACAACTCACATCAAGTCCTATGCTGGTGCTGGTGCTGGCAATAATCGCCCTGTTCCCTCCTGCCGGTTCTCCCGAAACACTTACCTCGATGCAGCACCTCTTAAAAGGTATCCACGACGGCTTCACTTCCGTATTTGCCAATCCTTTCTGGTTCTGGATTTTTATTGTCGGCATCTGCTCTGCGGGAACAGGAGCCTTTGGAGGCCTGGTATTGCTTGATAAAGGCGAAAATACATTCTGCATACCCGTAAACAGATCTTCAAGTATCATTGCCGGCATTTGCGCGTCCCTGATTGTAGGTCATTTTGGAGGCAAACTGCCGAGAACTGCCGATTTTGTCGCGGCGGGAATAATTATACTGGCAATACTGGTATTGACGATTCCGCTGTTTTTTGGAAAAAAAGAGAAAAAAGCTTAATTATTTAACATATTTTTAACTATTTGGACTATCATTACATACAGCCAGTAATAGTATAATAGTAGAGTAACTTTTTTTATGGAGGATCTATTTAATGAAAAAGCTATTTGCATTTCTCGCATTTACATTTATGGCAGCGATTTTCCTGTTTGCCAGCGGTTGCAGCTCCGGCGGATCAGGCGGCGGCTCATCATACAACCCTCCGTCAATTGATCCCGGTTCCGGTCCTACAAGCGGTACGGGAACTTCAGTTTCGTCAGCCAAAGGATATGTCTATTATGTCGCCGCAAAAAGCACAGGAACAAATCTGATATATTCGCCGACCCAGCTCAGCGGGTATACTCCGGCAGCCGGGGCAATGGTAACACTTCAGACGACACCGCCGATGTCAATGGCAACGGACGGCAGCGGTTATTTCGATTTCAAGGTTGATCCTACATACTTTGCCTCACAGAGGATAAACCTGCTTATTGAGTTCCTTAACAATCTGCTTATTCAGCCGGTTATGCCGGTAAAACCTATTGAGCAGATATCAATGCTCAGGGTAATGTCCTCGAACAGCAATGACAGGGATCTGCAGGTTGTTGCCGCCGGCAGCAGCACAACGCTTATGCTCACCGATATGTTCGGCAACGTCGTTCAGGAAAATGTCGTATGGAGTCTCAGCGACCCGGCTATGGGTTCAATGAACGGCGGCATTTACAATGTCGGCAGTACAGGAATGAACGGCACGATAACCGCGACCGTAAACGGCAATGTCGTCAAACAACAGCAGGTAACAATTACAACCAATACCGCCGCGTTCTATGGAACGGTGAAAGATTCCGGCAACAAATCGGTATCCAATCTTATCGTCACCATTAAAGGATTCGGAGTCAATTACAGTAATTACGGAATCACCGACGCCGGCGGCAATTACAGGATTGAAAATGTTCCCAACGGCTATAACTATACCGTTGACATAACCGACAAGGCCGGAAACGCCATAACATACACCAGGGAAGGATACAGCAATAACCCGCCGCACAACCTTATTATTAACCAAACTCAGAGTTCAACGGCGACCATGATGGTAAAAACGGTTACCGACAAAATGACCTATAAACCGGGCGACACCGTAACAATGAAAGTTGAAATAACAAATATGTCGGGCTCAACGGTGACGATAAACAACAGCAGTGTAAAATATACGCTTGTTGAAGAAGATTATTTCAATATGACAAAAAAGAATCTCGTTTCCGTATCAGGAACTACAGGCGTGATTACAATTCAACCGTATTCAAGAGCTACCTCCGCAAATCAGCTCAGCTTTGTAATACCTGCAACCGCAAACGGCGGAATGATGAAATTCTATACCATAAAACCTGAATTTACCGGTATAAATTTCAATTATATATATGATACTTCAATCTTCATCACTACAGATGCACAGATTCCTAATCCCGGCGGCAGCGGCGGTTCACCCACAGACGACAAGTCAATTCTCGGCAATGCCTACAGCCAGCTTTGGGACGCTTATTATACGCTTAACGACGCCGCCAATAGCGCCTCCTCATCAGGACAGGATGTTTCCGAAAAGGTGAACGCCAGCAGCATACTCGTATTCAAACTGGAACTGGTCAGGGATAACATACTTTACAATTACAGCAATACAACGCTTAAAAACAGCTGGAAAAATCAGATCAACAGTATAAAAACCAAGCTGGACCGGTATGTAAACAGCAAAGACGCTTCTTATCTAAGAGAAGCCCGCAGCGACCTGGCGTCACTTAAAAATGAGGTGGAATATCAGAAAAGTAAATTATAAATCTGCGGTAATGCATCGGGCTGATTGAGTCTTTCGCACACGCATCGCCCTCAGTTGCCCGACCTTGTTTTGAACGATTTCGTTGAACAACTCAGAACAGATAAAAAACATTAAAGCTCCCGGCGTGACAGTCACTGAACCGGGAGCTTTATTTACAAATATCTATCAAAGGAAGCTCATAATCCGAAACGGCTGTAAATTTCATCAACCGCAGAAAGATAGTATTCGGGCTCAAACAATTTCTCAAACTCATCCGCACCGAACACAGCGGCAACCTCCTCCTTTGCCATCAGCTCGTCATACAAATTCAGCGACTCATTCTGCCAGACATCAAGAGCTGCCGATTGAACAATACCGTAAGCCTCATCCCTTGAAAAGCCTTTTTCGATAAGAGCAAGCAGTATACGCTGAGAAAACAGCAACCCCCTCGTCTGGTGCAGATTGTCAAAAATACGGTCTTCATAAAAAGCAAGTCCCTCAAGAAGTCCGCAAAGGCGTCTGAGCATATAATGAGCCAGTATTGAAGCATCCGGAAGTATGATCCTTTCGGATGAAGAGTGGCTTAAATCACGCTCATGCCAAAGAGCCACATTTTCCATGGAAGTAATGGCGTAACCGCGCAAAACTCTTGAAAGGCCGCATAAATTTTCGGCAGAGATCGGGTTTTTCTTATGAGGCATAGCCGAAGAACCTTTCTGACCGCGCGCAAAACCTTCCATAACCTCCCTGACCTCGGTTCTCTGCAAATGCCTTAATTCAACTGCGACTTTTTCAACAGTAGCGCCCAGCATAGCAAGAAAATTAACATAGCGTGCATGGCGCTCTCTTTGAATAATTTGAGTCGAAATCACCGGCAAAGAAAGTTTAAGTCTTTCCAATGCATATTTTTCAACAATTGGCGGGACTGTTGCATAAGTCCCTATTGCTCCGGAAATTTTACCTGTAGAAACATCCGGCATAATATACTTCAGGCTTTCCTGATGAGCGGAAAAATCGTCAAGCCACAGTAAAAATTTCAAACCGAAGCAAGTCGGTTCGGCATGAACGCCATGGGTTCTGCCGACCGCAACCGTATTGCGGAATCTGGCGGCATAATCCTCAAGTATACGCATCAGCTCCTGAAGCTGTGTATCAAGTATTTTTAAAGATTCCCTCATTAAAATAGCAAGAGAAGTATCAAGAATATCCGACGAAGTAAGTCCAAAATGTATAAAATGACCGGACTGAGGCACATTTTCCTGAAGATTCTGAACAAATGCCGCCACATCATGTCTGGTAATTTTTTCCAGATCCTCAATTCTCAAAGAATCAAAAGAAATATTTTCCTTGATCCTTATCCAGTCATCATCCGGAATCATACCTGTCTTATGCCACGCATAACATACCGCCAGCTCCACTTCCATCCATTTTGAATATTTTGTTTCCAGACTCCATAAATCCGACATTTCATTAGTGGCGTATCTGTCAATCATAAATACCATTTCCTTAAAAATAAGAATATTACTACCGTTAAAGTTTAAATTTTCTTCTTTTTTGCAGTGCTCACCTGCAGACTAAAAGCCGCAAAAATACCGGCCCATTTATTACGAACATAAAATCATATTTTTTTACAGCACCGACAAAGCCTTGAGCACAACGGCGTCTTTGGATACATCAGGCATAGGATATGACGTAAGTGAAATTATACCGGGCTTCAGACCTTTATAAAGAATATCCTCTCCTCCCGGAGTATAGTATTTTGCCGTCGTAAGCTTGCAGCCGGCATTTCCGGGAAGCGAATATACCGACTGGATAAGCGCTTTCCCAAAAGATTTTGTTCCGATAAGAGAAGCAAGGTTATTATCCCTGAGCGCACAGGCAAAAACTTCGGAAGCACTGGCAGAACCTTCGTTGATAAGTATGGCAACCCTAAATGGATACAAAGCGTCGGAGCGACCGTAAACATCCGCAAGACCTTCACCCTTTTTAGCCATTTTGATCAGAACTTTTTTACCGGTAAAAAAAGATGCCAGCCGCAGAGATGATTGAAAATCACCTCCGGGATTATTTCTCAGATCTATGATGAGATGCTTTATTCCCCGCTCGGAAAACACATCCAAATACTTACGGACCTCCATATCCGTATTGGGGCCAAAATAATAAATTCTTACATACCCGACAGATTTTCCGGACTTCAAAACCGAAGCTTTGGGCGGCGGCAAAGACAACATTTGTCTTTGAATTCTGAAAGTCATCGGCTTCTTATTCCGCTCGATACCAAGAGCAAGCTCAGTCAAAGGTTTTCCGTCGAAAAGTGCCAGAATATCGGCATCATCCATATTGGAAATATTTTTTGACGCAACCGAAACAATTACATCTCCCGGACGCAATCCGCTTTTTTCGGCCGGACCTCCGGTAATGGGAGCAACAATAATAAACCTGCCGTCCTTCTTCGCCAACTCAACTCCGATTCCGGCAAAACTTCCGCCGGAAGAAACCTGCCTGTAGTATTCCCATTGAGCAGTGTCAAAAAACATAGAATAAGGATCATTTAAACTTTTAATCATGCCGTTTACAGCAGCTTCTCCCATAATAGACACATCATGGGGGTAAAGTGAGCAAAGATTATTAAAATATTTATCAAAATCAGCGCGATTTTTTATCACTGCAACGGATTTGATTCCTTTCTTAATGGAAATTTCCCGGACAGCCCCGTTAAACAGAACACTTTCATCTATACTACGGTAATATTCCTTTTCAATTGTAGAAGAAACCTGAAAAAGACATTCAAGAACATAACGGCTGTTACCGGAAGCATGTGAAGAAATAGACAGGCTCAGGATCAAAACAACAAAAATCAGACTTTGTCTCAAAAAAACAGTAGAAATCATAAAAAAACACCTCTCAGAATAAAAAACAAAATAACACCTCACACAAGGATTATACATTATATCGGCGAAAACCATCAATTAAGTAAATAAATATTTAAAAAACAGTAAAACATACTTTACTTTTTTAAACTTGTCGTGATAAGGAACTATAGGGTTATAATATTATTTTACATTTTTATCAATAAATAATTTTGTAGGAGGTCTCAAAAAATGACTCAAGTCGGCTTTAATATGGGAGTTGGCGTCAATTATGGAATGAACGGTATGTATGGCTACGGCAACATGAGCTTTGGCTACGGCAACATGAATTCTATGATGGGCGGAATGCTCTATGGCGGAAACTATGGAGGATTCGGTGGAAATTACGGTGGATTCAATCCATACGGCGGATTCGGCGGCGGGTTCGGCGGATATATGGGCATGAACGGTTCAATGACATTGCCGTTATATCAGTACAGTCAGGGAGATGCCTGGGATACAACACTCGCCACCAACCTCGGCAGAAGAGATCCTGTATATCTTGATACCAACCGTGACGGTAAGCTTAATGTTGAAACACTCAAAACCCCAATCAGTTTCGATATGAATGGCGACGGAATTGCTGACAGAGTTCTCGAATGGAATACAAAAGACGCACAGCTTGTTTATGATGCCAACGGCGACGGCCAGATCAACAGCGGCCGTGAAATGATGAATGAAGTCGGTATCAACGGTGAACAGGGTAAATATAAAAACGGTTGGGAGAAAGCTCTTGATCTGTTTGATACCAATAAAGACGGCAAACTTGACGCCGAAGAGCTCAAAAAAGCAAATCTATGGACCGATGCCAACGGAAACGGCAAAGTTGACGAAGGCGAACTCAAAACAGCTGAAGAAATGGGCATAATGGGTATCGACCCTAAAAGCGGCAAATTTATCCAGAGAGATAAAATCGGTGACATGAATATCAACTTCGGATTCGGTATGGGCGGAATGAACCCCTACGGCATGGGCGGATTCGGTATGGGCGGAATGAATCCATACGGCATGGGCGGATACGGTATGGGCGGAATGAACCCATATGGCATGGGCGGATACGGTATGGGCGGAATGAACCCATATGGCATGGGCGGATTCGGTATGGGCGGAATGAACCCCTACGGCATGGGCGGATTCGGTATGGGCGGAATGAACCCCTACGGCATGGGCGGATTCGGTATGGGCGGAATGAACCCTTACGGCATGGGCGGATTCCAGGGATTCCCTCAGTTCCCACAAAATCAGGGAGGGTACAGATATCCAATGCCTGAAACGGTAGGAATGGAAAATATCCCGTCATTCCCAAATATACCTGGTTTACCCGGCAGAAACACAGTCCAAAACGGCACTATTTTCAGAGACAATCTTAACGCAAACGGCACTATGGGTAACGACCGCATTGTTCAAAACGGCAGCTGGGGCAGCGACAGAATCAATGCCAACGGCAGTTTTGGAAATGATACCATAATTCAAAACGGCGGCAGCGGCAGCGACAGAATCAATGCCAACGGCGGATTCGGAAACGATACCATAATTCAAAACGGCGGCAGCGGAAATGACAGAATCAATGCCAACGGCGGTTTTGGAAATGACAGAATAATTGTCGACGGCGGCAGCGGAAACGACAAAATCAATGTCAACGGCGGACAGGGCCACAATGTTATAAACATAAACGGCGGCAGCGGCAGAGACAGCATAAGTGTCGATGGTACACAGGGCCATAACGATGTAAACATTGATTCAGGCACCGGCAGAGACAGCATATCTTACAAAGTAGGAACCGGCGGAGGCCACATTAATGTTGACGGCGGACAGGAAAGCGGTAAGGGTATCTTCGGCAAACTCAAAAATGCCATGAACAAAGATACATTGAAAATAGATGCAACAGGCAATCAAAACTTTGCAGTATTCGGTAAAAATGGAAATGTTATCTATCAGTCCCCAGGATACAATCCTCAGTCGGGAACTACATTTAACGTTACAAACGTAGAGAAACTTGAGATACAAACGCCTCAGGGAGTTATTAAGAGAAATATCAAAAGCTAATAAATTTCTCAATTATTTTAAACTCCCGCTCTGTTGACAGTGCGGGAGTTTTTTAATGCACAGATATAGCAATAATAAAAAGTATCAGATACTTAAATATTTTCTTAAAAACAAGCCCTGCAGCAATTATTATCAGGCTTGTTTTTTAAAATACCGGAAAATTATAAAATATATAATCATATTATCTTATAATTTTACAAAACAGCAATAATTTATTTACAAAACAACTTTATTTTTTTTTCAAAAAAGATGATAATAATGTTAAAGATATAATTGATTCTCATTCCTGGAGGAACAAAAAATGACTCAAATCGGATTTAATATGGGTTTAGGCTTAAATTATGGAATGAACGGCCTCAGTGGAATGTATGGCTACGGCAACATGAACTTTGGCTACGGCAACATGAATTCCATGATGAACGGAATGCTCTATGGCGGAAACTACGGCAGTTACGGTGGTTATGGCGGATTCGGCGGATTCGGCGGATATATGGGAATGAACGCTTCAATGAGCCTTCCGCTCTATCAGTACAGCAACGGTCAGGCTTGGGACACAACACTTGCCACAAATCTCGGCAGAAGAGACCCTGTATATTTGGACACAAACCGTGATGGCAAGCTCAATGTAGAAACACTTAAAACCCCGCTCAGTTTTGACATGAATGGCGACGGAATTGCCGACAGAGTTCTCGAATGGAATACAAAAGACGCACAGCTCGTTTATGATGCCAACGGTGACGGCCAGATCAACAGCGGCCGTGAAATGATGAACGAAGTCGGTATCAACGGTGAACAGGGCAAATATAAAAACGGTTGGGAAAAAGCTCTTGATCTGTTTGATACAAACAAAGACGGCAAGCTTGATGCTGAAGAGCTTAAAAAAGCCGGTTTCTGGACAGATGCCAACGGCAACGGTAAAGTAGACGAAGGCGAACTCAAAAGTGCCGCAGAAATGGGTATAATGAGCATAGATCCTAAAAATGGCCAATTTATCCAGCGAGACCAAATCGGTAATATGAATGTCAATTTTGGCATGGGCAGCGGATTCGGCAACTACGGATTCAATCCATACGGTAATATGCAGCAGATGATGAATCCATATGGTAATACACAGCAACTTCAATCACCGGCTACAGCTGCAACTTCCTTTTCTCAGCCTTCAACAAACGTGGATCAAAACAAACTTCTTGGTTTGAGACTGGTGTTTAACTCGGTTGTAAACAGTCACGAAAAACAAATATCCCGCATAGACGAGCCAATGAACGAGCTAACAAGTCTGGGATGGGACAGTGAAACAGCTCGAAAACTTGCAACATTGAAAATAGTCAACGACAGAACTATGAATGCCGAAACTCTTGTCGCGGCAGGTCTTTCGCAGACGGAAGCCGCAGCTTATGCACAGGCGTTTTAACTTTTCAGGCAAATGACTTGAAATAAAGAACTGTCTTGTTAAGAAACAAGACAGTTCTTTATTTTAGCAACGGAAAGATTGGAGAACACAGAGATTTTTTTCAGGTAAAGAGACATCAATAACTGATGTTGCCAGTAATAGCTTTTCGATGTTATCTCTGTGAATTCTGTGAGGGACAGAAATTACCGTGATACAGCACTGCTAACATGACCACGCCCGCAATTAAGGACAGCCCTCAGCAAAATAGGGCGTTTAGACATAGGAACCATCAGTTACAGAAGGCTAAATATAAATAACAATAAAATTATGACCGTATTGTCTTACAGATTTTACAAAATAGCAACAATATGTTCACAAAAGAGCTTTATTTTTTTGAGCAAAAAGCGGATAATAATGATAATGAAGTAAAATATTTATTTCCAGGAGGAGCTTAAAATGAGTCAAATCGGATTTAATATGGGTTTAGGCCTAAATTATGGAATGAATGGCCTCAATGGAATGTATGGCTACGGCAATATGAGCTTTGGCTATGGCAACATGAATTCCATGATGAACGGAATGCTTAATGGCGGAAACTACGGCAGTTACGGTGGTTATGGCGGATTCGGCGGATTTGGCGGATTCGGCGGATATATGGGAATGAACGGTTCAATGAGCCTTCCGCTTTATCAGTACAGCAACGGTCAGGCTTGGGACACAACACTTGCAACAAATCTCGGCAGAAGAGACCCTGTATATTTAGATACAAACCGTGATGGCAAGCTCAATGTGGAAAAACTCCAAACCCCGCTCAGTTTTGACATGAATGGCGATGGAATTGCTGACAGAGTTCTCGAATGGAACACAAAAGATGCACAGCTCGTTTATGATGCCAATGGTGATGGCCAGATTAACAGCGGCCGTGAAATGATGAATGAAGTCGGTATCAACGGTGAACAGGGTAAATATAAAAACGGTTGGGAAAAAGCTCTTGATCTGTTTGATACAAACAAAGACGGCAAGCTTGATGCTGAAGAACTTAAAAAAGCCGGTTTCTGGACGGATTCCAACGGTAACGGCAAAGTAGATGAAGGAGAGCTCAAAAATGCCGCAGAAATGGGCATTATGGGTATAGATCCTAAAAATGGCCAATTCATCCAGAGAGACAAAATTGGCAATATGAACATCAATTTTGGAATCGGCGGCGGATTTGGTGGTAACTACGGCGGCGGATTCGGCAACTATGGTAATTATGGCAGCTACGGCAGCTATGGCAACTACGGCGGATTTGGCAACCTTATGGCTATGAATAACAGTAGTTATGCATACGGCGATTTAGGATTTAGATTTGGCAACGGAGGCTTAAGCGGATTCAGTGCAAACCTCGGTTTTGGCAACCAGTACAGCTATAACTCTCCATACTTCAGTCCTAATGCATTTGGCTTCACCGCAATGCAAAACGGATTCTAAAAGTTAGTTTTCTATTAGTGCAAAAAGCGGCTTCTAAATAAAGAGCCGCTTTTTATTTGAATAAGTGAAAAGGAAGTACATAACAAATGTTTGGATTTAATCCTCCTACAATTGCACTGCTTGAATTAGCAGAAAGATGGCTTGAAGATCCTTCCCTGGAAGCCGATCTATTACTTGTACTCAAAAATGTAACGAACTTAAGCCAGGCAGAACATAACGGATTTATGTTCAATGCTCAGGGAATAAAGAAAACCAATAGCCTTTTGAATAAAATAGAAGACATTAACAAAGCTTATACGGAACGGGCGGAACACCTTGAGTCGCTCGAAGGTATAATCAGAAGAAAAGAATCACAAAAGATAGAAGAGATTCTCAACAAAATAGAAGAAACTACAATCATCATTGAACAGGCGTCTTCCATAGCAACGGCAGAAGATTCTAAAATGCGCTTATCCAGGTATCCGGTATTAAACAATTTTCTTCAGGCTTGTATGAATGTCTATGGAGAATCAGAGCCTATCGAAGTTTTGCAGCCAAGAATCGCCGCAGCTATAAACTTTGTAACATCAATGGAAGAGCAATTCAAAGCTCATCTTGAAATAAGGCCTCAGGCAGCACCATGGCAACCTCATTTTACTGACGAAATAGAAAAAATTAAAGAGGGTATCGGAGCAGTACAGATATATATTGAGGAAAGAAACTCGCAAAACCTTATTGCCGGTTCACACCTTATTCAGGAAAACTCTCTTGCACTGTTTAATCTTTTGCAGGATATGTATGAGAAAACTGGCGGATTACATACTTTTTCAAAAGTAAGCGAGCTCGAACGCCTCTGGATAAGACGTTTTAGATTTAAAGAGGGGACCATTACCAAGGAAGCCCTTGATCAGGCAATGAATGATGTAAGCATGCTTATTTCATTCCATGAAAGCTCTTATGCTAACTTCATTGAATCCCCTGTAAACGAAGCGATAAAAAACCACTATCAGTCATCAATAGAAGCATTGATAAAGTATGAAAGAGAATCTTTTGAAAAACTTACCGATGATGATACAACGCTGGTAATGCTCAAGGAAGCCATTGAAAAATATATAGAAACAATCAGCACAATATCCGAATACATCACTCAAACGATACCAAATATATCAGAAGCTACTAATATAAATGAGCTTTGCAAAGTTATTCTGGGAGTCTATAACGGAGTTACGCCCGTAAGAATTTTAAGAAGAATTATGCAATATCTTAAAGAGTCACTGGAAAAAGATTCCAGCCAGGATGACGGAGCCGGAAATGCGCTTGAGCTGCAAAAGCAGGGTCTAGAGCTTATAGAAGAGTTTCTGTCGGTAAGGAACAGAGAAATTCTTGCAAAAGCGTTGGAAGTTCTGCAAAATGGCACAATCCTGCTTCTAGACTATTACAAAGAAAAAAGCAAAAGCGTGATAGACAATGATGATGAAGAAAAAATAGCTTGCATGAAATGCGGCTACAGCAATAAAAAAGGAATTTCCCATTGCGAAAGCTGCCATTCATACCTGCTTTTTGCGAAAAATATGATGGCATCGGAAAATCATTTGATTAATTACGAAAATGGAGAACTTTCGGATGTTGAAAAGCCGGAAAACATCAAAAAACTGGAAGAACTTGCAAGTACGATCAGTTATAGTCAGGATCCTGTAGACGTAAAAGAAATTGTTGCACCAATATTAGCTCAGGCAAACGAAGTTCTCGAATTTTTCCAAAAAAGACCGGCAGAAGCAGCAGAGAAAGACGAGATGAATCCTGAAAAATTTATTGAAGCTACAAAGCTATACAAAAGCGGTCTCGAAAAATTCCTGGAATACGACAAAGACGGCGATAAAGCGCATATCGCGACAGGAATAGACATGATCAGGAAGGCTTCAGACCAGTTTATACAGATAAAGACTTCTTCAGTGCCTGCTTAGGTTTTTAAGAAATGAAATAGTATTGTTAAATTATGCCAGAGCCTATTGTACTCTGGTTTTTTTCTATTTAATTATAGTATACTATAATTAAATAGAAAAGGATATATCATTTATACCAACGCAGCGGCATCATTATTTACTATAAGCCTTATCTAAGCCAAACTTCAGGCGGCTCGGCACCACGGGTAAAATCATTGCAGTGGAAAACTCATTGCATGAGTGGTAGCCGTCTGAAGTCTCTCAGCAGCAGTAAACTATTTCACCGAAAACATTGTCTTGCGCCAGGTTGAGCGCAGGGGTAGCTTGGAGGGGTTTCCATAGGGGAGGATGCGAGGGGGCGCGAAATTATAGCCCCCTTAATAGCCTCCACTTGGGAGAACGTCAAATAACCTATTTAAAGTATTTTTAACTAAATTTTCTTTAGACTCTAATAAAATGACGTGACTATATAAACCATCAGACATGAATTATTTACAAGATAATTACAACATCAAAACCATATACTACATAACATATTTTTAATATCAAGCATTAAATAAACTACATTTCTGATATTTTTTCTCTTATAATTTATAAGCAACTGTTATGGAGGATAATTTGAATAAAGTAATTGTGACAGGATTAGGATTAGGTAATGATTTTGGAGTTTGCAGTACCTGTAACCTAAATTTTTCTTGGGTAATTGAAAAACCGTCAGTATTAATTTGGGCAGATAAAATAGTAATAACACAAAATGCTTGGGATTACCAAACAAAA
This sequence comes from Candidatus Xenobia bacterium, assembly GCA_031551355.1. Lineage (GTDB taxonomy): Bacteria > Vulcanimicrobiota > CADAWZ01 > CADAWZ01 > CADAWZ01 > JAVBNT01. Next base: position 10,594 of record JAVBNT010000020.1, on the reverse strand, counting down.
ACAGCCAAAGATAAATTCAATAAAGCGATTAACATAGTTCTCGAAATTATGGAAACCAATGGACTTATAGAAATAGTGAAGCCAAGCAAATTATTTACCCCAGAAGTTAAAGATAATATTTACCAAGATGCAAAAAGAGATATAGAAAATTTATTAACACAATTTGAAAGTACATGTAAAAAAGGAGATAAAAAGGTTCCAGATGAGATAATCATTGAAAAAAATCCCTATTGTGGCCCATATATAGCATCAATTTATGCAAGTTTAAAGCTAAGCGAAAAAATAGATGCTAATTGTTTGTTTAATCAACGTGACTATAATTTTTTAAAATACAAATATGGACTACAGACTAATTCTAAAATAAATTACAATGCAGTACAAGCTATGAATGAGATCTTTACTTTGTATTTCCCAAACGAACTAGTTTTACATAACTATGCATTTACTAGTGATAAAAAATGTAAAAAATGTGAAAGAATTCAAGACTGTAGCAAAAAATATCTTATTGATATTGAAAAAAATACAAATGAAATACTAAAATGGAAAAATTATGATGAGATTTCTCGTGCAAAAGAAGAGCTTAATAAAGTAATAAAAAATAAAAAACACCTAAATCAAAAAAACTATATAGAAAATATCAAAAAAGAATATATTGAAAAGCAAAATAAAATAAACAAAAATATAAAAAAGATTTTCCCCTCTGTAAAGCGCTGGACAAATCTTGCGACTATTGTTGCAGCACCCCTTACAGTCTATTCAGTTATTTCAAAAAATCCAACAACACTTGTAGCATCTGCAAGTATAATTGGTATTTCAAAATTATTAGAAGAATCAATGAAATATTATGAAAATAACAATAGTTGGGTTGGATTTATAAACAAAGTTCAATGAACTGATGGTAGTGCCCTTTTTAGTTCAGCCTCTCTTCAATCAGCGAAGCAAGCGTTCTGGCGGCAGAATTGATTTTCTCATCATTTTCTCCCTCAACCATAACCCGTATAAGCGGCTCAGTTCCGGAAGGTCTCACAAGAATACGCCCCTTCCCATCAAACGATTTTTCATATTCGGCGATTTTGGCGGTTATAAACCTGTCCTCGGTAAAATCCTTTTTACGGGAAGCTTTGACGTTAAGCAAAACCTGGGGAAGCGGGGTAAAAATACGCGCCAGTTCACTAAACTTACCGCCATTTTTTTTCAGAACAGAAGCTACAAAAGCTGCAGTCAAAGGGCCGTCTCCTGTCGTATTAAACGACTGCAGGATAATATGTCCCGACTGTTCTCCACCGACAAGAGCACCGCACTCCCTCATTTTCTCGATAACATAGCGATCTCCGACTGACGTTCTCAAAAGTTCAATTCCATGCTCTCTCATTGCTAATTCAAGCCCCAGATTACTCATTACGGTGACCACCAGCTTCCCGGATCCGGCAAGTTCCAGTTCTTTCATATAAAGAGCCAATAATGCAAGAATCTGATCGCCGTCAATTTTATTGCCTTTTTCATCCACCATCAGGCATCTGTCGGCGTCACCATCCAGAGCAATGCCCAGATGACATTCATTTTCAACAGTCAGACCAGCCAGAGCCGCCATATCTGTAGAACCGCATTTTACATTTATTCTGGCTCCGTCAGGTTCCGTATTTATTGCCAGAACTTGAGCTCCCAGATCTCTAAGTATCTTCGGAGCCACGTCAAATCCGGCTCCACAGGCGCAGTCAATTGCAATTTTGAGCCCGGAGAGATCGCAGTTTACACTTTTTTTAACATGTTCAACATACCTGCGGGGGGCAGAGTCGAAAAGCTGTAAATTACCGACCCCTGTTTCTACAGGCAATCCGTTCCAACCGGAGTTGATCATCCCTTCAATCAAAAGCTCGGAGGAATCAGGCAATTTATATCCATCACCGGAAAAAAGCTTAATCCCATTATCCCCAACAGGATTATGCGATGCAGAAATGACAACACCAAAACTGCACGCAAGTTCTCTCGTTAAAAAAGAGACCGCCGGAGTCGGTATAATACCGGCAGAAAAAACATTTTTACCAACAGACAAAGCCCCAGCCACAAAAGCAGACTCAAGCATCGTCCCGGATATCCTGGTGTCCCGCCCTATAAATAACGGTGCATTATTATTTTTAAAAAAAGACGCCGCTGCCCTGGCGGCATTCATCGCAAGCTCACAGGTCAATTCCAGGTTAGCTACACCTCTTATACCATCAGTTCCAAAATATCTACCCATTTACTTGGGGACCTCCTTAGTCACAAAAACCTTAACGACAGGATTTTTTTCCTCGCCTATAATCTCCACATTTTCCCCGATTTGCAAACTGGTTTTAATCTCCGTATTACCGGTAACCCTGCTTAAATTTAAAGGAGAAGTATAAACAACATCGCCCTTAAAATCCGAACCGTCCTTGATTTTCAAAGAAACAACAGACGGATTTATCTCAAAGCTTTTCAAAGTATATCCTTTGGGAATACGTGCACTAAAGGCAGGGACTACAGACACCGTTTTAACCTTATAACCAGGCGAAATAGTAATCGAAAGAAGAATTTTATCCGGATTGATGGAAACATCAACGCGCCGATGGGCAGAATCAAGAGCAATTACCGGTAAAAAGTCCTTAGTATTGGAATCAAAGCCGTTTACCTTAGCGTCTACTCTCAGGTATGATACCGAGGAGACTTTCGATCTTAAACCTGATACTTCAGCAGTTTTGGGAGAAAAAGAGCTTTCCTTAACAGAAAATCCTGCCTTGGGATTGCCAAGAATATTGATATTTATCGGCAGAGTTCTCGAAGAATGGGCTTCCAGAGTAATATTTGCCCTTACAGGCTGAATATCGGTAACCGTTACACCCGGCGGCGATTTTAAATCAATATCAACCCAGTTTTGACCTGCCCGCTGATTTCTGAGATCCACTATCGCCTTAAAGCTAAGAGGACTCAGCGATTCAATTACACTGGGATCCCCCTTTACAATAACAACAACACGATCCGGGGCACTGACGAGCGTCAGTTCCTCAGGCGTGTTTATATAATTTATGGCTACGTATAAACTAGTCTGATAGTTAGTTTTCATCACCATAGGAGATTGTGTATATTTAACCATTCCCCACAGCCCCATACTGATTAAAACACAAACTATTTTAAGAACCAGATTTTTTCTTAAAAACATCGGTAATTGCAATGTTGGCTCCCTTTGATAAAAAGTTTTCCGACCTCACCGTAGTCTTCTTTTCCGGATGCCATATATTCATTAAAAACTTTTTCAATGAATCAAGATTACTGGAACGGGTTATTTTACCGTTCCTGGCAATGGAAACATTACCGGTTTCTTCAGAGACGACAATTATAACCGCATCAGTTTGTTCCGACAAACCGAGCGCAGCTCTATGCCTTGTTCCATACCCCTTGCTTCTCGTTTTGACCACATTCTCAGACAGCGGCAGATAACAACTGGCGGCAATTATTCTGAAATTTCTTACTATCAGGGCCCCGTCATGCAATGGACTCTTGGTATTGAATACGCTCAAAAGAAGCTTGGCCGAAATATCAGCATCAAGGATCGTTCCTGTTTCAATATACTCTTCAAGACCGGTTTGGCGTTCCATTACAATCAACGCGCCAATCCTCGACTCAGCAAGTTGCTCAACAGCCCATACAATTGTATCTATCGCCTGAATAGAGGAAATAGTTCCGCCGGAAACAGCCGATAAAATCTCTCTTATTCCGCCGCCCCTGCCGATATAGCCAAGCGCCCTTCTAAGCTCAGGCTGAAAAACGATCGGCAGTGCCACGGCAATACCATACAGCAAAAACTGCATAACCCAATAAACCGTTTGCAGACCGAGATACCTGCTTAACAGCATAAAAACAAGTAAGACCCCGACTCCTTTTAATATCTGAATAGCTCTTGTACCCTGAATCAAAATGAAGAAATAATAGAGAAAAACAGCAATTACAAAAACATCCAGGAAGTCAAGTAAAGTTATTGTCTGAAAAAAATTATTTTTCATAAATTATACCTAAAAGTAAATCTGCTCAACTCAGTTACTTCTTCGTAAAAATACAAAAAACCTGTAGAATTACAGGTTTTCGTATATTTTTTATATTATATAGAAGGGCTCTGCCGACTGGGATTCAGGGGGCGTTTTTCCCTCCATATAATCCTGCCTTCTTTTACGCACATGTTTTGGCAGCGAGAAAATATTTCTATGGGTTTCTCCGTCATAGAATCGAAGCTCTACATTTACCCGTTCTTTTATTCTTGAATCAATATCCTTCTCAGAAAGGGAAAGCATGCTGTCAGACTCAGACGCAGAAGTAAATGACCAGGGAATATCAAATCCAGGAATAGATACCAAAGCCGTTTTAATAAACGGAAACACTTTCGACATCGCAGAATAGAGGACATTGTGAAGCTGCATATCTGTAAAAGAAATGCGTGACGACTGAGTCGTAAAAATGCCTCCCTTCGCAAGGGCATCTTTAATATTTTCAAAGAAAGGTATTGAATAAATACCACTGGACGGGGTATATGGCAACGGATCTGTCAAATCGCCGATAATCACATCAAATTTATCAGTATTTTCTTCAAGCCATTTCAAAGCATCAGAATGCAAAAGAGTTACTCTCGGATCCTCAAAAGCACCGCAGGACCATTCCGGCAGATACTTCTTACAGATATCAACAAGCCTTTTGTCAATATCAATCATCACAACACGCTCAACGCTTTTATGATATAAAACTTCCCTGAGCGTAGAACCTTCACCGCCGCCCAAAATCAACACATTCCTTGGGTTTTCATGAGCAATCATAGGAGGCTGTACCATGCTTTCATGGTAAATAAATTCATCGTATTGAGAAGACTGCATATCCCCGTCAAGAACGAGTATCTTTCCATAGGAGGCACTCTCTACGATTCCAACTTCCTGAAAGTCGGTAGTCTCATGATGCACTGTTCTTGTTATCGCATGCATATGCGCTTCAAAATCACCAATGCGGTCTATAAACCACCACCAATTACGCACTTTGGACAACTTGCAATCCTCCCGAGATATGAGTCTTGGAGAAAGCATGCGAGAAATATCCTCTGCTGTTTGCCATTCCGCGTTTTACTTCGGAAATCGACAAATCCTGAGCTTCGAGACGCTCCGCAACGTAATTGCAGGCAGCCCATGGATCCGTTGTATTGCCGCATGTATAGATATCTATTGCAGCATAACCCAATTCCGGCCACGTATGTATGGCTAAATGCGATTCCGCGATAACCACTACACCGCTTACTCCCTGTGGAGTAAATCTATGGAATGCTGTCTCTTTAATTTCGGCCTTGGCTTCCAAGGCAGCCCTAACCATGATGTCCTTAATCAATGTCAAATCGGTAAGAGTGTCCGAATTACAATGTGAAAATTCAGCTATAATATGGCAACCAATAGCTTTCATGGCAAGCCACCCCCTTCTAAAAAATTATTTTTTTTTGGAGATCCCACCCCCGATTTATTTTTTTTTGGGTCAAAAAAAGTCAATGAATATATAATACGAAATTTTGGCCAATTTGTAAATAGTTTTGCCATTTTTTTTAAGTGTTTTTTTCTCTAAAAAAAAACGCTTTACAAAAGCATTTTTATGCACATTTTTTTACTACTTTTTTTACTGTCCCCGACAACGCTCAAAAGATGATAAAAAAACTTAAACATGACATGTAATTACAGTCTAAAAACAGCAAAACCACCACATAGAATAAAAAAATTGCACCCAATCTTACGATGCAATTTTTTTATTTAGCTTAAAATGCGGGGAGAGGGACTCGAACCCTCACGGTTGCCCATACGCCCCTCAAACGTACGCGTCTGCCAGTTCCGCCATCCCCGCGATCAACTGACGGAGTATATTATAACAGATAAACAAATGTTGTCAATAGTTATTAAAAACTATTTTTTACAAAAGCTTCTTCATCCTTCCCGAAAGCCAATAAAACATAATCACACAAAGAAAAGCCGTAGGAAGCAAATAAGACAGATTATAGACAGCTACATAAACAGGCAGATTCTGCGGCAGTTCCTTCAAAAAAAACGAACAAAACATCATTCCTGAAAGGCAATGAAAACAAAAACGTATAAAAAATCCCAAAGCAGCAAAAAGCAGCGTATAATGTTTATTCTCAAATTTTCCGGCAAATCCCAGAACAAAAAACGAAGAAAATGCCAGCGGATAGTCCAAAATAAACTGGAACGGATGGAGCATGGCCGACGGTTTGGTAATCATCAGCAGTCCATATGAAAATCCGGCGATTAACCCATAGAGCGGGCCGGATATATAGGCAAACAGCATCAGCGGCAGGGATTCCAGAGACACTCCCCCGCCCTGCGGCAGTTTAAACACGTCAAACAATCCCAAAATATAGGCAAGCGCCAGGCATATGCCCATACGCGCAATTACTTTTTTCATCAACGGTCCTCATCTTTATTCGGACTGATTTTCAGACTGATTTTTTAAACAAATCAAAAATATCACCTAAAATCTGTTTATAACTACTATCTATCTCATATGTAGTATAACGATTTTCATAAAATTGATTTTCCAAGGTAAAATTCAAAATTTTTGCATATCTCTCAGATGAAGTTATTTCATTTACAAACGAGTCTTTCAAACAATATTGCTCACCCAAACGAGACAAAATATTCATACCCACAGGAATAATCATCGCCCCTGAATTTACCCCCATAAAATACCTCTCAACACTAAGAATAAAATTTATTCCTAAGTGTTTAGCATTATTAAGCTTATCAACATCCAAAGAAAGCTTATCATAAGGCTCTAAACAGTTTGTCAATATAATACGGGAACTTTCTCTATAAATAGACTTATACATAGTATCTACAAAATTACGAAAATCCGTATCTATACTAGAAGATTTTTCCGGTATATTCATACTAAGAAAAGCCCCAATATCAGGTTTTAAAAAAACAGTCTTACCATACCAACCAACTAGATACTCTCTTAAAAGATATGATACATAAATATTTTCAGTGGACAAACCTTTTTCTTTTACCAATGGAGCGACAAAATCCAGCAATTTAGAATCATAACCATAATCATCATATTCCGAAAGATTCCGTCCAAAAAATATTCTATTATTATCTAACCAACTTTTCACAGCATCTCTAACAGAAAGCTTTTCGCGAATATAATGATTATCTTTACAAACATAAGCTATAACTTCATAATCAAACCATTCCAAACGCTCTAAAAACTTACGGCAATAATCCCGTTTTTCAAAAAATAGCAATAAAAGAATAAGATACCATACATAATTGAAATCTTGATTATTTTTTAAATCTTGTTTTTTTTCAAAAAACATAATGAGTTTATCAAAGTTCTCAACAAGAATTCTACAAAATACACTAAGAGCTTTTTTAAAAAAAACTTTAATGCTAGCTTCAGCAGAATGAGTCAACCTTTCTCTATTTAATGTAAGAGCTTTATCTGTTTCGTATCCAAACAAAGAAAATACATAACCAAATCCAAATAAATCAGGAGATAAAGAGGAACGACCAACCCATATGCCTTTATAAAATACAGATGATTTTTTTTGCGTAGGTCCAAAACAAAGATAGGAATGTGATTTTAAATCCCAAATAATGCAGGATAAATCATTAAAATTAATCTTAGTTAAATAATCCCCATAAGCAAAAGACTCTTCTTGATTAATCTTAATAATATTCTCTAAAATATCATTACTTTTAATATTATTTTGGATCTCTTTCTTCTCAAAATCATCATTTTTCAAACAAATTTTTACAGGAAAAAACACATCTGAAACGTTATCAGAAATATAAATATAAGCATTCAAAGCACCTATTTGTGCTATGCCATTTTCCACACTATTTCCTAAAAAGTAATCATAGCGATTATATAATCGCTGAACTTCTTCTTTAAAAATTTTGCCAAAAAAATCTACATTAGTAAAATAACCAGATTTATAACAAACCGTAAATTCAGCGCCATACTTGGCATGATTTTCTCCAAGATCAATTACATCAAGATATCCACCTGAACTTCTTGAGTGAAATTTTATTTCATAACTTATACCAGTTCGACGAGAGCGTGTTCTGCATGAAAATTCATCACAAACAAGAAATAGTGACTGCAATCCAATGCCAAAACAACCAGTAGGTTTTAACCATTGAGGCATATCCTTGATATATTCTTTCTTTGTTCCAATACGATAACTGTTCCCAACACAGCTCATTTCTCTTAATGAAAACTCATCAAAGCCAATACCACTATCTCTAACAATTATACGTATATTATTACAACTCAGAGGTTCTAAATTAATTTCTATTGAGTACCGTTCGAATATTTTAGTATTTTTAATATGATATGGCTGAAAACCATAATTACCCCACTCCTCTTTTGCCATAATTTCATCATAAGAGAAACACCCGCCCTTAACATCCTGCCAAAACTGAATCTTAGATGAATCCATAGCATTCTGAATTAATTCACGTATGAAAGAGTTTTCATTTTCATAAATATTTGAGCCTTGAACGAGCTCAAATGCCCGTTCCTGAGATATTTCAAAGCGCAGTTTAGCCAGCTCAGGATCCACTTTTTTGCCGTCAACTATATACTCAACCTCATTCAAAATGGGAGCTGTACCTGTTAATCCTTCAGGAATTATTCTGTTCCAGTTTAAAGCGATATCTTTTAACAATTCCGACAGCATATCACACCATTCACGCAGGGCTCTGTATGTTTCATGGTAATCTTCAGTGGAGCCGCAATCTGCAGATATTTCAATATAATCAGGAGTAATCAAAAGCTGTCTGATAGCTTCATGCTTCTTATAATGAAGTTCTGATACGGAATCACGTTCTCCGACAATCAAGTCCGAGTAGCTATGAAAACGGGAGTTGTCCATATCAAGAGCATCACCAAGGCATAGCAAAGCGGCTATAAACCTTGGATGAATGGTGTCTCTACAAAAACCGTTATCTCGCTGCTTCAGCTGCAGGATAGAATTAAAATCTTCTCCATGGCTCTGAACGATCTTGGCGATCCAGACAATAAACCTTTTAGGAATCAAACCATTAACGGATAAATCCAAGCGTTCTCCTGCTAAAATGGATTCACAGGATCTGGAAGCATGCGATTTACGGTGGTATTCAGCTATCAGGTAAATAGCGGCTATATGTATATCCCAGGACCATTTATCGAAAGACTCGGCCTTATCTGTGCTGGATAACATTTGGGCATGCTTTTTAAGCTCAGCTCCCCTATCACCTTCGCAACATTTATTTACAAAAACTCTAAAATCATCCGATTGCCACTCATTTTTTATCCCACAAAAGCCGATCATACCAATATCATGTGAATACACTGCATTAAGTAAAATCCAAATATCTGTCGGCTCAAGCTGATTTATTCTCGAATCCCCCAAAACCATCTCAATATTATTGAGTACACTTCGGCAATGCGATACATCATGGCGGCTATAATGAGGAAAAAGTCCTATTGTTACTTGCAAAAGCTCTTCCAATATTTGTTTATTTACTTGCCAGGAACTCCATAAACGCTCAAATGCAGGATCTTGTTCGGCATATTCCTTAAGTTTTTGCTCCAACCCGATCATCAATTTAGGCATTATAGAATCTCCTTTTCAAAATATCTAAAACAATACTATAAACTAACTATACAACCTTATAGTTTTCAATCCTTCTATTAAGTTTCAAACAGGTGAAACAAATCAATCAAATATAGTGACATCAAGAAATAATGCTAATTTCAGCTTTGGTTCCCCTGGATCCCCGCACTCGCGAGGATGACACCCCGGTGCCGACTTTCAAAAACATATGGAAACATTGTCGAAAACTTTGATTTCCAGATATTCTATTCTCTTAGATCCGGTTTAACATCTTAACCTGCTAACTAAAATCAAATTACTTATCGAAGTAAGTACCGTCAAAAAATCAACACATAATAAAGCCCGGCATTGCCAGCGTGTTCTCAGATTTTCTGCGGAAGCAACATCGGGGTTCGTTGCGGAGCAGGAAAGCTGAGAACACGCGTATAGGGTTTTGTCGAAAAAAAACAAAAAAGCTATGCAGAAGGCGGCATCGGGATTTGCCGCCTTCTTCATAGCTGTAAGGAAAGTCGGAAAGCAACAGAAACACCAAGACACTTCTTTGTTATTACATAGATATTAAACAGTAAACAGGCTCTTAATAGCAGGTAAGCTCTCGTCAACTCTTTCCGGTGTACAAGCCTGCAATCCGTTTGAACGCTGGAACACAATTTTCATTTTTTCCGGATTAGCAAGGTCAAAAGAACAATCGCTTCAGCTTGCTTTATCCGGGCCGCGCTGTGAGTGATGCTGGTTCCCTGCTTGTTTTCAAAAATTTAACAGTAACATCAAAAAACAATACTCACTTCAATTTTCGCCTCATATAGTAACCGGAAAAAATTCGACTTGATTCGAGCTTAACGTCATTGCGAGCCACAGGCGTGGCAATCCAGGAGAGCTATTTATATTTTGCTGGATTACCACGTCGCTTTCAGCTCCTCGTAATGACAATGAACGGATTGC